>JBOEGE010000003.1:0-4518 GCA_050633265.1 Paracoccaceae bacterium | reverse complement strand
CGACCAAGAGAGGGGCATCAGCCCACGAAACCGCGCCCGATGGGCGCGCACCCGAGGATTATGCGTAGCGTATTGCCTCTATTTTCTCTTCTGAGAAGATAAAGGCGGTCGGTTTCTCGGATGGCCATCCGGGAACTGGTGGCGGGCGGGCCTCCCCGAGGAATGACCCGATCTGCGGTCGCAAAATATCTTGCCACCCGTCACACCTGTCCGGCCATCCGAACGGTAGAAGGGCCTTCGCGGCCGAGCATAATCAAGGATAACAACAGAGATATGACCATTACAATCAGCGAGGTAGATCGCACCAACATCATTGCATTTGAAGTCTCAAAGGCCAGTCTAACGGTTCACAGCTTGCCAGATGATCGTCAGGTAACGATCCCAAATACGGTTTCGGCGATTAAGCGATTGCTTAAAGCCGCAAGCAAAGACCGGTTGCCTTTCATCGTCTGCGAGGCGTCCGGTGGATATGAGCGGTCGGTTCTTGAATGCTGTGTCGAGCTGGATTTGCCCGCACATCGAGCGCATGGTACGCGCACGCGCAATTTCGCAAAATATCTGGGTCTGTCGGCAAAGACGGATGCGGTGGATGCACGGATGCTTGCATTGTTCGCGGCAAAATCGGAAGGCCTTCGATTGTGGCAGCCACCCAGTAAAGAAACGGTCGAACTGCGTGGATTGCGGCGTCGGCGCGATGACCTGGCCCAAATGATCCGCAAGGAACAAAACCGACTGGAACATCCTCAGATTAAGGCTGTTGAGCGCTCTTTGAAGCGCCATGTGCGCTCCATGACCAAGGAGATGGGTGAGTTGGATCGCATGATCGAAAGGCTCGTCGCATCGACGCCAGAATTTCGGCGGAGGTCGGACTTGCTGACATCCGTTATAGGTGTTGGTCCGAAGACCGCTGCGGCTTGCTTGGCTTATGTCCCAGAACTTGGTTCGCTGACCAAAGGCGAGGCGGCGGCCATTGTTGGTCTCGCGCCGCACGCCCAAGACTCCGGAACATTGAAAGGGCATCGGCGCATTTCCGGGGGCAGGCGGGAGGTCAGGGCTAGCCTCTATATGGCAGCTCTTTCAACGCTGCGATACGATCCAATGATGAAGTCGTTCGCAGGTCGATTGCGAGCGCGTGGCAAGCCCGCCAAGGTGGCAATCACAGCAATCATGCGCAAGCTCATCGTCATCATGAACGCCGTTCTGAAGACAGGCGAACCGGCGCGACGGCCTATGCCTAATTGACGATTGCAGACCTTCGCCGCAGTGGTTACGAACTGGAAAGGTGCGGACTTTGCCGACTTTCGCTGCCGCTGCTCCAATGGCCGCTATGAATCAAGAAGTGTGCGCTGCAAAGGCAGCACGTGCATTGACTAAATCCAGCGCAAGCTTTGCTCTAGGTAGGCGTTCCCGTTTGTCCTCTGCAACAAACCATGGGCCATGATGACTTTTTCTATGTCGCGGCTAAGAAGTTGATTGCGCATTTGCCTGAGTTTGGTGCGCTGGAAGAAGGACATGCGCCAATCCAGGGGAGCATAGCCTTTGCCCTCTGTTATGCCCCACAGGCGTGCGAGACAATGCTGCCAACCTTTCCAGTTCTTCTTGAGAAAATCGTGTTCGAAGTTCTCCGAGAAATCCGCAACTATCAGTGTTTTTGAGGGTTTGTGGAGGAACAGAACTTCATCCATGGCCATTGATCCCTGCACATGGAACTGTTCGAATTCTTTGCTCCAGGGGCGCGGAGCTTCAGCGTTCAATGGCTTCTGAAAGTCAAGATCATCACGTTTCTTGATGGTCGAAGCTGGCCCCCAGAGAAGTGCGCCCGGAAACCGCTGCTGCCATTCCGATAGGTAAAGATGATGAATCTTGTTGGGACTGACGAGATGTCGAACCGGTCCGAGGGCCTCGACCGCCTGCGCCAACTCTTCCGAAATCTTGATCGGAGACCAAACCCAGATGTCGCCGTTCCCCAGGCGAACCACAACGCTTCGGGTCGGATAAGCGAACCCGTGGAAGTTCACGCACTGACCCTCCACAACCCAAAGGTTGGGGGCAAATTCATCAAGCATTCAGTTTTCCTTCCGACATTGGGCGGACCAGGTTCCGGATCATCTGAAAAGAACCCTTGGAGGCGTAAGCCATCTCTGAGGGGGAGAGGGAGGAGGCATTGAGCGCAAACCATCGGTCCACGCCCCTCGCCAAGGCCTTGAGCATGTCGCGGACCAGCCCATCTGGGAGATCTGTACGAACCTCTCCGGCGTCCTGACCAATGAGAATTATTTCTTCTAGGATCGTATCAAGCTGAGCTGTAAGCGGTCCCAGGCACTCCATGGCAGAGGCACTGCCATAAACAGTCAGCGCCAGGGCTGCCACTTTCTCATTTGCGTTAAGCCATTGAACGAGGTCTCCAGCCAGATCTTCCACGCCAATCCAGTAGTCGCTGGTATGGCGCAGTCTTTTGGTTTGTTTCCTTGCAAAATCCAGAAAGGGAGAAAAGTCACGCGTGCATATGGCCAGATACAGGTCCGGCTTTCCGGTGATGTAATAGTAAGCTTGGCCCTTACTCATCTTGGCATTGGCAAGAATTCGATTGAGCGATGCCTCAGCGTAGCCATGCTTGATGAACTCGGCTTCGGCGGGGTTGAGTAATCGAGCTCTCTTCTCCTCCGAAAGTGCCCAAAGCCGTTCAGATTGCTCGGTCATACTGTTTGCCCATCATTAAATCGCTCCTTGCAACTATTAGACCAGTGGTCTAATAAGGGCAATAGGTAAGCAGAGGTGACCTATGATTCCGGACTATCAGGACTTTGCGAGGGAGTGGGAAGCTGCATGGAACTCCCATGATTTGGATCGCATTCTGTCCCACTATTCAGACGACGTTGTCTTTCGGTCCAGAAAGGCCCTCATCTATGTCGGCGTCGGAGAAACCCAGGGCAAAGAGAACCTTCGAACCTACTGGCGGGCCGCCTTGGACGCCCAGTCGGACCTCAAGTTCGAGGTTCAGCATGTATTCGGCGGCCACAAGATGGTCGTCCTCGTGTTCCGTAATCATAAAGGACAGCTTGCCGCAGAGACGCTCCATTTTCGCGATGACGGGTTAGTTGACCAGGCCTCCGGGAGCCAAGAGGACCATCTCCTCCCGTCCCAGTACAAACTGCAGGTGGATCTTTGGGTCAAACCAGGAATGGCGAGAGCTTTCGCAACATTTGAATGCAAGGCTCTGGGCAACATGGCCAACTATGGCGGTGTCCTGATTGAGCAATACCGTCCAGAGGTTGGCCCTACTGAGAGACATGTCTTGGCGTTTCCAAGCCAAGCTGCATTTGAAGCCTACAAACGGGGACCTGAAGCTCAGGCTGTTCGGGCGGAACGAGATTCCTGCATCGAAAGGACAGAGATCACGGAGCTTGGCAGTGACTGAGATCAGTGGCCATCCTCGCTCAATGGTGTTGCCTGGAGTTGTGATCATGTGTCTGGGCGTGGCGTGCTTTGGTATCAACGACGCTATCGCAAAGGTTCTAGCGGACCGGTACTCCCCAATGCAGATTCTGTTCATGCGCAATGTTCTTGCTCTTCCGGTAGCTTTCATGCTGGCCCTTGGCATGCAGGGACGGAGCGCTTTGCGGTCCAGTAGACCGGGCGTGCACCTCGTGCGCGGGGTATTCTGGATACTGGCAACCTTTCTTTTCTTCACCAGCATCAAACATGTCGGATTGGCCAAATCGACCGCCCTGTTGCTCGCGTCGCCTTTGCTCATTGTTGCTGTTTCCGCCGTATTTCTCAGGGAGAGAACGGGCTTCAAAACGTGGGCCGTAGTGATCTCCGGACTGCTTGGTGCGTTGATCATTGTGCGTCCGGGTTTTGCGGAATTCGATCCGCTAGCCCTTTTAGCTCTTCTCGCCGCCTTGATGGCTGCTTTCCTGATGTTGTCAGCACGTTGGGTTGATGAGACCGAGAGTTTTTGGACCCTCATGCTCTACCTGACGGCTTCCAGTGCTTTGGTCAGCGCCATGGCGGTGCCGTTTTTTTGGGTGCCGCTTCAATTTCAGGACCTCTGGCTATTCGCAGGTGTCGCTGCATTTGGGACCGCTGGAATGGTCTTGATGACACAAGCCTTCCGAATGGCACCAGCAACGGTGATCGCGCCGCTCGACTACACTGCTCTTCTCTGGGCAACGCTCTTCGGGTGGTTGTTCTGGAACGAGATTCCCGACCTGATCACCTACATTGGCGCTGCAATAATCGCCGTGAGTGGGATCATGTCTGCCATGCGGGCAACTGAAGGAAAATGACACCCCTCACATAGAAAGGGCCTCGTCCATGTCACTGGAAGCGGACGTTCATGCCAGGCGCAGCATCTGGAAATATGGGCTCAAACTTAGATTTCGCCGCGCTTTGAATGAACGGCTGCTTCACTGAATCCGCAAGGGCATTGAGCGTTCCGATATTTGAGGTCTTCACGCTCAATGCCCTTGCTACCGTCGCGCCAAGATGTTGACCAAAGGTCCACGGTAGATATTT
>JBOEGE010000002.1:0-264102 GCA_050633265.1 Paracoccaceae bacterium | reverse complement strand
CAGGTCACCTGCCCCGGCATCACCCGCAGCGAAACATCATCAACAACCCGGCGCGCGCCAAAGCTGCGCGAGATATTGCGCAGCTCAAGCCTTGGGCCTGGGCGGGCAAGATTGCTTGCGGGTTTTGGCGCGGAGATATTCAAGCCTGCGGTATCCGAGAGTTTTGATCAAGTTATCCGCGACCTAGCAGGCAGGCGTGATTTTAGCAACAAGAACTGCCGCCGCTTGGATCGCGCCTGATCCGCGCAGGCCTGTCTGGCTGGCCCTTTGCCATCGGTGTGTGCGCGCGCAAGGATCGGGCGCGCAGGCCAAGAGCAGGCTTTGCGATATACGCCAACAAGCGCGCAAATCGCGCGTTACATCGTTGCGTTGGTCGCCCCGCCATCAAGCAGGATGTTCTGCCCAACAATGAAACCTGCATGCTGAGAGCACAGAAAAGCGCAGGCCGCGCCGAATTCTTCGCGGGTGCCATAGCGGCGCGCAGGGATTGTGGCTTCGCGTTGGCTGCGGGCCTCTTCTGGCGTGATTTTCAGCGCGCCGGCCACGCCTCCATCAAGGGCTTTGGCGCGATCTGTGGCGTGAATTCCGGGCAGCAGATTGTTAATCGTGACCCCGCTTGGGGCGACTTGGCGCGCGGTCCCAGCAACATATCCGGTTAGCCCGGTGCGCGCAGCATTCGACAAGCCGAGCTGTGCAATCGGGGCTTTGACCGATTGCGAGGTGATATTAACCACCCTGCCCCAGCCGCGCGCCATCATACCGGGCAAAAGCGCCTTCATCAGCGCGATTGGGGCGAGCATATTGGCATCCAGCGCTTTGATGAAATCCGCGCGATCCCAATCGGACCAGAGGCCGGGGGGCGGCCCGCCTGCGTTTGTAACGAGAATGTCGATCTCACCGGCGGCTTCAAGCACTTTGGCGCGCCCCTCCTCAGAGGCAATATCCGCCGCAACGGTGATCACTTCAACACCATGCGCTGCGCGAATGCTGGCCGCTTCTGCCTCCAAAACCTTGGCGCCGCGCGCATTCATCACCAGATGAACCCCCGCTTCTGCCAAAGCCTCTGCACAGCCCAAACCGAGCCCTTTACTCGATGCACATACAAGAGCGTATTTGCCCGAAATCCCCAAATCCATCGCGCGTTCCTTTGTCGTGACTCGCCTGTTAAACCTTGTGGCCAGAGGCTTGTTTGCTGTGCGCATTCTGATCAAATTTGCACAAGATTGAACAAAGCATGTCTTATTGCTGCCATTGTTTCCAGTTAGAACAAGGGGGACGGTTAATTTCTCTTGCCCTTAGGGCAACTGTGATGAACGCAAAGCGATAGAAATAAAGGGTTTGGCTTGCACATGAACGCGCGCAGCAATAAATTAACGCATTCGACGCCAGCGTTGGGCCTGCGTAAATCTTACGCAAATGCTTGTACAATGAGCCTTAGCACAGGGAATTCCCCCTTCGGAGCAGATCGCCATGAGTGAGAAGACCCCTGCAAATGCGCCCACATCCCAAAGCCTGCCGGTCTACTGCGCCGATGATTTTCGTGTGACCAATGGGGCCAATCTGGGCGATCCGATCACCGATGCAACGGAAATGGCGCTTGATGATGTTTATGGGCTGCGCGCATCGGCCCAGCGGATCCGCTTGGCTGTTTCGGTTGAGGCGGATCGCAACCATTTCACCATCGCACAAGGCACCGAGGCCGGAGAGGTTGGCGCCAAGCTTTACCTTGATTGCTGCGCGACTTTTATGTGCCCGGATGGGGTAACGGTTGAGGCGATCATCTTGGTTGAGACCGAGGGCGATTTGATCGCGACCTCTTATTTGCTCCCCTTGGCGCCGTTTGAAATTGATAAGGATTATGCGCTGGTTAAGGTGGATCGGCGCGCTGCGGCCTCGCGTTTTGCCGAGGTGGCTTGCGTCTCCTTTACCCGGGGCACCTTGATCACCCTGGCCAATGGGATGCAAAAACCTATTGAAGAGCTTGCGCTTGGCGATAAGGTTTTGACCCGCGACAATGGCCCGCGCGAAATCCGCTGGATCGGGCAACAGACCGTGCGCGCGACGGGGGCTTTTGCGCCGATTGTGATCCGCAAAGGCGTTCTCAACAATGAAAACGATCTCACGCTTTCGCCCAATCACCGCCTGTTCATCTATCAACGCCGCGATCATCTTCGGGCCGGGCGCGCCGAAGTGATGGTCAAAGCGCGGCTCTTGGTGAATGGCGAAACGGTTGTTCAATCGGATGGCGGCTATGTCGATTATTTTCAGCTGATGTTTGACAGCCACGAGATCATCTATGCCGAAGGGATCGCCGCCGAGAGCCTGTTTGTTGACACGCGGGTGAAATCGGTTTTGCCGCGTGAATTGCGCGAACAATTGGCCGGCGAAGGCCATGAAACGGGCCGCGCGCCACGCGCCTTTGAGCTGAATGAAGCCACATTGGACAGCGCCACAGCCGCCGATCTTCTGCGCCGCGCTTCCAGCTGTTAAGCGCGTTTATTCAAAAGGTTAGCGGATAATTATTCTTCACCGGTGATCAAAATGCCCCCTTCGCGAAGATAGAGATCATCAATGATGGCGATGGTTGCATTTTGTGAAATCGCGCGCACACCATAGATCGGCGTCCCAACGAAATCCCCATTGATCTGGGTGTGAATTTCATAGCTTTGCGATGAATTTTCGGCGGTCAGCCGAACATCCGCATTCGCGACAAAATCATTGGGACGGGTGTTGTTAACATGGCCGCCGGAAACATTCAGAACGCCCGTATAGCGGACCCCTTCAGCGCTGCGATTGTTGCCGAGAAAATCGGAATAGCTGCCCTCAACGGTTGAATTCGGCCCAAATGCGACCCTGAGTTCGCCTTCGCCCACCGCCAAAATATCGCCGTTGCCCAAATTCCCATCAGGATTGAGATCAATCACCACGGCGGCTATTCCGCGATAGGTGGCGCTGCCGGAGTTTGGCATTTCATTCCATGCGGTATTATAGCGGGTGGCGCCGTTGGAGCGAAAATTAACCCGCGCGATTTGCGCATCCATATCTGCGCTGCGTTGCAAATATTCTTTTTCAACATCCGTATAGCTGGTTTCATAGTCCAGGCCTTCATCAACACAGCCCGCCAAAGCCAGTGCGATCCCGCCCAAGGCAACCAATTTCACAATTCTCGACTCTTTCGCAATCATACCCAACTCGCACTTATGTCCCAAAATTCCCCGGGGGTAGATTTAACCTTTGCGTAACCCTGGAACAATACAGAGAGTTTGCGCCAATCGCCCCTGTGGGCGCGAATTGTTTCTCTCCCCGCGATCCCCGTCCGCCTGACAATCACATTCCCCCGCTTGCCCCGGCGCGAGCGCGCGGATATATCGCGCACATGTTAGATCGCGCCCCAAATGCCTCCAAACTCCCCGATGAGATTGCTCGTCGGCGCACGTTTGCCATTATCTCGCACCCGGATGCGGGCAAAACCACGCTGACAGAGAAATTTCTTCTCTATGGTGGCGCGATTCAGATGGCTGGCCAAGTGCGCGCCAAGGGCGAGGCGCGGCGCACCCGTTCCGATTTTATGCAGATGGAAAAGGATCGCGGCATTTCGGTTTCGGCCTCGGCCATGTCGTTTGATTTTGGCAAATACCGCTTCAATCTTGTCGATACACCCGGCCACTCGGATTTTTCCGAAGATACCTATCGCACGCTCACGGCAGTTGACGCTGCGATCATGGTGATTGATGGCGCCAAAGGGGTTGAGAGCCAAACCCAAAAGCTCTTTGAAGTCTGCCGGATGCGCGATCTGCCGATCCTGACTTTTTGTAACAAAATGGATCGCGAAAGCCGCGACACATTTGAAATCATTGACGAAATACAAGAAAACCTCGCGATTGATGTTACCCCTGCGAGCTGGCCCATTGGCGTTGGCCGCGAATTTATCGGCTGTTACGATCTGCTCCATGATCGCCTTGAGCTGATGGACCGCGCCGATCGCAACAAAATCGCCGAGAGCATTTCCATCAATGGGCTCGATGATCCGAAACTCGCGCAATATGTTCCCGAAAATCAGCTGGCGCAGCTGCGCGAAGAGCTTGAAATGGTGCGCGAATTGATGCCCGCTTTTGATCGCGCGGCCTTCTTGGAAGGCACGCTGACACCGATCTGGTTTGGCTCTGCGATCAATTCTTTTGGCGTCAAAGAGCTGATGAGCGGGATGGCCGAATATGGCCCTGAGCCACAGCCGCAAAAGGCCAGCCCGCGCCCCATTCACCCGGATGAAAAGCCGGTCATGGGGTTTGTGTTTAAGGTTCAGGCGAATATGGATCCAAAGCACCGCGACCGCGTGGCCTTTGTGCGCCTTGCCTCGGGACATTTCAAACGCGGCATGAAGCTTACCCATGTGCGCTCTAAAAAGCCGATGGCGATTTCCAATCCGGTGCTGTTTTTGGCGTCGGATCGCGAGCTTGCCGAAGAGGGCTGGGCCGGCGATATCATCGGCATCCCCAACCACGGCCAGCTGCGCATTGGCGATACATTGACCGAGGGCGAAGATATTCGCGTAACCGGCATCCCGAGCTTTGCGCCCGAATTGCTGCAAAACGTGCGGGCGGGCGATCCGATGAAGGCCAAGCACCTCGAAAAGGCGCTGATGCAATTTGCCGAAGAAGGCGCGGCCAAAGTGTTTAAGCCTTCGATCGGCTCTGGCTTTATTGTTGGTGTTGTTGGCGCGTTGCAATTTGAGGTTCTGGCGAGCCGGATCGAGCTTGAATACGGCTTGCCTGTGCGCTTTGAGCCCTCGCAATTTACCTCCGCGCGCTGGGTCACCGGGCCCAAGGATAAGGTCGAGGCTTTTGCGGCGAAAAACATGCAGCACATCAGCGCGGATCACGATGGCGATGTGGTTTTCCTCACACGGCTGCAATGGGATATCGACCGGATTGAGCGCGATCATCCCGAGCTGACATTGGCGGCAACCAAGGAAATGATGGTCTGAGGATCATCCGGGGCGGGGCGGCGCGGCGCGATGGCTGCCCGGCCTGCCATGAGCGCGCGCCTTTCGGCTCAAAATTAACGAAGCTTTTACTTTGTTTCCAAAAGGCGCGCTGTTCTGCTATAGATTGCAAAACAATAGCCGAGCAGCAGCCCAATGACCCAAGCGCATGACACCTGCCTTGAAAAGCAGATTTCCTTCGAAAATGCTTTTAAGTATCAGTATGTTATATCGCGCAGCGCGGTAGACATCCCCGAATTTACGCAGCAGGAACTTGGCAAATGCCATGTCTATACCGGGCCGTCTGCGCATGTCTCGACGCTTTGTGATGCGGATGGCAATGTGTTTGGCATTGTCATTGGGATCGCGGTTGATCCGCGCGGCTTGATTGAAGGGCGCTGGAGCCTGCCCGGGATCAAGCTTACTGATGCGGATTTTTTCGACCGTTTTGAGCGCTACCTGCTGGACGTTGCCGGGCGCTATACGATGCTGATCGTCGCAGGTGAAGAAGAGCGCGTCTATGCTGATCCGGTTGGCATGAACGGGGTTGTTTATTCAACGCAAACGTGGCGCGTGGCGGCCAGCCCCCTGCTCTGCCTTGATGCGCCCGGAACGCTTGACCCGCTGTTTGATCATGAAGTCGTCGAATCCAGCGGCGGGAAATATTCGCTTTTCCATACGCGCTTTGCCGAAGTGCGCCGGATGAACCCCAATTTCTATCTCGATATGGACAATCTCCACGAGACCCGGTTTTGGCCCCGCGATGAGACATTCGCCACCCCTGATTTGGAGGGCCAAGTAGCGGCCTATGACGAGATCATTGCCACCACCAAGCATAATATCGGCGCGATCAGCGAGGCTTTCGAATGCGCGCTGCCGATCACTGGCGGGCGCGACAGCCGCTTGATGATTGCGATGGCAGGGGACCATGCAGAAAAAATTGATCAGATTTATTCGCATAAAACCAATTATGCGACCGGGCGTGATGCGGAAGTTGGCAAGCTGATTTGCGATGAGCTGGGGCTTGAAAGCGAAGTGCATTCGTTTCGCGATTTTAAGGGCACAGTGCGGCAGAACCGGCTGCGTTGGGTGCGCGAATATCAGGCCGCTGCGGGCGCGCCGTTGAACCTGCCGGATGAATATCGCACTGGCGCGATTGAGGGGCTCAAAGAGGGGCATGTTGTGCTGCGTGGCCACCAAACGGATATTCTGCGCGCGGTCTTTATGCCCTATGCGGACAAAAGCCATTGGAAGCTTTTCAAGTGGCAGATCCGCAAGCTTTTGATTGTGCCGGGGGCTTTGTTCAATGCGGATGTCTATCAGCGTTTCTTGCCCGACTATCAGGCATGGATGCGCACGCTGCCGCGCGGTGCGCTTAATAAATCCATAGATTTCATGTTCTTAGAAATCTACTATACCTGCGGGCTTGGCAGTGTTTTCCCCGCACTGAACCGCAACTTCTATCTCTCGCCTTATAACAGCCGCCGCTTGATTGCCCTTTCGTTGAGCTTTGACGATCAATATCGCATTGAGGCAAAGCCGGTGGATGACATCGTGCATCGGATCAATCCGGCGGTGAATGCGATCCCTTATGATGATGATTTTGGCGCGGATCTGGCCGAGCTTCTGGATCCCGAAATGCGCGAAAAAGCGGCGCAGGCCCGAGTCGAGGGAACGGTTGCGCGGGCGGCAGATTTCCCCCCAGCAAAGCGCCCTGCCCGCGCGAAATCACAGGCGGCCAGCAAGCCATCAAAAACATCCGCAAAGCCATCCGCCAAAGCCGCGACAAAAGCCAAAGCCCCAACAAAAGCCAAAGCAAAGCCAAAGGCCACGGCAAAAACCAAGGCCAAGACAGGCGCTAAATCCTCTGCGCGGGTTTCGGCCGCCTAGGGGCGCGCTTCAATTGCAACGGATCGGCGCCAAAATGGGCGCAAATCGTCTCGCTTTTGGAAACAATAATGCGTTTTACGCGCTACAGCCGCCCAAAGCATCAAGGCTCGTTGACCCTTCGCGCGGAATAGGCTAGCCACGCAGCATTCGAAGGCGCAAGCATGTTTGTGCGGCCATCCGGGCCATGCCTTCTTCAGTCGATACGGGCCAGACATGTCCGTAAGCTAACGGATCCGAATGATAAAATTCTCTGACCTAAAGCTGGACCCAAAAGTCCTGAAAGCCATTGATGCCGCTGGGTATGAAAGCCCAACGCCCATCCAAGCTGGCGCCATCCCCCCTGCTCTTGAAGGGCGCGATGTTCTTGGGATCGCCCAAACCGGCACAGGCAAAACCGCCTCTTTCGTGCTGCCGATGATCACCATGCTCGCCAAAGGGCGCGCGCGGGCGCGGATGCCACGCAGCCTTGTTCTTGCGCCAACGCGCGAGCTGGCGGCCCAGGTTGCCGAAAACTTCGATACTTATACCAAGCATCTTAAGCTCACCAAAGCGCTGCTGATTGGCGGCGTTTCGTTCAAAGAGCAAGACATGCTGATTGATCGCGGCGTTGATGTTTTGATCGCAACCCCTGGCCGCCTTTTGGACCATTTCGAGCGCGGCAAGCTGCTGCTGACCGGCGTGCAGATCATGGTTGTGGACGAGGCGGACCGGATGCTTGATATGGGGTTCATCCCCGATATTGAGCGCATCTTTTCGCTCACGCCTTTCACCCGTCAGACGCTGTTTTTCTCGGCCACGATGGCGCCGGAAATCGAGCGGATCACCAATACATTCCTGTCCAACCCGGCCAAAGTCGAGGTTGCGCGCCAAGCAACTGCTTCGGAGAATATCGAGCAGGGTGTGGTGATGTTTAAGGCCGAGAACCGCGCCAAAGCGGCCACCGGCAAGCGCGATGTTCTGCGCGCCTTGATCGAGGCTGAGGGCGACAAGATGACCAACGGGATCATCTTCTGCAATCGCAAGGTTGATGTTGATACAGTTGCTAAGAGCCTGAAAAAGCACGGCTTTGATGCAGCACCCATTCACGGCGATCTTGAACAATCACAGCGCACAGCAACTCTGGACGGTTTTCGCGAAGGCAAGTTGCGCATTCTTGTGGCCTCTGATGTGGCCGCGCGCGGGCTTGATGTTCCGAGCGTAAGCCATGTGTTCAACTTTGATGTGCCGAGCCATGCGGAGGATTATGTTCACCGGATTGGCCGCACGGGCCGCGCCGGGCGCGATGGCAAGGCGATCATGATTTGCGAGCCGCGCGACGAGAAGAATTTCGATGCGATTGAGAAACTGATTGCGCGCGAAATTCCTCGCATTGATAATCCGCTTGCAGGCCCCGCTGCCAACACCAAGCCCGCAGCAAAAGATAGCCCAGTGGCCGAAGCGCCAACCGCAGAAACAAGCTCTGCGCCAGCAAACGAAACCCCGACCGAGACTAGCGATAAACCCAAGCGCAGCCGGACACGCGGCGGCCGCGGGCGCAACAAATCGACAGCAGCGGATGCGCCGCCCGCCCAAGAGGCCACCCCGACAGCACAAGCAACCACGGATGCGCCCGCTCAGGCCGCCCCCGCCGCTGCGCCTGCTGAGATGGCCACGCCTGAAGAAGCCGCGCCCAAGCCTCGCGCAGGCAATAAAGCAAAGCCGCGCGGCGAGAAGGCGGAAAGCCGTGGCCGTGGGGGGCGCGGGCGCGATGATCGCAACAAGGTCGAAGGTCTTGGCGATCACATGCCTGAGTTTATTGCGCTGAGCTTTGAAGAGCGGCGCGAAAAGTAAGCGCTCTTAAGCTCTCTAGAAATGCCAATGGCCGCGCAGGATTTGCGCGGCCATTGTTTTTCGATCTCACTTTGCAGATATGGAGCGGGGCGCGCGGCCCCTGCCCCGATCAGGACGACAGGCGAGAGATAATCACCGTGACTTCGGGCTTTTTGCCCAGTTCATCATTGCCGCTTTTGCGCAGGATCCGCACCAGCTCTTTTTCGAGCCGCTCATCATCGGCCAAGGTTTTGCGCCCGGCCCGCATCAGAAATTGGTTCACGTCTTCTTCAAGCACATCCACCAATGGCGCGCGGCTCACGCCTTTTTCCGGCAGGCCCATGACCTCAACCCATGCATCGCCAAGCGGCGCATTGTCTTCGATGATGGCCGTGCAGATCACATGCCCGTTCAGCGCCATACGGATCCGATCGCGCACAACCCCGTCCATCGCGCCGATCTGCACGCGCCCATCAAGATAGGTGCGCCCCGTTTCAACGAACTCAACGATCTTTGGCTCGTTTCCAGCAAGATCAACCATGGTGCCATTGGGGGCGATCACCGATTTAATCCCGTTCATTTCGCCAAGCTCGCTGTGGCGGCGCAGGTGGCGATGTTCGCCGTGCATCGGGATCAGGATTTGCGGATTGACGACTTTGTGCATCTCTTCAAGATCCGGCCCGTTTGCATGGCCCGAAACATGATAGCGCCCGGCGTAATCATCAATCACGTTGACGCCCTTTTCTGAGAGCGCATTGACGACACGGCTAACGGAATTTTCATTGCCCGGGATGGTTTTGGAGGAAAAGAGGAATGTATCGCCCTCTTTGAGCACAAATCCGAGGTATTTCCCGCGGCTGAGCTGGGCGGTTGCGGCGCGGCGCTCGCCCTGGCTGCCGGTTGTCAGCAGCATCAGGTTTTCGCGCGGCATGGCGGCCGCATCATCGGGGCTCACGGTTTTTGGGAAGTCTTTGAGGATGCCGGTTTCAAGCCCGGCCGTGACCATGCGGCGCATCGCGCGGCCCATCAAAACAACCGAGCGGCCTGCTTTTTCGCCAGCCTTTGCAAGGGTTTGCACGCGCGAGATATTGGAAGCAAATGTCGTTGCGGCGATAAGGCCGGAAGCATTGGCCACCAATTCATCGATATTGTCGATGATATCGGCCTCTGAGCGCCCGGCAGTTGGGGTGAAGACATTGGTGGAATCGCAAACAAGCGCGCGCACGCCGCCTTTGGCCATTTCGGCAAAGGCAATCGGATCCCATGGCTCGCCAACACCGGGGTTTTTATCGGTTTTGAAATCGCCTGAGTGAACGATCCGGCCCGCCGGGCTATCAATGATCAGCGCCGAGCTTTCGGGGATCGAGTGCGAAATCGGCATGAAGCCAACCTTGAACGGGCCTGCCTCAACCATGGTCGGATATGGGGCCACCGTTTTGATCATCATCTCATCATGGCCGTGTTCTTCGAACTTGAGGCGGGCGAGATGGGCGGTAAATTTGCGCGCATAGATCGGCGCTTTGAGGCGGGGCCAAAGATGGCCAACGGCGCCGACGTGATCCTCATGCGCATGGGTGATAAAGATCGCATCCAGCCGATCAGCGCGCTCTGCGAGCCATTCCACATCGGCAAAGATCAGATCCACGCCCGGCGTGCCATCCATATCGGGAAAAGTAACGCCCAGATCCACGAGGATATAACGCTCTTTGCCGGCGGGGCCGTAGCCGTAGACGTAGCAATTCATGCCAATTTCCCCGGCGCCGCCGAGAGGAAGGTAGATCAAACGATTTTGGCTGCTCATAAGGTGCTTCGGTCCTTGTTGTATTTATGGATGACCGTGAGGCCATGAATGGTTAGAAATTCATCAAATGCGTCGAAGAGGGTATCGCCCTGTTCAAACAGCGGCGCAAGGCCACCGGTCGAGATAACCTGCATTGGGCGGCCGTATTCCGCTTTGATTTGCTCGCAAATGCCCCGCACCAGCCCGACATAGCCCCAAAACACACCCGATTGCATGCATTCAACGGTATTGGTCCCGATAACTTTGGTCGGTTTGGTCACATCCACATGGGGAAGGGCTGCCGCCGCTTCGTGCAGCGCTTGCAGCGAGAGGTTCACCCCGGGCGCAATCACGCCGCCCACATAGGCGCCATCCTCAGCCACCACATCAAAGGTTGTTGCTGTGCCAAAATCAACAACGATCAGATCGCCCCCAAAGCGATCATAGGCCCCCGCCGTATTGACCAGCCGATCCGGGCCAACCCTGGTGCCAGCGTCAACGCGCGGCTCGCAAGGCAGCGCGCAATCGGGGCGGCCAACAACCAAAGGGCGGCAATTGAAATAGCGATCCGAGAGGACGCGCAGATTGAACACAACGCGCGGCACGGTCGAAGAGATGATCACCTCGGTGATATCGGCCTCGATCTTTTGGAATTTCATCAGGGTCGAGAGCCAGACATAATATTGATCCGCTGTGCGCTGATGCTCGGTTGAGGCGCGCCAAGTGGCGATGAAATCGGTGCCGTCCCAGATGGAAAAGACGGTATTTGTATTGCCGGTATCGATGCAAAGCAGCATAGGCGGGCCTCGTGTTTGGTGCGTTTCAGGCGCGGGGTGCGCGCGTTAAAAGAAGATGTCGGCGGCGGCGATCACTTGGCGAGATTGCCCTGTGTTGAGGATCAGGTTGCCGTTTTCATCAATGGTTTCAAAGGTGCCCGTGGTCTCGTTGCGCATGGTGCGTGCGGTGATCACCTCGCCAATGCGCGCAGCCCGGGCAAGCCAGGCTTCGCGGATCGGGGCAAAGCCATAGGTGGCGAATTGTGCCTCCAGGCGGGCATAGGCGGGCGCGAGCAGGTCGAGGAAATCCTCGGGGCTGATCACGGTTCCGGTCTCTTCGCGCAGAGAAACGGCCCGCAGCGCGCCCGGCTCGATCTGCGCGGCTTTTGGAGCGGCGGCCAGATTGATCCCGATGCCAATGGCAATATGGCTGACCGTGCCGCCCATCCCGGCGCTTTCAAGCAGGATGCCCGCGACTTTGCCGCCATTGAGCAGCACATCATTGGGCCATTTCAGCGCGAAGGGTTCGGCGCGGCCCGTAGCGGCGACAAAGGCATCATAAAGGGCGAGCGCGGCAACAAAGCTGCGCAGCGCGACCCGCTCGGGCGGCTCGGCTGGGCGCATGGCGAGGGTTGCGGCGAAGTTGCCCTTGGGCATTTGCCAAGCGCGGCCGCGCCGCCCCCTTCCCGCGGTTTGGTTGAGAGCAAGGATCCATTCTGGCCCGGCAAGCTGGGGCGCAATTCGGGCCGCTTCGGCGCTGGTGCTGTCGATCTCAGCGAAGATGCGGCGGCCTACATTGGCAGGCCAGTCCGCGCTTTGAGCGCTGCTATTTGACAAGAGCTTCGGCCGCCACGGCCGCCAAGCTATCAATGCCAAACAGGTTGACCAGCCCCAGCAGCATCAATGCCGCAGAGCCCATCAAAAAGATCCAAGTGATCGGCGCTGTGCCGCGATCCAGCGCTTCGCCTTCTTCGCCGAAATACATGTAGTAAACGATGCGCAGATAGTAAAAGAGCCCGATCACCGAGGCGATCCCCGCCGCGACGACAAGCAGGGTCAAATCGGCCGTCCAAGCGGCGCGAAACACTGCGAATTTGGCAAAGAAGCCAAGCATCGGCGGCACGCCCGCAAGCGAGAACATCAGCGCCGTAATGGCGATGGTTTTGAGCGGATCGGTTTTGGAATATTGGTTCAGCGCTTTGATATCTGTGACGGGTTGGCCATCGCGCTCCATCGACAGAATGAAGGCAAAAGTCCCGATATTCATCGTTACATAGACGACCATATAGACCAGCATTGCGGATACGCCGCCTGCGGTGCCTGCGGCCAGGCCCATCAGCGCAAAGCCCATATGCGCGATCGAGGAATAGGCCATCAGGCGTTTGATATTGGTCTGGCCGATCGCCGCGATCGAGCCAAGGAACATCGAGGCCACCGCCAAAAGCGCAATCACCTGCCCCCATTCGCCGGGCACGGCGCCAAAAGCATCATGCATCACGCGGGCAAACAGCCCCATCGCCGCGACTTTGGGCGCGGTGGCAAAGAAGGCGGTCACCGGCGTTGGCGAGCCTTCATAAACATCCGGTGTCCACATATGGAAGGGCACAGCAGAGACTTTGAACGCAAGGCCTGTGATCAACAGCACAAGGCCGAAGAGCAGGCCGAGCGAGAGATGCCCTTCGCTTGCGCTGGCCATGATGCCTGCAAAATTGGTTGTGCCCGCAAAGCCGTAGACCAGCGAGGCGCCATAGAGCAAAACGCCCGAGCTGAGCGCGCCGAGCACGAAATATTTCAGGCCCGCTTCTGTTGAGCGCAGGCTATCGCGGCGCAGGGACGCCACGACATAAAGCGCCAGCGATTGCAGCTCAAGCCCCATATAAAGCACCATCAGATCGCCCGCAGAGACCATCACCATCATGCCCACAACGCTGAGCGCGACGAGCAGCGGATATTCAAAACGCAGCAGATCGCGCTTGGCCATATAGCCCTCGCCCATCAGCAGAACGGCCGCCGCACAAAGCAGGATCGTGACTTTGGCAAAACGCGCAAAAGCATCGTCGACAAACATCCCGCCAAAGGCCATCTGCGCCGCGCCGCCAGATAACGCGATCCAAGCCGCGATGCCCGCAAGCACGGCCGAAGTGGCCCAAACCATCAGCGAGGCCGTCTTATCCTTGCCCCCATATGCGCCAAACAAGAGCGCCAGCATGGCAAACGCTGCCAGCAGAACTTCGGGCATCAGGATGGAGAAATCAGCAGAGCTCATGCGTTAGCCCCTCAATGGTTGGCCGCGTCTACCATCGCCATATCGGCGGGCAGAGCAGCTTGGTAAGTTTCGACCAGCGCCTTAACGGAGGGGCCAATGATATCTGTCACAAGGCTTGGGTAGACCCCCAAAAGCAGTGTCATCGCGATGAGTGGCGCAAAGATCCATTTCTCGCGCGCAGTCATATCGGTGATGCTTTTGAGGCTCTCTTTGATCAGATCGCCCATCACCACGCGGCGATAGAGGAACAAAGCATAGGCCGCCGAAAGGATCACGCCGGTTGTTGCAATCATCGCGATCCATGTATTGGCTTGGAACAGGCCGAGCAGGATCAAGAATTCGCCAACAAAGCCAGAGGTTCCCGGCAGGCCGACATTGGCCATGGTGAAGAGCATAAAGATCATCGCATAAGCGGGCATCCGATTAACAAGGCCGCCGTAGGCATCAATCTCGCGGGTGTGCATGCGATCATAGATCACCCCAACGCATAAAAAGAGCGCGCCGGAGATAAAGCCGTGGCTAATCATCTGGAAAATCGCGCCATCAATGCCTTGTTGGTTGGCCGCGAAAATCCCCGCTGTCACATAGCCCATATGGGCCACCGAGGAATAGGCGATCAGCTTTTTCATATCGGTCTGAACCAGCGCCACGAGCGATGTATAAACAATCGCGATCACGCTGAGCCAAAGCACCATCGGCGTAAAGAGATCCGAAGCAATCGGGAACATCGGCAAGCTAAACCGCAGGAAGCCATAGCCGCCCATTTTCAGCAAGATCGCCGCCAGAACAACCGAGCCGGCCGTTGGCGCCTGAACATGCGCATCCGGCAGCCATGTATGCACCGGCCACATCGGCATTTTGACGGCAAAGCTGGCGAAAAACGCAAGGAAACAAAGGGTTTGCATCCCACCAACCACATTCATCCCAAGCACGGTAAAGGGCGAGGAAGAGAAATCATGGGCGAGCAGTTTGACGATATCGGTCGTCCCTGCATCCACATACATCGCGATCATCGCCACCAGCATGAGGATCGAGCCGAGGAAGGTATAGAGGAAGAATTTGAACGCTGCATAGATGCGGTTCGCCCCGCCCCAGATGCCGATGATGAGGAACATCGGGATCAGGCCTGCTTCAAAGAACAGATAAAAGAGCACCAGATCAAGCGCCATAAACACGCCAAGCATCAGGCTCTCAAGCAGCAAAAACGCGATCATATATTCTTTGACGCGCTTATCCACATCCCAGCAGGACCAGATCACCAGCGGCATCAGGAAGGTGGTGAGCATCACAAACAGAACCGAAATCCCATCGACGCCCATTTTGTATTTAAAGCCCATGATCCATTCGCGCTCTTCCACGAATTGGAAACCCGTGTCGTCGGGATTGAACTGGGTGATCACGAAAAGCGAGATCAGGAAGGTTGCTATGGTCGCAAAAAGTGCGAGCCATTTGGCATTCTTTTGCGCCGCTGCATCATCGCCGCGCAGAAGAACGGCCATGATAAGCGCCGCCACGAGGGGGAGAAAGGTAATGAGGGAGAGGAGGTTTGTCATTATTTAGCCCCCCCGCCGATCGTCATCCAGGTAATCAAAATCGCAATCCCAAGGACCATCGCAAACGCGTAGTGGAAAAGATATCCGGACTGGGCGCGCCCAGCCAGACGGGTGAGGAAGGGGATGGCGCCCATGGCGATCCCGTTCAGGGTTCCGTCGATCACATTGCCATCGCCGCGCTTCCAGAGGAAACGGCCAAGGGCCTGTGCGGGGCGAATGAAGAGGAAATCATAGGCCTCATCGAAGTACCATTTGTTGAGCAGAAAGTTGTAGAGCGGGCGCTGGTTTTCGGCCAGTTTTGCGGGCCACTCGGGGCGGCGGATATACATCATATAGGCCATAGAGAAGCCAATCAGCATCGCGATAAAGGGCGAGACTTTGACCCATTTTGGCGCGTGATGCGCATCGTCCATCACGTGATTGTCTGGCGCCATGAAAATCGCGCCTTGAGGGGCGGCGCCGTGATGAGCGGCCACTTTGGGCGCATGATCGGGATCGGCCATGGCTGTTGCGTGATCTGCATCGCGGCTATCGTCCGCGTGATCTGCATCATGGCTTTCGTCCGCCTGCGCCTCAGAAGCATGCGCGTCCGTGGCTGGCGTTTCGCCATGATCCTTGGCGGCTTCGGCATGGGTTTCCTCATCGCCATGTTCGCTGGCTTCGGCGTGAACAGGAATGCCAAAGAAGCGGTTCACTTGGTTATGTTCGCCAAAGAACGAGCCATAGAAAACCATCCCTGAAAGGATCGCGCCAATGGCCAAAACGCCAAGCGGGATGGTCATCACGGAGGGGCTTTCATGGGCGTGATCATGGGTATGTTTGTCGCCGCGCGCCTCGCCGTAGAAGGTGAGGAACATCAAGCGCCAGCTGTAAAAGCTGGTGAACATCGCCGCGATAACGAGCGACCAGAAGGCAAAGCCAACCCCGCTTGCAAAGGCGCTCTCGATGATTGCGTCCTTCGAAAGAAAGCCCGCAAAGCCGATATGGGTGAGCGGAATGCCGACGCCGGTGATGGCGAGCGTGCCGATCATCATGGCCCAGAAGGTCAGCGGGATTTTCTTCCGCAAGCCGCCGTAATTGCGCATATCTTGTTCGTGGTGCATCGCGTGGATCACCGAGCCTGCACCAAGGAAGAGCATCGCTTTAAAGAAGGCGTGGGTCAGCAGGTGGAACATCGCCGCGCCATAAACGCCCGCGCCTGCGGCCACAAACATATAGCCAAGCTGGGAACAGGTTGAGTAAGCAATGACGCGTTTGATATCGTTCTGCACAAGGCCAACAGTGGCGGCGAAAAAGGCCGTTGAGGCGCCGATATAGATGATGAAGTTCTTGGTTTGTGGCGCGAATTCCATCAGCGGCGACATGCGGCACACGAGGAAAACACCCGCCGTTACCATCGTTGCGGCGTGGATCAGCGCGGATACGGGCGTTGGACCTTCCATCGCGTCGGGCAGCCATGTGTGCAAGAAGAGCTGCGCCGATTTCCCCATCGCGCCGATAAAGAGCAAGAGCGCCAGAAGGTTGGCGGCGTTCCAATCGCGCCAAAGGAAATGCAGATCGGTTTCAGCCAGCGCGGGAGCGGCGGCGAAAACATCGGTAAAACTGATGCTGTCGACCAAGAAGAACAGCCCCAAAATCCCAAGCGCAAAGCCGAAATCCCCAACACGGTTGACCACAAAGGCCTTCATCGCGGCGGCATTGGCGGAGGGTTTTTTGTAATAGAAACCGATCAAGAGATAGGAGGCAACGCCCACCCCTTCCCAGCCGAAGAACATCTGCACGAGATTGTCAGAGGTCACCAGCATGAGCATGGTGAAGGTAAAGAAGCTTAGATAGGCAAAGAAACGCGCGCGGTAAGGCTCTTCATCCGAGAAGTTCTCGTCATGGGCCATATAGCCGAAGGAATAGAGGTGCACGAGGCTTGAAACCGTTGTGACCACGATCAGCATTGTCGCGGTGAGGCGATCAAGGCGGATGGCCCAATCTGTGCTTAGCGAGCCGCTTTGGATCCATGTCATCAGCGAGATGATTTGTGTTTCGCCATCAAAGCTAAGGAAGACAATCCAAGAAAGGATCGCCGAGAGGAAAAGCAATGCCGTGGCAATCACTTGGGCGGGTTTTTCGCCGATGATCTTCCAGCCAAAACCAGCCAGAAGCGCGCCCACGAGCGGGGCAAAAAGAATGATCGTTGCCATGTGCCCTTAGCCTTTCATCACATTGACGTCTTCGACGTCGATCGTGCCGCGGTTGCGGAAGAAACATACGAGGATCGCAAGGCCAATCGCGGCCTCTGCGGCGGCGACGGTGAGCACGAACATCGTAAAGATTTGCCCGACCAGATCACCAAGATAAGAAGAGAACGCAACAAAATTGATATTCACCGAGAGCAGCATCAGCTCGATCGACATCAGGATGATGATCACGTTTTTGCGGTTCAGGAAGAGCCCGAAAATGCCAATGACAAACAGCGCGCCTGACACTGTTAGGTAATGTTCTAGTCCAATCATTTGGTCACCTCGCGGGTCGGATTTTGGCCGGGAAAGAGAGCGGAATTTAGAGCGATGCGCATTACAGCCCCTGCCCCGGTTTGACGTCTTTAAGCTCCATCGCCTTGGCGGGATCGCGGTACATTTGCGCGAGCACATCTTGGCGTTTGATATTCGGGCGGTGGCGCAGAGTTAGAACAATCGCGCCGATCATCGCCACCAGCAGGATCAGGCCAGCCAGTTGGAACAAAAGGATATAATCGTCATAGATGAGCTGGCCGAGCGCGGCTGTATTGCTGACCTCAGATACATTCGGGGTAACGGCGGCGCGCATGCCCTGGGCTTGATCCGAGACCTGCCAAACACCAAAAGCCATGCCAAACTGCATCAGGATCACAACCCCAATCAGCAAAGCAATCGGCATATATTTGGACATTTCCGCCTTAAGCTCGGCGAAATCCACATCAAGCATCATCACCACAAAGAGGAACAAAACCGCGACCGCGCCCACATAGACGATGATAAGAAGCATCGCGACGAATTCCGCCCCAAGCATCACAAAAAGCCCCGCCGCCGAAAGGAAGCTGAGGATCAACCAGAGCACCGAATGCACCGGGTTGCGCGCGATAACGGTCATCAGGCCAGCGCCAATCAGGATGACGGCGAAGGTATAGAATGCGAAAGCCACAACGCTCATTTTGAGGTCTCCTCGGTCTCGGCGAATACCGCCTGCGCCATCTCTAGCGCTTTGTTCATCGCGGGCAATCCGCCCAGCATCGACATTTGATAAATCACTTCCGCGATCTCTTTTTGGCTCGCGCCGGCTTCAAGCGACTGGCGCACTGTGGCCTTAAACACTGGCTCGACTTGCGCGCCCAATGCGGTGAGCCCGGCGAGCGTCACCAGCATGCGGGTTTTGCTATCGAGCCCGTCTTTGTTGAAGGCCGTGCCAAAGAACATATCCATCATGTCTTTGGGCATGGTCGGCATCATCGCTTCAAAGCCAGCAGGTTTAAAATGCTCAAGCGCAGGGTTGAACTCGCGGACCATCTTTTGGCCCTGCTCCATCATCTGCTCAAACATTTTGGTGAAATCATTCATCGGTAGGGCGCATCCAATTCAAGGTTGCGGGCAATCTCGGCTTCCCAGCGGGCGCCGTTATCAAGCAGCTTTTCTTTATCATAGAACAGCTCTTCGCGCGTCTCGGTGGCGAATTCGAAGTTTGGCCCCTCGACGATCGCGTCGACCGGGCAGGCCTCTTGGCAAAAGCCGCAGTAGATGCATTTGGTCATGTCGATGTCATAGCGGGTTGTGCGGCGCGATCCGTCTTCGCGCGGCTCTGCGTCAATGGTGATCGCTTGGGCGGGGCAGACCGCTTCGCAAAGTTTGCAGGCGATGCAGCGTTCTTCGCCATTTGGATAGCGGCGCAGCGCATGTTCTCCGCGGAACCGAGGCGAAAGCGGCCCCTTTTCATGCGGGTAATTCAGCGTTGCTTTGGGCGCGAAAAAGTAGCGCATCCCAAGGCCAAACCCTTTGATGAAATCCATCAGAAGGAAGTATTTCGCAGCGCGCGTGTAATCCATAGCCATCGCTCTAACCCTTCACTTGCGCGCTCGGCGCCATCATATCTGTGCGGCCCATCAATCAGCCCCCAATTGCCCAGCGAGCATAAGCCCCGCCAAAGGCGCCGAATTGCGCAAAGAAGGCGACGATCACAACCCAGAGCAGCGAGAGCGGCAGGAAGACTTTCCAGCCAATCCGCATCAGTTGATCGTAGCGGTAGCGCGGGGTGATGGCCTTGACCATCGCAAACATAAAGAACACCGCACAAGCCTTGGCAACAAACCACAAAATGCCATCCGAGATGCCCGGAATGGGCGACAGCCAGCCGCCAAAGAACAGCAGCGTGATCAGCGCACACATCAGCACGATGGCCACATATTCACCGATCATAAAGAGCAAGAACGGCGTTGAGGAATACTCAACCTGATAGCCGGCAACCAGCTCGCTTTCCGCTTCGGGAAGGTCAAATGGCGGGCGGTTGGTTTCGGCCAAAGCCGAGATGAAGAACAGGATAACCATCGGGAAATGCGGCAGCCAATACCAGCTGAACAATCCGTAGCTGCCATCCTGAGCATGGACGATATCGGTGAAATTCATCGAGCCGGTCGTGATGATCACACCCACGATGATCAAGCCGAGCGAGACCTCATAAGAGATCATCTGCGCGGCGGATCGCAGCGAGCCAAGGAACGGGTATTTGGAGTTCGACGCCCACCCGCCCATGATCACGCCGTATACCTCGAGCGAGGAGACCGCGAAAACAAACAGGATCGCGACATTGATATCGGCCAAAACCCAGCCCTCGTTGAACGGGATCACCGCCCAAGCGAGCATGGCCAAAACGAAGCTTGCCATCGGCGCGAGGAAGAAGACGAATTTATCCGCGCCCGCAGGCACCACCACTTCTTTTGTGATGTATTTCAGGAAATCCGCAAAGCTCTGCATCAAGCCAAACAGGCCCACAACGTTTGGCCCACGGCGCATCTGCACCGCCGCCCAAATCTTGCGATCCGCATAAAGCAGAAAGGCCAGTGCCACCAAAAGCGGGACCACGATAAGCAAGCACTGACCAAGGATCAGCAGCAGAATGCCTAGGTTCGTATTCGTAAAAAAATCAGCCATTTTGCCTCATGCCCTCAGACCGTCGGTATGTTGTCTGCAACGCAGGATTGCACAGTGACTTCAGCGTCAATTGTGCGAATGCCGCGCGGCAGAGCTGACGAGATGGTGTAAACAGCATCTCCGCGCCAAACGCCACCCTTTTGGGCAACATTTGTCCGCACATGGCGCGCAAATCCATAGCCTCGGATCAGCGCATATTGTGCGGCGGCACATTCCCCATAGCGGGCAACGTCCTCGTTGGTTCTTGCGCCGCGCATTGCGACACGAAAGTTAACAAGATCCCCGTCAAGCAGTTGGGTCTCTATGCCATTGTAAACAGGCGAGAATTCCGCCTGCGTCACCTCTTGTTGCGCAGTGTCACAGCCCATCAGCCCGGCCCCGAGGGCGAGCATCAAAGCGGGATATGACGCGGCGCGGATCATTACTCAGCCGCCATCTTATCGGTGCTGCGCGCTTTGGCATTTGCGGCCAATTCGCCCATCAACTGGGAGGCGCGCGCGATCGGGTTGGTTAGGTAGTGATCTTTGATCGCGTTGCGGAAATCGGCTTTGCCCGGTTTTTTGGGCTTAATCGGCATCCATTCATTCACCGGCACCTCATCAATCGCGCCCATATGGGGCACATCAGCGATCAAAGCGGCGCGCAATTGGGTGATACTGTCATAGGGTAATGTGGCCCCCAGCTCGGCCGAAAGCGCGCGCAGGATGGCCCAGTTTTCCTTGGCCTCGCCCGGCGCAAAGCCCGCGCGCTCTGCCATTTGCGGGCGGCCTTCGGTATTGACGAAAATTCCGCTTTCTTCTGTGTAGGCGGCACCGGGCAGGATGATATCGGCGCGATGTGCGCCGCGATCGCCGTGGCTGCCTTGATAGATGACGAATGCGCCAGCATCGATCTCAACCTCATCCGCGCCCAGATTATAAACGACTTCTGCGCCTTCAAGCGCGGCTTCAAGCCCGCCCTCGGTGGCCGCGCCAATATCCATCGCGCCAACCCGGCTTGCGGCCGTGTGCAGCACGAGGAATTTGCTTTTCGAGCGCTCAGCCGCCTTCATCGCTTGGCTCAAAACGGCCTCGCCATCGGCCTCGGACAAAGCGCCTTGGCCGATAATCATCACAGAGGGTTGCACAAGAATATCCGTGAACGCGTGATCCGCAAGGCTCACAAGCGCGTCGCGATCTGCGCCCATGTTCACATATTCATAGCTCAAATCAACGGGTTCGCCGATCAGCGCGATATTTGCGCCTTTGGTCCAGGCTTTGCGCAGGCGGGCGTTGAATACAGGCGCTTCATCGCGCGGATTGGCGCCGATAACCATCAGATATTTGGCGTTATCCACTTCCTCAACGGCGGCGGTGCCAACATAGGCCGAGCGATTGCCGATGGGCAGTTTCGCGCCATCTGTGCGGCACTCGATCTTGCCCTCAAGGCCATCAACGATGCCTTTAAGCGCATATGCGGCTTCAACTGGGGCCAGATCGCCAACAAGTGCGGCAACTTTCTTGCCCTTCATCGCGGCGGCGGCGGCTTCAAGCGCTTCGGGCCAGCTGGCTTTGCGCAGCGTGCCATTTTCGCGGATATAAGGTGTGTCGAGCCGTTGGCGGCGCAAACCGTCCCAGACGAAACGGGTTTTGTCGGAGATCCATTCCTCGTTCACGCCATCATGGTTGCGCGGCAGGATGCGCATCACTTCGCGCCCTTTCGTATCAACCCGAATAGAAGAGCCAAGCGCATCCATCACATCGATGGTTTCGGTTTTGCTCAGCTCCCAAGGGCGGGCAGTAAAGGCGTAAGGCTTTGAAACCAAAGCACCAACGGGGCAAAGATCAATGATATTGCCCTGCATGTTGGAATTCAGGGTCTCGCCCAAATAAGAGGTGATCTCGGCATCTTCGCCGCGGCCAGTTTGGCCCATCTGGGTCAATCCCGCGACTTCGGAGGTGAAACGCACACAGCGCGTGCAGGAAATGCAGCGGGTCATATGGGTCTCGACCAATGGGCCGAGATCGAGATCATCCGTGGCGCGCTTTGGTTCGCGGTAGCGGGAGAAATCAACGCCATAAGCCATGGCCTGATCCTGAAGATCGCATTCGCCGCCTTGGTCGCAAATCGGGCAATCAAGCGGGTGATTGATCAGCAGGAATTCCATCACGCCTTCGCGCGCTTTTTTCACCATGGGTGAGTTGGTCTTCACAACGGGGGGCTGGCCTTCGGGGCCGGGGCGCAAATCTTTGACCTGCATCGCGCAAGAGGCGGTTGGCTTGGGCGGGCCGCCAACGACCTCAACCAAACACATCCGGCAATTGCCCGCGATGGTCAAACGCTCGTGATAACAAAAACGCGGAACCTCAACACCAGCCTGCTCGCAAGCCTGGATAAGGGTCATTGCCGGGTCGACTTCGACCTCTTTGTTATCAATGATGATTTTGCGTAGCTCAGCCATTCGCTCACCTGCTTTTCAATAGCTTGCCCACCTCGGTGCGGGCTTTGATCTCGGATTGCGCAAAGGCGCAGATGCTGGCTTTGTCTGCCATATCTGCACCGCGCGATGTCATATAGTCGGTGGCCGCGGCGGAAAGGCGCGCTTGGCCCTCTTCGCTGGCAACTTCGGCCTGAATTTCGGCTTGGGAATAGCCCATTTCAGCCGTGTGTTCGGCCATCTCAAGGATTTTCTTCTGGGTGCGATTCATTCGGATATCAACGTCCGAACAATTGGCGCGCGTCTGCTCGACAACAAAAGTGCTGACGAGAATTTCCTGAAGCTTGGCATCCTCGCGGATCGAGGCGGCGCTTGCAGCCAAGGGGGCCGCAAGAAATGCTGTGATGGCAAGGGTTTGAAGCGCGATGCTGGATAGATGTCTCATCTGTTTCCCCTTAATTCTTGCGCAGCAATTGGCCGGTCAGGCTTTTGGCTGAAATCTCAGCATAGCCCACGGCGCAATAGGTTTTTGGCTCGCCCGGTGTGGCGCCCGCAGCAATCAGATATTGCGAGGCTTCGGCCTTCATTTTGGCCTTTTCCTGCGGATCCTCGACAAAGGCTTTGACCTGCGCGCGGCTATAGCCTTTTGCCAGCGCATAATCGCGCAATTCATAAAGTTTGCGCAGCGCCAGAAGCTTGCGCGCTGTGATCGAGCCACAGCTGCGATCAATCTCATCCCCGATGAAACCGGCGAGCAATTGATCATGCACATGTTGATCCGAACCAAGCGGCGGCAGCGCCAGCGCAGAGCCCGTGGCCCCGAGCGCCAACACACATGCAAAGCCAAGAGATTTCAACGCCATAGTGCTTTTACCCTTCTGGGTATTGGTGAAGATATTCGACAACATCATTCGATCCTTTCGATCTGGTGCATTGCAGCTCTGCCCGCACGGTTTTCCGTGTCTGAGCAAGGGCTGCGCTGCGCCAATGAATTGGTGCTGTCCCCAAATGTCTTGCAGGCCTTAGCATGGCCCGCGGCCGGGATGAAAGCCCCGGCAAATGCCTGTTTTGGCGCGGCTGTATGAGCGTGATCCATCCTCAAAGCCCCCTACTGCGCCGCAGCCTGCATGCGCAGGCCAAGCAGCCCGGCATCGCGTAAATAATCCCAGCCAAAGGCCGCCTCTGAGGGGCCGTTTTGGCGCAACATCTCAAGGCGGTTCAGCGCCTCATCCAATGTTGGCTGATGGCCCTCGGGCACCCACCACATCACCAGATGCATATCGCCCAGAACTTCAAACCATTCCGCCCGGCGCTCAAAAAACTTTGCATGTACCGTATCGAAAACAAATGTCTCAAGGCTCGGCGCATCGCGCCAAACGGTCAGATTTGGGATGAATTGCGGATCGCCCCCAATCGCGGCTTCGGTATTGCCCGTGCCCGGTTCGCCCGAGCCCTCCATCATCCAGATAAAGCCCGGCATGCGTTTGCCCATGCCATTGATCCGATCAAGCGCACCCATGAATTCGGCCACGCGCGGATCATCCGTTGGCGCGAGCAAGCGCGCAACGTTGAGTTCAGCGATATGATGGCCGGCGGGATGCACTATTCAGACACCTCTTGATTGACGGGCCATTTGGCAAAGGCAAGCACAGCGCGCAAATCAATCGCCCCGACCGCCAGCATGGCAAACAGGCCCCAATAGCCCGAAAAATCCGCCTTTTTGAAGATCTTCCAAAAGCAGATCACCGGGAAAACAGCCGCGATCAGGATCACGATCTGGATCATTAGAATCCCAGGCAGGCCGATGTTATTCAACATGAATAGCCTCCCTACTCCGCCGCCATCGCGCCCATACGGCCCGATTTTTGCGCTTTGATGCGATCCTCAATTTCATTGCGGAAGTGGCGGACCAAGCCTTGGATCGGCCAAGCGGCCGCATCGCCAAGCGCGCAGATCGTATGGCCCTCGACCTGTTTGGTCACATCGAGCAACATGTCGATTTCTTCGACTTCCGCTTGCCCGTGCACAAGGCGATCCATCACGCGCATCATCCAGCCCGTGCCTTCGCGGCAAGGCGTACACTGGCCGCAGCTTTCGTGTTTGTAGAATTTGGACAGGCGCCAGATCGCTTTGATCACGTCTGTGTCTTGATCCATCACGATCACCGCTGCTGTGCCAAGGCCCGAGCGCTGCTCACGCAGCCAATCGAAATCCATGATCGCATCCTTGGCGATATCGGCGGGCAAAAGCGGAACCGAAGAGCCGCCCGGAATGATCGCTTTGAGATTGTCCCAGCCGCCGCGAATGCCGCCACAGTGGCGATCAATCAGCTCGCGAAACGGGATCGACATTTCTTCTTCAACAACGCAGGGGTTGTTCACATGGCCCGAGATACCAAACAGCTTGGTGCCCGCATTGTTGGGGCGGCCAAAGCCGGAAAACCATTCCGGTCCACGGCGCAGGATGGTTGGCACAACGGCGATGGATTCGACGTTGTTAACGGTTGTTGGGCAGCCATAAAGGCCCGCGCCTGCGGGGAATGGCGGCTTCATGCGCGGCATGCCCTTTTTGCCCTCGAGGCTTTCGAGCAAAGCGGTTTCTTCGCCGCAGATATAAGCGCCCGCGCCGTGGTGCAGGTAGATATCGAAATCCCAGCCGGATTTGCAGGCGTTTTTGCCCACGAGGCCCGCGGCATAGGCTTCATCAATCGCCGTTTGCAGCGCTTCTTTTTCGCGGATGTATTCGCCGCGGATATAGATATAGCAGGCGTTTGCATTCATCGCGAAACTGGCAATCAAGCAGCCCTCGATCAGCGTGTGCGGATCATGGCGCATGATCTCGCGGTCTTTACATGTGCCCGGCTCGGATTCATCGGCATTCACCACCAGATAGCTGGGGCGGCCATCGCCTTCCTTGGGCATGAACGACCATTTCAGGCCAGTCGGGAAGCCCGCGCCGCCACGACCGCGCAGACCGGAGGCTTTCATCTGATCGATGATCCAGTCGCGGCCCTTCTTGATGATACCGGCCGTGCCATCCCAATGGCCACGCGATTGCGCGCCTTTGAGGCTACGGTCGTGCATCCCGTAAAGGTTGGTAAAGATCCGGTCCTGATCCTTCAGCATATCTGCTTCCTTAGCTGCCCTGGCGCGCGCGCCAGATCTGATAAATCACCACAAACGACCAAGCGAAGGCCGCCAGTGCTGCGAAATCGACGAGCAGGGCAAACGATCCGTCTAGCCCCATCCGCTTTCCCGCGAATTGCACCCCGAGCCAGATCAGCATGGCACCCGCGATCACGATGGAAACCATCCGCGCCTTGCGTGCTTGTTTGCTGTTCTCGCTTGGGGTCATGTTACGTCCTTAGTCGCTCGCTCTTAGTAAACGCTGCCTTTTTTGACACGTTTGGAGAATTCGGTTTCGCCGCCTTTGGCGAGGATTTTGGCCTGAGGCACCCAATCATCGCGGCTCACGCGGCCTTTGTTTACGCCAGTCAGCGCCTCATCAACCCAGGTGACTTCGGCTTTGCGCCAAGCGGCGATTTGATCGAAGTGATAGATGCCCATGCCGTGAAGGATGGTTTCCAGCTTGGGGCCAACGCCTTTGATCTGCTTGAGATTGTCCGGGCCGCCTGCGCGGGCTTTCTTGAGCAGCTCTGGCTTGCCGTCTTTGGCCACGGGTTTGGCCGTTTTTGCAGCAGGTTTTGCGGCCTTTGCAGCAGGTTTGGCCGTTTTTGCGGCTGGCTTTGCGGCGGCTTTGGCTGTTGTTTTTGTTGCGGTTTTGCTGGCAGGTTTCGCCGCCGTTTTCTTGGCCGCCGTTTTCTTGGCCGCTGTAGGCTTGGCCGCTGTAGACTTGGCCGCAGGTTTCGCAGCAGTGGTTTTTGCCGCGGCTGGCTTTTTGGCCGCTGCTTTTGCCGTTGTTGCGGTTTTGCTGGCCGATTTTGCCGCCGTTTTGCTGGCTGTCGCTTTGGCCGCAGGTTTCTTGGCCGCCGCTGGTTTGGTCGCTTTGGCCGCTGCTTTTGGCGCCACTGCTTTCTTGGCAGGTGCTTTTTTGGCGGGCGCTTTTTTGGCCGTTGTGGCTTTGGCTGTTGTGGCTTTGGCCGCTGGCTTGGCAGCGTCGCCCTCATATTTCCACTCGCCCTTGCGCTCTGCCAATTCGGCTTGGCCGGGCAGCTCTTTGGAAGGTTTCAGGCCGGTTGGATTGGCGGCAACTGCGGCAGGCGTATTGGCTGCGGCGGTTGATGTGCTGGCGGCGGCGCTATTGGAGGCCGCAGCGGATGTGTTTGCCGCAGCGCTTGTGCTGCTGGTGGTTGGGATCGCGCTTTGGGTCTCAACCGCGCCCTGCTCTTTATCGGCGGGATACCAGCCGATCCAAAGCAAGATGCCAACAAGAAAGGCAACAAGCACTGAAAGCAAAATGGCTGGCCCAAAGGAATATTCGGCCAAGTATAGCAGCCCGAGCAAGGCAACCACGCCCGCCACAGCTGACCATAGTATGATTTTCGTCCAAGTATTCGTCGGTGCGTCACTCATGATATCAGTCCCCGTCGTGATTTGTTTTTATATCGTCTTAGTATTTAGCGCGTTTTGAAAACTCTGTCTCGCCGCCCGCGGCAAGGATCGTTGCTTGTGCGACCCAGCCATCGCGGCTGACCCGGCCTTTGAACCCTTCAAGGTTTTCATCAACCCAAGCAACCTCTTGATCCGTCCATTTTGCCACTTGATCAAAGTGATAAAAGCCAAGGTTATGCAATAACATCTCGAGTTTCGGACCAACGCCTTTGATCATCTTGAGATCATCCGCGCCGGATTTGCGCGGGGCTTTCATCGTGCGCGGCTTCTTTTGAGCACGCGCGCTTGCGGCTGTTGGGGCGGGTTTGGCGGCCGGCTTGGCGGCGGGTTTTGGGGCCGATTTGGCCGCGGTTTTTGTGGCGGGCTTGGCCGCGGGTTTCGCGGCCGGTTTCACAGCAGCTTTGGCCGCAGCTTTTGGGGCCGCTTTAGCCGCTGGTTTTGCCGCTGGTTTCGCCGCTTTCTTGGCGCCAGCTTTGCCAGCGTTCGCGCCACCGCCCTGCCATGGGGCCAGAAGCGGCACTTCGGTGCCATCGATCCGCTTGATCGTATCGCCAATATCAACCGCCGCTTGAACGGAGGCGTTATACTGTGTGCGCCCGCTTTCATGGCCTGTCAGCGAAGTGAGCCCCGAGAGAGGCTCAGCGGCATAGCGGCCATTTTGCGGGCCGGGAACGGGCACTTTGCCTGCGGCCATCTCATCCAGCATCTCGGCAAAGCGCGCGCCGGTCAGATCTTCGTAATAATCTTTGCCGATTTGGGCCATGGGCGCATTGGTACAAGCACCAAGGCATTCAACCTCTTCCCAGCTAAACTTGCCATCCTCAGAGAGCATATGCGGCTTGGGCGCGATCTTTTCTTTGCAAATGCCGATCAGATCTTCGGCGCCGCAAATCATGCAAGACGTGGTGCCGCAAATCTGAATATGCGCAACAGAACCAACGGGTTGGAGCTGAAACATAAAGTAAAACGTCGCCACTTCGAGGGCGCGGATATAGGCCATGCCAAGCATATCGGCGATGCTTTCGATCGCCGGGCGGGTGAGCCAGCCTTCTTGCTCTTGGGCGCGCCACAGCAAGGGGATGATCGCGCTGGCTTGGCGGCCTTCGGGATATTTGGTGATCTGTGCTTGCGCCCAAGCCTGATTGGCCGGGGTGAAGGCAAAGCTTTCGGGTTGTTCTTTATAAAGACGACGCAGCATCAGTTCACTCCAAGCGGCATGACGGGGCCCGTGTTCAGCAAGCTAAAGGCAAATACGGCCGTCAAAAAGAAATATAGCAGGGCAAGCATCCCGATCCCGGCGAGTATCCCCGCCGGAATGGCCACAGAGGCCCGTTCAATGCGGCGCGACACGACAATCGCAAACGCAAAGGAAGAGATGAGAATAAGGAGAAAAAGAAGCAGGCCCATCAGCGATCCACCTCGCCAAACACGATGTCCATTGTGCCGATGATCGCGGCCACATCGGCAAGCTGATGGCCAGAGGCGACATAATCCATCGCTTGAAGGTGCAAGAAGCCCGGCGCGCGCAGTTTGGCGCGGTAGGGTTTGTTTGAACCGTCTGAGACCATATAGACGCCAAATTCGCCTTTGGGCGCCTCAACCGCGGCATAGACTTCGCCCGCAGGCACATGGAAGCCCTCGGTATAAAGTTTGAAGTGATGGATCAGGCTTTCCATGTCGCGCTTCATATCGGCGCGTTTTGGCGGGGCCATTTTGCCGCGCGCCATCACATCGCCCTGCCCTTCAGGCGCGCGAAGCTTTTCAATGGCTTGCTTGATGATCTTCACGCTCTCATGCATCTCGGCCATGCGGCACAGGTAGCGATCATAACAATCGCCATTCTTGCCGACCGGGATTTTGAAATCGAACTCATCATAGCATTCATAGGGCTGCGCGCGGCGCAAATCCCAAGCAAGGCCAGAGCCGCGCGCCATAACGCCGGAAAAGCCCCAGTTTTGAATGTCTTCTTCGGTGATGATGCCAATATCGGCATTGCGCTGCTTAAAGATGCGGTTATCTGTCAGCAGATCATCGATATCATTGAGGCGGCCGGTGAATTGCTCTGCCCAGGCCTCGATATCGTCGATCAGCGCAGGCGGCAGATCTTGGTGAACGCCACCGGGGCGGAAATAGGCCGCGTGCAGGCGCGAACCAGAGGCGCGCTCATAGAAAATCATCAGCTTTTCGCGCTCTTCAAAGCCCCAAACCGGCGGGGTCAGCGCGCCCACATCCAACGCTTGAGTTGTGACGTTAAGCAAGTGATTGAGCACGCGGCCGATCTCGGAATAGAGCACACGGATCAGCGAGGCGCGGCGCGGCACTTCGGTGCCTGTGAGGCGCTCAATCGCGAGGCACCAAGCATGTTCCTGGTTCATTGGCGCGACGTAATCGAGGCGATCCAAATAGGGCAGGTTTTGCAGATAGGTGCGGCTTTCCATCAGCTTTTCGGTGCCGCGATGGAGCAGGCCAACGTGGGGATCGCAGCGCTCTACGATCTCGCCGTCGAGCTCAAGCACAAGACGCAAAACCCCGTGCGCCGCAGGGTGTTGCGGGCCGAAGTTAATGTTGAAATTGCGGATTTTTTGCTCGCCCGTTTGGGCATCGTCAAAAGTGCCATCCATCGTCTCAGACCCTCGCCATATTTTCTTGCCAGCGCTCTGGGAGCTGGCCGAAATTCTGCTCTGCAAAGGCATATTGCGGCGCCAACATATCAGCGGCCATGCCTCTTATTTTATCGTTCATCTCAAGGCGCGGGCCAACATGCCAGCGCTCTTCAACCTTGGCGGGCACATAGGAAATGCCCAGAAATGCGCATAGGCGGCGCACGCCAGCCTCAGAAAACAGCTCTTCGGTGAATTCCAGCAAAAGCCGATCTTCGGGAACGGCTGCGCGCAGGCGTTGGATCGTGCCGGCATAATCGCCGCGCTCCAAAATATGCGGCTCGTCGCCATGGGTCGCCATGCGGCCAACGATATTCTTGGATTTGGTTGTGACCTCTTCGCCGGGCTGCAAATTGCGATTGGCCTGCATGCGCACATGGCTCCAGAGGCGATCAATCGGATCGCGCATCAAAAACACAAAGCGCACGTTTTCAGCCATCTCTGCCATTTTCGCGAGCCGCTCTTTGGAAAGCAGCGCATAGGCCGGGGTCAAATCGCCGATCAGCTTTTTATCGCCAATGCCGCGAAACAGATAGGTTTCATAGAGCAATTCCCCAAGCTGGGGGTCTTCAAGCGCCGCCACCATCTCATCAATATCGCGGATTTGGCGGCGCAGGTTTTTGAGCTGCCATGTATAGGGCTTGTCTTCGGATGCGGCCTTGGCCTCGACCGATGCCAGCCGTTCGACCAGATCCGCGCGCAGCCGGGCAAAGACATCAAACTGGCGCTCATAATCATCAAAATCGACCGTATCAAAGAAGTGCAATTCTTTGATCGAGCGCAGGTGACACTCGGGATGATCGTGCAGATAGCGATAAAGCCAGGAGGTCCCGGCTTTTGTCGCGCCTACACAGAACATAAGTGTCGGATCTTGGGCCAATTAAGCGCCCTCTTTCTGCTTCTCGTCGCCGGGAAGGATGTATTCAGCACCCTCCCAAGGGCTCATGAAATCAAACTGGCGATATTCTTGGATAAGGCTCACCGACTCATAAACAACGCGCTTTTGCTCTTCGTCATAACGAACTTCGGTATAGCCCGTTGTTGGGAAATCCTTGCGCAGCGGGTGGCCGCGAAAGCCGTAATCGGTGAGCAAGCGGCGCAGATCGGGATGGCCGGAAAACAGGATACCAAACATATCAAACACTTCGCGCTCAAACCAATCGGCGGATGGGTGAATGGAGGTGATTGAAGGGACCATCTCATCTTCGCGCACGGCAATGCGCAGGCGGATGCGATGATTTTGGTACATCGAGAGGAAATGATAGACCACATCAAAGCGGGCATCGCGCGCCGGGTAATCCACGGCCGTAATATCCACAAGGGAGGAGAATTTGCAGCTCCCATCGCTGCGCAGGAAATCAATGAAATTGACCAGCTGCGCCGGGGCGACATCGACCGTGAGTTCGCCAAAAGCAACCGACCAACCCAAAACGCAATCGGGGCGTTTCAGCTCGATATGGGTGCCAAGTTCTTGAAGCGCGTCAGACATGGATTACCTCGCGATCGTGCCGGTGCGGCGAATTTTGCGCTGAAGCTGAAGGATGCCGTAAAGCAGCGCCTCGGCTGTGGGCGGGCAGCCCGGCACATAGATATCAACCGGAACGATCCGATCGCATCCGCGCACAACGGAATAGGAATAGTGATAATAGCCGCCGCCATTGGCACAAGAGCCCATGGAGATCACATAGCGCGGCTCGGGCATTTGATCATAAACCTTGCGCAGCGCAGGGGCCATTTTATTGGTCAGCGTTCCGGCCACGATCATCAGATCCGATTGGCGCGGAGAGGCGCGCGGCGCTGTCCCGAAACGCTCAAGATCATAGCGCGGCATAGAGGTGTGCATCATCTCAACCGCGCAGCAGGCCAAGCCGAATGTCATCCAGTGCAGCGAGCCGGTGCGCGCCCAGTTAACAATGTCCTCGGTGGAGGTGAGCAAAAAGCCCTTGTCTTGGAGTTCGCGATTAAGCTGCTGCGTGGCAACTTCGCGGTCTGGGCCTGCGGTGTTTTCGCCTGTGCTCACGCCCATTCCAAGGCTCCCTTTTTCCACTCATATGCAAAGCCGATGGTCAGCACGCCAAGGAAGACCATCATCGACCAAAAGCCAACGAGCCCGACATCCTTAAAGGCGACCGCCCAAGGAAACAGAAACGCCACTTCGAGATCAAAGATGATGAAGAGGATCGAAACGAGGTAGAACCTCACATCGAATTTCATCCGCGCATCATCAAAGGCATTAAAGCCGCATTCATACGCAGAGACCTTTTCCGGATCTGGATTGCGCACAGCGATGATCACAGCTGCAAGGATTAGAATAATGCCAAGCGCAATGGCGAGGCCCAAAAAAATAACGATGGGGAGGTATTCCCGAAGCATATCTTCCACGAGTGGCTCCTTTCACGCGCATTTCGCGCATGGTTTAGCTTCCTGTGGGTTTAGCGCTAGGCCATGGTGGGGTCAACCAAGGCAAGGCGCTTTCTGGGGCGGAAAATGCGCGCAATAATGGGGCTGTAGCGGTTTTTTTGAGATGGGCGCGCGAAATGGCGAATTCAGAGGCAGTGGCGCAACTAAATTGCGCGCCCAAGCATAAATTGGTTAACAATTCCTGCCCGAATCTCTGACAAATGCTGAATAGCGCCACATTGGGCGCAGGTTTGGGGCCGATGCGCGGGCCAATGCCGCCGGTTTATTGCGCCCAAGGCGGGGTTTCTTTGGCAAAAAACGCAGCGATCCCGGCGCGGGCTTCTTCGCCTTCCCATTGCTGGATCAAGACCTCGACCGAATGCGCGATCTGCGCCTCTCCCACATCCGCGCCAAGCTTGCGGGCCAAGGCTTTCGCCGCGGCAACAGCGCCGGGCGCACAGCTGAGATAGGGGCTCACTTCGGCCTCAACGGCGGCGTCCAGATCTTCGGATTTGACCGCGCGCGCGATGATCCCTAGCGCGGCCGCCTCATCCGCCCCAAACACCCGCGCATTCATGAATACCCGGCGCGCATTCGCCTCGCCCATCCGCGCCAAAACATAGGGGCCAATCGTCGCTGGGATCAGGCCAAGCCGGGTTTCTGTCAGGCCGAATTTTACCCCCGTATCGGCAATCGCAATATCGCAGACGCAGGCCATGCCAACACCGCCGCCAATCGCATTGCCCTGTATCCGCCCGATCAGCGGTTTGGGCAGGCTGTTGAGCGCGCCGAGCATATCGGCGATGCTGCGGGCCTCGCGGGCGCGGGTCGCGCGATCTGCGGCCATCTGATCCTGCATCCAGCGCAAATCGCCACCAGCGCAAAAGCTTTTGCCCTCGGCTCGCAGGATCACCACCCGCACAGCGGGATCATCGCCCAGTTGCGCCGCCGCTTGGGTGATCTCGCCGATCATCTGCGCGCTCAGCGCATTGTGCTTTTCGGGCCGCGCAAGGATCAGCTCTGCAACACCGCGCGCATCAAGCGCCACTTTGATCGTCTCAAACATTCGCTTTTTCCTTGCCCTGATCGCGCATGGCACGCGCCATATCCGCCGCTTCCATTAGGGTGCTGGCATCTAGCCCTGTCTCATATCCTCTTGCTGCCAAATGCGCGGCAACAAGCTCGGTTGCGACATTGCCCGCCGCCCCGGGCGCATAAGGGCAGCCGCCCAAGCCGCCGACAGCCGCATCAAACACCCGCAAGCCGCGCGCCAAAGCCGCATCAATATTGGCCAAGGCCCGCCCAGATGTATCATGAAAATGCCCGGCCAATTCATGCGCCGGTATTTCATCCAAAACAGCCCCCAGCATCGCATCAACCTGTTCGGGCCGCGCCCGCCCCAATGTTTCCCCGAGCGAGACCTCATAACAGCCCATATCCCGCAGCGCTTTGGCGACCTTAGCAACCGCCGCAGGCGCGATATCCCCCTCATAGGGGCATTCCACCACACAAGAAACATAGCCGCGCACTTTCACATTTGCTGCATTCGCGGCCTCAATCACGGGTAAAAACCGCTCCAAACTTTCAGAAATCGAACAATTTATATTGGCTTGGCTAAAACGCTCGCTCGCCGCGCCAAAAATCGCGATCTCATCGGCGCGTGCTTCCATTGCGCGCTCAAACCCGCGCATATTTGGAGTAAGCGCGGCATAGGAAACGCCCGGCGCGCGGCCGATCCGCGCCAAAACATCCCCACTATCGCCCATCTGCGGAACCCATTTGGGGCTCACAAATGATGCCACTTCAATGCGCCGAAATCCCGCCCCAGAGAGGCAATCAATCAGCCCGACCTTGGCCTCGGTCGAGATAATCCCAGGTTCGTTTTGCAACCCGTCGCGCGGGCCAACCTCAAATATCTCGACCTTATCCACGCCCTTAGCCCGTCACTTCATAGAAATCTTGCTTGTAGAATTGCGATGGGCCGTCCAGCTCTTTGGCGCGCAGATAGGCGGGGCGCGATTGCACCCGTTCAATATAAGCGCGGATATTTGGATATGGCTCAAGCCGGACAAAATAGGGCGCGGCCAAGAAATTATAGCCAAGCATCATATCCGCTGCCGAAAAACCCGAGGCCAATACATAATCCTGCTTGGCCAAAAGCGCCTCCAATGGCGCAATCGTTGCCTCCAATCGGCGCGCTTCGATTTTCAAGACCGTCGGCGAGCGCATGGCGGGATCGCGCAGGAAAAGCCACTGCAAATTCAAATTGGCGATGATATTGCCCATGGTTTCGGCATAGTGGATCGCCTCCAAGTAAGGCACGCGTTCCGCATCTCCAACTGCGCGCCCAAAACCATGCTCGGGGCGCGTCTCGCAGAGATATTCAACAATCGCGCCGCTCTCATAGATCGTGATCCCATCAATATCGAGCGCAGGCACGCGCCCCGCAGGCGATGCGCCCAAATACTCAGGGGTGCGCAGCGAGCCATCCGTGATCGAATATTGCGCAAGCTCGGGCGTCATCCCCATTTCGCTCAGCAGCCAAAGCACCCGAAAAGAGCGCGAACCCGAAATATTATGCAATCTTATCAATTCATTGGTCATCTGATGCCTCCTCCTCCAAAGCAATCAACGGCGCCCCGGCAACGACTTGATCGTTGGGCGCCCCGAGCACTTCGGCCACAATCCCATCGCGGGGCGCGACCAAAACATGCTCCATTTTCATTGCCTCAAGAATGGCCAACCGCGCGCCCTTTGCAACTGTATCGCCGCGTCGCACAAAGATTTCCAGCAACAGCCCCGGCATCGGCGCTTGGATGATATTGCCCGCCGCGCCCTGAGCGGCATCGCGCGCCAATGGATCAATCGCTTCAAAGCACCAATGCGCCGCACCAAACACATATATATGCGCGCCCGATTTTACCGCGCGAAGCCGCGCGCCATTGATCCGCCAACCGTTGCTCCAGCATAGCTCGGTGCTTTGCCCGCTTTGAGTGATGCGCAGCCTGTCTGGGGCGATAAAGGCGATGGTTCCGCGCAGAATTTCCGCGCCGTAAGCGATCTCGACGGGGTGCTCAAGGGGGTTCCAAAGGGAAAAGCCGCTCATCGCTGTTGGCGCGCAATTCAGATCCGCAGCCACAAGCATCGCGGCAGCAATCGCCGCGTTATCCGGTGCGATTTCAGCGCAAAGCGTCTCTAAATCGCGCGCGATCAAGCCAGTATCCACACGCCCCGCCGCAAAATCAGCATTGCGCGCCAGATTTGCCAAAAATGCACGATTTGTGACAGATCCACCGATTTTGAGGCCCTCTAAGGCCTGAGTAAGTTGTAAAAGTGCTATCTCCCGGCTTGGGCCATGGGTGATAATCTTGGCAATCATCGGGTCATAGAAGGGGGAAATCTCATCACCTTGACGAACGCCCTTTTCAATCCGCGCCGCATCGGGGAATTCCAAGACATTGAGCGTGCCGGTGGCAGGGAGAAAGCCCTTCGGGACGTCTTCGGCATAGAGCCGCGCCTCAAATGCATGGCCCGACATTGTAATCGCCTCTTGCGCGGATGGCAGCCCCTCGCCCGCAGCGACCCGCAGCTGCCATTCCACCAAATCAATGCCGGTGATCGCCTCTGTGATCGGATGCTCAACCTGCAAACGTGTGTTCATTTCCATGAACCAAAACCCGTCCGTTTTAAGCCCATTTGCCCCGTCAACAATGAACTCAATCGTGCCGGCGCTGGCATAGCCTATCGCCTTGGCGGCGCGCACGGCCGCTGCGCAAATCGCGGCGCGAAAGTCCTCCGTCATGCCCGGTGCTGGCGCCTCTTCGATGACTTTTTGATGCCGGCGCTGAAGCGAGCAATCCCGCTCAAACAGATGAACAGCATTTGCCCCATCGCCAAAGACCTGAACCTCGATATGGCGTGGATGTTCGATATATTTCTCAATCAAAACAGCAGGATTGCCGAAAGCCCCCTGCCCTTCGCGCGCCGCCGCACTCAAGGCTTCGCCAAAATCCTCGGGCCGATCAACACGGCGCATCCCCTTGCCGCCGCCGCCCGCAACCGCCTTGATCAGCACAGGAAAACCGATCCGCGCGGCCTCTTTGGCGAGCAGCTCTGCATCCTGATCCGCCCCGTGATAGCCGGGTACAACCGGAACGCCGGCGCTTTGCATCAGGGCCTTGGCGGCATCTTTGAGACCCATCGCGCGAATGGCATTTGCCGAGGGGCCGATAAAGACCAGTCCGGCCTTCTCGCAGGCCTCAACGAACTCGGGGTTTTCGGACAAAAAACCATAGCCGGGATGGATGGCTTGTGCGCCGGAAGAAAGCGCCGCCTCGATGATCCGCGCGCCCAAAAGATAGCTCTCTGAGGGCTGCGCGCCGCCGATATGATAAGCTTCATCGCATGCCGCAACATGGGCCGAATGCGCATCCGCATCGGAATAAACCGCGACCGTTCGCACCCCCATTTTTGCCGCCGTGCGCGCGATCCGGCAGGCAATTTCGCCCCGGTTTGCGATCAAGATTTTAGTGAACATTGCACAACTCTCCAACGGGGGGCTTGGGGCGAAAACACTGAGCTGGGTCAATGTTTTTATGTTTAGAAGCAATCACTTAACGCACCTCGCACTTTGCTGGATGCACTGTGCGGCGTCCTGCACAATTGCGCTCACAATCTCGCCTGCTGAGGGGAGATCGTGGATCAATCCTACCGCTTCGCCAACGATGGCATTGGCAAAACGCGCATCACCATTCGCGATGGCCTTGCGGTACTCAAGCGCCGCTTGATCCGTTATTTGCGCCGGATTCTCATGCCAGCTTTCGGTATGGGCATTGCCAAGCACGCGGATGGTAAAGGGCGCGGGCCAATCTAAACCGCGGGCTATATCTGGCGCGTTTGAGCGGCGGGTTTGGTCCCCCGTCGCAGCCAAGGCCGCAGCATGAAATTCGGGCGCAACGAGCGCCTCTTTGCTCGCCCAAAAGCGCGATCCAACGAGTGCGCCGTCCGCCCCCAATGCAAGGCTCGCCGCCAATCCGCGGCCGTCTGCAATGCCGCCTGCCGCGAGCAGTAAGGTTTTGGGCGCATTGTTGGCGAGATAATCTGCGACCTCGGGCACCAGCGTGAACGTCGCGCGCGCGCCGCCGTGCCCACCGGCCTCTGATCCTTGCGCAGCGATGATCTGTGCGCCTGCGTCAACAGCTTGGCGCGCGCCTTCAAGCGTTTGCACTTGTGCGATCAAAGGAACGTCTGCGGCCCTTATTTTCGCTGCAAAATCAGATAGTTCGCCAAAGGAAAGAAAGACACTCGCAGGCGCATGATCGAGGATTTGATCAAGCAATTCAGGGTTCTGCGCAAGCCGCCAAGTGATCATTCCGCAGCCAACGCGCGCATTGCCTGCGGCGGTAAATTGCGCCTCAATCCAATCCGCATCCCCATATCCGCCGCCGATCAGCCCGAGCCCTCCGGCCCCTGTCACCGCCGCGGCCAATGCACCGCCAGAGGCCCCGGCCATGGGCGCGGAAATGATCGGGTGTTCAATTCCGAAAAATTCGGTGAGGCGCGTGGCGATCATAGCTACATCCGAAAGACGCCAAAGCGCGTCTCTTCAATGGGGGCGTTGAGGGCTGCGCGCAAAGAAAGCGCAAGGACTTCGCGGCTTTTGCGCGGATCAATAATGCCATCATCCCAAAGCCGCGCCGAGGCATAAAGCGGATGCGATTGGCGCTCAAACATCTCGATTGTAGGGCGTTTGAAGGCGGCCTCTTCATCGGCTGACCAGCTCTCACCGCCCCGCTCAATTGCATCGCGCTTTACCGTCGCGAGAACGCCTGCGGCCTGTTCGCCGCCCATCACAGAAATGCGGCTTGAGGGCCAAGACCACATGAAGCGCGGCTGATAGGCGCGCCCGGCCATGCCGTAATTTCCCGCACCAAAGGAGCCGCCCACAACCATGGTAATTTTGGGGACGTTTGTGGTTGCCACGGCGGTGACAAGCTTGGCCCCGTGGCGGGCAATCCCTTCATTTTCATATTTCTGACCAACCATGAAGCCGGTGATATTTTGCAAGAAAACCAAGGGGATATTGCGCTGTGAGCAGAGCTCAACAAAATGAGCGCCCTTTGAGGCCGCCTCAGAAAACAGCACACCATTGTTGGCGATGATGCCTACAGGAATGCCCTCGATATGGGCAAAACCAGTGACCAGAGTTTCGCCAAAACGCGCCTTGAATTCATCAAAACGCGAGCCATCCGTGATGCGGGCAATGACTTCGCGGATGTCATAGGGCGTGCGCAGATCGGCGGGCACGGCCTCGAGCAATTCTTCGGGATCAAAAGCCGGGGGCTCGGGCGATTTCAGCGTAATTTCAGCGCCTGCGCGCCCGTTGAGATTGCTGATAGCGCGGCGCGCAAGGGCGAGCGCATGGGCATCATCCTCGGCCAGATAATCGGCCACACCCGAGAGGCGCGTATGCACATCACCGCCGCCCAAATCCTCGGCGGAAACGACCTCGCCGGTGGCGGCTTTGACCAGCGGCGGGCCGGCCAAAAAGATCGTCCCTTGGTCGCGCACGATGATCGTCACATCGCTCATCGCGGGCACATAGGCGCCGCCTGCGGTGCAGGAGCCCATAACGACCGCGATCTGCGCAATACCGCGGGCTGACATCTGCGCCTGATTGTAAAAAATCCGCCCGAAGTGATCGCGATCGGGGAAGACTTCATCTTGGTTTGGAAGGTTAGCGCCGCCCGAATCCACGAGGTAAACGCAAGGCAAGTTGCACTCTTGCGCGATCTCTTGGGCGCGCAGGTGTTTCTTCACGGTCATCGGGTAATAGGTGCCGCCTTTGACGGTCGCATCATTGCATAAGACCATGATATCACGACCATTTACCTGACCAACGCCTGCGATCAGCCCCGCCCCGGGGGCAGCACCTTCATACATGTCATAGGCCGCCGTGGCGCCGATCTCAAGGAAAGGCGCGCCTGGATCGAGCAGGCCAGCAACACGATCTCGGGGCAGCATTTTGCCGCGGCTCAGATGGCGGGCGCGCGATTTCTCGCCGCCGCCCATGGCTGCCGCTTCTGCTGCGGCTTCTGCCTTGGCCAAGGCTTCTAAATGCGCGGCGCGATTGGCCTTGGCGGCATCCGTTCCGGCGATAAATTGCGAGCTTAGTTTCACCCCATCGCCCCCATCATTTCACGGCCAATCAGCATGCGCCGAATTTCGGAGGTGCCCGCGCCGATTTCCATCAGTTTGGCATCGCGAAACAGCCGAGAGACGGCGCTATCATTCATGAAACCTGCGCCGCCCATGGCCTGCACCGCTTGATGCGCCTGAACCATCGCCTGCTCTGAGGAATAGAGCACGCAAGCCGCCGCATCCGCGCGCGTCACCCGCCCCGCATCGCAGGCCTTGGCCACCTCATAAACATAGGCGCGCGCGGTATTAAGCGCGGTATACATATCGGCGATTTTGCCCTGCATCAGCTGAAAATCACCAATCCGCTGGCCAAATTGTTTGCGCTCAGCGAGGTAGGGCATGATTTCATCCAGACAGGCGGCCATGATGCCCGTGCCGATCCCGGCAAGTACGACGCGCTCATAATCAAGGCCCGACATCAGCACGCGAACGCCCTTGCCCTCTTCGCCCAAAATGTTCTCAAACGGAACCTCGACATTCTCAAAAACCAGCTCGGCCGTGTTTGATCCGCGCATGCCCATTTTATCGAAATGCTTGCTTGTGGAGAAGCCAACCATTTGTTTTTCAACAATAAATGCGGTGATCCCTTTGGCGCCGGCTTCTGGATCGGTCTTGGCATAAACGACCAGAGTTTCCGCATCCGGGCCGTTGGTGATCCAGTATTTCGTGCCGTTCAGAATGAAGCGATCGTTGCGTTTTTCGGCCCGCAGCTTCATCGAAACCACATCAGATCCCGCGCCGGCTTCGGACATGGCAAGCGCACCCACATGTTCGCCAGAGATCAAACCGGGGAGATATTTGCGCTTTTGTTCATCGGTGCCGTTGAGCTTGATCTGATTGACGCAGAGATTGGAATGCGCGCCATAGGACAGAGAGACAGAGGCCGAGGCGCGGGCGATTTCTTCAACGGCGATTGTGTGGGCGAGATAGCTCATCCCCGCGCCGCCAAACGCCTCATCTACAGTGACCCCAAGCAGCCCAAGATCGCCCATTTCGCGCCAAAGTTCGGGGGGAAATTCGTTGCTTGCATCAATCTGCGCGGCCATCGGTTTGATCCGGGTCTGCGCCCAATTATGCACCATATCGCGCAGCGCATTGGCATCCTCGCCCAGATCAAATTGCATCGCTGACGTGAACATAGCCATCCTCCCAGAGCGCCCAACGGGCAATAATTGAACATACGTTCATTTAATTGCCAAACGGCGCCTCTGTCAACAGGAAGCCTTAGGCGTTTTGGAAGACAGCGCTCACTTCAGCGCGAATAATCCGCGCAATCTGGGCGCAGTCTTCGAGACTAAAGGTTAACGGCAGGCGCATATCAATGATGCTGTGCAGGATGCGATCCGTGGCAGGCATGGGCGCGCTTTGGGCATAGCGCCAACTGCTGTAAATGGAGGTAAAGGCGCTTGGTTCGGGTGCGCCAAACCACTTGAGCTCGACCCCGCGCGCAGCACATCTGGCAAGCACGGCGCGGATCGCCTCTTCGCGCCAATCGAGCAGCAGGAATTGAATGGAAGAGCCAACAAAGGCCTCTTCGTCTGGCCGTTCAATGATCAATAGGCCGGGCGTGTTTTGCAGGCCCGTTTCGACCACCTTATAGCGTGCATTCCAAGCGGCGCAGCGCTCTGGAAGGCCTGCCAATTGCGGGCGCAGGATGGCCGCGCGTAGATTGTCCATCCGCCCAGAAATATTGGGCGTTTCATATTTGATCTGGGCAAATTCTTCGGGCGCGGGCGCGGCGCGGTGGGCCTCATACATCATATAAGATCCTGAAAGAATGATCGCGCGGGCCATGGCTTGGGCATCGTCTGAAATTAGAAAGCCGCCCTCGCCAGAATTCATATGCTTATAAGTTTGCGTTGAATAACAAGCAATTACGCCATGACGCCCAGAAGGAACCCCGCGCCAAGCCGCCCCCATCGTATGGGCGCAATCCTCGATTACGGCAACACCTGCCCCATCGCAAATCTCCATCAAGGCCTCCATATCGCACAGATGCCCGCGCATATGGCTCAGCAGCAAGACCCGCGCCCCGGAGCTTTCGATTTTGGCCTGTAGATCGGATAAATCAAGCGTCAAAGATTGGGTCACCCCAACGAAAACAGGGATCGCCCCAAGGCTTGCAATCGCGCCCGGCACTGGCGCCAAAGTGAAGACGTTTGAGAGCACAGGATCGCCCGGTTTGACCCCGATTGCGCGCAGGGCCGTCGCGATCGCATAGCCGCCCGATGTTACGGCAAGGCAGTATTTCGCGCCCGTCAATGCCGCGAATTCTTCTTCCAAAAGCGCGGCCTCGGCGATCTCACCTCCGAGCGTGTTATAGCGGTGCAGCCGCCCATGGCGCAGAACCTTAAGCGCGGCCTCGATCCCGGCTTCAGAGATCGGCTCTTGTTGGGTAAATACGCCTTTGAAAATCTCGCTCATGGGGCCCTCAACGTTAATCTTTTACGCGCCCATGCTTGCAGCGCTGCGCGGGCGGCGTCAATCACTGCGCGCGGGCCACTTGGAGACAGGACTATTGGGTAAGGCGCTCGGCCAGAGCTTCAAGATCAGAAAAGTGATCCAAAAGCGCTTCGGGATTGAGATCGGCGACTTGCCGCCCATCGGGGCCGAAGGTCACAAGCGCGCAAGGGACGCCCGCGGCGGCGGCGGTTTTGCGATCGGTGATGGTATCGCCAAGCAAAAAGGCGCGCGCCGCACTGCCGCCTGCGCCCTCGACTGCGGCAAAAAACGGCGCGGGATCGGGCTTGCGCACAGGCAGCGTATCGGCCCCGATCATCGAGGCAAACAGCCCGCGAATACCAAGCCTCTTTAGCAGAATCTCTGCAAGGCCTGCGGGTTTGTTGGTGCAGATGCCAAGCGCGTAACCCTTTGATTTAAGGCCCTCTATTGCCTCAATCGCGCCGGGGTAGAGCTTGGTAAAAACATCAATTTCGCCCGCATAGGCTTCCAGCAATAGCGGATATTGGCCATCCACATCTTGAGCAGAAAAGCCCGGCTTCACCCGTTCAAACCCAAGGTTCAGCATGGCGCGCCCGCCCTGAAACGCCGTGCGCGCATCTTTGATCGGATCAAGCACATTCCCGTAGCCAAGCCCGCGAAAACAACTGTTGGCCGAGGCAATGAGATCGCCGCTGGTATCGGCCAAAGTGCCATCTAGATCAAAGATTGCCGTGCGCATATCGCCCCATTTTCTGCGCTGTCATGGCGCGCTGTAACGTGTTGTAAACCAAATTGATGCTGCTGCCCCTTGCGGTGCGGCCCTCCTTGGTTAAAACGGCGAAAACATATTGAAAAGAGCAGCCATGCCCAAAGCCCTCATTATTCTTGCCGCCGGACAAGGCACGCGGATGCAATCGGACCTGCCCAAGGTGCTTCATAAAGTGGCCGGCGCGCCGCTGTTTGCCCATGCTTTGGCATCTGGCGCCGCGCTTGAGCCCGAGCGCATCGTTTTGGTCGCCGGGCATGGGGCGGAGGCTGTTCGGGCGGCGGCGCTTGAGATTGATCCTGAGATCACCGTGGTTGTTCAGCAAGAGCAATTGGGCACAGCGCATGCGGTTGCTCAGGCCCGCGAAGCGCTTGCGGATTTTGAGGGCGATGCATTCGTTTTATATGGCGATACGCCGTTTGTGCGCCCTGAAACGCTTGAGAAAATGGCCCAAGCGCGCGGCCAGCATGATGTGATTGTGCTTGGCTTTACGGCGGCGGATCCGGGGCGCTATGGGCGGCTGGTGATGCAGGGCGAAACGCTTGAAAAGATTGTTGAATTCAAAGATGCGGATGAGAGTGAGCGGGCGATTGATCTGTGCAATTCCGGGGTGATCTGCGCCGATGCAACCCAGCTTTTTGCGATGATTGAAGCGATTGGCAACGAGAATGCTTCGGGCGAATATTACCTCACCGATATCGTTGAAGTGGCCCGGGCGCGCGGGCTTTCGGCGGGCTGTGTTGTCTGTGATGAGGCCGAGACGCTTGGCATCAACACGCGCGCGCAACTGGCCGAGGCGGAGGCGGCTTTTCAAGCGCGCGCCCGGGCGCAGGCCTTTGAAAACGGCGTCACGATGCAAGCGCCTGAGACGGTCTTTTTCGCCTTTGATACTTTCGTTGGGCGGGATGCCGAGATCGAGCCGAATGTCTATTTCGGCCCCGGTGTAACCGTTGAAAGCGGCGCGCGCATTCGCGCCTTTAGCCATCTTGAGGGCTGCCATGTGAGCACGGGCGCGACTGTTGGCCCCTATGCCCGCCTGCGCCCGGGTGCCGAGCTTGGAAATGACACCCATATCGGCAATTTCGTTGAGATCAAAAACGCCGAAATTTGCGAAGGTGCCAAGGTAAACCATCTGTCATATATCGGCGATGCGCGGATCGGTGAGCGCACGAATATCGGTGCAGGAACAATCACTTGCAACTATGATGGCGTGTTCAAACATCACACAGAAATCGGCGCGGATGCCTTTATCGGCTCAAACACGATGCTGGTGGCTCCGGTGAAGGTCGGTGCGGCGGCAATGACGGCGAGCGGCTCGGTGATCACATCGGAAATTCCGGCCGGTGATCTGGCGATTGGGCGCTCAAAACAAGTTAATAAACCGGGGTTCGCGCTGCGCCTCTTTGATAAACTTCTGGCGGCCAAAGCGGCCAAGCAAAAAGGCTAAATTATGTGTGGTATTGTTGGTGTTCTGGGCAATCACGAAGCGGCCCCGATTTTGGTCGAGGCGCTCAAACGGCTCGAGTATCGCGGCTATGACAGCGCCGGGATCGCGACGATTGATAGCGAAGGCGCGCTGGATCGCCGCCGCGCGGTTGGCAAGCTGGTGAACCTCTCGGATCTGTTGGTGCACAATCCGCTCGCGGGCAAATCCGGCATCGGCCATACCCGCTGGGCCACCCACGGCGCCCCATCAGAGGCCAACGCACACCCGCATCAAGCCGGGCCTGTTTCGGTTGTTCATAACGGCATCATTGAGAATTTCCGCGAGCTGCGCGCTGAGCTGGCAGAGAAGGGAATTTCCTTTGTAACGCAAACAGATACAGAGACGATCGCCCTGCTTGCACAAAGCTATATTGCCGCTGGATTGCCGCCCCGCGAGGCCGCCATGGCAACGCTTGAGCGCCTTGAGGGGGCCTTTGCGCTTTGCTTTTTGTTCAAGGGCGAGGATGATCTTTTGATCGCTGCGCGCAAGGGCTCGCCGCTGGCAATTGGGCATGGGAACGGCGAGATGTTTGTTGGCTCGGATGCCATCGCTTTGGCCCCGATGACCGATCGGATCACCTATCTCGAAGAGGGCGACCGCGCCGTTGTCACCCGCGCCGGTGTTGAGATTTTTGACGCTGCCGGCAATCGCGCCAATCGGGCGATGCGCCAGATCAGTATTGGCGCCTCATTGATTGAAAAGGGCGGCCATAAACATTACATGGCCAAAGAGATTGACGAGCAACCGACTGTTATCTCAGAGGTTTTGGCCAATTATATTTCCGCCGATGGCACCGCGATCACCCTGCCCGGAGAGATTGATTTCACCCAGTTTGATCGCATCACCATGGTCGCCTGTGGCACGGCGTTTTATGCCTGTCTCACCGCGAAATACTGGTTTGAGCAGGTCGCGCGCCTGCCTGTTGAGGTCGATATCGCCTCGGAGTTCCGCTATCGCGAGCCGCCGATCCCGCCGCGCACGCTTGCGCTTTATGTCAGCCAATCAGGTGAGACAGCCGATACATTGGCCGCCCTGCGCTATACCCATGAAAAGGCCGATAAAATCATCTCGGTGGTCAATGCCGCCGAAAGCTCGATTGCCCGCGAAAGCGCGCTCGCGCTGCCGATCCATTGCGGGGTTGAGGTTGGGGTTGCTTCGACCAAGGCTTTTACCTGCCAGTTGACGGTTCTTGCTTTGCTGGCGCTCAAAGCGGCGCAGGATCGCGGCGTGTTGAGCGCGGATGCGCTTGCGGATCATCTCTCTGCGCTGCGCGGGCTGCCCTCTTTGATGCAGCAAGCGATTGATCAATCCGAGGCGATGGAAAAAGTCTCGCGCAAATTGGCCGAGGCGCGCGATATCCTGTTCCTGGGGCGCGGCGCGCTTTATCCGATTGCCATGGAGGGCGCGTTAAAGCTCAAAGAAATCAGCTATATACATGCCGAAGGCTATGCCAGCGGCGAGCTGAAGCACGGCCCCATCGCGCTTGTCGATAAACATACGCCGATCATCGTTTTTGCGCCGCGCGATCGGCTGTTTGATAAATCCGTTTCCAATATGCAAGAGGTCATGGCGCGCGGCGGCAAAGTGCTTTTGGTGAGCGATGCCAAAGGGCTGAAGGCGGCCGAAGATGGGCTTTGGCAGCGCATCGCCATGCCTGATGTTCCTGATCTCTTCGCGCCGATCCTCTATGCGATCCCGGCGCAATTGCTTGCCTATCATACCGCCGTGGCCAAGGGCACGGATGTGGATCAGCCGCGCAATCTGGCCAAATCGGTAACGGTCGAATGAATTTGGATCAAGCGCTTGAGGGCTTGCACGCGGCTGCTGAGCCGGGCCGCGATGTTCAAGCGGCCGCCTATCACAAGATCGACCGCCCCTATCTTGGCGTGCCCAACCCTGTGATCAATGATCTGACCAAAGCCTGGCGCAAGGAGATGAGCGTTGAGGAACGGGTCGCGCTTGCGGGCGCGCTTTGGCAGACGGATATTTATGAGGCGCGATTGGCGGCGGCCAAGCTACTGACCCAAGCGCGCATTCGCGGGGATGAGGGCGTTTGGGAATTGATCAAATCCTGGGTGGCGGATTTTGATTCTTGGGCGATTGCAGATCATGCCTGTATGGCCGGGATGAAGCGGCTTGTGGCCGATCCTGCGCGCATAGACGAGATCGAGGATTGGCATCAATCTGAGCATATGTGGACAAGGCGCGCGGCTTTTGTCATCACCCTGCCCTGGACCAAACAGAACCATCCAAAGCCCCAAGAGCTGGCCGTTCGCACGCGGGTTCTGGGCTGGGCTGAGGCTTTGGTGAGCGATCACGATTGGTTCATCCAAAAGGCGATCGCATGGTGGCTGCGCGATCTTTCCAAACATGATCGCGCGCGGGTTGCAGCCTTTTTAGAGGCGCATGGAGCAGCGATGAAACCATGGGCCGTTCGCGAGGCGCGCCGCCATATGGATGCGGCCTAAAGCGGCTTAGTTTTTATAGACGAGGATTTCCGGCAGCCCTGTCAGCGGCGCCTCTAGCAAGCGCATCGCGGGCAAAGAAAGCCGGCTCCCTGCCCCTGCCTCGCCCGCAATTGGTTTGAGCTCAACCGCGACCGATTTGCCCGATCCGGGATATTCAACCCGGCCTTGTGCAACTGCGCTAACCAGCGGAGTTTCCAGCCAAAAACCCGGGTCCGCTGGATTGCCAAGCGAGGCGATCGTCTTGCCCAGCAGCGCTTCTTTTGGGGTTGGCTTTTCGGCGATGGCCACGGCGGCGGCGCGATCCTCGGCGCTGGTGGTATCAAACTGTTCAACCGTGCGCGCGGCCGCCGGTGGGCGCGGTGCGGGCTTGATCACAGCGGGAATTTCAGCCGCCAAAGCGGGATCCGTCGCTGGGATTTCTGCCGCTTTGGGCGCAATCCCAAGCTGGGCGCAGCCGCTTAAAGCGACGCTCAAAAAAATTGGCAAAACAACGGGTACAAACAGGTTTTTCATCCCCCAAAGATACGACCAAAGAATGCCCTGTGCAATGCCAACTGGCCCCTTGCGGCGGGTTTGCCCAAGGCCTAGGCTCGCCCCATGAATGCACCTCGCCTCATTGATCCATTTGCCCGCGCGATCACCTATCTGCGCGTCTCGGTTACGGACCGCTGCGATTTTCGTTGCGTCTATTGCATGTCTGAAAACATGACATTTCTGCCGAAAAAAGAGCTGCTTAGCTTGGAAGAGCTGGATCGGATGTGTTCGGCCTTTATCGGGCTTGGGGTTGAAAAGCTGCGCATTACCGGCGGCGAGCCGCTTGTGCGCAAGGGCATCATGACGTTTTTTGACAGTATGACCCGCCATCTTGAAAGCGGCGCTTTGCGCGAACTCACGCTGACAACCAACGGCTCGCAGCTCGAAAAATATGCCGCCGATCTTTATGCGGCAGGTGTGCGCCGGGTTAATGTTTCGCTTGATACGTTGGATGCGGAAAAATTTGCCCGCGTGACCCGTTGGGGCCGCCTTGCGCAGGTCTTGCGCGGGATTGATGCGGCGCAAAAGGCGGGGCTGCGGGTAAAGATCAATGCGGTGGCCTTGCGCGGCTTTAACGAGGCTGAGCTGCTGAGCATCACTGCGTGGTGCGCTGAGCGCGATATGGATCTGACCTGGATCGAAGTGATGCCGATGGGCGATCTTGGCAATGAGGATCGGATCGGCCAGTATTGGGCGCTTTCTGAGCTTCGTGAGGACTATGCCAAACACTATCAACTCACTGATTTAGATGAGAATTCCGGCGGCCCTGCGCGCTATGTTCGGCTTGAAGAAACGGGCCAGAAGATCGGCTTTATCACGCCGCTGACGCATAATTTCTGCGAATCCTGCAACCGGGTTCGGATGACCTGCACGGGCGAGCTTTACATGTGTTTGGGCCAAGAGGATCAGGCCGATCTGCGCGCGCCGTTGCGTGATCACCCGGCGGATGATGCGCCGCTCATTTCCGCCATTCGCAGCGCGATTGATGGCAAGCCCAAGGGCCATGATTTCGATTATTCGCGCCAGAGGGTTGATGGCCAGGTCAGCCGCCATATGAGCCATACGGGCGGCTGATCCGCGCGCAAATAATGGCGGCCCGCCCTGGCCTCTTTGCGTTTAAGCGAACAGAACCGCAAGCAATGCCGCCGCGCCCGGAACCGCTTGGAAAAAGATGATTTTGCGCGAGGCTGTGAGCCCGCCGTAAATCCCTGCAACCACAACAAAGAGCAAAAAGAAGACCAAGAAGGATTGATTGCTTGCGATCAGCCCCCAGAGCAATCCGGCGCAGAGAAAGCCATTATAAAGCCCCTGATTGGCCGCCAGTACCTTGCTTTGGGCAGCAAATTCCGCGGTATTTCCAAAGATTTTTAGCGTGCGCGGCTTTTCCCAAAGCACCATTTCAAGCAGAGCGAAATAGGCATGGAGCGCTGCGACAAGCAGGACGAGAAGCGTGGTAAGCATGATGTTTCCTCATGTAACGCAGGGCGTTTTGCCCAATCAAAGCAGTTAAGCGGGCGTGTTTGATCCGTGCAAGGCCTATCGCCCCGCCCCTTACGCCAGATGCGCCAGCAAACGCTCCATAAAGGCCGCGCCTGCCTCTAGCTGGCTCACCTCCAGATATTCGTTGGCCTGATGCGCTTGGGCAATGTCGCCCGGGCCGCAAACGATGGCCGAATAACCCTGTCGCTGAAAATGCCCCGCTTCCGTGCCATAGCTGACAAAGCGTGACGCATTATCACCGGTCAAAGCGCGCCCCAAAATCTCGGCCTTGCTGGCGGGTTCTGGCAGCAAGGGCGGGACGTAGAAATCAGGCGTCATGGTGATCGTGCAGCTTGGCTGGATCGCCTGCATCTGCGCCTCGACTGCGCGCAGCTTGCTCTCAAGGGCCGCGCGCCAATCCTCCAGATCCTCGCCCGGAACAACACGAAACCCGATCTCAAACTGGCAATCACCGGCGGTGATATTATGCGCCGTGCCGCCCGAAATCATGCCCACATGGATCGTGGTGAAAGGCGGCTCAAACATCGCCGCCATCCCGCTTGGCTCGGCCGCCCAAAGCCGCGCGTTCTCCCCATTCGCCCAGTCGATAATCTTCGCCGCTTCCATCACCGCACTAACGCCGGCGTGCATCAAAGAGGAATGCACCTCATAGCCTTTCACCGCAATCTCAATGCCCGCGCTGCCCTTATGCCCGCTCACCACAGCCATATTCGTTGGCTCGCCTACGATCACGGCAGAGGCGCGCGGCAAGCTCTGGGCCATCGCTTCAACCATGCTCACACAGCCGGTGCAGCCGACCTCTTCATCATAGCTCAGCGCCAATTGCAAAGGCGTGCGAACCCCGCGCCGCGCCGCCTCAACAGCGGCCCAAATCGCCAGCGCATCAAAGCCCTTCATATCGCAAGTGCCGCGCCCATAAAGCCGCCCACCCCGCTCTACCAATTCAAACGGATCGCTGCGCCAATCCTGCCCCTCAACCGGCACAACATCCGTATGCCCAGAGAGCACAACACCCCCTGCAACATCCGGCCCGATATGGGCATAGAAATTCGCCTTGTCGCCCTCGGGGGAATAAATCCGCACGCCCGAAATCCCAAAACCCGCCAAATAGCCCTCAACCCAATCCAGAAGCGGCAGGTTGCTCTCACTGCTGATGGTGGGAAAAGAAACGAGCTTGGATAGGATCTCGCGCGGGCTCAAAACATCTGCCATGGGGCGCTCCGGATTGGGTGTAATTTCGCGCCACCCTGCTGGGCGCACGCCAAGAGGTCAAGCCGTTTGCACAGGTACAAGCCCCCAAAACAACCAATCCCACCGCTAACTTTTTCTTGGCAAAAATACTCAAATCCAAGCCCTGCCAAAAACGCAGCGCTCAAAGAAAAACGGCCCCGCAAATCCGCAGGGCCGCCTTTCACTTCATATCCGTCGCGCCTAGTCGATCTTGGGCAGAAGGCTATCCACAGAAGCCTTCGCATCGCCATAGAACATCCGCGTGTTTTCTTTATAGAACAGCGGGTTCTCGATGCCGGAATAGCCCGTGCCTTGGCCACGTTTGGAAACGAAAACCTGCTTGGCTTTCCAGACTTCCAAAACAGGCATCCCAGCGATGGGCGAGTTGGGATCTTCTTGCGCGGCCGGGTTCACGATGTCGTTTGAACCGATCACAATCACAACGTCTGTGTCTGGGAAATCATCGTTGATTTCATCCATTTCCAACACGATATCATAAGGCACTTTGGCTTCGGCCAAGAGCACATTCATGTGGCCGGGCAAACGCCCTGCAACCGGGTGGATCGCGAAACGCACCTCTTTGCCAGCTGTGCGCAATTTGCGGGTCAGCTCAGAGACAGATTGCTGCGCTTGTGCCACAGCCATGCCATAGCCCGGCACAATCACAACACTATCCGCCTCGTTCAAGGCCGTGGCCACACCATCTGCATCAATCGCGATCTGCTCGCCCTCAACTTCCATCTGCGGGCCGGATGTGCCGCCAAAGCCGCCAAGGATCACCGAGACAAACGAGCGATTCATCGCCTTACACATGATGTAGCTCAGGATCGCCCCGGAAGAGCCCACAAGCGCGCCCACCACGATCAACAGATCATTGGAGAGCGAAAAGCCGATCGCCGCCGCTGCCCAACCCGAATAGGAATTGAGCATCGACACAACAACAGGCATATCCGCGCCGCCGATGCCCATGATCAAATGATAGCCAATGAACAGCGCCATCAATGTCATCAAAGCAAGCGGTGCAATCCCGCCTGTGTTGAAATACCAAATCAGACAGATCAGCGAAATCGCGGCCGCCGATGCATTGAGCATATGCCCGCCGGGAAGTTTCTTTGCGTTGGAGGTCAGTTTGCCTGCAAGTTTGCCAAAGGCCACGACTGAGCCGGTAAAGGTGATCGCCCCAATAAAGATGCCGAGAAACAGCTCGACCTTAAGGATGTTCAACTCGACCGGTGATTTATGAGCCACCAGAGCCGCAAAAGTGCCAAGGTCCTTAGTGCTATGCGCATCAAGGCCGGCCACGTTCCCCATCACCAAATGGGCGTTAAAGCCAACAAAAACCGCCGCAAGACCAACAAGCGAGTGCATCGCGGCAACCAGTTGCGGCATTTCGGTCATCTCGACCTTCTTTGCCACATACCAACCGATCAGACCGCCACCGCCGATCAGCACCAGCGACAAAAGCCAAAGCCCGGCACCGGGGCCAAACAGCGTTGCGACCACGGCAAGCGCCATACCGGCAATTCCGTACCACACTGCGCGTTTTGCGCTTTCCTGCCCCGACAGACCGCCGAGCGACAGGATAAAGAGAACTGCTGCGACCACATAAGCCGCCGTTGTGAAACCAAAGTCCATTTTATGTCTCCCGCCTTACGATTTCTGGAACATGGCGAGCATGCGCCGCGTGACGAGAAAACCGCCAAAGATATTGATGCCCGCCATAAAGACGGAGAGCCCCGCCAGAACAACAACGAGCCAGCTGCCCGATCCGATCTGCATCAAAGCACCAAGAATGATGATCGAAGAAATCGCATTGGTCACGGCCATAAGCGGCGTGTGCAGCGAATGCGACACGTTCCAAATGACCTGAAAACCGATAAAGACCGATAGAACAAACACGATGAAGTGCTGCATGAAGCTGGCAGGCGCAATAAGCCCCACACCAAGCAACAAAACCGCCCCGGCAACCAAGAGGGTCACTTGGGTTTTGGTTTCTTTCTTGAAAGCGGCGTCTTCTGCGGCGCGTTTTTCTTCGGCCGTCAGCTCTGGCGCTTTTTCTTTGGGTTTTGCAGCTGCAATCGCGGCCACCTTGGGCGGGGGCGGCGGGAATGTGATGGCGCTGTCATAGGTTACGGTCGCGCCGCGGATCACATCATCTTCCATATTGTGATTGATCTGGCCGTCTTTTTCGGGGGTCAGATCAGCCATCATATGGCGGATGTTGGTCGCATAAAGGGTTGAGGCTTGCGCGGCCATACGGCTTGGGAAATCGGTGTAGCCAATGATTGTTACGCCATTGTCTGTAACGATCTTCTCGTCCATCACGGTCAGCTTACAGTTGCCGCCTTTTTCCGCCGCCAGATCAACGATCACAGAGCCGGGCTTCATTGCTTTGACCATGTCTTCGGTCCAAAGCTCAGGCGCTTCGCGGTTCGGGATCAGCGCTGTGGTGATCACGATATCAACCTCAGGCGCGAGCTCGCGGAACTTGGCCAATTGGGCCTCGCGGAACTCAGGGGAGGATACAGAAGCATAACCGCCTGTTGCAGCGCCATCCTGCTGCTCTTCTTCAAAATCGAGGAAGACAAATTCGGCGCCCATGGATTCGACTTGTTCCGCCACTTCGGGGCGTACATCAAACGCGTAAGTGATCGCGCCAAGGCTTGTCGCGGTGCCGATCGCGGCCAGGCCAGCAACGCCAGCCCCGACAACCAGAACTTTCGCCGGGGGCACTTTGCCTGCGGCTGTGATCTGGCCGGTAAAGAAGCGGCCAAAGTTGTTGCCAGCTTCAATAACCGCGCGGTAGCCCGCGATATTGGCCATCGAGGAAAGCGCATCCATCTTCTGGGCGCGGCTGATGCGCGGCACCATGTCCATCGCGATCACATTGGCGCCTTTAGACGAGCAAAGCTCCATCAGGGGCGCGTTTGCGGCGGGGTTGAAGAAGGAAATCAACGTCTGGCCCTTGGTCAAACGTTTGGCTTCCGTATCACTTGGCGCGCGCACTTTGGCAACGATATCCGCCGCCTTAAACAGCGCTGCGGCCGTTTTTACCACTTCAACGCCAGCGGCTTTATAGCTGGCATCCGAGAAGCCAGCGAGCGCGCCTGCGCCTGTTTCGATTACACAGTCAAAACCCAGCTTTTGAAGCTGAGCGGCGCTGTCAGGCGTCATGGCCACACGGGCCTCGCCTTCAAAAGTCTCTTTCGGTGCCCCGATTTTCACGTGATCTTCCTCTTCCCCATGTCCGGCCCAAACCTGCGTTTGCGCCTCTCATTCATGCCAGCGACATATAACATCGCGGCCCTCGTATCACTGCGCAACAATGTTGCGCAACCAATTCAATCTATCTGACACATCTAGAGTGATGCCCCAGTCTTTGCGCGCGCGGCTTTCGCCTAAAGCCAGCGGCGGGTTTTGGCGCTCCAATCGGCGTATTGCGCCGCGAACCCTTCAACAAGCCGCGCCTCTTCTGCGCGAATAAACCTAATTTCGATCAAGACAACGAAACCTGCAACCACTGGTAGCGCAACCAAGCTTCCCAGCAGCAAAATAAATCCGGTGAGCATCAAAGCATCGGCCAGATAAATCGGATTGCGTGAAAAGCCAAAAGGCCCATCGGTTACAAGGTGTTGCGGCTTAAGGTGCGGGATCACGGTTGTCTTGGCGCGGCCCATATGGCGGATCGACCAGACCATCAAAACCGCCCCGAGCCCCAGCAAAACAAGCCCGCTCCATTGCTTCCATCCCATGCTCAAAAGGCCCGTCGCAAAGGGATCGAACTGCGCGATCAGATAGGCAAGAGCGGCAAATCCCGTAAGCCAGAAGGGCGGCATATCGAGTTTCTGAGTAAGCGACATTTGGGAAAGTGAATTCATAGCGCCTTATAGGTCGCGCTTGACGCCTAGGCAAGCAGGCGCGTGCAGCAAACAAGGCCGCCAGAGGCGCCAATTTGCCCAAGCGATTCGACCCCGACTTGAGCCTGGCCGCCCGCGCCCATTCATCCCAAATCCAGCGCCCTTTCCCAAAACCAGCGCCCCATCCAAAGCCCTTGCACGCCCGCGCCATCCGCGCCACTTTGCGCCAAACGCGCCAAGGCGCAAGAATTTGGGAGGGATACCATGACACAGAACCTGACAGGCAAACACGCGATCGTCACCGGCGGCGGCACAGGCATCGGGCTTGCCATTGCGCAGGCCTACGCCGCGGCGGGCGCAGAGGTGACCATCACCGGGCGGCGCGCGCGCGTTCTTGAGGAGGTCGCAGATGGCAATCCCCGCATGCACCCTTTGGTGATGGATGTGGCGGATGAGGTTTCTGTTGTTGATGGAACGGCGGCGGCGGTTGCGGCGCGCGGCCCGATTGCGATCTGTATCGCCAATGCCGGGATCGCCGAGGGGCGCGCGATCCATAAAAGCAGCATGGACGATTGGCACAAGATCATGCGCACCAATCTGGACGGCGCGTTTTTGACCATCCGCGAAAGCCTGCGCTCGATGCGCCATGAGGATTGGGGCCGGGTGATTGGCATCTCTTCCATTGCGGGTATTCGCGGGCTAAAGGGGGCTGCGGCTTATTCTGCGTCCAAACATGCGGTGATCGGTTTGATCCGCTCTTTGGCCGAGGATTACATGGGCCGCGGCATCACCTTCAATTCGATCTGCCCCGGCTTTGTTGCCACAGCGATCATCGACAAAAACATCGAAAGCATCACCAAACGCGCCGGTGTCACCGCCGAAGAGGCGCTTGCGATGATGGTTTCGGAAAACGCCCATGGCAAGCTGATCGCCCCCGAAGAGATTGCCGCAGCGGCGCTTTGGCTGGTTGGCGATGGGTCGCAAAGCGTCAATGGTCAGAACATCGAAATCGCTGGCGGGCACGTTTGATCCGATGGCGCGCGGGCCGATAAAGGCGCCTCAGAGCACGCCACTTAGTGGGGAAAAAGCGGCGGCGGGCCTTGGCGCCGGTGCGGGCAAGAAGCTGCGCCAAGCGCTTGCCCGGCGCCCGCAAGCCCCGCAAATCGCCCGATATGGCCCCGGTGCGCCCGCGCCTGATCCACGGGGCTGCTACCTTGCCTTTTATGCAGCGGTGCATGAGGGCGCAGCGGCGCATTATTCGCCCCAAGAGCGCGCGGCCTGGGCGCCCGAAATCGAAATGCCAGAGCTCTGGGAAGAGCGCCTAGAAGCCCTCACCGCCTTTATCGCAACCGCGCAGGGCGCGCCCATCGGCTTTTTGATTTTGGGGCCGGATGGGTTTATTGATCTGTTCTATATCTCGCCGGCCTTTATGGGCAGCGGCCTTGCGGATCGCCTTTATGAAAGCGCGCGCCTTGAGGCCAAATCCCTTGGGCTTTCGCAGATGAGCACCGAGGCAAGCCACCTTGCGCGCAGTTTTTTCGCCCGCCACGGCTGGCAGGTTGAGGCACGCCAATCGGTGATACGCGCCGCCACACCGATCACAAACTTTCGAATGTTTACTGATATTTAGCGCTCAAAGCTAACAGATTGAATCAACAGTGCTTTGCGCTGAACATCAGTGATTTCTCGCTCAATGCGCGCCGCTTATCTTGAAAGCTTTACAAAACTAAACTACTTAGTTTAGCAATGTCGTGTCTTAGCAAAAAGGCGCAAAACCCAATCCGCGATCCAAAGCCATAACGCCGAACCCAAACGCGATCTCAGCCCAAATACCGCAGACCAAACCGCGCAGCGCCCTGCCCCACGCCCAAACCCACACCCCGCCCATCCAAGCCAGAGCCGCCAAACACAGCCGCCAACCACTGCCCTCCGAGCAAACCGCTCTTTCGTTGCCCAACCGACCAAGACCCATCATCCATCCACCCAACCCATACGATCCCATGCTGAGGAGCCATCATGCCCATCACTCTCAAGATCAACGGAGCCGCGCGCGATTTTAACGCCGCCCCTGAAACGCCGCTTTTGTGGGCGCTGCGCGATGAGGCGCATCTGACAGGCACTAAATTTGGTTGCGGGGTTGGGGCCTGCGGGGCCTGCACGGTGATGATTGATGGCGAGGCGGTGCGCAGCTGTCAGCTCGCGATTGAGGATGTTTGGGGCGATGTCACAACCATTGAGGGCGCAAGCGGCACCGGCAAAACCGCAGCACTTCAGGCCGCATGGATCGAACATCAGGTCGCCCAATGCGGCTATTGCCAATCGGGGCAGATCATGCAGGCGGCGAGCCTTTTGGCCCAATCGCCAAACCCGAGCGACGAAGAAATAGATGATGCGATGCAGGGCAATCTTTGCCGCTGTGGCACCTATCCGCGCATTCGCGCCGCCATTCACGCGGCCGCCGCCGCCACGCAGGAAGGATAAGCCATGTCTCGTGCTGGAAAAATTACGCGCCGTGGCTTCATGGTTGCAGGGCTTGCTTTGGCGGGCGGGGTTGGGTTCGTCGCTTGGAAGGCCTCCGAGACGCCGGACAATCCGCTGAAGGGGATACCAGGCCATGCCGCGCTTAATCCCTGGCTGATGATCGGCCCCGATGGCCCGACCATCATCGTGCCGCGCGCTGAAATGGGCCAAGGGGTTCAGGGTACTTTGGCGGCATTGGTGGCCGAGGAATTGGATGTTGATTTCGCTGGTGTAAAGGTGATCCATGGCCCGCCCGCGCAGGCCTATTATCTGGGCGGCGGGGCGATTGGTGGCTCATTGCCGATGCGCCATTATGAGAGCGCTGAGAAGATGGAGAAATATGGCGGGATGCTTGATTGGCTTCCCAAGCTTCTTTCGCTTCAGTTTACCGGCGGCAGCACCGCGACTGTGGATGCGTTTTACAAAATGCGCCTTGCTGGGGCGAGTGCGCGCGAGGCGCTGAAAGAAGCCGCGGCCAAGCGCTATTCGGTCAAAGCTTCTGATTTGCAAACAGAAAATGGCGAAGTGATCATCCCGGACGGCACCCGCATTCCTTATGCCGAACTTGCCGAAGAGGCCGCGGCTTTGCCGATCCCTAAGGTGGAGCTGCGCGGCCCGGACCAATGGAAAATCCTGGGCAAATCCCAGCTGCGCCCGGATATGCCCAGCAAGCTTGATGGCAGCGCGATCTTTGGCGTTGATCTGCGGCTTGAGGGGATGAAATTTGCTTCCCTGCGGCGCAATCCGCATTTGGGCGGTGTGATGAGCTCGGTCGATACTGCGCCTGCCTTTGAGGTTTCCGGCGTTGAAGAGGTTATCCTTTTGCCCGATGGAATCGCCGTTGTTGCGCGCAATTCCTGGGCGGCGATGCAAGGGGCCAATGCGCTTGCGCCGGAATGGGGCGCCGCGCGCATTCCGCCAACGCAGGACGCGATTTTTGGCGCGATTGAGGCCGCTTTTGAAGGCAAAGCCAACAGCACGCTGCGCGATGACGGGGATCTTGATGCGCTTGCGCCAGAGGGGGCCAAAGTGATCGAGGCGGAGTATCGCGTCCCTTATCTGGCGCATGCGACGATGGAGCCGATGAATGCCACGGCCTTGGTTGAGGGCGAGAACTTGCGCATTTGGGGCGGGTTTCAGGGCCCTCTTTTGGCGGCGCGCAATGCAGCAAAAGCGATCGGGTTTGCGCCGGAAAATGCCACTGCCGAAGTCACCTTTCTTGGCGGCGGATTTGGGCGGCGGGCCGAGAGCGATTTTGCCGAATATGCCGCCCGCGTGGCCGCTCATATGCCCGGCACCCCAGTGCAATTGATCTGGTCACGCGAAGAGGACATGACCCATGATGCCTATCGCCCCGGCGCCATCGCCAAGGCTTGGGGTTGGGTCAAGGAGGGGCAAGCGGGCGCCTTTGATATGAAGGTCGCGGCGCAATCGGTGATTGGCTCTGCGCTGCCCCGGCTTGCTGGGATCTCTCCTGGCGGGCCAGACAAGACCCTTTCGGAGGGGATTTGGGATCAGCCTTACGGGATCAAGAATTACCGCGTCGCTGCTTATAAGGCGGATTTGGATATTCCTGTCGGGTTTTGGCGCTCGGTTGGGAATTCTTATGGCGGGTTTTTCCATGAGAGTTTCATTGATGAATTGGCCCATGCGGCCGGGGTTGATCCGATGGCGTTTCGGCTTGATCTGGTGCGGGGCGAACATGCGCCCTCGGCAGCCGTTTTGCAGGCGGTTGCGCAGATGTCTGATTGGGAGGGGGCGCGCGCTGCCAACCGCGCGCTTGGTGTGGCTTTGACCCATTCCTTTGGGACGGCTGTTGCGCAGGTGATTGAGGTTGAAGAGGTTGAGGGCGGCGCGGTGCGCATTGTGAAGGCTTGGATTGCTTGCGATCCGGGCATCGCGCTTGATCCGCGCAACATTGAAGCGCAGATGATGTCTGGTTTGATTTATGGGCTTTCAGCGGCGGTGAGCGGCGAGATCACTTTTGCTGATGGGGCTGTCGATCAGCAGAATTTCCCCGATTATGATGCTTTGCGGATGCATAATGCGCCCGCTGTTGAGGTGCGGATATTGCAGCATGGGGGTGTGATGGGCGGGATTGGCGAGCCGGGAACACCGCCTGCGGCGCCTGCATTGGCGAATGCTTTGTTTGCTTTGAAGGGCAAGCGGGTGCGTGAGCTGCCTTTGAGCAAGGCGTTTGCGTTTTTATAGGGCGCGTTTGGTGCTGGTGGTGTTTGGGGGCTGTCTGCCCCCAAGCGCTGCGCGCTTTCCCCCGAGGATATTTGCACAACTGTGAATGGGATTATGTGACTTGGGCGCCGGATTTTTGCGGCATTGGGGGGCGTTTGGCCTTTGTGAGCGCTTTGCGCCTTGGGGGTGATTAGGCGGATTTGAGCTGGGCGGCGGCGCGTTTTTCGCCTTTGGCCCAAGCGCGCGCTGCATCGCCGAATGCGCTGAACAAGGGGCGCGAGACCGGATCATTGGCGGCGTTATATTCGGGGTGCCATTGCACGGCGAGGCTGAAGCCTTCTGCGCCGTCAATATAGATCGCTTCGGGGGTCTCATCCGGTGCGTAGCCATCAATAATGACGCGCGCGCCGGGGGTTTTGATGCCTTGGCCGTGGAGTGTATTGGTCATCACTTCCTCTGCGCCAAAGAGTTTGGTGAAGGGGCCATCGGCGCTAAATTTGACCGTGTGGCGCAGGGCGAATTTTTCCTCAATTGTGCCATCGGGGGGCATGCGATGGTTCATCCGGCCCGGCAGATCGCGGATTTCGGGATGGAGCGAGCCGCCCATGGCCACATTGACCTCTTGAAAGCCGCGGCAGACGCCAAGGAAGGGTTGGCCGCGCTCAACACAGGCGCGCACCAGCGGGAGTGTGATTGCGTCACGGCAGGTATCGAAATCACCGTGGGCTGGGGTGGCTTCTTCGCCGTAGTATTTGGGGTGCACATTGGGGCGCCCGCCGGTGAGCAGGAAGCCATCGCATGTTTCCAGCAGTTCTTCGACCGAGACGAGGCGCGGATCAGAGGGGATCAGCAGCGGGATGCAATCAGAGACTTGTGAGATCGCCTCAGAGTTCATGATACCGCCCGCATGGGTGCGATAGTTATCCCCGATAAGTTGGAGATTTCCGATGATCCCGACAATTGGCCGCGCCATGATACCCTCATGCTGTTTGGTCGCAGTATAGTGCGGGAAAAAGCGCTGAAAAGTGGTTAATCGCGCCGGGTGAAAACGGCGGTTTTGCGCATTAAGCCTCGCCGATCAGCCCTGCGGCTTTGATGCCTGCAAGGGCGGCGAGCGCGTCATTGTCTGAGCTGTCGCCTGTGACCCCGACCGCGCCGATCACTTCGCCTGCATCATTGCGCACCAAAACGCCGCCCGGAACCGGGATCACTTGCCCGCCATAGACGCCATTCACCGCCGCCATGAAATAGGCCTGCGCTTCGGCGCGCGCCATCTGGGCTTTGCCCGCCATGCCGAGCATCACGCAGCCGTAAGCCTTGCCATGGGCGATTGCGAAACGGCCCGGGGCAGAGCCATCAGCGCGCGCAAAAGCGATCACATGCCCGCCCGCATCGAGCACGACAGCGCTGAGCGGGTTCATCCCGGCCTCTTTGCCGCAAACAAGCGCCACATCGATGATTTCGCGGGCGTCGGCGAGGGAAATCTTATTCATTTGGGGCTCCTTTTGGGGCGTGATTGTGTGAATGAGTGCGGCGCGCCCTACCCGGCTTTGAGCTCAAGGCGGCGGCGGTGCAGAACCGGTTCGGTATAGCCTGAGGGCTGAACGCGCCCCTCAAAGACCAGATCGCAGGCGGCTTTAAAGGCAATACCATCAAAGCTTGGGGCCATGGGGGCATAGCTCGGATCGCCCGCGTTTTGACGATCCACGATGGCGGCCATTTTCTCCATGGCGGCGCGCACCTGATCCTCGGAGATCACCCCGTGATGCAGCCAATTGGCCAGCGCTTGGCTGGAAATCCGGCAGGTCGCGCGATCCTCCATCAGGCCCACATCATGGATATCGGGCACTTTGGAGCAACCAACGCCTGCATCAATCCAGCGCACCACATAGCCGAGGATGCCTTGGGCGTTGTTCTCGATCTCGGCGGTGATTTCTTCGTCTGACCAGTTGACGCCATGGGCAACGGGGATGGTGAGCAGGTCTTTCAATGTGCCGCGCGCACCGCCTTTGGCGATCTCTTCTTGGCGGGCCATGACATCGACGTGGTGATAATGGGTCGCGTGAAGCGTGGCGGCCGTAGGGGACGGCACCCAAGCGCAGTTGGCGCCCGCTTTTGGGTGGCCGATTTTCGCGGCCAGCATATCGGCCATCAGATCGGGCATGGCCCACATCCCCTTGCCGATTTGCGCGCGCCCATGCAGCCCACAGGCCAGCCCGATATCAACATTGCGATCCTCGTAAGAGGCAATCCACGGCTCGTTCTTGATGTCGCCTTTGCGCAGGAAGGGGCCTGCTTCCATCGAGGTATGGATTTCATCACCTGTGCGATCCAGAAAGCCAGTGTTGATGAAGGCGACGCGGGATTTGGCGGCGCGGATACATTCTTTGAGGTTCACAGATGTGCGCCGCTCTTCGTCCATGATGCCAAGCTTCACCGTATTGGCGGGCAGCCCAAGAACCGCCTCAACGCGGGTGAAAATCTCATCCGCAAAGGCGACTTCGGCGGGCCCGTGCATCTTTGGCTTCACCACATAGACCGAGCCATGGGCGGAGTTGCGCGGACCATCGGCTTTTTGCAGATCATGCATGGCGCAAAGGGTGGTGATCATTGCATCCATCAGCCCTTCGCCGATTTCCGCGCCGCTTTCATCAAGGATCGCCGGGTTGGTCATCAGGTGGCCAACATTGCGCACCAACATCAGCGCGCGGCCCTTCACGCTTAGCTTCACGCCCTTGGCGGTTCTAAATTCCTGATCGGGGTGCAGCTTGCGGGTGATCGTTTTGCCGCCCTTTTCAAGGCTTTCCTGCAAATCGCCGCGCATCAGGCCGAGCCAGTTGCTATAGGCTAAAACCTTATCCTCAGCATCCACGGCGGCGACGGAATCCTCGCAATCCATGATCGCGGACATCGCGCTCTCTAAGTAAATGTCGGAGATGCCTGCGGGGTCTTGGCCGCCCACATCTGTGCTTGGATCAATGCGGATATCGATCAAGAGGCCATGCGCGCGCAACAGGATTTGGCGTGGGGCCGCGCCGCCGCTTTGATAGCCCGCCATTTGGCTTGGATCAGCAAGGCCTGTTTCGCCTAACTCATTGGTAACGCTGAGCATATCGCCACGTATATCAAGCTTTGTAACGCTTGCCCAAGAGCCGCCCGCAAGCGGCGCAACCGCATCCAAATGCGCCTTGGCCCAAGCGATAACCCGCACGCCGCGCGCCGCATCATAGCCTTTACCCGAGGGCAGATCGCCCAGCGCATCCGTGCCATAAAGCGCATCATAAAGGCTGCCCCAGCGGGCATTGGCGGCATTCAAAGCATAGCGCGCATTGGTGATCGGCACCACGAGTTGCGGGCCGGGGATGGTGGCAATCTCGGGATCAACATTGGCCGTCTCGATTGCGAAATCCGGCCCCTCGGGCAGCAGATAACCGATCTCGCGCAGGTAAGCTTCATAGGCGGGCGCATCATGGGGCTGGCCCCGGCGCGCGATATGCCAGGCATCAAGCTTGGCCTGCATCTCTTCGCGGATGGCGAGCAAGGCGCGGTTCTTTGGGGTTAAATCGCGGACAATCGCAGCAAACCCAGCCCAAAAGTCCGCAGGATCAACGCCTGTGCCCGGCAGCGCCTGAGTTTCGATAAATTCGGCCATTTCCGGGGCGACATGAAGCCCTTCGCGCAAAACCCGATTGCTCATACCGCTCTCCTATTGGTGCTGATTCATCCCGTTGATCATACCTAAGGAATAGCCATGCACCAGACAAGCATTTTGGTAAATTTATATTACCAAAAAATAACTCAGACGTATCAGACTCCTTGCCCTGTGCGCAGGTATGGCCTAGTTCTTTGCCCAAAGGCGGCTTGCCCCAAATCAGGCGCATCCTCGCCTGCAACATTTCTTTATTTGGAGCGCCAAAATGAGCAATGACCTTACCCTCTCGCGCGTTATCGCGGCCCCGCGCGCTTCTGTTTGGTCCGCATGGACACAGCCAGAGCTGATCGCGAAATGGTTCGTGCCGCGCCCGCATTTTGTAACGGATGTGGTGATAGAGCCGCGCGCGGGCGGAGCGTTTTCGATGCAGATGCATGTTGATGGCAATCAATTCCCCAACAATGGCGTGATCCTAGAGGTGATTGAAGGCGAAAAGCTGGTGTTTAGCGATCATTTCGCGCCGGGCTGGATTCCAAACCCTACGCCCTTCATGGCCGCGATCATCACGCTCAAAGATCATCCCGAAGGCACGCAATATGATGCGCTTGTGCGCCACAGCTCGCCCGAGCAAGTCGCGCGCCATCTTGAGATGAATTTTCACGAGGGCTGGGGCATTATGACGGATCAATTGGCCGAGGTTGCCGCCAGCCTTTAGGCCGCATTGGCCTTAATCTTCGCGCCTATGCCCGCGCCTTCTGTCCGTGCGACTTTAGGTTGCCGCGCTTGGCCGCTGCGCCTACCCTGCGCCAAACACTTCGCCCGAAAGGCCCTTGATGAAAGACGCAGCTCCTCAAACGATCCACCTTGCCGATTATACGCCCTTTGGCTTCATCGTGGATCAAGTCTCGCTTACCTTCCGCCTTGCCCCGCGCGGCACCCGCGTTTTGTCGCGCATCGCGTTTCGCCGCGATCCGGCCTATCCGGATGCGCCATTTTTCCTGCATGGCGAAGAGCTTGATCTTATCTCGGCCGCTATAGACGGCAAGGAGATCACGCCCGCCGTAACCGACAAGGGCCTCACCTGTGATGTGCCCAGCGCGCCGTTTCTTTGGGAGGCCGAGGTTGCCATTTCGCCGGCCACCAACACCGCGCTTGAGGGGCTGTATCTTTCCTCGGAGATGTTCTGCACCCAGTGCGAGGCCGAGGGCTTTCGCAAGATCACCTATTATCCCGACCGCCCCGATGTGATGTCGGTCTTTACCGTGCGTATTGAGAGCGATCTGCCTGTGCTGCTGTCCAATGGCAATCCGGTTGGGCGGGGCAAAGGCTGGGCCGAGTGGCATGATCCATGGCCCAAGCCTGCGTATCTTTTTGCGCTTGTTGCGGGTGATCTGATCGCCCACCCGGACAAGTTCACAACCATGTCGGGGCGCGAGGTTGATCTTAATATCTATGTGCGCCCAGGCGATGAGGATAAGTGCGAATTTGGCATGGGCGCGCTGAAGCGATCGATGAAATGGGACGAGGATGTTTACGGGCGCGAATATGATCTCGACATCTTCAATATCGTTGCGGTGGATGATTTCAACATGGGCGCGATGGAGAATAAGGGGCTGAATATATTCAACTCTTCTTGCGTTCTGGCCTCGCCCGAAACCTCGACCGATTTCAACTTTGAGCGCATAGAGGCGATCATTGCGCATGAGTATTTCCACAACTGGACCGGCAATCGCATCACTTGCCGCGATTGGTTTCAGCTCTGCCTCAAAGAAGGGCTGACCGTCTTTCGCGATGCTCAATTTACCTCGGATATGCGCTCGGCTGCGGTAAAGCGGATTGGCGATGTGGTTGATCTGCGCGATCGCCAGTTTCGCGAAGATAACGGCCCGCTGGCCCATCCTGTGCGCCCGGAAAGCTTTGTTGAGATCAACAACTTTTATACCGCGACCGTCTATGAAAAGGGTGCAGAGCTGATCGGGATGCTCAAGACGCTGGTGGGCGATGAAGCCTATGCAAAGGCGCTCGACCTCTACTTTACCCGCCACGATGGCGATGCGGCGACGATTGAGGATTGGTTGCAGGTGTTTGAGGATGTAACGGGGCGCGATTTGGCGCAGTTCAAGCTGTGGTATTCCCAAGCGGGCACGCCGCGCTTAAGCGTTGAAGAAGCTTATGAGAATGGCCGCTATACGCTGAGCTTCACCCAGAAAACCCCGCCAACACCGGGCCAGCCGGACAAAGCGCCGCGGGTGATCCCAATCGCTGTTGGTCTGCTTGGCGCGAATGGGGATGAGGTCGCTGAGACCCGCATTCTTGAGATGAGCCAACCCCAAGAGAGCTTTACCTTTGAGGGGCTTTCCGGCAAGCCGATCCCCTCGATCCTGCGCGGCTTTTCCGCCCCTGTGATCCTAGAGCGCGATGTCACCAATGCCGAGCGCGCCTTTTTGCTCGCCCATGACACGGACCCGTTTAACAAATGGGAAGCGGGCCGCGATTTGCTGTTGGAAACGCTGGTGGCGATGGTTCTGAAAGGCGCGCCCGTTGATCCGGCCTATTTGGAGGCGCTGCGCCCCGTTTTGAGCGACCGCAGCCTTGATCCGGCGTTTCGCGCGCTTGTTATGGCGCCCTTTGGCCATGAAGATGTGGCCCAAGCGCTTGCGACCCGTGGCCATGCGCCCGATCCCCAAGCGATCCATGATGCGTTTGAAACCTTGGCCGAAACGCGCGCCGAGGCCTTTGCGCCGCTTGCCGCAGAGCTTTACACTGAAAATACCCTTCCGGGGCCGTTTTCGCCGGATGCCGCCGCCGCGGGCATGCGCAGTCTTCAGTTGCGCGCTTTGAGCATGATCACCCGGCGCGATGATGGCAAAGCAGCGCGCGCGATGTTTGCTGCGGCCGATAATATGACCCAGCAGATCGGCGCGCTAAGCCTTTTGCTCCATGCTCAGACGGGCGCGCGCGAGAACAAGGCCTTCTTTGCCCAGTGGCGCAATGATCGCCTTGTGGTGGATAAGTGGTTTGGTCTGCAAGTCGGCGCGGCGGAGCCTGAGGATGCGGCGGCAGTTGCGGCCTCGCTCACCGAGCATCCAGAGTTCACCATGAAGAACCCCAACCGCTTTCGCGCCGTCTTTGGCGCTTTGGCGGGCCATCACGCGGGCTTTCACCATGCTTCGGGTGCGGGCTACAAACTGCTGGCGAAATGGCTGATCCGGCTCGATCCGATCAATCCGCAAACCACCGCGCGCATGTGCTCGGCCTTTTCCACATGGAAGCGCTATGACGCGCCCCGCCAAGCGCTGATCCAAAAAGAGCTGGAGCGCATCCTTGCAACCAAGGGGCTTTCTGGCGACACGACGGAAATGGTCAGCCGGATCTTGGGCGCATAGATCGGACTATGGCGCAGTGGCAACGCTGCGCCAATAATCTGAATGCATCTTGTCTAAACCACTGGATTGCCAGCAAATTGGCGGCATATTTGGGTTTTTAAACCTGTGAATTGGAACCAGTATGCCTTTTATTATCGCTCTTATCGGCATTCTCGCCGGCGCTTATTTCTGGATGCAACGGGCGCGCAACGCCTCTCATATGGCCGGCGATCTGATTGAAGGGGCCAAAGATCTGCGCCTCGCTGCGCGCCGCTTTGGCTTTCGCAGGCAAGCGAATGTTCACCCGGTTGAATCGATTGAAGACCCGCGCCTTGCTGTGGCGGGGCTTGCCAGCGCCTTTATGCAGCTGTCGGACCTGCCCACCCAAGAAGAGCGCGCAGGGCTGGAAAATGCTTTGCGCGATGCCTTTGAACTTAACAGAGCAGAAGCAGAGGAAATGCTGATTTTGGGCCAATGGCTTGTGGGGCAATCCGGCGGGGCTTCCTCTGCGATCTCGCGGCTTGGGCGCAAGTTGCAAAAGCTTTCTGGCGCGCAATACGCGGAGGCTTTGATGCAGGTGATCCAAGGCACGCTGGCCGCAGGCTCAGGCGCATTGAACGACACACAGCGCGATGCGCTTGAAGATATCCGCCGCCACTTGCGGCTTTAGCGCGCCTTTTGCCTTGCGCCGCCTGTGCACAAATACGCGCCGTGTCTCGCGCCGCACTCTGAGCCTTGGCAAAATGGCCTTAGCTTTGGCAGTAGGGCTGCGCGCGCATATAGCTGATCATATCTTGGCGTTTGCTGGCCGAATGAAACGGGCCCCAATCCGCTGCAACGCCCCCGCCGCCCGCTGAAACAACCCCATCGCGCGGGACCGTATGGGCCAGAATACGCACCGCGCAGCTTAGGTTTTCTGCGCCGGTCTTGAGCGCCTCGCCGCTTGTCGCCCGGCAGCCATAGCCGCGGGCCGTTGCGGGCGCGATTTGCACAAGGCCAAACCATTTACCGCCGCCACCAACCGCATCCGGGTTCCATGTGCTTTCGTGTTTGGCCAGCGCCGAAAGCAGCCCGACCCAGAAGGCTTTGCGCCCTGCTTCATCGGCCGTGGCATAGGCCGGGCACCATGTTGGCGCGTCTTTGGGAACCGTGTTGATCAGCGCGATCCCATGGGTATCAAGCGCGTTTAATGTGGCGGTGGTCCAGCGCGTGGCCTCTGGGCGGTGATCCCAGCGGGTCTCTAGCAATTGCATCGTGGCGCGGGTTGCGGGGGGCTCTTTTGGGCCGATTGTGGCACAAGCGGCGGGCAGAACAGCAAGGCAAAGCAGCGCGCCGAAGCGGCGCAAAGGGGCAGAATCAATCATGTTGCACGTCATTGATAACAGCGCATCGCTTGTGCGCCGCGGGTAAATTGGCGCGAAACGGAAGGCCTGTCTATATGGCTGTGCGCCGCTAAGCGCCCTTTGGCCGAGCGCCCGCGCGCCCAGAGCCATTGCCCGCACAATCCGCCCCCCCTTGCTCCGGCAAGCGCCCTGCCCTAGAACGCCTCAAACGCCAATCCATAGGAGCCAGCGCCATGCTCGACCATCTCGAATTCACCACGCCCCCCGTCAAAACAATTGCCGGTGCGAAACATGATTGGGAATTGGTGATCGGGCTGGAAATTCATGCGCAGGTCTCCTCCAACGCCAAGCTCTTTTCCGGCGCCTCGACGACCTTTGGCGCAGAGCCCAATTCCAACGTGGCTTTTGTCGATGCGGCGATGCCGGGCATGCTGCCGGTGATCAACGAGTATTGCGTTGAGCAGGCTGTGCGCACGGGCCTTGGGCTGAACGCCGATATCAATCTTTATTCCGCCTTTGATCGCAAGAATTACTTCTATCCCGATCTGCCCCAAGGCTATCAAATCTCACAGCTTTATCACCCCATCGTGGGCGAGGGCGAAGTGATCGTTGATATGGGCCCCGGGATTGGGCGGCGCGTGCGCATTGAGCGCATTCACCTAGAACAAGACGCGGGCAAATCCATTCACGATATGGATCCCAATATGTCCTTTGTCGATCTCAACCGTACTGGCGTGGCCTTGATGGAGATCGTTTCAAAACCCGATATTCGCGGGCCCGAAGAGGCCGCTGCTTATGTTGCCAAAATCCGCCAAATCCTGCGCTATCTGGGGACTTGCGATGGCAATATGCAAAGCGGCAGCATGCGCGCGGATGTGAACGTTTCGGTTTGCCGCCCCGGGCAGTATGAAAAATACCAAGAAACCCAAGACTTTAGCCATCTTGGCACGCGCTGCGAGATCAAGAACATGAACTCGATGCGCTTTATCCAGCTTGCGATTGATTACGAGGCGCGCCGCCAGATTGCGATTGTTGAGGATGGCGGCGAGGTCGATCAAGAGACCCGGCTTTATGATGCGGATAAGAACGAGACCCGCTCGATGCGCTCCAAAGAAGAAGCGCATGATTATCGCTATTTCCCCTGCCCCGATCTGCTGCCGCTGGAGATCGAGCAGGCATGGGTTGACGATATCAAAGCGGGTTTGCCCGAGCTGCCGGATGCCAAAAAAGCGCGCTTCGTTGCCGATTTTGGCCTCTCGGAATATGATGCAGGCGTGCTGACGGCCGATACGGCGAACGCGCGGTTTTTTGAACAGGTCGCGGCGGGCAATGATGGCAAACTGGCTGCCAATTGGGTGATCAACGAGCTGTTTGGCCGCCTCAAAAAGGATGACGCCGAGATCGAAGCGAGCCCGATTTCCTCTGCGCAGCTTGGTGGGATTGTGAAGCTGATCTCTTCTGGCGATATTTCCGGCAAGATCGCCAAAGACCTGTTTGAGATCGTCTATACTGAGGGCGGCGATCCAGCCGAAATCGTTGAAGCGCGCGGCATGAAACAGGTGACCGATACGGGCGCGATTGAAGCGGCGGTGGACGCGGTGATTGCGGCCAATCCGGATCAGGTTGCCAAGGCGCTTGCCAATCCCAAACTTGCGGGCTGGTTTGTTGGCCAAGTGATGAAGGCCACGGGCGGCAAGGCCAATCCTAAGGCGGTGAATGAATTGGTCGCGGCGAAACTTGGGCTGTAAGGCTATTTGGCGAATCTCTGGGTTTGGTCTAGGGTGCGCCCCGGTTTGATCTGCGGATCAGGGGTGATGTGCGTTATGGAAAAGGGTGAGTGATGCAGCGGTTTGAATATAAAGTGGTGCCTGCGCCGAAAAAAGGCCAGCGTGGTAAAGGGGTTAAGGGGGCAGATGGGCGTTTTGCGCATGCGCTTGAGCAGTTGATGAATGAGAATGCTGCCCTTGGCTGGGAATATCAGCGCACCGATACATTGCCCGCCGAAGAGCGCTCTGGCCTTGCCTCGCGCACCACCGTTTATCAAAATATGCTGGTGTTTCGCCGTGAAACTCAGGCGGCACGCTCTGCGCATGCGCCTGTTGCTGCTGACCCGGTTGTTGCGGCGCCTGTTGTGGCGCCTGTTGTAGCTGCGGCGGCGGTTGCCCCGGCTGCGGCTGTATCCGCGGCCGATTTGATCCCAGACGAGCAGCTCGATGAAATCCTCAGCGAGCTAGAAGCCTCTGCCCCCAAAGAAGAAGAGCCGACAGCGCATTAATCCGCGCGCCGGCTCTTTGCCTTAGCCATCAATATCCAGAGCGAGCGCGTGAATACGCCCGACCAAATCCGCGCCCAAAGCGGCATGAACAGCCCGATGGCGCGCGATGCGGCTTAGGGGGGCGAAATGGGCGGCGCGGATCATCACGTTAAAGTGGCTCTCGCCGCCTTCGCGATAGCCGCCGTGGCCGCGATGGCTTTCGCTATCATCGACCACTTCCAGCGCTGTTGGGCGAAAAGCCGCCTCTAATGCGCTGATTATCTCATCTTTAACGCCCATTTCTGCCCACACCCTCTTTCACTTCTGTGCCAGTGGTCTAAACTCTCAGGCCCGAGTCGAAAAGAGGGCAGACCATGAATAAGAACGATCCCTTCGGATTCGACATCTCCGTGTCGGCTGATAAAAAGAAGCGCACACGCGGCCGCCGCGGCATGTCTGGCGCCTTTGAAACCTCGACCCGCGAATGCGAGCACGATGGCTGTTCAGAGCAAGGCCAATACCGCGCGCCAAAATCGCCAGACGTTCTGGATGATTACAAATGGTTCTGCAAAGAGCATGTGCGCGAATACAATCTCAAATGGAATTTCTTCAACGGCACCACCGAGGCCGAGATGGAAGCCCAGATGGCCGCGAGCCGCGTTGGCGATCGGCCCACCAAACCGATGCGCAAGCCCGGCGATGAGGCGCGCGCCTGGTCGCGGCTTGGTATTGATGATCCCCATCAGGTTTTGGGCGGCAATGCGACGCAAAACCCCGGGAAATCCGTAACTGGAACGCGCAAATTGCCCGCGACCGAGCGCAAAGCCGTGGATATTCTTGAGGCCAAGGATCATTGGAACAAGGCCGAGGTGCGCAAGCAATATAAATCGCTGATTAAAGTGCTGCACCCGGATATGAATGGCGGCGATCGCAGCCATGAAGAGCAGCTTCAGGAGGTTGTTTGGGCTTGGGAGCAGATCAAAGAGAGCCGCTGGTTTAAGTAGCGCTCTTGCCTTGGATGTGGCGCGCGGGTGAAGCGGGGCGCATTTGAGTATTTAGACCAAGAAAAAGCCGGGCGGGGAGAGATCCTTTGCCGGGCTTTTTCATTTTGGTGTTGGGCGGGGGATTTGCGCGGTATGAAAACAGGGTTTGGCGCGCTACAAGGCGCGCATGACAGACGTTTTGGGATAAGGCCTTTTAGCTTGGATCGGTATTTTGACGCATTGAGAAAACGCGCAGGGTTGTTGCCTGTTTTGGCCTGTGTGCTTTTTGCCCATATGGCGATGCTGGGCCCGGTTTTGGCGCAGGAACCTGCGGGCGCATTTGCTTATTCGCAGGCGCGCGCGGCCACGCCGGCAGAGGCGAAAGTGAGAGATCACGCGGGCCTATTTATGCTTGATTATCAAGATATTCGCCTGCCCGGGAATGAGTCTATCGACTTGCTTGGCTATCATATTTTGACCCCGGTGAACGACTGGTTGTATTTGGGCATTGGAAGCTATGCGCCCTTTTTGAAGGGTGAATATGGGGGGTTCATGGCCTTTGGTGTGAAGGCCCATGCGCAGCGCAAGATTGCGGGCAATCTTTTTGTAAATGGCGGCCTGTCTTTTGGCGGCGGCGGCGGCGGGAAGAGTATTGCGCATAGTGTCGCGCTTTCTGGCACTGGCGGCTATATGCAGGGGTATTTTGGCCTTGGTTATGCGTTTTCGAAATTCTCGGCCGGGGTGAATATCTCGCATATGACTTTCTTTAATTCGAGCATCAATAACACCCAGATCAACGTTTTCTTTCAGCGCCCGTTTTCTTTTTCCTCCGCTTCTTTCGGGCGGCGCGGGGAGCGCGTTACCCCTTTTGCGCCCAATTCCGGCGCGCAAGACGGGGGCGATTTTGGCAGTATGATTACCATCGGGCTGGAGCATTATTCGCAGATAAATCCAACCGGTTCGTTCAAGGGCGCGATTGGTGCGGCGGATCTTCAGTATTCGAAATTCATGTCGAAAAACCGCTATTGGTTTTATGCTTTGGGCGTTGGGTATAAGGGCTTGCCAACATATAATCAGGCGATTGGCGGGCTGGGGTATCGGTTCTCAATTTCGCCGCGCATCAATCTATATGGGCAGCTTGGGATTGGCTCTGCGGGCTATGCGCCGGCGCTGATTGATACCGGCTCGGGGCTGTTGCTTTATCCAAAACTGATCGCGGAATATAAGATCAACAAGGGGCTCGGCCTTGCCTTTTCCACCGGCTACACCCATGCGATTGATGGCAGCTCGCGCAATTATACCTTCGGTCTGGCGCTGGTTTCGCATTTCAGGCTCGCGGATGCAGCAAAGGCGCAGTCGGGTATGATCGCGGGCCAGTTCAAAGGGTTTCGATTTGGCCTGAACCACGAAACCGCCTTTGATATCAGCTATAAAACCCTCTCTGGGGCCAAGCTCAATATGCTGGTGATCAATGGGCAAAAGACGCTTACGGATCATCTTTATCTGCCTATTCGCGCGGGGATTTCCTATCAATCCTATCGCGGCTATCCCGGCTATGGCGAAGTCTCTGCGGGGCTTGGTCTGAACAGCAAGCCGATTGGGGGGGCGCGGCTTCAGCTCTTTGGCGAAGTGCATCTTGGCGCGAATGTTCAGGGGCCGATTGCGCGGGCCGCCGTTGGGATAGATTACGGGCTGAAGAAGGATTGGGTTCTGCGCGGGCTTGCTGGGAAAACATATGGCAAAACCGGCTTTCGTTCGACAAATATTGCGGTCGGTTTGACGCGTCGATTTTCTGTCTTGAATTATTAGGCTGCCCGTTGGGCTTGGCAAACTGGGGCGGCCAGATTGGCCACCCCTTTGGTGCAGGGCTTACATCGCGGGGAGAAGCACTTTGTCGATCACATGGATCACACCATTGGATTGTTTTACATCAGCGATTGTGACGTTGGCGATGTTGCCTTGCTCATCTTCGAGCATGATTTTGTCGCCCATATAGGTGGCTTGCAACGTGCAGCCGCCAACCGTTGGCACAGGGTGTTTGCCGCTGTCGTCATCAATCATGCCTTTGATCGCCATGGAAAGCGCATCGGCCGAAACAACGTGACATGTGAGGATTTTTGTCAGCATTTCTTTGTTTTCTGGCTTGAGCAGTGTTTCAACTGTGCCTTCTGGAAGGGCTGCGAAGGCGTCATTGGTTGGTGCGAAAACGGTGAATGGGCCTTCGCCGCTCAGCGTTTCAACAAGGCCAGCCGCTTTGACAGCTGCCACGAGCGTTGTGTGCACGGGCGAGTTTACGGCGTTCTCGATGATGTTCTTATCGGCAAACATATCCGCGCCACCAACTTGTGGGTTTGCGGGGGAGTGGCCGGCTGCAAAAGCGATGGATGCGGACAGAGCGAAAGCGGAAATGGCGGTGACTGTGCGTGTGAATTTCATGGTCGTATTCTCCTGGTCAGTTAGGCCGAAGGCTTTGTGCCTTGGATACTGGGAGTAACGGGGCGAGGTGCGGAGAAGTTTCAGCAGGCGCGTATTGATTTTGGAAAAAAGTTTAAGTTGTTGTTTATTATACGTTTTAAAATTTACAACGCGTTGAAACCATCTGCGAAACACGCCGCGCTTGGCTGCAAATGCCCCCGACACGCCAGCATCAATCCAAACGCCCCCACCTCCAAAGGTGCCGCCTGATGCCTCCTGTAACGCCTTTCAGAAAAAGATCTGCCCTGTTGCAGCTAAAGAGCGCCCTAGCCCTTGTGACGATTTAGAAGTTTGTCCAATTTGATGAGAATTGCGCTGATGCTGATAAAGACCAAATCTATAGCCATCTCCATGCTCAAGCGCCAAACTGTGAGCGCCTCCGGCGGGAGTATTTGAACCAAGAAAAAGCCCGGCCACACTATACAAGCGTCGAAATACAATCGTCGAACAAACTGCCCCTGGCGAAAATCGAGCGGCGCTTGAAGATCATCCGAGCGGCTGACTTTTTCTTGGCCAAAATACTCAAAACCGCATCATCAGCGCCAAGCAATCAGATCGTTTTGTTGCCCCCCCGCAGACACAAGTATTCACCAGCTAACTGGCGGAGAGGTCTTCTTTCTGGGCAGCCCTTAAAAGCAATGATCATTTTTTCCAAGCGTATTTCAAGGCAGGTGCAAATCTGTTTGAGCAGCGGAAAATGAGGTAAGAGGGCGGATTGTGAAATGTAAAAGCCCCGTTACGCCAACTCTGCGCTGTTCAAAGTATCAAAGGTGCAGGCTTGGGTGATGGACGCGCTTCTTTTGGCCGCATCGTCATTGCAGGGCTGCATAGCGCCCGACAGTCCCTTTCCCGCCGCGCGCCGCCATTGCTGCCTGCCAAGCGGAAACGGAGGCTTTCCTGCTCGGGACATCCTCAAACGCTTCGGAATGGTTGTAAAACAGCGCCATATGATCCGTCGCAACCGACACCAGCTGCCCGTGCAAACCGCTTCTGGCAAAGGCCTGCATCTGCGCTTTGCTCTCCCAAACCGACAGTGCAAAGAAAACATCGCCCGCTTTGAACGTATCCGCATGGAGGCATCCATCGGCGCGTTTGGCCGCTTTGAGGACTCGCAAAGTTGGTATGATAATTTTGAAATATCTCGACCAATGCTTGAGCTGCATTCCGCCAATCGCTGCATAGACCAAAAGCCGCCCTCCTATGATAGGGCTAATTATCCTTCATCTTTTGTCAGGCACAAGCTCACTTTTTTGGATTTGCTGTTTGCTTTTGCGCTGCGCAGGCGCGCCCTGCCCCTTTAAATCAAAACGCCTGCACTTCACCCAAAGCGCGCACGGAGCCGGTTGCGATGCCGCCGGGTGCGCCGCCAAAGGGCTCATCCGTGATGGCCAGCACGGCGCCGGGGGCCATGAGGGCTGCATATTCATCCGGCAGGTTCAGCGCCATTTTGGGCGCATCGGGCAAGACGCCAAGCGAAATCGCAGGCTTATCGCCAACAATCAACCAAAGCTCAAGAACGCGGCCTTCGGGGGCCTCGCCGGCAAGGCGCGCGAGCTGCAATGTCCCGTCGCGGCTGTATTGTGCACTCATCTCAAGGGGGGAATCCTCGGCCGCGAGTTGGCTGACATAAAGCGGCGATTGCGCGCCGGGCAGCCAGAAGATCAGAGCGAGCAGAACCGCAAAGGATAGAGCAACGCCGGCAACCGCGCCGCGCCGCGCGCCAAAGAGCCGGGCGAAAAAACCTGCGCCGATCTCTTCGCCAAAGAGGCGCTGTTCGAGCCCGGCATAAACGCGTTCGGGCGGGTTTACCGGAGCAACCTCATCGGCCAGTGCGGCCAAGCGCTCTTGCCAATCGGCCAATTCTGCCCGCAGCGCCGGATCCCCAGCAAGCCGCGCCTCAAGCACAGCCCGCTCTGGCCCGCCAAGCAGACCCATCGCGTATTCCGCGATCTCGGGCGCATGCCCATTTGGTTCTGTGGTGTCGCTCATTGGCTCATACAGTCTTTCAGTTTTTGCAGGCTACGGCGCAGCCATGTTCGCATCGTATTGATCGGCACGTCAAAACGCGTTGCCAGATCCGCATAGGTTTCGCCCTCAAGATAGGCGCGGCGCACGGCTTCGGCGCGTGTGCCTTCTAATGTCCCGAGGCAAAACACGATCCGCCCCGCCTCACCGCGCGCAATGGCCGAGCTTTCGGGCCCCGGCGCGCTGTCTGGCATGGCCTCGATCATATCGGCCTCGCCTGTATCCATCCGCCGCTTGCGCAGCCGATCAATCGCGCCATTGCGGGCGATGGTGATCAGCCAAGTCATCGGGCTTAACCCTCCGGCAGTATACCGATCCGCATTCTGCCAGATCTTCACAAAAATATCCTGCAAAGCATCCTCTGCCTCGCCCCTGTCCTTCAAGACACGCAAGCAAATGCCAAAAAGTTTCGCTGAGGTGGCGGAATAAAGCGAAGAAAACGCATTGCGATCGCCCAAAGCGGTGCGCGCAATCATATCTTCTATGTCAGCAAGTTGAGCCATACTTCCCCATATCGCGCGATCTGCGCGCCTATCCGCAGGGCCAATAATTTACCATCACAGCCCCAATTAAAAGCGAATACGGGCGGGCGGGCGGATTGGATCACTCTAAGTGGCGCGCCTTTTCGCCCCGTTCCCCTTGCACCCCCGCATAATATGTTGCACCACATCCCCAGCCGTATTCGCGGCGCTTTTGACATTTCGAAAAACGGCAGGCCTCCCATGGACGAGAACGCAAAACCCACCGAAGACATCAACGTTCGTGAGGTGTTTGGCATCGACAGCGATATGGTTGTAAAGGGCTTTGCCGATCGCACAGAGCGCGTGCCTGAGCTTGACAGCACCTATAAATTTGACGCCGATACGACGATGGCCGTGCTTGCAGGGTTTTCGCATAACCGCCGCGTGATGATCCAAGGCTATCACGGCACAGGTAAATCGACCCATATCGAGCAAATCGCCGCACGGCTCAATTGGCCCACTGTGCGTGTCAATCTTGACAGCCACATCAGCCGGATTGATCTGATCGGGAAAGACGCGATCAAACTTAAAGATGGCAAACAGATCACCGAATTCCAAGAAGGCATCCTGCCCTGGGCGCTGCGCACACCAACGGCGATTGTCTTTGATGAATACGATGCTGGTCGCGCGGATGTGATGTTTGTGATCCAGCGCGTGCTTGAGGTCGATGGCAAACTGACCCTGCTCGACCAAAACAAAGTGATCACGCCGCATAAATATTTCCGCATCTTTGCAACCGCCAATACCGTGGGCCTTGGCGATACAACCGGCCTCTATCACGGCACACAACAGATCAACCAAGGCCAGATGGATCGCTGGTCGCTCGTGGCCACGCTGAACTACCTCAGCCATGATGCCGAAACAGCCATCGTTCTGGCCAAAAACCCGACCTACAATACAGAGACGGGCCGCAAAACCATCAGTCAAATGGTGACCGTTGCCGATCTGACCCGGACGGCCTTCATGAACGGGGATCTCTCAACAGTGATGTCGCCGCGCACGGTGATCGCTTGGGCGCAAAACGCCTCGATCTTTCGCAATGTCGGCTATGCGTTCCGCCTCTCCTTCCTCAACAAATGTGATGAGCTTGAGCGCCAAACCGTAGCCGAATTCTATCAGCGCTGCTTTGATGAAGAACTGCCCGAAAGCGCGGTCTCTACAGCCGCTCAATAAGCAAAAACACCCTTTGGTTACGCAGATTTAGGCGCGCCCTCTCAAATGGGCGCGCCTTTTGTGCTCATCGGAGCCTCCGGCGGGAGTATTTGAACCAAGAAAAAGTCCGGCTTCAATAAACAGGCGTCAACCAACGGGATGGGACAATAAAGGGCCAAACAAACAGGCCCGCGAACATCGGGTGGCGCTTGAAGATCATCCGTGCGGCTGACTTTTTCTTGGCAAAAATACTCAAAACGGCGCGCCAGAAATAGGCGCGCCGCTTGTTATTTCTAGATCACATATGCGCCGCGCATTACGCGTTGCGCGCAGCTTTCGTGGCTTTCGCCCACCAGCTCAGATCATCAAACATCGCTTCGGCGGCGGGTGCCAGAATGTCATCGACCTCAGACATCTCGGCATTTTCGCCCATTGGGTGGACCTTCATGAAGGCCGCAGAGCCAAGGTGAATGGCGTTGCGCACGGGCACCATTTGCTGCTCAACCGCGATGTTGCGCAGATGCTCAACCGCGCGCGCCGCGCCAAGGCCGCCATAACCAAAAGCCGCCATAGGTTTGCGCGCCCAATCCACGGCAGCGTAATCCAGCGCGTTTTTCAGCGCGGCTGTGATCGAGTGGCTGTATTCGGCGGTGATGAAGATATAGCCATCAAAGCTTGCGATTTTTTCTTGCCAGGCAACGGCCTGTGGATTGCTGCTTGGCATCCACATGTTGGAGGCGGGTTCATCAAACAGCGGCAGATCGAAATCGCGCAGATCAACCAATTCGGCGGTGAAATCTGTGCGCGCATTGATCTTATCCATAAGCCAAGCGGCGGGTTTATCGGCAAAGCGTGCGGCGCGGGTTGAGCCGATGATCACGGCAATATTGGGCGTTGTCATTGCAAAGTCTCCTAAGGGGATATAGTTTCTGTTGGTTACTAGGGGCAATTTGTATATTGTTCAGGGAAGCACAAGGAGGCACCTTTATGAAACCAACAGACCTACAAGTGACCGCACATCGGGCCGAACCAGACAAATGCGCGCAAGTATCTGATATGCTTTCGAAAATTGGCGACAAATGGACGGTGCTTGTCGTTTCTACACTGGGCGCACAGGCGCTTTGCATTCCTGCACAGGGCGAGACGCGCCCCAATGATGCGCAGACCTGCAAAGAGGTTGAAATCAGGCCAATGCGCTTTTCTGAGATCCAGCGCGAGATTGGCAATATTTCACAAAAGATGTTGACCTCGACCCTGCGCACGCTTGAACGCGACGGGTTTGTCATTCGCACAGTGACCCCAAGCCGCCCGCCGCGCGTCGATTATGAGCTTACCGATCTGGGCCGTGACCTGCTCATTCCTGTGCAGCAACTTGGGCAATGGGCGGTCAATAACGCAGCGCGTATCGCCGCCGCGCGTGCCGCTTTTGATCAGCAAAACGCTGCGTGAAGGCGCGCGCCCTCTTGCCCAAATCGCTTGAGAGTGATTTACCAAAACCATGAGCAAACCAACCGATAATCCCGCCGATCCGTTCAAGAAAGCTTTGGCCGAAGCGACCAAAGTTATGGCGGATAATCCCGATCTGACGGTCACCTATTCGGTCGATCCTCCAGGCAAAACGGGCGATGCGATGCGCTTGCCGCAGGTGAGCCGCCGGCTTGACCGCGAAGAAGTGCTTTTGGCGCGCGGCACGGCGGATGCTTTTGCCCTGCGCGAGAAGTTTCATGATGCGGGCACCTTTAGCAAATATGCGCCCACCGGCGATTTGGCCCGCGGGATTTATGATGCGATGGAAGAGGCGCGCTGCGAAGCGGTTGGCGCACGTTACATGCCCGGCACGGCGGGCAATATTGATGCAAAGATCGCCAATGAAGCGATGCGCAAAGGCTATGCGGGCATTCGCGAAATGTCTGAGGCGCCGCTTGGTGTGGCGGCGGGCTATCTTGTGCGCCATTTGGCAACAGGGCGCCCCCTGCCCGAGGGCGCGGACAATGTGATGAACCTGTGGCGCAGATTCATTGAAGATGCGGCGGGCAATAACTTCTCTGAAATGGATGATGTTCTGGGCGATCAGGCGGCCTTTGCCCGGCTTGCACGCCAAGTGATTGAGGATTTGGGCTACGGCGATCAGCTTGGCGATGATCCGGATGAAACGGACCCCGAGGATGATGAAAGCGCCGAGTCCGATGAGGATCAGCAGGAGCAGGAAAGCAACGGCGATCAAGACGACAGCGCGGATGAAAACGAGGCCGCGCCAGAGAACAGCCAAGACGACAGCCAGGATGCATCAGAAGCGCAGGTTTCGGCTGATGATATGGCCGATCAGGATATGGGCGATGAGGCCGAAATGCCCGATGGCGAGGCCCCGCTTGATCCGCCACCGCCCCAGCCCGTTTCCGATGCGGACCCAAATTATCAAGTCTATTCAACAGCTTTTGACGAAGAGATCGCCGCCGAAGACCTTGCGGATACGGTCGAGCTTGAGCGCCTGCGCGCCTATCTTGATCAGCAGCTCGATCCGATCAAGGGCGCTGTTTCGCGCCTTGCCAACAAGCTTCAGCGCCGCCTTCAGGCCCAGCAAAACCGCTCTTGGGAATTTGATCTTGAGGAGGGGATGTTGGATGCGGGGCGCCTTGCGCGGGTTGTTGCCAACCCCACCACGCCGCTTTCCTTCAAGCTGGAAAAAGACACCGAGTTTCGCGACACAGTCGTGACCCTTTTGCTCGATAATTCCGGCTCGATGCGCGGGCGGCCCATCTCGATTGCGGCGATCTGTGCGGATGTTCTTGCGCGCACGCTTGAGCGCTGTCAGGTGAAGGTTGAAATCCTCGGCTTTACCACGCGCGCTTGGAAGGGCGGGCAGAGCCGCGAGGCCTGGCTTGGTGCCGGGCGCGAGCAGCAGCCGGGGCGGCTTAATGATCTGCGCCACATCATTTATAAATCTGCCGATGCGCCGATGCGGCGCACGCGGGCGAATTTGGGCCTGATGATGAAAGAAGGTTTGCTCAAGGAAAACATCGATGGCGAGGCGCTTGAATGGGCGCATCGGCGCATGGCCGCGCGCCATGAATCGCGCAAAATCCTGATGGTGATCTCGGACGGCGCGCCGGTGGACGATTCAACTTTGTCCGTTAACCCCGCGAATTACTTAGAGAAACACCTGCGCGATGTGATCGCCATGGTCGAGAAGAAAAAGCTGGTTGAGCTGATCGCGATTGGCATCGGCCATGATGTGACCCGCTATTACGAGCGCGCCGTGACGATCACAGATGTTGAGCAACTCGCCGGCGCGATGACCGAGCAGCTTGCCTCTTTGTTTGATTCTGATCCGCGGGCGCGGGCGCGCGTGATGGGGATGAAACGCGCCTCATAGGGGCCAATCAACCGAACCAAACGGGTGTGCCATGTATCAAAGCTTTGATGTTTCTTCGCGCCCAGAGCAGGGCCCGCCCCGGCTCGCCTCCTTGCGCAATCAGATCGCAAACCAAGGGCTCGCAGGCTTTCTGATCCCGCGCGCGGATATGTTTCAGGGTGAATATGTTGCCGCTTGCGATGATCGTTTGGCTTGGCTCACGGGCTTTACCGGATCGGCGGGTTTTGCTTGTGTTCTCAGCGATATAGCCGGTGTTTTTATTGATGGGCGCTACCGCGTTCAGGTCCAATCTCAGATCGATTTATCCGCCTTTACCCCCGTTCATTGGCCAGAAGTGAAGATTGGCGATTGGCTTAAAGAGCAGCTGTTGGATGGTGGCGAGATTGGTTTTGATCCTTGGCTGCACACGATTGGCGAGATCAAAACCCTGCGCAAAAGCTTGCAAGGCAGCGGGCTTTCGCTGCGCGCTTGTGCCAATCTGGTTGATGCGATTTGGGCCGATCGCCCTGCCCCGCCCATGGCCCCGATCAGCGCTTATCCGGCGCAAAACGCAGGCGAGCCCCATGAAGAGAAACGCGCGCGTTTGGCGGCTGATCTGCGCGAAAATGGGCATGGGGCGGCGGTGATCACCTTGCCGGATTCAGTGGCTTGGCTGCTCAATATTCGCGGCGCCGATATCCCGCGCAATCCTGTGGCCCATGCGATGGCCGTGCTTACGGATGATGGCAAGGTTCAGCTGTTTTGCGCGCCGGGCAAGGCCGATGGGATTGCCGATCACCTTGGGCCTGATGTCGCCGTTTTGCCGATTGAGGCCTTTGCGGCGGCCTTGGCGGGGATCACTGGCCCTGTGCTTTTGGACCGCGCCTCTGCGCCTTGGGCTTTGCGTGTGATCCTCAAGCAAGCGGGCAGCAAGATCAGCTATGGCGGCGATCCCTGCGCCCTGCCCAAAGCGCGCAAGAATGCTGTTGAGCTGGCAGGCGCCCGTGCGGCGCATCTGCGCGACGGGGCGGCGATGGTTGAGTTTCTCACATGGCTTGATGGCCAAAAACCGGGGCAGTTCAGCGAGATTGACACTGTCAAAGCGCTGGAAGGATTTCGGCGCGATACAGAGGCGTTGCGCGAAATTTCTTTTGAGACAATCGCCGGTGCTGGCCCCAATGGCGCGATTGTGCATTACCGGGTGAACACGCAATCCAACCGCACCGTTGAGGCAGGCCAATTGCTGCTGATCGATTCCGGTGGGCAATATATCGACGGCACAACAGACATCACCCGCACCGTGCCTATCGGCCCTGTCGGGGCGGAGGAGCGCGCCTGTTTTACCCGGGTTTTGCAGGGCATGATCGCGATCAGCCAAGCGCGTTTTCCGCGCGGCGTGGCGGGGCAACATCTGGATGCGCTTGCCCGCGCGCCGCTTTGGATGGCGGGGATGGATTATGATCATGGAACCGGGCATGGCGTTGGCGCTTATCTTTGCGTTCATGAGGGGCCACAGCGGATTTCGCGCCTCTCTGATGTGGCGCTTGCGCCGGGGATGATCCTTTCAAACGAGCCGGGATATTACCGCGAAGGGGCCTTTGGCATCCGCATCGAAAACCTGATCGCTGTCTGCGAGGCGCCCCCTGTTGCGGGCGGCGACAACCGCGATATGCTTGGCTTTGAGACGCTTACCTATGTGCCGATTGATCGCCGTTTGATCGCCGTTGAGATGCTGAGCCCGGGTGAGCGCGACTGGCTCAATGCTTATCACGCTCAAGTGCGCGCCCATCTGCAATCGCGCCTCTCTGCGCCTGCGCGCGCCTGGCTATTGGCGGCCACCGCACCAATTTGAGCGGTTATGACATATACCTGACGCATATTCCCTGATATAGACCGCAGACGATACATTGGGAGGACATATCGCATGGCTGACATGATCAAAATCCGGCAGGCTGAAGGCACTTGGGTCGTTCGCGCTGGCGGGGCTATTCTGGGCGAAACGAGCCGCGCGATTGAGCTGATTGAGGGCGATTATCCGGCGGTGATATATTTCCCGCGCGCCGATATTGCGATGCCCTTTTTGGAGCCTTCCAAGACCACAAGCCATTGCCCGCATAAGGGCGATGCCAGCTATTTCTCGATCCAGACGAAATCGGTTTTGATTGAGGATGCGGCTTGGTCTTATGAGGCGCCGCTTGCGGGTGTCGCGCAGATCGCGGGGCATATCGCGTTTTATTCAGAGAAGGTCGCTGTTGAGCGGATCTGATCGGGGCGGCGATTATTCGTTACTTATATCAACAGTTTAGGAATGTTCTTCGGCGGCGGTAGCGGCCAGAGCATTGGTATAATAGCGCAGAGCATCCACCGCATAAATCGCGCCTTTGAGCTCGGGCGGTTTGCCTTGGCTCGTGATCACGACCGGCAAGAAGCTCCAGCCTTCCTTCTCAAATTTGGGCAGGATGCGATCGAGCGTTGCGTTTTGTTCAACATAGGCGCCCTGTTCGATCAGCTGTTCGCAGGCCTCAAGCGAGGCGCAATCGGGGCTGCCGGATTTGCGCATACATTGGCTGACTTTGCACATGGCGAGCAGATAGGCCTGCGGGCCCGCGGCCAGATGAATATTGCGCCGCTCAAGCTGGGTCAGAAAGAAGGAGCGATCAACCATTTGCGAGGCAAGCGCCGTTGAAATCGAAACCGTGACCATCACCGCAAGGCCGGTTTGCCAATCGCCTGTCAGCTCAAAAACGATCAATGTCGTAGAGATCGGCGCGCCCAGAACCGCCGCCGCGACCGCCCCCATGCCCGCCAGCGCATAGAGCGTTTCCGAGCCCGAAACATTGGGGAAAACCCCTGTCGCGATCAGCCCAAAGGCAAGCCCGGTCAGCGCGCCAACCATCAAAGCCGGAGAGAAAACCCCGCCGCCCATGCGCCCGGCCATGGTGATCGCCACCGCAACGATCTTGATCCCGGTAAAGACAATCGCCTCCCAAAGCAGCAGGTTTCCGGTAAGCGCGGCAGAGGTCGTTTCATAACCAACGCCAATGATATGGGGGAAGGCAATCGCCATCGCGCCAAGCAAAAGCCCGGCCAAAGCAGGGCGCAAAAAGCCCGGCAGGCGGGTGCGTTTCTGGAAGGCATTGCCAAGATCATCGGCCACAAAAATCGCCCGCATCAAAAGCACCGCGACCAATCCACACAGCGCCCCAAGCATCAAAAACGCGGGCAATTCAACGTAGAAAGCCAGCGCCCCTTCGGCGACAAGGGTAAATTCCGTAACATCGCCATATTGCAGCCGGCTCACCACCGTTCCGGCCGCAGAGGCGATCACGATGGGCGCAAATGCATGAACCGCAAAGTGGCGCAGCACGACTTCAAGCGCAAACAAAGCCCCGGCAATCGGCGCGTTAAACGAGGCCGAAACCCCCGCCGCAACCGCGCATCCCAACAGGTCGCGCCCGGTCAAACCATTGGCATTGATCCGATCCGAAACCCAAGAGGCAATCACGCCCGCAAGGTGCACAACCGGCCCCTCGCGCCCTGTCGAGCCCCCCGAAGACAATGTGATCATCGAGGCCAGCGCCGAGGCCAGCCCTTCGCGCCGCTCGACCCGCCCCTCATTCAGCGCCGCCCCCTCGATCACATCAGCAACCGAGCGCACCCGCCCATCGGCGGTAAAATAATTGAGGATAATCCCCACCGCGATACCGCCCAATGTAGGGATGGCGACGATCCAATACCACGGCAGTGTGCGCACAAAACTGTGCAGTTGGTTCACATCATCCGTGCCATAAAGAAAGGCCTGCAACGCCTCGATCACGGCGCGAAACCCATTGGCGGTAAAGCCCGCGGCAACCCCGATTGCCAGCGCTATCAGCCAGAATTGAAACTGGCTCGGCCCTTTTTGGCGCAAAACACGGCGCGCATCACGAAGCCCTGTGCAGATGTCATCCCAATATCGGGCAAGCAATTGTTCATTTTGATCCGTCATAGCACCTGACGCCGGGGCAAGATTTTGATAGCCTTCCCCGATGCGCCCGCATGGCCTAGGGTTGGGCCCGAGCAAACCAAGGACGAAACATGAGCATCGACGCCGCGCTTACCGAGTTATCCTCCTTACTAGGCAATCGGTTGAGCCGTTCCAAGCCCGATCTTGCCCAACACGGCCAAAGCGAGACCCATTTTGCCCCCTGCCCGCCTGATGCGGTCGCTTATCCGCTGGATACGGGCGAGGTCTCTGCGCTGATGAAGATCTGTTCCAAACATGGCTGCCCGGTTGTTGGATGGGGCGCGGGCAGTTCGCTTGAAGGGCATGCTTTGGCGGTGCGCGGCGGGATTGTCGTTGATTTTGCGCGGATGGATCAGATCTTGGCGGTGCATCAGGGGGATATGGATGCGGTCGTTCAGCCGGGGATAACACGCGAGGCCTTGAACGAAGAATTGCGCGCAACGGGGCTGTTTTTTCCGATTGATCCGGGCGCCAATGCTTCGATCGGCGGGATGGCGGCAACGCGCGCAAGCGGCACAACGGCCGTGCGATATGGCACGATGCGCGACAATATCATAGCGCTTGAGGTTGTGCTTGCTGATGGGCGGGTGATCCGAACCGGAAGCCGCGCGCGCAAAAGCGCGGCGGGTTATGATTTAACGGCGCTGATGATCGGCTCTGAGGGGACTTTGGGCCTGATCACCGAGCTGACTTTGCGCCTTGCAGGCCAGCCCGAAGCGATCACATCGGCGGTCTGTGCCTTTGAAACAATGGAAGCGGCGGTAAGCGCGGTGATCGCGACGATCCAGCTTGGCATTCCCATGGCGCGGATCGAGTTTGTGGATGCTCAAACAGCGGCGGCGTTCAACAGCTATGCAGGGGCGGAATTCCCGCTCAAGCCGCATTTGATGGTTGAGTTTCATGGCTCTGAAACGGCGGCGGCCGAGGATGCGGCGCGCTTTGGAGAGATCGTTGAGGATTTCGGCGGGCGCGACTTTGAATGGAGCACCAAACCCGAGGATCGCCGCGCGCTTTGGGCGATGCGCCACAATGCCTATTACGCCTGCCTTGCGCTGCGCCCCGGTGCGCGCGCGCTTGTCACGGATATCTGTGTGCCGATCTCAAAACTGGCGGCAGCGGTTGAAGAAACCCGCGCCGATATTGCCGCCTCTGGGCTTGAGGGGCCGATCCTGGGCCATGTGGGAGACGGCAATTTTCATGCGATCCTTTTGGTCGATCCGGCCAATCCGATGGAGATGAGCATCGCCAAGAACCTCTCAAATCGGCTTGGCAAACGCGCGCTTTCTATGGGCGGAACGATCACCGGCGAACATGGCATTGGCATGGGCAAACTGGGGATGATGGAGGCCGAACATGGCGAGGCTTGGGATGTTATGTCTGATCTCAAACGGGCGCTTGATCCGGGCAATATTTTGAACCCGGGCAAGATGCTGCGCGCAAATTAGGCGCGTAAGCACCTGAAAGTATAGAATTTATAGGATAGAGGGCGGCTCTAGACTTCAAGCAAAACGCGCGCAGCCTCGCGCGCAGGCTCGGTGATCGTATCGCCCGAAAGCATCCGCGCGATCTCGTCAATGCGCGCCTCTGCGCCAAGCGGGATCACCGTTGATGTCGTCATCCCGTTCGAGACAGATTTCGCCACCTGCCAGTGATGCGCACCGCGCGCGGCGACTTGCGGCGAATGGGTAACAACAAGAACCTGCGCGCCCGATGCAAGCGCGGCCAAACGGCGGCCCACCGCATCTGCTGTCGCCCCGCCAACGCCGCGATCAATCTCGTCAAAAATCATCGTCAGGCCCGTTGTGCCCTCGGTCAGGCAGACTTTGAGCGCAAGCAAAAAGCGCGACAGCTCGCCGCCCGATGCGATTTTGCCAAGCGGGCCAGAAGGCGCGCCGGGATTGGTTGCAACCGTAAAGGCGACCTCATCTTGGCCCTCTGGCCCGGGCTCAGCGGCGCTGATTTCGGTGGCAAAAACAGCGCGTTCCATCTTCAGCGGGGCCAATTCGGCGGCCATGGATTTGTCCAAACGTTTGGCCGCTTTGCGCCGCGCTTCGCTGAGCGCATCTGCATCCTTTAAATAGGCGGCTTCGGCCTCAACCACCGCGCGCCCGAGCGTTTTAAGATCCTTGGCGCTGCCATCAAGCGCATCCAATTTGGCGCGCAATCCGGCGGTAAATTCAGCCAGATCATCGGGCAGAATATCGTGTTTGCGCGCAAGGCCGCGAATGGCAAAAAGCCGCTCTTCACAGGCCTCCAATTCCAGCGGATCAAAGGCCAGCGCATTCAGGCAAGCCTCGACCCCTTGCTGCGCATCCGAGAGCGCATTCATCGCCACATTCAGCGCAGCAATTGGCGCGTCAAGCTGGCCCTCGGCCCCGCTCTCGGCCTCTTCCAGCCAGCGGCTCGCATCATTGATTTGGCCTTCTGCGCCCTCTACGCTGATCGCCTGAAGCGCGCGCAGAACATCATCGCGGATGCGCGCCGCGCCCTGCATTTGGCGCCGGCGAATATCAAGGCGCGCCTCTTCGCCCGGCTCTGGAGAAAGCGCCTCTAGCTCGGCCACTGTATGGCGCAGATATTCCTCTTCGGCGCGCACCGCCTCCACGGCCGCCTCAGCCGCCAAAAGCGCCTTGCGCGCAGCCGATAAAGCCCGCCATTTGCCGCGCAGCGCTTCAATTTTGGGGGCAAGGGCGGCGAAATCATCCAGCAATTTGCGATGGCCGCGCGGATTGAGCAGCCCGCGATCATCGTGCTGCCCGTGCAATTCAACAAGCGTTTCTGACAGGGCGCGCAGCACATCACCGCTGGCGCGGCGCCCATTGATCCAAGCGGTTTTGCGCCCATCGCGCGCATTGATCCGGCGCAGGATCAGGTCTTCGCTTGGATCGGCCTCAAACCCTGCCTCATCCAGCACAGCAAGCCCCGGATGCCCGCGTTCAAGCGCGAAAATAGCGTTGACCTCGCCCTGTTCGGCCCCTTCACGAACCAAATCTGCACGCCCCCGCCAGCCCAGAACAAAGCCAAGCGCATCGAGCAGGATCGATTTGCCCGCGCCGGTTTCTCCTGTCAGCACATTGAGCCCCGGTTGGAACTCCAACGCGAGGCGATCAATGATGAGCATGTCCCGGATATCGAGACTCAGCAGCATCGCGCCGCCTCAGAGCCATTCGCCACGGATCACCTGACGGTAAACCGCAGAAAGCCAGTTATCGCCCTTGGCTTCGGGCTTCAAACCGCGCCCTGTCAGCAGCGCATAACTGTCTTCGTACCATTCGGTGGATTTGAAATTATGGCCCAGAATAGCGCCCGCAGTCTGGGCTTCGGCATCCAGCCCAAGGGCGAGATAGCTCTCAACAAGGCGGTGCAGGGCTTCTGGGGTCAGGGTCGTTGATTGGAACTGCTCGACCACCACGCGGAAGCGGTTGATCCCTGCGGCGTAGTGGCGCTTTTTGAGATAATAGCGGCCGATTTCCATCTCTTTGGCGGCCAGGTGATTGAAGGCGAGATCGAATTTCAGCACCGCAGAGCGGGCATATTCGGTATCGGGATATTGCTCAATCACAACCCGCAATGCTTGCAAGGCTTGGAAGGTAAGCCCTTGATCGCGGCCAATTAAATCAATCTGGTCATAGTAGCTAAGGGCCAAAAGATACTGCGCATAAGCGGCATCTTCTTCGCCGGGATAAAAATCGATATAGCGCTGTGCAGCCCCGCGCGCCTCTTCGTAGTTTTTATCCAGATGATTGGCATAGGCCTGCATGATCAGCGATCGTTTGGCCCATTCCGAATAGGGGTAAAGCCGCTCGACCTCAGAGAAATATTTCGCCGAATCGTCGTATTTGTTGCGCGAGATTTCATATTCGCCGCGTTTGTAGATTTCCTCGGCAGAGAAATTCTCAAGATCAGGCTCTTTGGAAGACCCACTACAGGCGGCAAGCACTACGAGCGTGGCAATTGCCAGCGCGCTTTTTCCCATCCCAAACACCCGTGCCATCAAACGCTTCCCCTGCGATCCTGCTCTGAAATTCATCAGTGTTGAGTTGGTCTAGCACAGAAAAATCTGGTGCAAAATGTCTTTGAGCGGGATTTTCACAAACGTGAGGTTTCAGTGCCGCGCAATAGGCTTAAGCGAAGGCATATGCGGGCAAATCCGCAGGTTTCACGCCAACACCGGGCAAGCGGGCCGCTGTCTGTGCATCACAGGTGACGATCCGGTAGTTGCTTGGATCGGCAAACAGCGCGCGCAGCAGTTTATTGGTCATGGCGTGGCCGGCGCGCTCGCCAGTATAGCGGGCCAAAAGTGGCAGGCCAGCAAGGGCCAGATCGCCCAAAGCATCGAGCATTTTATGGCGCACGGCTTCATCATTGATGCGAAAACCGCCGGGCGAAAGCACATCCGCCCCGTCCACAACAACCGCATTGTCAAAAGTGCCGCCAAGCGCGAGCCCATTGGCCTGCATCGTATCGACATCGGATTTGCGGCAGAAAGTCCGGCAGGCGGAAAGTTCGCGGACAAAGGCGCCATTGGCCATGTTGAGGCTTTTGCTCTGTGTGCCAATCGCATCGTCCTCAAAGGCAATGCTGAAATCAATGCGCAGCTCATTGGCCGGGCTCAGGCGCGCAACCGCAAGGCCATCGCGCACCTCAACGTCTTTGAGCACCTCAATCGCCTGGAGCGGCGCGTTTTGATGGGCAATGCCAACCCGCATAATGCCTTTGACGAATTGCGCCGAGGAGCCATCGAGGATCGGCACTTCGGGCCCATCAATATCAATCATCGCATTGTGGATGCCACAGCCTGCAAGCGCGGCCATGATATGTTCTACGGTCGAGATTCTCGCGCCTGCCTCGTTGCGCAGCAAGGTGCAAAGCTGGGACGGTTCAACCGCATTCCAAAGCGCTGGGATCAGATTGTTGCCAAGGGCCATATCAGAGCGGCGAAACCAGATACCATGATCGGCGGGCGCAGGGCGCACAACCATGCAAACGATCGCGCCCGAATGGAGCCCGACGCCTTCAAAGGTTACCGCTGATTTGATCGTTGCTTGCAATTGACACCTTAAAATTTCTTTAACCGGGCTGATCCCGCGTTAAGGAAGGAGGTAATGCTGCATGTGCAGTATCGCAACTCAATCTTTGTAACGGTCTGAAACATCCGGGCGCAGATCGGGCGACTTTTGGCTAATCCGCGCAGAGGCCTGCTGCAAGCCCTTGATACAAAAGGAAAAGGGCCAGCAAGCGCCAGCCCTTCCAATTTCTTAATGTGACCGCGCTTAGTTTGCTTGGCGGCGCAAGAAGGCGGGGATTTCGATCCGCTCTTGCTCTGGATCCGCTTCGGCTTCTGCGGGGCGGGCCTGAACTTGGGGCTGCTGACGCGGCGCTTGGGGCGCGGGGGCGGCGGCTTGGCGGGCGGGCTGTTGCTCGCCTTCTGCGCCGCTTCCGGTCATGCGACCGATCAGCGAATTGATCCCAAAGCGCGGCTTTTCGCCCTGTGGCTGTGGCGCGGCTTGCTGCGGTGCTGCGGCGCGCTGTTGGGGCTGTTGTGCCCCGGTGGCGCGTGGCTGATTTTGCACAGCGGCTTGCAGGCGTGAAAGCGCTTCTGGGCTTGGCGTGCCGGGCGCAGGGGCGCGTGGGGCAACGAACTCAGCTTGCGGCGCTTCTTCGGCAAATTGCGGCTGCTGAGGCGCGGCGGCACGGGGCTGATAGGCCGGTGCGGGCATCTCATCATGCGCCTCATCAAAGATATCTTCGGCCTGCTCTTGCTGAGCTGCGCGGGCAGGATCGAAGCCTTCAAAACGGGGCTGCTCTTGGCGCGGTGCAGCCTCTAGCGGCGCAGCAGCAGCGGGCGCTGCAGGTGCGGCTTGGGGGGCTTCTTCAACAGGGGCTGCTGCTTGGGGCTGCTGCAATGGCTCGGCCATGCGGCGGCGCGGAACGGGCATATCGGCGCTCTTGTCAGAGGCATCAATCCCGGTCGCCACAACGCTCACACGCATTGCGCCTTCCATATCTGTATCGAGCGTCGAACCGACAATGATATTGGCCTCTGAATCGACCTCTTCGCGAATGCGATTGGCCGCTTCATCCAGTTCGAACAAGGTAAGATCGTAGCCGCCAGTGATGTTGATAAGAACACCGCGTGCGCCTTTGAGCGAGATTTCGTCGAGCAGCGGATTGGCGATGGCTTTCTCGGCGGCTTGGATCGCGCGATCTTCGCCCTCGGCCTCGCCTGTGCCCATCATCGCTTTGCCCATTTCGTCCATCACGGCGCGCACATCGGCAAAATCAAGATTGATCAGGCCCGGGCGCACCATCAGATCGGTTACACCTTTAACCCCTTGATAAAGCACATCATCCGCAAGCGAGAAGGCTTCGGTAAAGGTTGTCTTTTCATTGGCAAGACGGAACAGATTTTGGTTGGGGATGATGATCAGCGTATCGACCATCTTTTGCAGCGCCTCAACGCCCTCTTCCGCTTGGCGCATGCGTTTTGCGCCCTCAAACTGGAAAGGTTTCGTCACAACGCCAACGGTCAGAACACCTAGCTCACGCGCGGCCTGCGCGATGATTGGGGCTGCGCCTGTGCCTGTGCCGCCGCCCATGCCAGCTGTGATAAAGCACATGTGAGCGCCGGCCAGATGATCGACGATTTCTTCGATGGTTTCTTCTGCGGCAGCGGCGCCAACCGAGGGGCGCGCCCCTGCCCCAAGACCTTCGGTCACCTTCACACCCATCTGGATGCGGGCCGGGGCCGTGGATTGCTGAAGCGCTTGCGCATCCGTGTTCGCCACAACGAATTCAACGCCCTCAAGGCGCTTTTCGATCATATTGTTGACCGCGTTGCCGCCAGCACCACCAACTCCAAAAACCGTAATTCTTGGCTTCAACTCGTCCCGGTCGGGCATCGTCAGGTTCAATGTCATAATCTATCCGCCTGCTAAATTTTCGGCCCCCCACCGGGCCAGATTCACCTATTCTTCGTAATTATTAGGGGTTTTAATGCGCCCCGTCACCCGAAAAACACAGTTTAGACACAAAATATGGCCCGAATCTTTGCTTAGTAGGCGGTATTTTGCCTGTTTCGCAATATGTTGGGGTCACCAGTTATCCTTAAACCATTTCACCGCGCGCTTTAACGAACGTGCGGGATAGCGCTCTGCGGGAATCTCAAAGTCCCACCACTCATCTTGTGGATGTGCTGCAAAGAGGCAAAGCCCAACCGCGCTGGCAAAGGCGGCGCCGGTTGCGGCCTGCGGCAATCCCTGAACCCGAAGCGGGCGCCCGATACGGACCTGTTGGCCAAGAATTTTTGGCGCGAGCCCATCGAGGCCGGGGATCTGGCTTGCGCCGCCGGTCAAAACAATTTGCTGGCTTGGCAGATGCTCAAAACCCGCCGCATCAAGGCGCGTGCGCACCTCTTCCAAAATCTCTTCAACGCGCGGGCGCATAATGGCGATCAATTCCGCGCGGCTGACAGTGCGCCGGTCATGTTCCCAATCGCCCGTGTCGCCGCCGATCTCGATCAGATCGCGATCATCCATGCCCGTGGCAACCAGCCCGCCGTAAAAGGTTTTCATCCGCTCGGCCGTGGCCAGCGGCACCTGAAGCCCCATGGAAATATCCGACGTCACATGATCACCGCCCATGCGCACAGAATCCGCATAGATCATGTGTTTCTTCATGAAGATCGAAATATCTGTCGCGCCGCCGCCCATATCAACACAGGCCGCGCCGAGCTCTTGCTCGTCTTCCACAAGCGCCGAGATGCCCGAAACATAGGCCGAGCTGGCAAGCCCGGCGACCTCAAGATCGCAACGTTTGATACAATAAAGCAGGTTTTGGATCGTGGCGCGGTCAACCGTTAGCATATGCATATCGGCCGCCAGCTTGTTGCCGATCTGGCCGCGCGGATCGCCCAGACCCGAGCGGTGATCCAGCGCGAAATTCACCGGCTGTGCATGCAGCACTTCGCGATCCTCGCCATATTCCGGCACATCACAGGCGGCCAAAACGCGGGCCACATCCTGCTCAGAGACCTGATTGCCCTCAACCTCGACCTGCCCTGCCAGCCCATAAGAGCGCGGCTCGCCGCCCGCAAAACAAGCGATCACATGATCAACCCGGGTTGCGGCCATTTTCTGCGCGGCCTGAACGGCGGTTCGGATGGCGCGCTCTGTTTCATTCATCGCGTCGATCTCGCCAAAGCGCACGCCGCGCGAACGGGTCGTGGCGGCGCCGATCACCCGAAAGCTGCTTTGCCCCGCCATCGCGCCAACCCCATCGCTTTCGCGGAAATGATCCGGCCCATCAAAACGCAGCACAAGGCAGGCGATTTTAGAGGTGCCCACATCGAGAATAGCGATCACACCGCGCTGCATCGCCGCTTCTCGCATATTGCGCATGGCGCGCTGTGAGGAATAAAGATCACTCATTGGTCTGATGCTCCGAGTTCTATGTCTTTGATCCGGCGCAATTCTTCGGTGGCCATCGGGGCCATCCGCAGCGTTGGGCGGTGAATATTGCGCATGTCGATGGCGATAATATCGCGCGACAGAAGTTCTTGGGCCTGATCAAGCGCGATCACTTGTTGCAGCGCTTGCACGGGCTGATCCTGGGGCAAAAGGATGCGCTGATCATTATCAAGCACGATGTCCCAGCGCCGCTCGCCCATCCGCACCAGCCCGCGAATCCGTTGTTCAATCGGCGAGGCCGTTGCCAAAAGGCGCAGCGCTTGGGCGACGGTTTCTTGCGCCCCCTCGCCTGCGATCAGCGGCAGATCGGCGCGTTCCTTGCGCGAGGAAATCCCCGCAACCCGATTGCCATAAGCATCCAGCAGTTCAACTTCGCTTGGCCCGCGCCAAACGACAGCAGGCGTGCGCTCGGTGATCTCGATCTGCAAAATACCCCCCGCTTTGATCCGCAGATCAGCGCGGGCAACGGGGCCAAGCTCTTGGATCGCATCCTGCATCACCTCTAGATCAAGATCAAAAGACGAAAGCGGAAAATCAAGCGGCAGGACTTCGCGGATGTCTGTTGCCAGCTCATCCGAGGCGCCATCAATCGACATCAGATTGACCATGAATTCGGGCCGTTCTTCAACAGAGCGGCGAATTTCGGCAATGCGATCAATAAAATCTTGGCGGTTGTTGTCTTGGCCGAAGTAAAAGGCAACCGCCGCAAAGGTGAGCGCCGCAGGAAGGCCCGCGCGCAGCATGAGGCGAAAACCGGGGGTGAGCCAAAGCCGATTGGCGCGGTACGCCAGGCGCGAGGGCGCAGGATCGCGCTTGCTTGGCGCGGCGGTTGTTTCTTTTAGCGGGGCTTCGGGGGCAGCGGGGGCAGCTTGCCCTGCGGGGGCAGCGTGCCCCGCGGGGGCAGCGTGCGCGCTAAAGGTTGTCGCGTTTGGGCCGCGTGCAATGCGCGCCTTGCCGATGGATACGCCGCCATCGCGGGTCTGGCCGTTTAACGGTTGCATGAGGCATCCTCCACCAACCAGCGGCACATATCACCAAAGCTCATACCCTTGGCTTGGGCTTGTTCTGGGGTCAATGATGTGGGTGTCATGCCCGGCTGGGTGTTGACCTCAAGGAGGATCAGCCCCGCAAGTCCGCGCGCCTCATCCCAGCGAAAATCAGTGCGGCTGACGCCTTTGCAGCCCAGCACTTCATGCGCGCGCCGCGCATAATCAAGACAGGCCGCTTCGATCTCGGCGGGCAATTCCGCGGGCATCACATGGCGCGAGCCGCCGGGCTTATATTTGGCATCATAATCATACCAACCATCGGTCAGAATATCCGTCACGGCCAATGCGCCCGGATCATTCGGCCCGGTACCCATCACCGATGTTGTCAGCTCACGACCCGGCGCAAAGGCCTCGACCATCACCATTTCGGGCATGGCTTCATCAAGCTGGGGTGGGCCGTTTGCCGCCTCATGCACAAGATAAACCCCAACAGAAGAGCCCTCGTTATTGGGTTTTACAACATAGGGCGGGGCCATCACATGGCGCGCGGAAACTTCGGATTTGGGGGCAATCACGCTGTGCATCACCGGCAATCCAGCGGCGCGAAACATTTCTTTGGAGCGCTCTTTATCCATCGCCAAAGCCGAGGATAAAACGCCCGAATGCGTATAGGGAATGCCCATCCACTCAAGCATGCCTTGAATGCAGCCGTCTTCGCCGCCCGGTCCGTGCATGGCATTAAACACAACGTCCGGCGCCTCTTCGGCCAGCCGAATAGCCAAATCGCGGCCAGCATCAAGCTCAACCACGTTATAGCCTTCTCCCCGCAGAGCTGCTGCGCATTCGCGCCCAGATGAAAGGGATACTTCGCGCTCTGCCGAAGGTCCGCCCATCAATACAACTACTTTGGAGTTTGCCCTGCTCGACATACTCACTGCTTGCCTCTTACAGCCCTTTTCGGGCCCTTACGCGCAGGGTTTGCCCCGCGACCTATTGATACCGCGCCCCGATTTTATGGGGCATATTTTTTATTTTGACGACGTGCCTAGATCAGGAGCCGGTTCGCCGACCCTCATGATTTCCCACTCTAACGTGATGCCACTGATTTGAAAAACCTTTTTTCGCACCTCTTCGCCTAAACCTTCAAGATCGGCCGCTGTGGCGCCGCCTGCATTGATCATAAAGTTGGAATGCATCTCGCTCATCTGCGCCCCGCCACGGCGCGCGCCGCGCATGCCCGCGTCATCAATCACCTTCCAGGCCTTGAGATCCTGAACATCATCGGCCCGCCCGGTTGAGCTAAATCCAGCCGGGTTGCGAAAGGTCGATCCGGCGCTGCGTTCTTTGGTGGGCTGGCTTGCATCGCGCTTGGCAATCTGATCGATCATCCGCGCCTCAAGCGCCTCTGGATCGCCCGCTTTGCCCTCAAACAAGGCGCTGATAATCACTGTGCCCTCGGGCAAGTCGCTCTGACGATAGCGCAGGTTCAAATCATCGCGGGCTATGGTGATTTCCTCGCCCACCCGCGTGATCGCCTGCACCTCGATCAAATGATCCGCCACGTAAGAACCATAGCAGCCCGCGTTCATCCGCACCGCCCCACCAATTGCGCCGGGAATGGTGCGCAAAAAGGTCAAGTCAATGCCCGCAGCCGCCGCCTTGCGCGCCACATGTGCATCCAGCGCCGCTGCACCCGCGCGCACGCGGCTGCCCTCGATCTCAATCCCGTTAAAGCCGCGCCCCATGCGGATCACAACGGCCCGCAAGCCGCCATCGCGCACGATCAGATTGGAGCCGACACCCATAGGGAAAATCGCAACCTCAGGCGGGCAATTGGCCAAAAATTCTTTGAGATCAGCCACATCGGCAGGCTGAAACAGATAATCCGCAGGCCCACCAACGCGCAGCCATGTCAGATCATCCAGCGCACGATCCGCCGTTAACACGCCGCGCACTTCGGGAAGGCCAGTGGTTTTGCTCATGTCTCAACACCCCTCATTTCACGCCTTGCGCGCAGCTTGCGCCCGCGAAACAGCTGATACCCTGCCCCGGCCAGCCAGCCAACCAGAATTGGGGCAGGACTTATTTATCGGCCCTCTTTGCCTGATCGCCTTGTGCCTCAGAAGCTGCCGCATCACCACCGCGAACGCCCTGCTTGCGCCAGCGATAAAACAGATATGCGCCGCCCAAAAGCCAGCCGCCCAATAGCGGCACCAATACCCCCGCAAGCAGCAGAAAATACGAGATTTCATCCCAGCCGCTTGCACCCGTCATCAGCAGCGCGCCGCCAAAGGTGCACAGGCCCAAGAAGATCGCGATCACTGTCCAGACGGTTGGGCCGAGCTTCTTGAGCACAAGCATGCTGAGCAGGGCAACTCCAAGCGTAATGGCGGCCAAGACAAGCACATAACCTGAGCGTTCAAACCATTGGCCGAACATATCGCGCAGCGGCGCGCTTGCCGCGAATGCCAAAACCAGCGCCCCTGCAAGCGCGATGAAGATCCATTTCCTGCGCCCAAGGGCCATTTTATTCAACGCTCCCGCCTGTCACACGCGCCTTTATCCAGCGGCCCAAATAGATCACCGGCCAGCGCAGGATCGAGGCGCCAGCGGCCAATACGATCAGGCCAATCACCGGGCCATTTTCATAGGTGACATAGCCCAAAAGCGGCACGCCAAGAGTGATCAAAACATAAGCTGCGGGCCAGTGGTTTTTCTTTGAGGGCAGCATGGCGATCATATTGGCAAGCACCGCCCAAAGGCAGGCCAAAGCGATGGAAAGCGTCATGATCGGGCTCCTTTCAGGCGGGTGTATAGCCATTGAAACAGATGGATCAGCGGGCGGCGAAACAGCGAGATCGCCGCAGCAAGAACCGCCAATGGAACCCAAGGCCCATGTTGATAGGCCAGCGCGGCAAGCATAAAGGGCAATATAATCAACAAGGTAAGGCCGGGCGCATATTGGCGCTTCATCGGCAAGAAGGCCGTTAACGTACAGCCCAGAACCCAAAGACATGTCACAATCAAGGAAGCACTCATGGGCTAATGCCCTCCCATTTCAAAGCCCGCAAGCGCGGCGGCAAAGCTTCCCACACAGGTGAGCAAGCCGAGGTAAGGCACGATTGTCCAAACCCGAAACGGCGCTTCGGGCGCGCGGCGTTTGAGCATGATCAGCGCAAGATTGACCACGGCAAAGACCGCCAACAAAGCGATCGTTGCGCCTTCGGCCAAGGTCGCCACAGGAAGGGTAAGCGCCGCCCCAATCAGCGCGATACCAACCAGAACAGTCGCCAAAACCGGTGTGCCAAAGCGGGCATGCGCATGGTGAAAAATCGCAAGGCTTGGCGAGCGGCGCCCAAGCCCATAAAGCACCCGGCTCGCCATGACGATCTGGGCCAAAACCCCGTTAAGCGCGGCCGCGACAGCGATGGCGGAAAGGAACTGCGCCGAGCTGCCCATGCCTGCCTCCCAGACAAGGGCAAGGGGGCGTTCGGATGTGCCGATGATGTCACGCGGGACCGCGCGCACCGCCGCCAGAGAGACCAGCGCATAAAGCAGCGCCGTGACCGCCAGCGCAATCAGGATCGCGCGCGGCATATTGCGGCTTGGGGCGCGGGCCTCTTCGGCGATATTGACCATGTCATCAAAGCCGATAAAAGCGAAGAAGGCAAAAATCGAGGCGCCAAAAACCCCCGACCAAACCGGCGCTGCGGGCGCGCTCCATTGGGCGACGGGCGCAGCGTTGAACCCTGCATAGATCACCAGCGCAAGCCCAATCACTTCGATCACCGTAAGCAAAGCCGCCAGCGCCATGCTTTCCATCACACCGACAATCGCCACACAGATCAGCGCAGCCCCGAGCCCGACAATCGCGTAAACCTCTGGAATATCAAGCAGTGAGGTAAGATAGCCAACCCCGCCGCGCAGCACCGCCGCCGCGGCAATCGTGCCAACGATCACGTTGATCCAGCCCACCAGCATCGCCAACCCGTGCGTCTTTAGCCCTGCCTCGATATAGGCCGGATCGCCTGCGGCTTCGGGAATGCGGGCCGATAATTCAGAGAATGTCAGCGCGGTTGGCACAGCCACAAGCCCAGCAAGCAAGAAAGAGACCGGCGCCCAAACACCCGCCTCGCCAATCGCCGCGCCGACCAAAACATAGATGCCCGCGCCGACCATGATGCCAACGCCATAAGCCGTCAGAAGCCCAAGGCCGATCCGTCTTTGAAGGGCCTCCGCCATCCGCTATCCTTTTGCAAGGCGGGCGGGAAGCCCATTCGCCCAGGCCGAGATCGTCCCTGCGCCAAGGCAGACAACCATATCCCCGGGGCGGGTTTGTTCGCGCACCAATCGTTCCAGATCATCCTCAGAGACCAGCGCGCGCGCGTGGCGGTGGCCGTGGCGGATAAGCCCTGCGACAAGATCATCGCGCCCGGCCCCTTCAATCGGCGCTTCGCCGGCGCTGTAAACTTCAGCAATTCCAACAACATCTGCATCGTTAAAACAAGCGCAGAAATCCTCAAAAAGCGTATGAAGCCGGCTGTAGCGGTGTGGCTGATGAACCGCGATCACGCGCCCTTCGGTGGATTGGCGCGCAGCTTTTAGAACGGCGGCGATTTCAACCGGGTGGTGGCCGTAATCATCAATAATCGTTACGCCGTTGACTTCGCCGACCTTGGTAAAGCGGCGATTGACGCCTGCAAAACCGGCAAGTGCGGCGCGGATCTCTTCGGGCTTCATGCCCAGATGGCGCGCCACAGCCACAGCCGAAAGCGCGTTGGAAACGTTGTGATCGCCCGGCATTGGCAGCGAGCAGCCCTCGATCAGGATGTCTTCGGCTTGCAGGGCAATATCGAAATGCGCGACCCCGGCTTTATAGGTGAGGTTAATGGCGCGCACATCCGCTTGGGCGTTAAAGCCAAAGGTCACGACGCGCCGGTCAGTGATTTTGCCAACCAGGCTTTGCACATCAGGATCATCGGTGCAGCAGACCGCGAGCCCGTAAAACGGGATGTTGGAGACGAAATCGAGAAAGCCTTGGTGCAGGTTTTCCTCGGTGCCCCAGTGCTCCATATGTTCCGGGTCGATGTTGGTCACGATGGCGATGGTGGCGGGGAGGCGGTTGAACGTCCCGTCGCTTTCATCGGCCTCAACGACCATCCATTCGCCCTGCCCCATGCGCGCGTTTGAGCCATAAGCATGGATGATGCCGCCGTTGATCACGGTCGGGTCGATCCCGCCTGCATCGAGGATTGTGGCGACCATTGTTGTTGTGGTGGTTTTGCCGTGGGTGCCGGCCACGGCGATGTTGGATTTCATCCGCATCAGCTCGGCCAGCATCTCGGCGCGGCGCACAACCGGCAGGCCAGAGAGGCGCGCGGCATCCAGCTCTGGATTGCCCGGTTTGATCGCCGAAGAGATCACAACGACCTCCGCGCCTTCAAGGTTTTCGCCGCGCTGGCCTTCAAAGATTTGCGCGCCGAGCTTCTCTAAACGGTCGGTGATTTTGCTTGTCTTCAGATCGCTGCCTTGGACCTTATAGCCATGGTTGAGCAGCACTTCAGCGATGCCCGACATGCCGATGCCACCAATCCCAACAAAGTGGATCGGGCCCATATCTGTGGGAAGTTTGGTTGGCTTTGCAATCATGATCTTCGGCTTTCTATTCGTATATTCAATAACTTAGGCTTGCGCCAATTCTTCGACCATCGCGGCGAGGTCTTCGGCGGCATTGGGGCGCGCGGCGCCAAGGGCGGCTTGCGACATCTGCAAAGCGCCGGCGGGATTGCCAAGCACGGCGTTGATCTGCGCGCTTAGACTTTGGGCGCTGAGCTGGCTTTCGGGGATCAGGATTGCGGCCCCTGCCTCGACCAATCCGCGCGCATTGGCCGATTGGTGATCACCCGTGGCGGCGGCATAGGGGATCAGGATCGAAGGGCGGCCAATGACGCTTAGATCGGCCACCGAAGAGGCGCCCGCGCGGCTGATCACGAGCTGCGCCTCTGACATGCGTTTGGGCACATCGTTAAAGAAGGGCTGCACATCAGCATCAAGGCCGTGGGCGGCGTAGAACTCGGCCACGCGGTCATGATCTTCGGCGCGCGCTTGATGCGAGATACGCAGATTGGCGCGCATCGCCTCATCCAGCATCGCAATCGCTTCGGGCACCGTATCCGAGAGGATGCGCGCGCCCTGCGAGCCGCCCATCACAAGGATCGACATCGGATATTCTCCGGGCACAATATAGGGCGCGCCGACCTTGGCCATGATGGCGCTGCGCACTGGATTGCCTGTATGAACGCCGCTCACTCCGCTTGGCAAATCCGTCGGCCATGTGCCGCAAGCGGTCGCATTCACCCGTTTGGAAAACAGCTTGTTGACCCGGCCCAAAACGCCGTTTTGCTCATGGATCATTCGTGGCTTGCGCAGCAGGGTTGCGGCCGCCATTGCCGGGATCGCCGGATAGCCGCCAAAGCCAACAACAACCGCAGGCTTATCGCGCAACATCTTGATTGCCGCGCCGATTGTCCCGCCCAATATGCGAAACGGAACGCCCGCTTTGGCCGCCAAACCGCCGCGCGCAAATGTGGAGGAGGCCACTTTTTCGATCTCAACAACGTGGGGAAATCCGCCGGTATAGCGCGCGCCGCGCTCATCGGTGGAAAGCTTGACCCGCCAGCCCTTGCGCAGCATCACTTCGGCAAGCGCCTGGGCCGGGAACATATGCCCGCCCGTGCCGCCCGCCGCGATGATCAAAAGAGGTGGCTTACTCATGGTTCAGCGCCCCCGCTTTAGCAGAATATCGCCAATTTCGCCCTGCGCGCGCGCACGGGTAAAGGCCAGCAACATGCCAACCGCAATCCCCGATGCAATCACCGAAGAGCCGCCATAACTCACAAACGGCAGGGTCATCCCTTTGGCCGGAAGAAGCCGCACAGCGACACCCATATTGATCATCGCCTGAACGCCAAACATGCAGGCAAGCCCGGTGCCCGCAAGGCGAATAAACGGATCGCGTTCGCGCATCAGGCGCAGCAGGCTACGCACTGTAATCGTTGCAAAAAGGCCTAGGATGATGATCACCAGCACAAGCCCGTATTCCTCGGCCGCGACCGCAATAATGAAATCCGTATGCGCATCAGGAAGCGACCATTTCACCTGCCCTTCGCCAACGCCAACCCCGAAGAAACCGCCCTCTTGGATGGCGTTTGTCGCGTATCCAATCTGGGTTGTGGGATCAATATCGGTGGTGAGAAACCCGTCAATGCGGCGGGCAAAATGCTCTGAATTATTGTAAGCGAAGGTCCCAAACAAAACGACCCCGCCCGCCAGCACAAGCAGGATCAAGATCGGCGCGCCACCAACAAAATACATCACGCCCCAGCCAAACAGCACAAGCGAGGCTTGGCCAAAATCGGGCTGCAAGGCCAGCATGATCACAATGCCCGCGGCCAGCAAAAAGGAATACATCCGCCCCGGTGGGCCGTTGATCTCTTGGCTCGCGGCCATCAGCCAGGCGGCCATGACGATGAAGCCGGGCTTGAGGAATTCAGAGGGCTGGAAAGAGGCAAACCCCAGCGAATACCAGCGCATCGCCCCTTTGCCAAAATCCGTCCCGAAGACGGGCAGCAGCGCAAGCGCAATAAACGCCGCCGCAAAGCCCAAAACGCCCAAACGGCGCACCATAAGAGGCGACATCATCGTTGTGAAAAACATCACAATCAGCGCAACACCGCCGAAAAAGGCCTGTCGCTGCACATAGTGAAAAGGATTGAGCCCATTCTTTGCGGCCAGGGGGGGCGATGCGGCCAACCCAAGCAAAAGCCCGATCCCAAACAGGATCAAAACGCAAGACATGGACCACTTATCGATCGTCCGCCACCAACGTGGGAGGATCGGTTCACCGTCCCGAACCGGGACCGTGCCATACACCATTTCCGTCATGGGATACCGCCTAAACTGCCTCATCAACGCCCGGTTTTCCGGGTCTGAGCGCAAGTCTAGCGCGTTATGGTCCAAAACGCTAGAGCCAAGGCAGGCATCGGCGAAACTTCGGACGTGGGGGAATTGCAGCGGTTTTTGCGGCCCAGAACGATGCCAAACGTCTGGAATACCCGCCTATGCGCCCGGCTCATTGCGCGCTAGGCTTGCTCATGGCCCGCTATTTGGGCCGATCCATATATTAACGCTGCCGATTTGCGGCCTGTTAAGCGCGCTATTTTCGCGTGCGGGAGAGATATTTTGAAACGTATCGCCATCTTTTGTGACGGCACATGGAACCGTGCCGATGCGGTTGAAGCCACCAATGTTGTGCGCCTCTCCCAAGCGCTTTCGCTAAGCAGTGAGGCCCAAAGCGGCGAGAGTATTTTCCAACAAATGTTTTATGTTCAAGGGGTTGGATCAGGGCGCGGCGCGGGCAAGCTTTCGCGGCTGGTGGATCGCTTGGGGGGCGGCGCCTTTGGCTGGGGGCTCACCCAGAATATAGAAGAGGCTTACCGCGCGTTGGCGTTTTCCTATCAGCCGGGGGATGAGATTTATATCTTTGGCTTTTCGCGCGGGGCCTATACGGCGCGCTCTCTTGCTGGCCTGATCAGAAGCGCTGGCATCCCGCCGCGCGCCGGGATTTTCCATATCGCAGAGGCCATTGCCCGCTATCGCTCGGGCGCCAAGGGCACCCATCCCAATGATCCGCTCAGCTTTGCCTTTCGCCACAAGATCAATCCCGCGCTTGTGACCTCAACCGAAGAAGCCGATTGGCGCAAAGCCGAAGGGCTTGAAACAGGCCATCTGCTGAAAATCGCTTACCTTGGCGTTTGGGATACGGTTGGCGCGCTTGGTTTGCCCGGCCATTACGGCCAGATCGCCAAAGCGTTTAACTCAAAATATTCCTTCCATGATGCCGCCCTTTCGCGATCCGTTGCATCCGCGCGCCATGCGGTTGCGATTGACGAGCGGCGCAGCACATTTCCGCCAACGCTTTGGGATAATCTGGCCAAGCTCAATGATGGCGAAATCAGCGAAGCCCGCCCCTATCAGCAGCTTTGGTTTGCGGGCGATCACGGCTCGGTTGGCGGGGGCGGCGATATTCGCGGGCTCTCGGATGATGCGCTTGCGTGGATTGCTCAGGGTGCGCGCGCGGCCGGGCTTGTGTTTGATCCGGGCACGATTGAGGCCTTTGAAGCGGGCGGCGATCCCTTCGCGCCGCTCTCCAACAAAAGCAAAAAGAAGGGCGGATTTTTTGCCCGCCTCACCAAGCTGCGCACCAAGGATCGCGACGGGCCGGATGATCCGCGGGATGTCTCGCCCGCGGCGTTAAAGCGCTGGCGACATCAGATCGGTTACAGGCCGAAAACTTTAAAAAAGGTCGCCGAAAAGCTTTAAAGATTTTAAAGTTTCGCCACGCAGGCGATGAAATCTTCGCCGCGTTTCTCGAAGTTGGGATATTGATCAAAGCTGGCCGCCGCGGGCGCAAGAAGAACCGTATCCCCCGCCTCTGCATCCGCCGCCGCCGCCGCGACTGCTGCTGCCATCGTCTCGCAAATCTGGTGCGGGGTCTCGCCCAATTGCAGGGCGAAATCGCGCGCTGAATGCCCGATCAGATAGGCTTTGCGCACCGCACTCAAATGCCCCTCAAGCGCGGCAATCCCGCCATCCTTGCCAAGGCCGCCCGCGATCCAGCGGATGTTTTTAAACGCCCCGAGCGCCTTTTCAGCCGCATCGACATTGGTCGCTTTGCTGTCATTTACAAAGGTCACGCCGCCCTTTTCGGCAACGATCTGGCTGCGATGCGGCAGGCCTGCAAAGCTTGCCAAAGCCGCTTCGATCACCTTGGGCGCAAGGCCGATCGCGCGGCAAGCCGCATAGGCCGCGCAGGCGTTTTGATGGTTATGTGTGCCGGGCAATCCTTTGATCGAGCGCAGGTCAATCGCCGCCGATTGCTTGCCTTTGCGGTATTCTGAGAGGAAGCCTTTGCGGGCGAAAATATTCCAGCCCGGCCCTGCAAGCTTGCGCTCAACAGAGAGGCGGATAAGGCGCATATCTTCAGCGCTTTCAACGAGTTGGTTGGCAAGGTACTGCCCCTCGGCCTCGTCCACCCCAATGATCGCGCGGTCCGGCCCGCCCTCGGCAAAGAGGCGCCGTTTGGCCGCGAAATAGCCGCCCATGCCGCCGTGACGATCAAGGTGATCTGGCGAGAGATTGGTGAAAACGGCGATGTCTGGGGTCAGCGCGCGGGCGAGATCGGTTTGATAGCTTGAAAGCTCAAGCACGATGACTTCGCCATCAATCGGCGGCTCGATGCTAAGCACCCCAAGCCCGATATTCCCGGCGAGCTGGCTGGGAATATTGCATGTCTCAAGGATGTGATGGATCAGCGCCGAAGTGGTTGATTTGCCGTTAGAGCCTGTGACCGCGATCACCCGGGGCGGGCTCTCGAATTGATCCCAATCGGCTGCGCCAATCGAGCGAAAGAACAGCCCGATATCATTATCAACCGAAACGCCCGCCGCCCAAGCGCGCGCGATAACCGGGTTGGGCGCAGGGTAGAGATGGGGAATTCCGGGGCTGACGATCAGGCTTGCGACATCCTCAAACGCGCCCTCGCCGCTTAGATCATGAAGCACGAAACCTTCGGCCTCTGCCCGTTCGCGCGCCTCTGCGCTGTCATCCCAGCACAGCGGCTCTGCCCCGCCCGCCTTTAGCGCATGCGCCGTTGCCAGCCCTGAGCGGCCAAGCCCCAAAACAGCAACCCGCCGCCCCTCATAGCCAAGAACTGGAATCATCAAAGAACCCTTTGTTTTCGGCCCCTTATGGGCGCTTATTATGGCTGTAGCCTCGCGGACCAAACCGCCCTTTGAGGGCGATTATGGCGCAAGTCGCGCGCTTTGCAAAGCGATGTGGCGCGCCTTAGCGCAGCTTCAGCGTTGCCAGGCCAATCAGCGCAAGGATCACCGAAATGATCCAAAAGCGGATGACGATCTGCGGCTCGGCCCAGCCCTTTTTCTCAAAGTGGTGGTGGATCGGGGCCATTAGGAAAACCCGTTTACCGGTGCGTTTGAAATAGAGCACTTGGATGATCACGCTGAGCGCCTCAACCACGAAGAGCCCGCCAACAATCGCAAGGACGATCTCGTGTTTTGTGCTCACCGCAATTGCGCCAAGTGCGCCGCCCAAAGCGAGCGAGCCAGTATCACCCATGAACACTGCGGCGGGCGGCGCGTTGTACCACAAAAAGCCCAAACCCCCGCCAATCAGCCCAGCACAGAAGATCAGGATTTCGCCTGTGCCCGGAACATAATGCACATCGAGATATTCGGTGAAATCGACCCGGCCAACCGCATAGGCAATCACCCCCAAAGTGCCCGCCGCGATCATCACCGGCATGATCGCCAGCCCATCAAGACCATCAGTGAGGTTCACCGCATTGGCTGCGCCCACGATGACGATCATCGAGAAAGGGATAAAGAAATAGCTCAGGTTGATCAGCGTATCTTTGAAGACCGGCAGCGCGAGCTGATTGGCCAAATCATCGGGGTGCAGTTGCGTGGCCCAATAGCCTGCTATCGCTGCCACGATGAGGCCCAAAATCATCCGCACGCGGCTTGAAACCCCCTTGGTATTGCCCTTGGAGACTTTGGCAAAATCATCGGCAAAACCGATCGCGCCATAGGCCAGCGTGACAAACAAAACGAGCCAAACATAGCCATTATCGAGACGCGCCCAAAACAATGTCGAGGTGACAACCGCAGAGAGGATCAACAGCCCGCCCATGGTTGGGGTGCCGGCTTTGGCGAAGTGGCTTTCGGGGCCATCATCGCGGATTGGTTGGCCTTTGCCTTGGCGGCGGCGCAAGCTGTTGATCAAGGGCCGACCGAAGATAAATCCAAAGATCAGCGCGGTGAAAAAGGCCGCCCCTGCGCGGAAAGTGATATAGCGAAAGAGGTTAAAAAAGTCCCCGCCATCTGACAGATTGGTCAGCCAATATAACATTACTCGTGTCCTTGCGTTTGCTCGCTCAGCGGATGGCCCAATTTGCGAATGGCGTCAACCACTTGGCTGACGTAGCTGCCTTTTGAGCCTTTGACGAGAATGATATCGCCTGCATCAATATGGCTGTGAATCTCGGCACTTAGCGCATCTGCATCGGCAAACCAGCCGCCGCGTTTTGGCTCTGGGAGGGCCTCATAGAGGGCGCGCATACGCGGGCCAACGCAATAAATCGTATGCAGATTTTCGAGCGCGGGATAAGTGGCAATAGCGCGGTGCTGCGCATCTTCATCCGGGCCAAGCTCTAACATATCGCCCAAAACGGCAATACGCCGCCCGGCCGCCACGCGCCCAATCCCATCGGCTGGCGTGCTTGCGGCCAAGACATCAAGCGCGGCTTCAAGCGAGGCGGGATTTGCGTTGAACGCATCATCAATCAGCTCAAAGCGCAGCTCATCCTCGACCACATCCATCACCAGCGTTTCAACCGTGCCGCGCCCGGCCGGCGGGGCCCATTGCGCCAGGCTCAGCGCTGCAATGGCAAGGTCTGCGCCGGCGGCCTCAGCCACAGCCAAAGCCCCAAGCGCATTCATTGCAAAATGGCGGCCCGGGCTGGAAAGTTTGAAGAGGATCGGCGCGCCTTTATGGCTTGCCTCGATGATGGTTGCGATCTTGGCGAGGCGCAGGGTTTCAAGGTGAAAATCCGCGTTGTCGCTTGTGCCAAAGCTGCTGATCTGCGCCCCGGCGCGCTTGGCGGCCTCTGCCAAAATCGGCGTGGTGGGCAGATCGGCGTTGATTACTGCGTGGCCGCTTGGGGTAAGCCCTTCAAAGATCGCCGCTTTTTCATGGGCGATAGCTTCGACGTTTTCAAAGGCCTCCAAATGCGCGGCGGCTACGATGGTGATCATCGCCACATCGGGGCGGGCAAGCCGGGCCAAGGGGGCGATCTCGCCGGGGTGATTCATGCCAATCTCAATGATGGCAAAATCCGTATCGGCGGGCATGCGCGCAAGGGTCAGCGGCACGCCCCAGTGATTGTTGTAGCTCGCTTCTGCGGCATGGGTTTTGCCTTGGGCCGATAGCACCGTGCGCAGCATTTCTTTGGTCGAGGTTTTGCCCACAGAGCCGGTGATGCCGATCACTTTGGCCGATGTGCGCGCCCGCGCGGCCTGGCCCAATGCCTCAAGTGCCGGGAGCACATCGCGCACGAGCAAAAGCGGCGCATCGGGGGAAACATCCTCGGGGATATAGCTGACAAGTGCCGCCCCTGCGCCGTTTTTCAGCGCTTTGGCGACGAATTCATGGCCATCGCGTATGTCTTTGAGGGCCACAAAGAGATCGCCCTTTTGCAAGCTGCGCGTATCGATGGAAACGCCGCTAACCTGCCAATTGCCGCGGGCCTCGCCGCCGGTTGCTTTTGCGGCTTCTTCTGCTGTCCAAAGCGCCATGTCAAAGGCTCCCTTCGAGGGCCGCAACGGCGATACTCGCTTGTTCTACATCGTTAAACGGCAGGATATCTTCGCCGATGACCTGCCCGGTTTCATGGCCCTTGCCACAGATCAAAAGCGCATCCCCTGGCCCCAATGCATCGACGCCGCGCAGGATCGCTTCCGCGCGATCGCCAAATTCAGAGGCCTCAGGCGCACCGCCAAGAACGGCCGCACGAATGGCCGCGGGATCTTCGGAGCGCGGGTTATCATCGGTGACAATCACAACATCCGCATTGGCCGCCGCCGCTGCGCCCATTAGGGGGCGTTTGCTTTTGTCGCGATCGCCGCCCGCGCCAATGATGGCAATGATCCGCCCCATCACATGGGGGCGCAATGCGCCAAGCGCTGTTGCCACGGCATCGGGCGTATGGGCGTAATCAACAAAAACTGCCGCCCCATTTGCCCGCGTCGCGGCAAGCTGCATCCGCCCCGGAACACCGCGCAAATCATGCAGCACCTCAAAAACCCGCGCCGGCTCTTCCCCACAAGCAATCGCAAGGGCCGCAGCCGCAAGGACATTATCCGCCTGAAAGCCGCCGATCAGATTGAGGCGCACTTGATGGGATTGGCCAAAACACTGAAACAAGAGATCTTGGCCAGTTGCATCAAAGCGTTGATTTGTAATGCGAATATCGGCCAGATCATTGCGCCCGACGCGAAACATATCAATCCCGCGATGCTCTGCGATGGCGCATATATCAATGCCGCGCGGATCATCCACATTGATCACAGCCACGCCTTCTTCGGGCAAGACCCGCTCAAACAGGCCCGCTTTTGCATCGAAATATTCTTCGAAACTGGCGTGATAATCCAAGTGATCTTGGGTGAAATTCGTAAATGCAGCCGCCCGCAGCCGGACCCCATCAAGGCGGCGCTGCGCCAGCCCGTGCGAAGAGGCCTCCATCGCAGCATGGGTCACGCCTGCGCCGGCGATTTTCGCCAGCATATTGTGCAGCGTGATCGGCTCGGGCGTTGTGTGATTGAGCGGCGCCGCATAGGCCCCCTCGACCCCGGTCGTGCCAAGGTTAACGGCTGCAATCCCGAGCAGTTCCCAGATTTGGCGGGTGAAATTGGCAACGGATGTTTTGCCATTGGTGCCCGTGATCGCGACCATAACATCGGGCTGCGCGCCAAACCAAAGCGCGGCTGTATAGGCCAGTGTTTGGCGCGGATCTTGGGCGATGATCAACGAGGCTTTTGAGGCCGCAAGCTCCATCGCGGCGATCTGCGCACCTTCGCGATCGGTCAGGATGGCATCGGCCCCCATACGCAGCGCATATTGGATGAATGTGCCGCCATGAATGCGCGTTCCGGGAAGGGCGGCAAACAAAGCGCCGGGCTTGACTTCGCGGCTATCAACGCAAAGCCCGCTGATCTCAACATTGCCGCCGGTCTGGGCCGTCAGCCCCAGTTCGGCCAGTGTTTTGCCTGCGCTTATGCCTGTATTGCCCGCCATTGCGCCCCCCTCTTTTTGCTTATGCCTACTGGCTTGAGGTGAGTGTTACATTATCTAGCGATACAGTTTCAATCTCTGGTCGCAAGCCAAGCAGCGGGGCCGTGCGCCGGATCATCTCGGCGGCAACGGGAACGGCTGTCCACCCGGCGGTTCTGCGCGGCTTATCGCCGGAATTTTCTGAGGGTTCATCAAGGGTTACGATCAATACATAGCGCGGATCATCTGCCGGAAAGACGGTTGCGAATGTGGCGATCACTTTATCATCGTAATAGCCGCCGCCATTCTCTTTTGGCTTATCGGCTGTGCCGGTCTTGCCACCAACCCGGTAGCCGGGCACTTCGCCAAAGGAGGCCGTGCCGCGCACCACAACCTGGCGCAGCATATCGCGCGCCGCGCGCGAGGTTGCTTCAGAAACGATCCGCTCACCGCGCGGCACATGGGATTGTTTGAGCAGGGTCGGCTCGACTTTTGTTCCCCCATTGAGAAGCGAGGCATAGGCCGCGGCAAGATGCATGGGCGAGGTCGAAAGCCCGTGGCCGTACGAGATTGTCATCGTTGAGATTTCAGACCAATTGGGCGGCAAAAGCGGTTTGGCGCCGGGCGCTTCGACCAGTTCAACGGGTGTGGCATCGAGCAGGCCAAGCTTGCGCAGGAATTCTTGTTGGCGTTTGGTGCCGATCTGCATCGCGATACGGGCCGTGCCGATATTGGAGCTTTTGACGATCACATCTGTTGTGCTCAGCGTCTTGCCGTAATCATGAAAATCGCGGATGCGGTGCTTGCCCCATGTGAGCGGGCCTTTTGTGTCGATCATCGTGTTTGGGTTGAGCAGGCCAAGTTCCATGGCTTGGGCCACGGCGAAAATCTTGAAGGTCGACCCAAGCTCATAAACGCCCTGAACGCCGCGATTAAACAGCGGGCTATCAGAGGCCACCCCCTTTACCAAGGGGCGCGGGCGATTGTTGGGATCAAAATCGGGCAGCGAAACAAGCGAAATCACCTCGCCCGTATGCACATCCATCAAAACAGAGGCCGCGCCGCGCGCATTCATCAGCTTCATCCCGCCATAAAGCACTTCGCGCGCGGTGCTTTGAACGGTGAGATCAATCGAGAGCTCAAGCGGTTTGCCGCCACTGGCCGGATCGCGCAGGCGCGCATCAAAGGCCTTTTCGACCCCGGCAACGCCGATCACTTCGGCCGAGCGAACGCCTTCGCGGCCAAAGGACGAACCGCCCAGAATATGCGCGGCCAATTTGCCATTGGGGTAAAGCCGCATTTCGCGCGGGCCAAACATCAGGCCGGGATCGCCAATATCATGGACCTGTTGGACCTGCTCGGGGCTGATCTTCTTGCGCACCCAAACGAATTTGCGCGCGCCGGTGAATTGTTTGATCAGTTTGTCTTCATCCAGATCGGGGAAGATTTTGACAAGCTCGCGCGCGGCGCGTTCTTGATCGATCATGATCGGGGGTTGGGCATACAAGCTGTGGGTGATCAGGTTGGTCGCAAGGATACGCCCGTTGCGATCGGTGATATCGGCGCGCCCGGCAAGGATGGCGGCGCCCGAAGCCGCCGCGCGCGGCTCTTGCGGCTCGGAGGCCGAAAGCAGGCCCATGCGCGCGCCAATCACAGCGAAAGCGCAAAAGAAAAAGACGCCCATAACCAAGAGCCGCCCTTCGGCGCGCAGGCGGGATTTGTCGCGCATCTCTTCATGGCGCAGGCGAATGTTTTCGCGCTCAATCGCGTCTGGGTTTTCGCCGTTGCGGCGGGCCTCTAGGATACGGGCAAGCGGGCGAAGGGGGGTGCGGATGCTCATTCTGCGATCTCACTTAGCGAACCGACAACATCAACGGGATTGGTGATCAGCCCAAGGGCGAAATCGGGGAAAGCGACCTGATCAATGCGGCCAAACTGCTCTGGCATCAGGGGCAAAAGGCCGAGGCGATCATAATTGAGCTCGGCCAATTCGCGCAGCCGTGCGGGCCGGTTGAGATAGGCCCATTCGGCGCGCAAAACGCTGAGTTCTTCGCGTTTGTTGCCGATCTCGCGTTGCAGCTTATCGGTGCTGCGCAACGCGGCTTGGGTTTCATAATTCTCGCGGTAGGCCCAGAAAGCCAAGGCCATAACGGCAAGCGCGGAGACCACGTAAAATATTGAACGCATTATGAATTTCCCTCGATAACAAGTTTGGGCAGGCCTAGAGATGTCCGCTCGGTTGGCAAGACGGGCGCGTCTGTGCGCACGGCCACGCGCAGCTTTGCAGAGCGCGCGCGCGGGTTTTGGGCGAGCTCGTCTTTGTCTGGCCCGATGGCCTTGGAGACGCGCTTGAAGGTTGGCTCTTGGATCGCGGCTTCGGGCGCATAGCGATTGCCGCCGCCGCCGGCTGAGCTGCGCGCAGAGAGGTAGCGCTTTACGATGCGATCCTCGAGCGAGTGAAAGGTTACTACGGCCAATTGCCCGCCGGGTTTGAGCGCGCGTTCGGCCGCTTCCAGCCCTGCGATGAGCTCGCCAAACTCATCGTTTACCGCGATGCGGATGCCTTGAAAGCTGCGCGTTGCGGGGTGGCTTTGGCCGGGGCGGCTGCGCGGCAGGCATGTCTCGATCACAGCGGCAAGTTGCAGCGTTGTCTCAAATGGCACCTCTTCGCGCGCGGCGATTATGGCGCGGGCAATGCGGCGCGAGGCGCGCTCTTCACCGTATTGGAACAGAATATCAGCAAGCTCATCCTGGCCCGCTTCATTCACGATATCGGCCGCCGTTGGGCCGCTTTGGCTCATCCGCATATCAAGCGGGCCATCGCGCATGAAGGAAAAGCCGCGCTCGGCCTGATCAAGCTGCATGGAGCTGACCCCCAGATCAAGCACGATGCCATCAAGGCCGGTAGCGACCTCATCAAGCTTGGAGAATGTGTTTTCGACGAGGGTTAAGCGATCCCCGTACTGCCCGGCCCAGATGGCGGCCATTTCAAACACGGATGGGTCGCGATCAACCCCGATCACATGATCCGCCCCGGCCTCCAAAAGCCCGCGCGCATAGCCGCCTGCGCCGAATGTGCCATCAAGCCATGTGCCCGAAACAGGCGCAACCGCGCTCAAAATCGGGCGCAGCAAAACAGGGATGTGAGGGGCTTGATCAGAGAGAGAGATCGCGGCCGCGGCCATCGCTAAGCCTCTTTGGAGGGTGTTGAAAGCAGGCTGAGAGGATCGAAATCATCCGGCATCTCATCGAGCCAAGCATCTGTTGTTGCTGCGTTTTCTGTATCAAACGTCTCGGGTTTCCAAATCTGAAACGTCTCGCCTGCACCGATAAAGAAGGCCTCTTTATCCAGAGCGATTTTCTCGCGCAGCTTTTGCGGCAAGACAAGGCGGCCATCGGCATCAACTTCGGTGGGGTGCGACATGCCAAGCACGAAGCGCTCGAGCATCCGGCGATCTTGGGTGCCGCGTGGCATATTGCCAATATCGGCGGCCACTTTGCGGAAGGCTTCGGCGGTATAGACTTCGAGGAATTTCTTTTTGGCGTTGCCGTAGACGATCACAAGCTTGGGGCGGTTGGTATCACACGCGCTCGCGTCGCCTTCCTCTAGCTCACGGCGAAAAAGGGCAGGAATAGACATCCGACCCTTCGCGTCCACCTTAAAGGTGTATTCGCCTATGAACATGCCGGCCATCGAGCCGCGCTCCTCTTCACTGTCCCTCGGATGCACGCACCCGTTCGCCTTTTCGGCCCCGGAAATGGAAACGGCGGATCGAGCTGCTGCCACTGCCCAATCCGCCGCCCGTCCCATCTCTGGGTAATGTCCGACTGCGCGCGCCACCTGGGGGGATGTCTGCTCGCTCGCGCGCCGGATCTCAATTTCGATAAAAGCGGGCGCCTGTATGAAACCTGACTTTGGTTCTTTTGTTCGGGGTTCTTAATGTGCCCCTCATTCCCGTCTTATCGTGCAAACAGGATTGCCACGGGAATTCATGGAAATCAACAGGAAAATGCGGGAATAGGCACAAGATTTAGGTTTTGAGAGGGTTGAAAAACAAGGGATTGTGCGCGAATTGACGCTTAGGGCGCATTTTGTGGTAGGCACCAGCAGCGAGCAACACTACATATAGTAGGTGAAGAAAAATGCAAAAAAGTTCCAGAAAATCCCAATCCAAGACAATTTTCTTGTGAATTGCGGCGGAGCGACGCGCTAAACCTGGCCAATCCCGCCCGATTCAGCCGGTCATTCTGACCTGATTCCGCAAATCACCCAATTGGTTCCATGAGATTCCACGCCTCTCGCGCAAATAAGCGAAAGTTCCATGAAATCCCGGGAAGGCGCGTGCCTGCGCCCTAAGCCATGCCGCCCGCGATCAAGCGCGCCGCCAAAACCGCATAGGCCGAGGCCTCAGGCCCCTCGCCCGCAGCAATCGGCGTTCCGGCATCGCCCGCAAGGCGCACATCAAGCGAAAGCGGCAGCGCGCCCAGAAACGGCAGATCATGTTTCTTGGCCTCATCCGCCACGCCACCATGGCCAAACAGATGCGCCTCATGGCCGCATTCGGGGCATATATATGTGCTCATGTTTTCGATCAGGCCAAGAACCGGCGTTTTGAGCTTTTCAAACATCGCGATGGCGCGGCGCGCATCCATCAGCGCCACGTCTTGCGGCGTGCTCACAACGATCGCGCCCGTCAGATTGGTACGCTGACACAGGGTGAGCTGCACATCGCCCGTGCCCGGCGGCAGATCGATCAGCAGAATATCCAGCTCGCCCCAAGCCACCTGCCCCAGCATTTGCTGCAAAGCGCCCATCAGCATCGGCCCGCGCCAAATAAGCGCCTCATCCTCTTTAACCATCAGCCCGATCGACATCATGGTGACGCCATGCGCATGCAGCGGCTCGATCGTTTTGCCATCCGGGCTTGCCGGTTTTTTGGAAACGCCCATCATGCGCGGCTGGCTCGGCCCATATATATCAGCATCGAGCAATCCAACCCGCCGCCCCTGGCGCGCCAATGCCACGGCGAGATTGGAAGAGACGGTTGATTTGCCAACGCCGCCCTTGCCCGAGCCAATCGCAATAATGCGCGCAACTCCCGGAACGCCTTGGGGCCCGCCTTGTTGGGGCTTTGGGTGGCCGCCGATTTTGAGGCTGGGCGGTTCAGCGCCCGCGGCCACGCCCGGGTTTGGCTTTGCTGCGCCCGATGGCCCATGCGCTGTCAGCACAACGCTCGCTTGGGTGATCCCATCAAGCGCGGCCACGGCTGCCTCGGCCGCGGCGCGCTGTGGCTCGATCATCCGCGCTTCATCCGCGCTCGCCGCCTCAATCACGAATCGTGCAATGCCCCCCTCTATAGAGAGCGCGCGGATCATATCGCGCGAAATCAAATCACCGCCCCCCGGAAGAGTGATTTTTTTCAAGGCGGCAAGGATATCGTCTTTGGATGTGGGCATCGGTTGCTCCTTTAGCATTGCACACAGGGCATACTACCATCCGCGCGCCATGGCCATATGGGGCGATTTTCGCAAAGTGACCCAACGTCGAAACACTACATGTTGTGTGTTAACTGCCTATTAAGCATCCAAAGCGCCTTAAATTGGGTCAGTCCTTCATATGCATTTTCTGCATAGCGGCATTGCTCAAACGGCGGATTGTGCAATTGCAGCATATGCCCCATCTTCAGTCTCAAGGAAGCAAACAGACGCTTCGATGAATACAGACGCAAGAAAGAAGAGGGCTAAAAAATGGCTTATGTACATTCAGTTCGCACCGCAGACGCTGGCATTGCAGATCGCATCAGCGCGATTTTCAAAGACCTGAGCGAGCGCCTCGCACAATACGCAACCTACCGCAAAACGCTCCGTGAGCTTGGTGAGTTGAGCAACCGTGACTTGGCCGATCTTGGCCTGCACCGCTCTTCCCTGCGCGCCGTTGCAATGGAAGCCGCTTACGGCGCCTAAGGCATAGAATTCAGCCCCACTCCTCCCTGTTTAAGGGGCTGCATGATCGCGGCGATATCTCTCCTCCTCCCTGATATCGCCGCAAAAATTCCGAAGCTTCGGCTTCAAACGACATACGGGTTCTTTCTCCTCCCAGGGATACCCGTGTAAGTGAGCGGCGGCATCTACTCCTCCTCCCGGATGTCGCCGCATCCCTCATTCGGGCCTCGCGCCACAGGCGCCCAGGCCCAAACAGATCGAAGCACTTTACCTCCTCCCAGAGGGCTTCGTGAACTAGAGCGGTGGCCTCTCCTCCCTGAGGTCACCGCATTTTTCTTTTCGGGCCATGGGCGCAAGCCACCGGCCCAAACCATCGGCCCAAACCATCGGCCCAAACCATCGGATTGCCAAAATGGCGATCTGCCAAAGATCGAAGCATCCCTCCTCCCAGAGCGCTTCGAGACTTTGAGCGGCGGCGCTCTCCTCCTCCCAGGCATGCGCCGCCGCAAATTTCTTCGGGTCTTTCTTCATTGGTTAGAAACGCCCGGCTTGCTGCGCCGTTTCATTTTCCCTGACGGCGCAAAAGCAAAACGGCGGCCCTGCTCATCAGGTGCCGCCGTCTTTGTTTTGATGCTTGATGCTTGGAATGCTCAACGCGTCGGCAAAAGCGCTAAAACGGAACATCGCCCGCGCGATCCGCAGGCACGACAAACTTAGCGATTACCTTTTTGGCCCCTGCCCGCTCAAACTCGATATCAAGCTTATCGCCCTCAATCCCCATGATCGTGCCATAGCCAAATTTGGTATGGAAAATCCGCTCGCCTTTGGAAAAGCTAGAGACAGCGGCCATATCAATCACCCTGTTGGGCGTATTTGTCGGCTTGGAGAAGCCGCGCGATTGCGACCTGGCCTGAAGCCGCTTCCAGCCCGGTGAATTATAGCCGTCCGCGCGCTCAACCTTTTCATCAATCGAGTTCTCGCCATATGCGTCGCTTTGCCCAAAGCTGCCGGCAGCCGCGCCAAATCCGCCGCCGTAAAGGCCCGGCGGGGTGAGCACATCGACATGATCCTCGGGCAGCTCATCAATAAAGCGGCTCGGCAGCGCCGATTGCCATTGCCCGTAAACGCGCCGATTGGCGGCAAATGAAATCGTGCACAATTCCTCGGCCCGCGTGATGCCCACATAGGCCAAGCGCCGCTCTTCCTCGAGGCCCTTTTGCCCGCTTTCATCCATGCTGCGCTGGCTCGGGAAAAGCCCATCTTCCCAGCCTGGCAAAAACACGGCCGGAAACTCAAGCCCCTTGGCCCCGTGCAACGTCATGATCGAGATTTTCGCGCCTGCCTCGTCTTGCTCATTGTCCATAATCAGCGAGACATGCTCAAGAAACCCTTGCAAATTCTCAAAATTATCAAGCGCTTTGACCAATTCTTTGAGGTTCTCAAGGCGGCCTGGTGCTTCGGGCGTTTTGTCGTTTTGCCACATCTCGATATAGCCGGATTCTTCCAAAATCTGCTCGGCCAGCTCGATATGCGAGATTTCCGGCGCGCCGTATTCCTGCGGCCCAACCGCGCCATCGTTTTCAAGCACGGCGTCATCATCCGTTTCGGCCACATTCAAAAGCGGGCCGCGCGTCAGCTTGGACCAGCGCGCAAGGTTGCGCAGCAGCTCGGCCACAGCATTCTTTGCTTTGCCCGAAAGCGCGCCCGCCTCAACACAAAGCATCGCGCCCTGAACAAGGCTCACCCCGTTTTCGCGCGCCATCCGCTGGATCGTTTGCAAGGCCTTATCGCCAACGCCGCGCTTGGGCGTGTTGATGATCCGCTCAAAGGCCAGATCGTCCTCGGGGCTGATACAGACGCGGAAATAGGCCATGGCATCGCGGATTTCGAGCCGCTCATAAAAGCGCGGCCCGCCGATCACGCGATAAGGCAAGCCGATGGTCAAAAAGCGATCCTCAAAGGCGCGCATTTGGTGGCTGGCGCGCACAAGAATAGCGATTTCATCAAGGCTAAAGGCGCGCATGCCCCGCGTGCCGCCCTGCATCGCTTCGATCTCTTCGCCGATCCAGCGCGCCTCTTCCTCGCCATCCCAATGGCCGATAAGCCGGACCTTTTCGCCATCCGCCACTTCGGTCCAAAGCTCTTTGCCCAAACGGCCCGTGTTGCCCTGAATAACCCCCGAAGCGGCCTTTAGGATATGCGGGGTTGAGCGGTAATTCTGCTCAAGCCGCACGACTTTTGCGCCGGGAAAATCCTTTTCAAACCGCAGGATATTGCCGACTTCGGCGCCGCGCCAACCGTAGATCGATTGATCATCATCGCCCACGCAGCAGATATTCTTATGGTCCGCCGCGAGCAGGCGCAGCCAGAGATATTGCGCGACATTGGTATCTTGGTACTCGTCCACGAGGATATATTTGAACCAGCGCTGATACTGTTTGAGCACATCTTCATGGGTCTGAAAAATGGTGACCATATGCAGCAAAAGATCGCCAAAATCGGTCGCATTCAGCGCGATCAAGCGGGCTTGATATTGCGCGTAAAGCTCAACCCCCATGCCGTTAAACGCCGCCGTTTCAGCGGCAGGCACCTTCTCGGGCGTCCAAGCGCGGTTTTTCCAGCTGTCGATGATCCCGGCAAGTAGGCGGGCGGGCCAGCGTTTATCGTCGATCTGGGCGGCGGCAAGCAATTGTTTTAGCAGGCGAATTTGATCGTCTGTGTCGAGGATGGTGAAATTGCTTTTCAGCCCGACCAATTCCGCATGGCGGCGCAGAAGCTTCACACAGACCGAGTGAAACGTGCCCAGCCATGGCATCCCCTCAACGGTCTGCCCCATCAAATTGCCAACGCGATTTTTCATCTCGCGCGCGGCTTTGTTGGTAAATGTTACGGCCAAAATCTCGTTGGGGCGGGCGCGCGCGGTGTTGAGAAGATGGCAAATCCGCGTGGTCAGCGCTTTGGTTTTGCCGGTTCCGGCCCCGGCCAGCATCAAAACCGGGCCGTCCAACGCCTCAACCGCGGCGCGTTGGGCCTCGTTCAACTCGTCCAGATAGGGCGCGGGGCGCGCGGCCATCGCCATTTGGCTCAGGCTGGGGCGCGGCGGCGCGGCGGCTGCATCAAAGGCATCGAATTCATCATGGCTGCTCATGCGCGCGATGTTAACCACAACTGCGCCCCATAGGAAAGCCTTGTTCACGCAATGTTCCCGCCCTTTTTGCGCGCACCATCGCGCCTCTTGCCCAAAGCCGCGCAATCGCTCACAAATTGGCGATGCAGATAGATACCAATTACCCCTCGCTTGATGATCTGCGCGCCCGCGCGCGCCGCCGCATTCCGCATTTTGCTTGGGAGTATCTGGATAGTGGCACGGGCGCAGAAGGCGCGATGGCCGCCAATCGAGACGCGCTTGATAAGCTGCGCCTGCGCCCGGCAATTCTGGCCGGAGAGATCACGCCGAAGCTTGAAACTTCCCTTTTAGGCCAAAGCTTTAGCGCGCCATTTGGGATGTCACCGGTGGGCATGTCCGGCCTGTTTTGGCCGGGGGCTGAGATCACTCTGGCCAAGCTCGCACGCGCCCAGAATATCCCCTACAGCCTTTCAACCGTCGCCGCCCAAGCGCCCGAAGACCTTGCGCCGCATATCGGCGGCAATGGTTGGTTTCAGCTCTATCCGCCTGCCGATCCGGCGAGCTGCGCCGATCTTTTGGCCCGCGCCAAAGCGGCCGGGTTTAAGACGCTGATCCTAACAGTCGATGTCCCCGGCCCCTCGCGGCGCGAACGTCAGCGGCGCGGCGGCGTCGCTACTCCGCCGAAGATCACACCGCGCATTTTAAGCCAGGTTGCGCTGCGCCCGGCTTGGGCCTTGGCCACCCTGCGCCACGGCATGCCAAAGGTAAAAACCCTTGCGCGCTATGAGGTTACCAAGGTGCGCGCGGTCTCTAAAGGCCATGTGGGGCTGGGCCAGCATATGGCGCCGGATTGGGATTTTCTGACGCAGCTTCGCCGCCAATGGGAGGGCCCGATTTTGGCAAAAGGCGTGTTGAATGCGCCTGATGCGGTGCGGCTTCTCAATGAGGGCGTTGATGGGGTCTGGGTCTCAAATCATGGCGGGCGGCAGTTTGATGCAAGCCCTTCGGGGATTGAGGCCTTGCCTGCGATCCGCGCCGCTGTTGGCCCGGATTATCCGCTGCTTTATGATGGCGCGGTTGGATCGGGGCTTGATGTGCTTCGCGCCATCGCGATGGGTGCGGATTTTGTGATGCTCGGGCGGGCATGGCATCATGGGCTTGGGGCCTTTGGGGCGCGCGGGGCAGCGCATGTGGATCACATTTTGCGCGATGATATGCGCTCTTGCATGATGCAGATGGGGATCACCCGCCCGGTTCAGGCGCGCGATTGTCTTTGGGGCTGATGGGCCGCAAATCCAGCGACAGACCAGCCTAGCAAGCGCCGTTAGCGTTAACATTTTTATGCCGCAACTGCATAATTGGGTTTACCGCAGTGCAGAATAGCCCTAGCCTTTGAGCGATATGCCCCCCTGAGGAGACATGCTATGCCCGACTTCCAAAAAATCCTGATCGCCAATCGCGGCGAGATTGCCATCCGCGTGATGCGCGCCGCAAATGAGCTCGGCAAGCGCACGGTGGCGATTTATGCTGAGGAAGATAAGCTTTCCCTGCACCGCTTTAAGGCGGATGAAGCCTATTTGATCGGCGAAGGGATGGGGCCTGTTGCGGCCTATCTGAGCATCGAGGAAATCATTCGGGTTGCCAAGATGGCGGGCGCGGATGCGATCCATCCGGGCTATGGGCTTTTGTCGGAAAACCCTGATTTTGTTGATGCGTGTAGCGCGGCGGGGATCGCCTTTATCGGCCCAAAAGCAGAGACCATGCGCGCGCTTGGCGACAAGGCATCAGCGCGCCAAGTCGCAATCGAAGCGGGCGTGCCTGTGATCCCGGCAACGCCCGTTCTGGGCGATGATATGGCGCTTGTGGCCAAACAGGCGGCCGAGGTCGGCTATCCGTTGATGCTCAAGGCTAGCTGGGGCGGCGGCGGGCGCGGGATGCGGCCCATTTCCGGGCCTGAGGAGCTTGAAGAGAAGGTCCGTGAAGGGCGGCGCGAGGCGGCATCGGCCTTTGGTAATGATGAGGGCTATCTCGAGAAGATGATCCTGCGCGCGCGCCATGTTGAGGTTCAAATCCTTGGGGATTCTCAGGGCAATATCTATCATCTTTATGAGCGCGATTGCTCGGTTCAAAGGCGCAACCAAAAGGTGGTTGAGCGCGCGCCCGCCCCCTATCTTTCCGAGGCGCAGCGCAATGAGATTTGCGCCCTTGGCAAGAAGATTTCCGAGGCCGTTGGCTATCAATGCGCTGGCACAATCGAATTCCTGATGGATATGGAAACGGGCGCGTTTTACTTCATCGAGGTGAACCCGCGCGTTCAGGTTGAGCACACAGTGACCGAGGAAGTGACGGGCATTGATATTGTGCGCGCGCAGATCCTGATCACCGAGGGCAAGAGCCTGACAGAAGCAACAGGTGTTGCCTCGCAAGAGGAGGTCAAGCTTGACGGCCACGCGCTTCAATGCCGGATCACAACCGAAGACCCGGCCAATAATTTCATCCCCGATTACGGCCGCATCACAGCCTATCGCGGCGCCACGGGCATGGGCATTCGCCTAGATGGCGGCACGGCCTATTCCGGCGCGGTGATCACCCGCTATTACGACAGTTTGCTAGAGAAAGTAACGGCTTGGGCCCCAACGCCAGAGGCGGCGATTGCGCGGATGGACCGGGCTTTGCGCGAGTTTCGAATTCGCGGCGTCTCGACCAACATCGCTTTTGTGGAAAACCTGCTCAAGCATCCGACCTTCCTGAATTACGAGTATCACACCAAATTTATCGACCAAACGCCGGAGCTGTTTGACTTTGAAGCGCGCCGTGACCGGGCGACCAAAATCCTGACTTATATCGCGGATATTTCTGTCAACGGGCATCCCGAAACTGCTGGCCGCCCAATGCCCGCCGAGGCCAAAGCGCCAAAAGCCCCCGCAAGCCGCACGGATGCGCCCCAGCCCGGCACGCGCAATCTTTTGGAGGAGAAAGGCGCGCAAGCCGTGGCCGATTGGATGGCCGCGCAGAGCCAGCTTTTGATCACGGACACAACCATGCGCGACGGGCATCAAAGCCTGCTCGCAACGCGCATGCGCTCAATCGATATGATCCGCGTGGCCCCGACATATGCCGCCAATCTGCCGCAGCTTTTCTCTGTTGAGTGCTGGGGCGGGGCGACCTTTGATGTGGCGTATCGCTTCTTGCAGGAATGCCCCTGGCAGCGCCTGCGCGATCTGCGCGCGAAGTTGCCCAATGTGATGAGCCAGATGCTTTTGCGCGGCTCAAATGGCGTTGGCTACACCAATTATCCTGACAATGTTGTGCAGAGTTTCGTCGCCCAAGCTGCGCAAAGCGGCGTCGATGTTTTCCGGGTTTTTGACAGTCTCAACTGGGTCGAGAATATGCGCGTGGCGATGGATGCAGTGGTTGAGAGCGGCAAGATTTGCGAAGGCACGGTTTGTTATACGGGCAATATTTTTGATGCGGATCGGGCCAAATATGATCTGAAATATTACGTGGCGATGGCCCAAGAATTGAAGGCGGCTGGCGCGCATATTCTGGGTCTCAAAGACATGGCCGGATTGCTGCGCCCTGCGGCGGCCAAAGTGCTTGTGAAGGCACTCAAAGAAGAGGTCGGATTGCCGATCCATTTCCACACCCATGATACATCCGGCATCGCGGGCGCCTCGATCCTCGCGGCGGCGGAGGCGGGCGTTGATGCGGTTGATTGCGCGATGGATGCGTTTTCGGGCAATACATCGCAAGCTTGCCTTGGATCCATCGTTGAGGCGCTCGAGGATACGGATCGCGCCACCGGCCTTGATATTGATGCGATCCGCGAGATTTCCAACTATTGGGAAGGCGCGCGCAGCCAATATGCGGCCTTTGAAAGCGGCCTTCAGGCGCCCGCCTCCGAGGTTTATTTGCACGAAATGCCCGGTGGCCAATTCACCAATCTCAAGGCGCAGGCCCGCTCACTTGGGCTTGAGGAACGCTGGCATGAGGTTGCGCATATGTATGCCGAAGTGAACCAGATGTTTGGCGATATCGTGAAGGTTACGCCAAGCTCCAAAGTTGTGGGCGATATGGCATTGATGATGGTTTCTCAAGGGCTTAGCCGCGCGCAAGTTGAAGATCCCGAAACGGATGTCGCCTTTCCTGACAGTGTGATTGATATGATGCGCGGCAATTTGGGCCAGCCTCCGGGCGGCTTTCCTGCGGCGATTGTGAACAAGGCCTTGAAGGGCGAAAAGCCCAATCTTGAGCGGCCCGGCAAGCATTTGGCACCCGTGGATCTTGAGGCCGCGCGATCTGAGCTTTCGGCCAAGCTTGAGGGGCGCGAGATTGATGATGAGGATCTCAACGGCTATTTGATGTATCCCAAAGTCTTCACCGATTATGCCGCCCGCAACGCCACTTATGGCCCCGTTCGGACCTTGCCCACGCACACGTTCTTCTATGGGATGGAGCCGGGCGAGAGCCTTTCTGCCGAGATCGACCCGGGCAAAACCCTTGAAATTCGCTGCCAGGTGATTGGCGAGACAGATGATCGCGGCGAGTGCAAGGTTTTCTTTGAGCTCAACGGCCAGCCGCGCGTTATCCGCGTTCCAAATCGCAAAGCGGTCGCGACGACGGCGGCGCGCCCCAAGGCCGAGCTTGGCAATCCCAACCATATCGGCGCGCCCATGCCCGGCGTTGTGGCAAGCGTTGCGGCGATCAGCGGGGCATCGGTCAAAGAGGGCGATTTGCTGCTGACGATCGAGGCGATGAAGATGGAAACCGGCCTGCATGCAGAGCGCGATGCGGTGATAAAAGCAGTGCATGTGACGCCCGGCGCGCAGATCGACGCCAAAGATTTGCTGATCGAGCTGGAATAGACGGCTAAAAATTTCGCTTACATATCAATAATTTGCGCGCACCTTCGCCGATGCGCGCAATTTTTTTCGACAGAATTTTAAGCGCGGCGCGTGTGATCCTTAACAACAGGGAGAGCACCATGGCACAAGACCAAACACAGCGATTTATCGGCGCGATCAGGGCTCTTGCCTGCGCCCTGCCCCTCGCCTTTTCCACGCCAAGCCTTGCCCATTCTGATCACGGCTCGGCGCAGTTTGATGCCCAAATCTCCCAAGCACTGATGAGCGATAAGGGCGCGCAAATCACCCTCTCGCTCACCACAAGCCATGAGAATGGCGCCGTGCTTTCGGGCCTTTATTCCGATTTTGGCACAGTGGCGGCCGAGGGCCTTCCGCTGACCCTGCAACCAAACGCAGCACCGGTCGAAATCTCGGCTTTTATCGAGGCGCATGAGGCCGGTGCGCCCACCCCCGGCATCTTTGTTGTCGTGCTTGATTTGGGCGATGCCGGCATTGGCCAAATCACAATCACCCCCGGTCTTTAACCTCTCTCAGTTCAGTAAAGGATACCCTATGCAACGCAGATCATTTCTTTTTGGCGCCAGTGTGCTTGGCCTCACAGCCGCGAGCGCTGCTTTTTCCCAAGGGCGGCCAGCGGGCGGCCCGCCCCGGATGCGCAAACATACCGCGACCTCGGCTAAGGCGGTTAGTCTCAACAAAGCGGGCTCTTCTGCGGGGCGTGCGCAGGTCTCGATCTCGATCAAGGGCGGCAAGCGGATCATCACCTCCAATGGCATTCCTTCGCACCGGGTTGGCAGTTTTCCCAATGCGGGCAATCCAAATGCGATCCGCGCGCAGAGCTATAGGTTCACCATGCCGCTCACGCCCAAATCCGGCAGCGGCAGCGCGCGCGGTTTGGGGCTAACCGGGGTCGCGGTCAACGGGGTTCCCTTTGATCCGGGGGCGGCGGAATTCTGGCAGGGCAATCGCAATTCCGGTTGGCAATATGAGGCGCTTGGCGGCGCGGTGACCCTTGGGCTGGATGCCAATTACGCCCATGTGCAGCCCACAGGCGCCTATCATTATCATGGTTTGCCGATCGGTTTGATGCAGCAATTGGGCTGGTCGGCCAGTGCGGCGAGCCCGCTCATTGGCTGGGCATCGGATGGCTATCCGATCTATGCGATCACGGCGGCAAGCAATGGGGCCGTGCGCGAGATGAGGAGCTCTTACAAGCTGCGTTCGGGCAATCGCCCCGGCGGATCATCGCCAAGCGGCAAATATGACGGGGCCTTTGTGCAGGATTATGCTTATGTCGCTGGCTCCGGTGATTTGGACGAGCATAATGGCGCGACGGTGCGCACGGCGGAATATCCCAACGGCACCTATGCCTATTTCCTCACCAAGAGCTTCCCGGTGATCCCGCGCAGCCTAAAAGGCGCGCCGGACGCAAGCTTTAACAAGGGGCGTGGCTAAGGCTTTGGGGCGCCCTGCGCATAGAGCGAGAGCGCCCCAAGCGCGACATCATGCACCGGTGTTTTAATCCCATGTTTGCGCCCAAGGCGGGCCACTTCGCCGCTGATATCGGGCAGCTCAAGGCGCTTTCCCCGCTCAAGATCATCGAGCATCGAGGCGCGCACCCTGCCCGGGAAGGCCTTGAGCGCCGCAAAGGCGTGGGCGGCCATATCGGGCGGGAAATCGGGGTATTCGGCGCGGCCAACAGCGGCGGTTTCTTCCATGGCGCGGGCAATCAGCGCGGCGCTTTGCGGATCGCTAAGGATGGTGCCGAAATCGGCGCGGGTCAGGCCGCATATCGCCGATGTCGCTGATTGCAGGGTGAATTTCTCCCAAAGGTCGCGCGTGATATCTGCGCTGATTTGGGGCGTTGTTCCGGCGGCCTCTAGCGCCTGATGCAAAGCCTTGGCATTCGCCTCGCTGGCCGCATCAAGCGGATCAATCGGGCCAAACACCAATGTATCAACGCTTGAGCGATGCTCAACCACGCCGGGCGCTTTGATCCCAGCCGGAATGCGCGCCAGCCCCGGCAAAACGCGCCCTGCCCCGCAGATTTGCCCCACAATCCCCGGCGCGCTCACGCCATTTTGAAACGGCACGATAAAGGTATCCGGCCCAATCATCGGGGCCATATCCGCACAGGCCTGCGCCACATCATAGGTTTTCACAAAAAGCAGGATGCATTCAACCGGGCCAACCTCGGCCGGATCGGCCACCGCCTTTACCGCGACATGCAGATCACCCTTGGGGCTTTCAATGCGCAGCCCCTCTGCCTGCATCGCAGACAGATGCGCGCCGCGCCCAATCAGCCAGACATCCGCACCCGCCTTTTCAAGCCGCGCACCAAAGTAGCTGCCAAGCGCGCCTGCGCCCATGATTGCAATGCGCATCCCGCACCTGCCTTGCTTTTGGCGGATCGCACCAGCGCGCCCCGCTCCTTTTGCGCCCTGATTTGAGCGTATCAACCAATGGAGGGCCAGCAAATTTGCGCCCATTTGCAATTAAACTTGGCCTTATCCAGAAAAATTCAAAAAAGGCTGAGATTACCCCTTGCGATGTGCGGCCAGCCCGGCTAAATCCGGCGTCACCCAAGGACGCGGGCGTAGCTCAGGGGTAGAGCACAACCTTGCCAAGGTTGGGGTCGAGAGTTCGAATCTCTTCGCCCGCTCCAATTATCCTCGACTTTCGGGGATGGGTTTGAAGAAGCCGCAGCTTAATCGCTGCGGCTCTTTTCGTTTAATAGGGTTTGTTTGGGGTATGCTTATTGGCGCGGCGTTTTCTGGGCGCCGCCCAAGATCAGCTTGAGCATGGATTTTTGCGGCGCGGGGCGGGATCTGATCTCTGCATCGGCTGTGGCCGCACCTGTTGCGACCAATGCATCAAAGGTCTGCTCGGCTTTGAGCACTTCGCGCACGTTTTGATCAACAATCCTCTGGCTGGTCACATCATCCAGCACAAGCTGATTGAGCGCGCACCAAAGGGGATAGTTTTGATAGCCTGCGTGATTGCGCACGGCATTGTCTTGGGCGCGCACATTCCAAAACGGCGCGTTCCCCGGTACAACAGACCAAAGCCCCTCTTTGGCCGCCGTATTGATCCCGTGGCGCCATTGAACGCTGGCTGGATTGCGCCCGCGCGCGATGTTTTCCGCCGCGACCAGCTTTTGCTCGGCCTCGCCATAGGTTAGCCCGTAATCCCAAGCATCGCCATGGCTCCAGCCCAGGGCGCGCTGATCCTTGCGAACCTGCGCAAGCCAGCCATTGGCCGCATCGCACCAGGCCAAATCAGGATCCGAAGCATGGCGATAGCGCGCCGCACGGGCCGGTTTGGCATTGACCGAAAGCTCATGGGTTGTGCCAACGGGCGGGCCATCGAGAATGTTCAATGTATCGGGGTGATAGCGCGGCTCAAGATGGCCGATGGTGCTGCGCTCTTCTGGGCTGCGTTTTCCGGCAAGCCCTTGAGCAAAAGGGAAGAAAACCCCTGTTGGAGTATCGAAATCAAAGGCGCCTGCGCGCTTGCCTTGGGGCCAGTTATCTGTCGAGGTGATGGCGATATAAGTCGGGCGCTGCGCTTGCGGGAACTGGCGGCGCCAAGCGGCGAGATTGCGATATCGGGTTGGGTCGGTGGCGCCGTTTTTGGTGGCGGTGATATAGTTTTGTGTGTCATCCATCCCGAAAGCTGCGCGCATTTCACGCTGCAGGCTGGTCCATTTTGCCGCTTCTGATGCGGGATTGATCAGGACCACCATATCGCCTGCCAATGGCGGCATCACTTGCCCGCCGCGGGCCGTTCCGGGGGGATGAGCGCTGATCGCTTTGATCGCGCGTTTCTCAAGTAGGGTGGCCAGCATATTGCCACCAAACGAGTGCCCAAAGATCAGCATTTTGTCGGCCTGTGGGTTGGCTTGATCGAGTTTTAGTTGGTCTTCGATACGCGTCAAAATCTTGTCCAAAAGCGGGGCTTGGCCGCTGGCATGGGCCTCGGATTGGGCTTTGCGATCAAAGAATGTTGGGGCGGACAGAACCGCGAGCGGATTGAAATTGCCCTCGGCCGCAAGCACTGGTTCGGCAAAGGCGCGCCCCCGCCAAGAGATGAAAACCCCAGTGAGCGCAGCGTTGCAATATTCCCCGCGCTCAATGCAGCGTGTGTTGAGAAAGCTGCGGGTATAGCCCAGTAAGACCCTGAATTTCTTGACATCTCTATCGCCGAGCGCCGCATCGTGGCGCCAGCCATGCACGAAAGCAAAGACATAGTTTTGCCGCCCGGCCCTGTCCTCGGCCTGAAGATGGGCGGCCAGATCATCAAGCTGTTCGGGGTGATGCAGCTTGCCGCTATCGGCCATTTCAACGAAAGAGAGATGATATCGATCGGCGTCTTTCAGCGGCGCGCCGGCCTGAGCGGCCATTTGGGCCCAATCAAGCGGCAGATCGGCTGTGGTTTGGGCCGCGCGGCTCACTTTGGGCGCGGGAAGCTGATGCTCTTGCAGGTAACAGGGCGCGGCTTTGGCATCGTTGCCGCTGCGCTCGGCATTAGCGGGGCCAAGCTGAAAGAGCCGGTCGCAAAGCGCGGCCTCGGGGCCAATATTGCGATAGCTTTTTTGCGGATCGGTGCAGCCAGCCAAAAGCGCCATCAGCCCAAGAGCGATCCCCAAAAAACGCTGCAAAAATCCGGCCATAACACCCCCCAAACAAAACATCCTGATGTGCTTATGTTACGTTGGGGAAGGCTGGGCGCATAGTCAGGTATACATGGCCTTTTGCCCGGCCCGGCCCAATTTCGGCAAAGGGCGCCAGAACCACACCGAAGCAAATTCGCAACGCTGCGGGTTTTCACCCGTCATATCCGCGCCTATAACCCGGCCAAATGCTTGCCCGGATTGCCCGGCCAAGCCATCTGCGGAGGCTTTCATGCGCAAGGCGAAAATCACCCGGCAAACCGCCGAAACCCAGATCACTGTCGAGCTGAATCTCGACGGGACAGGCGCTTATGACAATCAAACCGGCATCGGTTTCTTTGATCACATGCTTGATCAGCTTTCGCGCCACTCTTTGATTGATATGACGATCCGCGCCAAGGGCGATCTGCATATTGATGATCACCACACGGTCGAAGACACGGGCATCGCGATTGGGCAGGCTTTGGTCCAAGCCCTTGGCGACAAACGCGGAATTACGCGCTATGGCAGCTGTTTGCTGGCCATGGATGATGCGCTTGTACGCAGCGCGCTTGATCTATCGGCGCGCCCTTTCTTGGTCTGGAACGTTGATCTGCCGACCGCCAAAATCGGCACATTCGACACCGAGCTTGTGCGTGAATTCTTTCAAGCGCTTTCGACCCATGGCGGGATCACCCTGCATGTTGATGCGCTGCACGGGATCAACAGCCACCACATCGCGGAAGCTGCGTTCAAATCGGTTGCGCGGGCCCTTCGGGATGCCTGTGAGCCTGATCCGCGCAAAGCCGATGCGATCCCCTCGACCAAAGGGGCGCTTTGAGCATGCTCACGGCGCTGGTTGATTATGACAGCGGCAATTTGCACTCGGCCGAGAAAGCCTTTCAGCGCATGGCGGCGGAGGGCGATGCGGGGCAAGTGATTGTTACCTCGCGCCCCGAGGATATCGCGCGGGCAGATCGTATTGTTTTGCCGGGCGATGGGGCTTTTCCCGCCTGTAAGCGGCATCTATTTGAATACACAGGGCTTTTCGATGCGATTGAAGAGGCCGTGACCGCGCGCGCCGTGCCTTTCCTTGGCATCTGTGTGGGCATGCAGATGATGGCGACTGTTGGCCGGGAATATGAGGATGTCGCCGGATTTGATTGGATCGGCGGCGAGGTGGTTAAGATCACGCCTTCGGATCCCGCGCTAAAGGTGCCGCATATGGGCTGGAATGATCTGATTATTGATCATCCACACCCGGTTTTGGATGGGGTGCAATCGGGCGATCACGCCTATTTTGTGCATAGCTATCAATTTCATGTCGCCGATCCGGCGCATCGTTTGGCCTATGTCGATTATGGCGGCGATATCACCGCGATCATCGGGCGCGATAATATGGTTGGGATGCAGTTTCACCCGGAAAAGAGCCAAGCGGCGGGTTTGCGGATGATTGCCAATTTCCTTAGCTGGGCACCCTAGCCGCCCTGCTTGAACCGCATATAAAAAGGCGCGCCCCAATCGGAATCGCGCCTTTTTTTCGTTTTGGATCAAAGGCTTCGCTTTATTTCACGCGGCTCCAAGTCTGGGCTTTGCAGATCGGGCCAACGCAGCCGGAGACTTTGAGCGAATTGCCCGACAGCGCCATTTTGGATTTGAAGACTTTATCGGTTGAGGGCTGCCAGACCTTGCCGCCCGCATAGGCGCCGCCGCCGCTTGGCTTCATATCCCAAACGAGCTTTTTGCCCAGATTTGCGGATTTATACTCGCCCGAACTGTTGAAAGTGCGCGCGATGGTGCCGCAAAGGGCCGCGCCGCAGGGCTTCATCGTGACATGGGCATAGGCGCCATCATCCACTTGAGTTTTCCAGATGCCTTCAACCGGATCGGCCATTGCACCGCTTGCAAACAGGCACAGAGCCGCCGCGAGAATACGTTTTTTCATGAGTAAACCTCCCAGTTTATATCCCCGTCATCATGCGCGCGCAGTGGGCGTTCGCGCAAGCCTGACGTAGCGGTCAAGATTGCTGTGCAGCCTTGCTTTGCAATTTCCCGCGCATCGTGGCAAAGGACATGCGAACGCAGATATGAAAGCCAGCCCGATGATCCTATACCCCGCGATTGACCTCAAAGATGGCAATGCCGTGCGCCTTTATAAGGGCGAGATGTCGCAAGCCACCGTCTTTAATGAGGACCCGGCCGCGCAGGCGATGAAATTTGTGAATGCGGGGTGCGAATGGCTGCATCTTGTTGATCTGAATGGGGCTTTTGCCGGAGAGCCGGTGAATGCCGCCCCTGTTGAAGCCATCCTTGAGCGCTGCAAAGTGCCTGCGCAGCTTGGTGGCGGCATACGCGATATGGCCACGATTGAGCGTTGGCTTTCCAAGGGGCTCGCGCGGGTGATCCTTGGGACTGTCGCGGTTGAGAACCCTGCCCTCGTGCGCGAGGCCGCGCGCGCCTTTCCTGGGCAGGTCGCCGTTGGGATTGATGCGCGCGATGGCCGCGTGGCGACCAAAGGCTGGGCCGAAGAGACGGATGTGATGGTCACCGACCTTGCGCGCAGTTTTGAAGATGCGGGCGTCGCGGCAATCATTTACACTGATATTAACCGCGATGGTGCGATGCAGGGCCCCAATGTTGAGGCCACCGCAGCGCTTGCCAATGCGGTCTCGATCCCAGTGATTGCCTCTGGCGGGGTGTCTTCGCTTGATGATCTGCGGGCGCTGAAAAATTCCGGCGCGCCGCTTGATGGGGCCATTTCCGGGCGCGCGCTTTATGATGGCGCGATTGATCTGGCCGAAGCTTTGCGCGTTTTGAAGGGCGAATAATGCTTAAAACCCGAATAATCCCCTGTCTTGATGTCGCCGAAGGGCGCACCGTGAAGGGCGTTAACTTTGTTGATCTGATTGATGCGGGTGATCCTGTTGAACAGGCGCGCGCTTATGATCTCGCGGGTGCGGATGAGCTGTGCTTTCTTGATATCAAAGCGACCCATGAGAACCGTGGCACGATGTTTGATTTGGCAACCCGCACGGCCGAGCAATGTTTCATGCCGCTGACCATTGGCGGCGGGGTGCGCACCACCGAAGATGTGCGCGATCTGTTGCTCGCGGGGGCGGATAAGGTGAGCTTTAATTCGGCGGCTGTGGCTGATCCGGATGTGGTTGCGCGCGCGGCGGATCGCTTTGGCTCGCAGTGCATCGTTGTGGCGATTGATGCCAAGACGGTCGCGCCGGGCAAGTGGGAGATATTCACCCACGGCGGGCGCAAACCCACGGGGATTGATGCGGTCGAATTTGCCAAAACCGTCGTGGCCAAAGGCGCGGGCGAGATATTGCTCACTTCGATGGATCGCGATGGAACGCGCGCGGGATTTAACCTGCCGCTGACGCGCGCAATCTCTGATGCGGTGGCTGTGCCGGTGATCGCTTCGGGCGGGGTTGGCAATCTCGATCACCTCGTTGAAGGCGTCACCGAGGGCCACGCGAGCGCCGTTTTGGCCGCCTCGATCTTTCACTTCGGTGATTACACCATCCGCGAAGCCAAGGAATATATGGCCGCCGCGGGCATCCCCATGAGGCTGACATGAACACGCTAGAGCAACTCGCCGCCACGATTGAAGCGCGCAAAACGGCTGATCCCAAAAGCTCTTGGACAGCGCAATTGCTTTCCAAAGGTGCGGATAAATGCGCCGAGAAATTTGGCGAAGAGGCGGTTGAGGCGATCATCGCCTGCGCCAAGGATGATCGTGAAAATCTGACCTACGAGGCAGCGGATGTGATCTATCACCTCGCCGTTATGCTGGCTGCGCGCGATATTCCGCTAGCGGATGTTTTGGCCGAATTGGACAAGCGCCAAGCGCAGTCGGGGCTTGAGGAAAAGGCGGGGCGTTGAGGGCGCATAGATCTCGCCCTTTGATCACAACGCCCCCCTAAAAAGCTTAAACTAGCAAACGATAATGACTGGATCGGAACGCAGAACGCCGCGCCGATCCAATTCTTTGCGGACAGTATCATTCAGGGAGGTGCCCTCTACAACGATGGTCTCGAGGCGCCGCAATGTCAGCAAAGCGGATTGATCCTGAGGCAAGCTCCCTCCCCAAATCTCGAGATTGCGCAAAGAGGGGTGCCCTCGCAAAGCGGAAAGATCTGAGGGTTTGCCGGCCCAGGAAATCTTTAAATTTTTCAAACGCTTCAGGTCTTGGAGATAGGCAGCATTATCCCCGCTTGCTAAATTCCCCAAAGCAAGATCCGTCAGGCCGCCAAGCTGTGAAATGGGCGATATATCAACAGATTTTGAAAGATACTCTGCATGCAGAAGCGTTAGGTTCGGGAAGTGTTTCAGCCCATCCAAGCTCGTAACACTTGTTGAAGAAATATGCAGTTCTTTGAGCTGCGTCATCCCGCTGATATCTTCCAAATCTTTGAGTGTGCTGCGGCTCGCCATCAAAACAGTGACATGCGAGAGCTTATTAAGAACGGAATAATTCCGCAGGCTCAGGCCGCTGATATTGAGCACTTCGCATTTCTGGGCAATGCATTTACGAAGCGCGGCCATTCCAAGCCTGCGGGCTCGAAACTTAGAAATGGGGGGCGCCATCTCCATCAAAAAGCCGCTGCTTTTTGCGTATCTGTTTTGTACAGAGCCATCCGCCAACACCGTGCTCGCGGACAGGCTCAACAAAACGGCGATAGCGCCTATGAAAAAATACGAAAGTTTACTCATCAAAACCGCCCCTCAAGACTACATTGCTATGGAGAGGCTATAGAAGGAAGGTTTGAGTATAAAGCCTGATGTGCTGCGCGCTTCTCGCGATCCAAGGGCCGCAATTGATCCGCTTTGCGATATCAAGGTTTGCAGCGCGCGCGCCGCTTAACGCCCCTATAGCTTTGAGGAAATAACCCCGGTCGCAAAGCCGGCCATGCGCAGCTCGCCAAACATTCGTTGGTACTCGATTTTGGGGCAGCGGTTCATCACGACCTCAATGCCTTTGGCGCGGGCGGTTTTGGCGGCGGCCTCATGCTCAATCCCGAGCTGCATCCAGATCGTGCGCAGGGCGGGCAGCGCGTCAATCGCCTCGTCAACGATGGGCGGAACATGTTCTGAGCGGCGAAAGATATCGACCATATCAACCGGGATATCGGCGGGGATATCGCGCAGGGAAGCATAGGTCATTTCGCCCAATATCTCTTTGCCCGCCTGGCCCGGATTGATCGGCACGATGCGATAGCCTTTGAGCTTGAGATAGCGCGCGACATAGAAGCTGGGCCGCACTTGATTGGCGGAAATCCCAACGATGGCGATCACCTGTGTGCGCTTTAGGATGGATTTGAGGGCTGTGTCTGTGGCGTTCATCGGCCCAGCTTAGCGCGCGGGCGCGGCCTGTCTAGAGGAGGGCTTCGGCCCCTGCCCTTTACTCTTGCCCTATTTGTTTCAACGAGGGCGCATAAAAAATCGCCCGAGGCGCACCCCGGGCGAAGTTTGGAACGAGGGACAGTGAAAAGAAACGCGCGCGTTCCGGCTGCGCGCCTCTGATCTTTAGATATGAAACGTCTTCAACTATGAAAGAGCATGTAAGGAAAACGTGAACAGCCTGTTAACGCGGCGTGAGAATGGAGCGTTTATTTTGCCAAAATTGCAGGCCAATTGGCATCGGCCGCTTGGATATTGCCGGGGATGTCTTGCTGCCAGATGCCGCGCACACCGGTTGAGAAATTGAGGTAGAGCTTGCCTTTGTGGATCGTAAAGGCCTCCGGCACCGAGGTTGCCACCGCGCCCTGCGCTGCTGCATAGGCGCAATAGCCGCCGTATTGAGGGGCGAATTTATGCGGATCGGCCTCGAACATGGCCATATTGGTAGCATTCGCGAAATACCATGTCGCGCCCATCCACATCAGCGCATGTTTGGCCGAGCCATCCACTGCGCGGTTTTCGGAAAAATAGGCAACAGGATCAGTGCCATGGATGGCCACGCCCCCGGTTGCGAATATCTCTGGAGAGGCCGCCGCAGCGGGGCGCAGGGTTGTTCCGATCACCGGGATCGCAAGCGCGAGGCCGAAGAGAAATTGGCGTTTGGTGAGCATGGGGCCTCCTGAATTTGCAGCCGGGTTGGCCTTCAAGATGCGCCAAATGACCCCGCCTGCAAAGGGGGGCAACGAAAGCGTGAACGCGAGAGATAAGCCCGTGAGCGCGCGCCTACCCGCGCAAAGAGGCCGCATAAAGCGAAACAGCGGCCGCGTTGGAGACATTGAGCGAGCCGAAATTGCCCGCCGCCGGGATGCGCACCAATTTATCGCAGGTTTCGCGGGTTTTCTGGCGCAGGCCCGGCCCTTCGGCCCCCATCACCAGCCCAACAGCGCGCCCTTTGAGGCTGCTCAGCGTGCTGTCCAGCGCGTCTTCCGCCTCGCCATCAAGGCCAAGCAGGATGTAGCCCATGGATTGCAGCTCTTCCATCGCATCCGCGAGGTTGCGCACGCGGATATAGGGCTGACGCTCAAGCGCACCAGAGGCGGTTTTGGCCAAAGCGCCGGTTTCAGGCGCGGCGTGGCGGGCCGTTGCCACCACTGCGCGCGCGCCAAACACTTCGGCCGAGCGCAGCACAGCGCCGACGTTATGGGGATCGGTCACTTGATCCAGCAGAACAACGATCGGGGCTGCGCCATCTTCGCCGGCCATGCAAGCCTCGGCCAAGGGGCCCCAGTTGAGCGCTTTGACCTCAAGCGCGGCGCCCTGATGCACCGATTGCGGATCAAGCGGCGCGCTGAATTTGCGCGGATCCTCGATTTCGGGCGTCATACCGCTGATTTCAATCGCATCCGCCAGCCGGTCCGCGGCGTTTTTCGTCACAATCAGGCGGAGGCGTTCGCGCGCCGGGTTCAACAGCGCATCGCGCACCGCATGGATCCCAAAGAGCCAAACCGTTGCCGCTGCGGCGGCCCGTTTGTCTTGTTCTTTCGCAACAACCCACTTTGGTTTTTTCATCTTCATCGCCCCTGATTTTACGCGCCCGTCTACCTGCACCGCCTTTGCGCGCGGATCAAGGGATTTTCCTGTTGACGCTTCCAAGGCACCCTAGTAATCAGCCCCTCACATCAGGACGCCACGCGCCCTGATCGTGGGCGACAGGCCGCAAGGTGTGGCAGGGGACTGTAACTCCCTCGCGGAGACGCACGCCTGGTTCGATTCCAGGGTCGCCCACCATTTTACTCCTTCACTTCGGTATTATTCCTTTGCTTCAACAGTGCTGCTCAAGCGCTGTGGATGCTCTGCCGTTGCGCAAGCGGTTTGTTCTTTCGCCATCGCTTGGGCTGCGAGCCGTTGGGCGCGCGCGGCTTTTGGGCTTTTTTCCTTTTTCCTCATTTCTTGCCCACAAGCCTTGCAAGGAACACGCAGTTCTTGAGTAAATTTCTCAATTACCCTTGAACTTTAGCGAAACTGATGCATTTCTGAGCGAGCTACAAAATCCCTTGAATCAGGAGCGCGCGTGTCCCTTTTCTTTGTCGTTGCCTTGCCCTTCCTGGGCGCCTTTCTGCCCGGTGTGATGTATTCAGCAGGGCGGGCAGCCTGTGCGGGGGCGACCTTTCTCGTTACGCTTGCGGCCTTTATCGGGCTGCTGAGCCATCTGCCGGCGGTCATGGCAGGCGAAGTGGTGATGGCGCGGGTTGAGTGGATGCCGCTTTTGGGGCTGAACCTCTCGCTTATGCTGGATGGGCTTGGATTTTTCTTTGCGCTGTTGATCCTTGGCATCGGGCTTTTGATCATCGCCTATGCTTCAAAATACCTCAGTCGCAAAGACAATATGGGCGCGTTCTTCACCTATCTTTTGTTGTTTCAGGGGGCGATGGTCGGCATTGTTTTGAGCGACAACATATTGCTTTTGCTGGTTTTTTGGGAGCTAACTTCGCTTTCGTCTTTCTTGCTGATCGGCTTTTGGAAACATCTCCCCGAGGGGCGCCAAGGCGCGCGGATGGCGCTGACGGTTACCGGGATGGGCGGTCTTGCGATGGTTGGCGGGATGCTGATTTTGGGCCAAATCGTTGGCAGTTATGATCTCAGCGTGATCCTGCAAAACCGCGAAGCCATTCAGGCCGATCCGCTGTATTTGCCCGCTTTGATCCTCATTTTGCTTGGATGTTTTACCAAATCCGCGCAATTCCCGTTTCACTTCTGGCTGCCCCATGCCATGGCCGCGCCAACCCCGGTTTCGGCCTATTTACACTCAGCAACGATGGTAAAGGCGGGCATCTTCTTGATGGCGCGTATGTGGCCCGTTCTTGCCGGAACGCCGGAATGGTTTGTGATCGTCACAACGGCCGGGTTGATCACGATGATCTTGGGCGCGGTAATTGCGCTGTTCAAACATGATCTCAAGGCGCTTTTGGCCTTTTCCACTGTCAGCCACCTTGGGCTGATCACGCTGCTTTTGGGCACAGGAACGGCCTTTGGCGCGATGGCGGCGGTGTTTCACATTCTCAATCACGCAACCTTCAAAGCGGCGCTGTTTATGTCGGCGGGGATCATTGATCACGCGGCCCACACCCGCGATATTCGCCGCTTAGGCGGCTTGCGTAAGCTGATGCCAATGACCTTTGTGATTGCCTCACTGGCGGCGCTTTCCATGGCGGGAATTCCGCTGCTCAACGGGTTTTTGTCTAAGGAAATGATGCTTGAAGAGGCGCATCATACGGTGTTGTTTGGGGCGCATTGGCTTGTGCCCGCAGCGGCGACATTTGGCGCGTTGTTTTCGGCCGCCTATTGCTTTCGGCTTATCGGACATGTCTTCTTTGGGCCCCTGCGCGAGGATTATCCATCGGCGCCGCATGATCCTGGCCGCGGGCTTTGGTTGCCGCCGGCGATTTTGGTTGTCTTGGTCGTTGGGATCGGGGTTGCGCCCTTCTTGGCGGAACCATTTGTCAAGCTGGTGACGGCCTCTGTTTTGGGCGGGGTTGCCCCTGTCCCGGCGGCGCATTTCAAGATCTGGCACGGGCTGACCCCGGCGCTTTATATGTCGATCATTGCGCTGGTTGGCGGGCTGATCATGCTGAGCGTTTTCAAACCGGCGCTGCGCCTTTGGGAAGGGGCACCGCGCCCCGAGGCCAAGGCGATTTTCGACGCGCTTGTTGAGAGCGCGGCCCGCCTTGCACAAAGATTTACCCAACGCCTGCACAATGGCGCCTTTTCGCGCTATGCCGCGATTGGGGCACTGGCCATTCTTGCGGCTGGGTTTCACGCATGGAGCACAGGGACCGTCGGCAGCCCGACGCGCACGGTGCAGCCTGCGGGGGCGGTTGCGATTGCGGGATGGTTGATGCTTGTTGCGGCAACGGGCGGGCTTGTGATGATGCATCGCAATCGCTTGTTGGCGCTGATATTGATTGGGATTGTTGGCTTGATGGTCTCGATTGGGTTTGTGTTCTTTAGCGCGCCTGATCTGGCGATGACTCAGTTCACCGTTGAAGTTGTGACGATCATTTTGCTGCTCTTGGCGCTGAATTTTCTGCCCAATCACACGCCGATTGAAAGCTCTGTGCTGCGCCGGGTGCGCGATGCGGGGGTGGCGATTGCCGCTGGGATCGGGGCTTTTGCGCTTTCTTATCACTACTTGTTGCGCGATTCACTTGGCACGCCGATTTCGGAATTTCATCTGGCCAATGCCTATAAGGGCGGCGGCGGGACCAATGTTGTGAATGTGATCCTCGTTGATTTTCGCGGCTTTGATACTTACGGCGAAATCATCGTTTTGGGGATTGCGGCGCTGTTGATCTATGCGCTGACGGAAACCCTGCTTGGCGGGCCAGTACGGGCGCGCCTTTTGAACCGTTTGCCCGATCAGCCGCGCGCGGGCAATATGCATCCGATGATGATGGTTGTGTTAACGCGGGTCATCATGCCGGTGATTTTGATGGTCGGTTTCTATATCTTCTTGCGCGGCCATAACGAGCCGGGCGGCGGGTTTATTGCCGGGCTGATCGTCGCGATTGCTGTGGTGATGCAATATATGGCGAGCGGGGCGTCTTGGGCTGCGGCGCGGCTGAGATATCCCTATCATGGGGTGATTGGTGCGGGCGTGCTTGTGGCAGGATTTACCGGGATTGGCTCTTGGTTTGTTGGCAAGCCGTTTCTGACCTCGGATTTCACCTATGTGCGCATCCCGCCGTTTGAGAAATTCGAATTGGCCACAGCGACCCTGTTTGATGTGGGGGTTTTTCTGGCGGTTGTTGGCGCGGTGATGCTCTCGCTTGAAAGCTTCTCGCGGCTGGCGCGGCGCGCCCATGTTCCTGATAGCGAATACCCGATGGATATTGATCCGTCGCGTGTTGATCCCCCGCGCACTGATCCATCGCGCACAGATCCACCGAGCACTGATCCATTGCCAGCCTCAGGCGATGATGCAAAGGAGGGCGTGTAATGGAGCTTCTGGTTGCCTCCTCGATCGGGATTTTAACGGCTGCGGGTCTGTATCTTGTTTTGCGGCTGCGGAGTTTTCCGGTCATTTTGGGCATGTCGCTGCTAACATATGCGGTGAATGTGTTTCTCTTTGCTTCGGGGCGCCTGACCATCGGCGCGCCGCCTATTCTTGGGCCTGAGGGCAGCAGCTATACCGATCCTTTGCCACAGGCATTGGTGCTGACGGCGATTGTGATTTCCTTTGGGATGACGGCTGTCGTTGTGATGATCGGGCTTGGGGCCTATCTTGGCTCTGATGATGATCATGTGGATGATCAACCCGCCCCGAGCGATGATCCTGCGGAGGGCGCATCATGATCCATTGGCTTATCGCGCCCATCGTTTTGCCCGCCATGCTTGCGCCTTTTATCGTGCTGGCGGCGCGCTATCATATCGGCATTCAGCGGGTGTTTTCTGTAGCAGGCGTTCTGGCGCTGATCGCGATTTCTGCCGGGCTTGCCTATCAGGCCGCAGATGGCACGATCACGCTGTATCAGCTAAGCGATTGGGCCGCGCCTTTTGGGATTGTGCTGGTCGGGGATCGGCTTTCAACGATGATGGTGCTGCTCACGGCGGTGCTGGCGCTTTTTGTGCTGCTCTATGCGATTGGCTCTGGCTGGGATGATCGCGGGCGGCATTTTCATGCGCTGTTTCAGTTTCAATTGATGGGGATTATCGGCGCGTTTTTGACCGGCGATCTTTTCAATCTGTTTGTGTTCTTTGAGGTGCTTTTGATCGCCTCTTATGGGCTGATGATCCATGCAGGCGGCAATATGCGGCTGCGCGCAGGGGTTCAATATGTGCTGTTCAATCTGATCGGCTCGACGCTCTTTTTGTTTGCGCTTGGCTCGATCTATGCCGAAACCGGAACCCTTAACATGGCTGATCTTGCGCAGCGGGTTGCCCTGATCGGGGCTGAGGAAACGGTCGGTATCCGGGTCGCGGCGGTTCTTTTACTGCTGGTCTTTGCGATCAAAGCGGCGATTGTGCCGCTGCATTTCTGGCTGCCCTCAAGCTATGCCGAGGCGCCTGCCCCGGTTGCCGCCCTTTTCGCCATCATGACCAAAGTCGGCGCCTATGCGATCATCCGGGTCTATACGATGATCTTCCCGCCGGATTTGGCGATTACAGCCAATTTGTTTGAGCAATGGTTGCTGCCCGCGGCCCTTGTCTCGCTGGCGATCGGTATGGTTGGGGTCTTGGCGGCCAAACAGCTTGATCGCTTGGTGGCCTTTTCGGTGATTGGCTCGATGGGGATGGTGATGGTTGCGATCTCGCTCTTTACCCCCGCGGGCATCGCCGCTGCGCTTTATTATATCGTGCATTCGACATTGGCAGGGGCGGCGCTGTTTTTGATCTGTGATCTGGTGCGCTCAGGGCGCGAGGATGTTTCCCTTACGCCACAAGCGCCGGTAGCGGGTGCTGCGCTTACTGCGGCGCTTTTCTTTATCGGGGCGATTGCGATGGCAGGCTTGCCGCCGCTTTCGGGCTTTCTTGGCAAACTCTTGGTGCTGAATGCGGCCTATGGCACGCCGCTTTGGGTCTGGATCTGGGCGATTGTTTTGAGCACAAGCCTGATCAGCATCCTGGGATTTGCCCGCGCGGGCAGTGTTTTGTTCTGGAAATCCAACACCATAGAAATGCCGCTTGATGCAGATCCACTGCCGCGCCCGGCCGCTCTTTCCTATGTCGCTGTGGGCGGGCTTATTTCGCTTTTGGCGGCGCATACGGTTTTCGCAGGCCAGGTGCATGGCTATACAACAAAGGTCGCCGCGCAGCTTTTTGCGCCTGCGCCTTATATCTCGACCGTGCTTGATACCCCCGGCAAGCTCAGCACACCGCAGGAGGATCACTGATTTGTCACGTGCATTCTATTGGCTGATGCCGCATCCGTTTTTGACCCTGCTTTTGGCAATTGTCTGGACGTTTCTGCAAAATGAAATCTCTGCGGGAATGGTTGTGTTTGGGGTGATCCTCGGCATCATCATCCCTTGGGGAACCTCCGTTTGGTGGCCCGATACGCCGCGCGGCTTTCGCCTTGGGAAGATGGCGCGCTATAGTGTGATTGTGATGTGGGATATTGTTGTTGCCAATATTCAAGTCGCATGGGTTGTGCTGAGCGTTCCCAATGCAAAGCTGAAACCGGCCTGGATCGTGATCCCGCTGGAATTGCGCCTGCCAGAGGCCATCACGATGCTTGCCGGGACCATCACCCTGACCCCTGGAACCGTCTCGGCCGATCTCTCGGATGAAGGGCATAGCCTCTTGGTTCATGTGCTGCATACCGATGATCCCGATGCCGTCCGCGACGAGATCAAAACCCGCTATGAACGCCGCTTGCAGGAGATTTTCTCATGATATCCGCATCAGGACTTATGGACATCGCGCTTGGCATTGCCTTTGCTTCGCTCGCGATTGGGCAGATCCTCTCAATGGTTCGGCTGGTGCTTGGGCCAACCTCGGGGGATCGGATCCTTGCGCTTGATACGATGGTGATCAATGCGCTTGGGCTTGTGGTTGTGCTTGGCATTCAGCAGGGCGTGCAGATTTATTTCGAGGTGGCGCTGCTTATTGCGATGTTGGGTTTTGTCTCCACGGTCGCTCTGGCGCGGTTCCTTTTGCGGGGGGATATCATCGAATGAGCATCCAGAGTGTTGCAGAATATGGCGCGGCGATTTGCCTGCTGATCGGCTCGGGCTTTGTGCTTGTTGGCGTGATTGGCCTGCTGAAATTCAACGAGCCTATGTCGCGCCTGCATGCGCCAACCAAAGTCGGTACGATCGGCATCGGCATGTTGCTTTTGGCCTCGATCCTTCATTCCATCGTGCTTGGCGATGCCTCAACGCATGAGCTGCTGATCATGGCTTTTCTCTTTGTCACCGCGCCGATTTCGGCCAATTTCATCGCCAAGGTTCATCTGCATCATCGGGTCTGTCAAACCCCGCCGCCGCCGCCCCTTGATGACACATGGTCAACCTTGAACACGCCTGACACCGATCAAGAGATCAAGAAAAGCGCTTAAAATCCGCCGCTTAGCGGGCGTTTTTCTGGCACGCTATTCTGGCGCGCAGTGAAGGCCGCACGCCTAGTTGATCTCGATCTCATTGCGCAGATAGCTCTGGGTTTGCATCTCGCCATCATCATAGGTGAGGATCACATCTATGCGCTCCACACTTGCAAGCGGCAGGCGCACATAGGGCAGAATATCTTCAACTTTCAGCGCATTGGGCGCAGCTTGCGCCGCGTAACAGGGCTCTGCGGTAAGCGCTGTGGCCGGCGCGCCATTGATCGCATATTCGATCTGCTCAAGCCCGCAACGCCAGGCCAAGAGATTGGTAAAATAGAGCAAATCCGCCCCGTCATATTGGCGCACAGCAATCCACTGGGCCTTGGTCGCCTCAAGGATCGGGCGCACCTCTGCGGCTGTTGTGAAATTCTCGCCGCGCGCAGCCCCTGCAAAGGGCAAAGCACCAAGTGCTGCCAAAGCAAAGGCGATTGGGCGCAAAGAAATGTGTTTCATAGTAAGCACTCCTGAAAATATCCCCACTCTGCCCGATTTGCAGCCTTTTGGGAGGGGGAAAATCCCCCTATAGTGAGAAAAATACCAAAAAGAGCAGTCCCTCAGATGGCCAGCAAGAGCAAACAAACCGCCAAGCCAAAATCCGCGCCCAAGCCCGGAAAACCCAGCAAATTCAACGTTGTGATTGTTGGGCAAGAGGGGCGTTTGATGTATGAGGCGCTGTTGTTTGTGGCCTCTCTGCGCAGCTCTGATCCGGATTTTAAGGGCCGCATCTTTGTTGCCGAGCCGCAGCCGGGGCCGCTTTGGCGCAATGATCCGCGCATTCGCCATGCGGAAATACGCGCCCAGATTGAAGCGCTCGGGGCTGAATTCCTGCCCTTTGAAAGCCGCCATTTCGGCCAGAGCTACCCCTATGGCAATAAGATCGAGGCGCTCACCGCCCTGCCCGAGGGCGAGCCGTTTGTCTTCTTTGATACCGACACATTGATCACGGGCAAACTCTCTGAGGTGCCGTTTGATTTCTCGCGCCCCTCTGCCTCGATGCGGCGCGAAGGGACATGGCCAACGATTGAGCTTTATGGCCCCGGTTACGCCGATATTTGGGGCGCGCTTTATGCCCGCTTTGGCCTTGATTTTGAAAGCTCGCTTGATCTGAGCCAGCCGGACGAATATTGGGCGCGTTATCTCTATTTCAATGCGGGTTGGTTCTTCTATGAATGCCCGGTGAAATTTGGCGAACGCTTCTTGCACTATGCATTGGAAATTCGCGACAATCCGCCCGAAGAATTGGTCTGTCAGCAGATGACGCCATGGTTGGATCAGGTGGCGTTGCCGCTTGTTATTCACGCGTTTGGCGGCGGGCGCGAAACGATCCCAACGGGGCTTTTGGATGGCAGTGTTTCTTGCCATTACCGTATGTTCCCAATGCTTTACGCGCGTGAAAGCGATCATGCTGTGGCGGTGCTTCGGGATGTGGCGGCGCCCAATAAGATCAAGAAATTGCTCAAACAATATGAGCCGATCAAGCGGATGGTTTATCAAGATAAAGGGCAGCGCGTGCGCGATCTGTTTGATCAAGACGATCTGCCCCGGCGCGAGCAAATGATCCGCAATCGCATCAAGCGCGAGAACCTCTGGATGCGCTAAGCGCCCTGCCCTTTTGGGCCCGGATCAGGCCTTTTGCGCGCCCAGTTTTTCGCGCCAATAGGTGATGCGCGCCTTTTCCCATTCTTCGGCCTCAAAGGGCATCATCTCTTCGGGGCGCTCTTCCAGCCGCTCAAAGCGAAACCCTTTGCCGCCCGCTGCTTTAAACGCCGCCTGCATCGTTTTGTTCATGCTCGACCCCATGCCAAGCATAAACAATATACGGTTCTCCATCGCCCGCAGATCGCGCGAAAACCCGATCCAAATATCCTTTGGCCCATGCAGCGCAAAGATGCCTGCCGCCGGGGTGCTTTCTTTATAGTCGCGCCGGGCTTCGCGGCGGCTCGCATCATTGGGCATGTCCTTGGCCCTCACTAATGTAGCGCCAATTCTTCGCGCCTCTGGTTGACTTTATTTTACCCGGGTATAAATAGAATGCACAGATTTGAAAAGCCCCAAAAGAGAGTGACATGAGCATTCAGACCATCACCGCCTTTCACGGCCACCGCAAAATCGCCTCTGGTGCGCCGCTTGATGTGGCCCAAGCGCTTGCTGCGGCCGGGGCCGATCCCAATGCCAATGGCTATCTGGTTTTTCACGATGCCGATGGGCGCGCGGTTGATCTTGATCTCAGCGGGGGCGCGCAGGCCATTGCCGCGCGCTATCGCCGCAAGCCCGCCGCCGATGAACCTTCCCCGCGCGGCCGTGTTCAGGGGCGCGGCCGAGGGCGGCCCAAGCTTGGCGTCACGGCGCGCGAAATAACGCTTTTGCCGCGCCATTGGGAATGGCTCGCCACGCAGCGCGGCGGGGCCTCTGCCACGATCCGCAGGCTGGTTGATGAGGCGCGCAAAGATGAGGCCGCATTGGACAACGCCCCCGGGCAGCGCGATGCCGCCTATCGTTTCTTAAGCGCGATCGGCGGCGATCTGCCCGGATTTGAAGAGGCCGTGCGCGCGCTTTATGCCAATGAACCCAATGATTTTGCCGCCAAAATCTCAAACTGGCCGCGCGATATACGCGTTCATGCGCTTGGCCTGTTGCGCCGCCCATGATCCGCGCCCCCCGAAAGCTGATTGCCACTGAGCGGGCGTTGACCTAGCGTTTGGCCATTAACCTTGGGAGGATATTATGAGCGATCCAGACTACGGCTTTAACACGTTGCAAATTCATGCAGGTGCGCGCCCCGATCCGGCCACCGGCGCACGCCAAACGCCGATCTATCAAACCACGGCATATGTGTTTCGCGATACCGATCACGCGGCGGCGCTGTTTAACCTGCAAGAGGTTGGCTATATCTATTCGCGCCTGACCAATCCAACGGTCGCTGTGCTGCAAGAGCGGCTTGCGACCTTAGAGGGCGGGCAAGGCGCGGTTTGTTGCTCCTCGGGCCACGCGGCCCAGATCATGGCGCTTTTCCCGCTTATGGGGCCGGGGCTGAATATCGTTGCTTCAACAAGGGCTTATGGCGGGACGCTCACGCAGTTTAGCCAGACGATCAAGCGGTTCGGCTGGTCTTGTACCTTTGTTGATTTCGATGATCTGGCCGCCGTTGAGGCCGCGATTGACGACAATACCCGCGCGATTTTCTGCGAAAGCATCGCCAATCCGGGCGGCTATATCACCGATCTGGATGCGATTTCGGCCATCTCTGATCGGGCTGGCATTCCGCTGATTGTCGATAACACATCCGCAACGCCTTACTTGTGCAATCCGATCAAACATGGCGCAACGCTCGTCGTTCATTCCACCACCAAATACCTGACAGGCAACGGGACGGTGACGGGCGGCGTTGTGATTGACAGCGGCAATTTTGATTGGTCCGCTTCGGATAAATTCCCCTCGCTCTCGCAGCCGGAACCCGCCTATCACGGGCTGAAATTTCATGAAACATTTGGCCCGCTGGCCTTTACCTTTCACGGCATCGCCATTGGCCTGCGCGATCTGGGCATGACGCTCAATCCTCAGGCCGCGCATTATACTTTGATGGGGATTGAGACGCTGAGCCTGCGCATGGATCGCCATGTTGCCAATGCCAAAGAGATTGCAGGCTGGCTTGAGGCAGATGCCCGCGTTGAGAAGGTCACATATGCGGGGCTGCCCTCTTCGCCCTATGCGGATCGTGCCAAGGCGATTTGCCCCAAAGGCGCGGGGGCTTTGTTCACCATCTCGCTGAAAGGGGGCTATGATGCATGTGTTAAGTTTGTGGAATCGCTCAATCTTTTCTCGCATGTGGCCAATTTGGGGGATACGCGCTCGCTTGTCATTCACCCCGCCTCAACCACCCATCGCCAGTTAAATGAAGCAGAACAGATCGCGGCGGGTGCGGCGCCAAATATGGTTCGGATTTCCATCGGAACAGAAGATGCCGCAGATTTGATCGCCGATCTGGATCAAGCGCTGAATGCGGCGCGCGGCTGATCCCGCTTAAAACACGCGCCCGGGCACAGATTTATCGCGCCCGGGCGAATGATCTGCGCGCCAAACCCCGGCGCGCGCTTTCCCTTTCCCTCAGCAGAATCCTGCTATAGGCTTTCCTTTGTTGCGGCAGGGCGTGAACTGATATGAATTCTTGTGTTAGAGCTGGCGGATGAAACCGAGTTTTGCCCTAAATCTTAGCCATGATGGCATCAGCCTTTTGCACCGCACGCGTGGTGGCTGGCATGCGGTTGGCGATGTGCAGCTCGATGTTGCCGATTTGGCTGGCGAGCTGGCGTATCTGCGCAAGAAAGCCAGCGATCTGAGCTCGGCTGGGTTGGCCAGCAAGCTGATCATCCCCAATTCGCAAATCCTTTATCGCCAAATGCCCGATCCCGGCGAAGATCTGGCCGCGCGCAAAGCCGCGATCCATGCCGAGCTTGACGGGGCAACCCCCTATGCACTGGATGAGATCGCCTATGATTGGAGCGCCGAGGGCGGCGTTCTTTTTGTTGCGGCGGTGGCGCGCGAAACCTTGGATGAGGCCGAAAGCTTTGCTGCTGAGCATCGTTTCAATCCGGCCTCTTTTGCCGCGATCCCTGAACAGGGAACCTTCATCGGCGAGCCATTCTTTGGCCCGGCCAAAGGGGCGGCGGCGCTTCTTGCGCAGGGTGAGGAGATCGAGCGCGATCAGATCGCCACCAAGATTTTGGCCGGCGCGCCTGTGACGATTGAAGCCGCGCAGCCCCAACTGGCCGATCCGGGCGAAGCAGCCGCCCCTTCAAGCGCAGCGCAAACAGAGGCCGCCGCACTTGGCGCGCCAGCTGCCGCGCCGCAAACAGCAGATGTGAGCAGCGAAACCATTGAAGAGGCGCCCGATTTCTTTGCGGATTTGGATGCGCAGGCCGCTCTTGCCGCAGCGCCAGAACGCAAATCATCCTCCTCAGATCCGCTTTCAGAGGCGCCGCCCGCTGCGCCCACCTCAGACCCAGATACAGCCACAGATCAGGTATCACAGGCCGCAGAAGAAGAACCTGCGCCAGAAATAGTAGCGCCTGAAATAGCCGAGCCAGACCCACAGTCTGCGCCAAGCGAAAGCGCCTTTGTTTCGCGCCGCATTGTGCCGCCAAGCGAAGATATTGCGCCGCGCCTTAAGGATGTGCCTTCGCGGATCGGTTTTGGCGCAGCCCCCGAGATCGGCGGCGCAACCCGCGCGCCCAAAACAACGCATATGTCGGTCAATGCGCCCGGCCTTGCGGATGAGCCCAAAGCCGCAAAACCCGAGATCACGCGCAAAGCAAAACCCGCCAAACCAAAGCCCGGCCCCCTGCCCGAGCCGCCCCCCGTTCCTTCGCCGCGCGCGCCCAAGATTGAGCGGCCAGAGCCGAGCACCGTTGAAGCGCCAAGCCCTATTCCGGCAGGCCCGGCGGCGGGTGTTACCATTGGCGGCGCGCGCACTGTGCCGCCCATTGCCAATCCGTCCACTGCCAATCTATCTGCGGCCAAGCAGCCCGGTGCCGCCGCGCCTGCGCCTGCGTCCAAGAGCGCGCCTTCAGGCAAAACTGCGCCAAGCGTCAGCGCGAAAAGCCCCGATGCAAAAGGCACCCCGCCCCTTGCGCCGCCGCTCACCGATTTCAATCGGCCCGGCAGCGACAGTTCCAAAACCGCCTTTGTCGAGCCAGAAGCACCGATCGTTCTAAGCGAAAAAGAGGCGCAATCGCTGACTGTCTTTGGCGCGCGCCGGGCCAAAAAGGGCGAGGTGCGCGGCAAGCCAAAGAACCTTGGGCTGATCCTGATTGGGGGATTGGTGGTTGGGCTTTTGGTGCTTGCCTGGTTGTCGCGTTTCTTGATTGAGGATGAGCCGCTGCAAAGTGCGGGTCCGGGGCCCGATGCGGGGATTGAAGCGCCCGAGCGCGCGAGCCCTGATTTTGCCAATGCTGATCCTGCGCTGCCTGATCGCGGCTCTGCGCCAATTGGTCAGGCCGATCAGGCGCGGCTTCCGGCCCCTTCCATAACCGATCAAACCCCGGCGCAAATTGATCCCGGCGCGCGCCCTGAAACGCCTGCGCCAAATCCACAAACCGCCCAAAGCGCCCCCTCCGCCCAAAGCCCTGAAGCCGTTGCCCGGCAATATGCAGCGACAGGCATTTGGCCGCTGACACCGGATTCTGCGCCACTTCGTGAAGGGCAAGATCGGGTTGAGGATGTCTATATCGCTTCGATTGATCCAACGATCACGGGCCAAGATGCGGTTGCTTTGCCTGTGGCGCGCCCGGAGTCCTTGGACAATCAACCCGGCAGCGTGACGGGCCCTGCGCCCGCCGGATCGCGCTTTGATCTGGATGCGCGCGGCCTTGTGATCGCAACGCCCGAAGGCGCGCTGACCCCGGATGGCATTCGCGTCTTTGCTGGCCGCCCGCCCGTTGTGACAGCCTTTCGCGCCGAGGCCGATGTTGCTGCACGCGCGCAATTGGCCCAAGACGCAAGCGACACAGAGAGCACAAACCGGCTGCGCGCCTTTCGCCCAACCCCGCGCCCCGGTGATCTGGTCGAGCAGAATGAGCGCGCCACCTTTGGCGGGCTGACCCGGGTTCAGATCGCATCGATCCGCCCGCAAGCGCGGCCCGCTTCGATTGAACGCGCCGCCCAAGAAGCCGAAGCAAAGCGCCTTGCGGATGTGGCTGCGGCACAAAATGCAGCGCAAGCGGATGAAGCGGCGCGGATCAATGCGGCCGCTGCGGCGCAGGCTGCCTCGGCCGCCTCAACCGCGCTGACAGAAGCGCCCGCGGCCGCTGCTGCCGTCGTTCCTGCGCCCGAAGCGATCCGCATTTCGCGCGCCTTGGTGCAAGCCCGCCCCAACCCGCGCCCGCGCGATTTTGAGAAAACCGTTGCCGCCGCCGCCCAGGCCCGCGCCCGCCAGCCCGATGCGCCAAGTGGTGAAACCGTTGGCACTGGGGAAACCGCCGCCGTTGTTGCCGCCGCCGCCCCGCGCGCACCATCAATCCCAACATCGGCCTCTGTGGCGCGCCAAGCCACCGTGCGCAACGCGATCAATCTCAACCGGATCAATCTTATCGGGGTCTATAGTTCTGGATCGCAGCGGCGCGCCTTGGTGCGGCTAAAATCGGGGCGTCATGTGAAGGTCAAGGTTGGGGATCGCATTGATGGGGGCCGCGTGCGCGCGATCGGCAAGGATGAGCTGACCTATACCAAAAACGGCCGCGATATTTCGATAGAACTGGCCGGCTAAAGGGGCTTAACCCTTTGGATAGGGCGCGCCATCTTTATGGGTGAATTCCCAGCCATCCGCGCCCATCTTGGCCACCAAATCATCCTGTGGATAGCTGGCTTCATCGCCTTTGCTGCGATCCCCGATCTCAAGATAGATCGCCGGAGCATTGCTTTTGTTATGCAGCGCATGCGCATGGCCTGCGGCGGGAAAACCGGCGCACATTCCGGGGCTTAGGAGGATTTCTTCCTCTTCGGTGACAAGGGTTATATCGCCTTCGAGCACATAGATGAATTCGTCCTGTATGGAATGACGATGCAGCAAGGCGCTTTGGGCGCCCGGCGCCAAAGTCGTGCGATTGATGCCAAAGTTTTGCAGCCCAAAGAGATCGCCAAGGGGCTGTTTGCTGCGCCCTTCCATACGGGCGGCAAAGGGCGCGGGATAGAATGAGGGCTTGGCGCGCGCAGGCGCTTTAGCGGCATGAATGGCAAGCGGTTTGGGCGCGGTCATGGCATCTCTCCTCACAGGTTGGGATCACCATAGGCCGCAAAATCGCAGCTTTCAAATGCTGTGCTTAACCCGCTTCATCCAAGACGCCGCGCGCGATCTGATCCGCTTCGATGCTTTCAAACAGGGCGCGAAAATTGCCCTCGCCAAAGCCATCATCGCCCTTGCGCTGAATGAACTCAAAGAAGATCGGGCCAATCACCGTTTTGGAGAAAATCTGTAACAGAATGCGCGTCTCGCCCCCATCAACAACCCCTTCGCCATCAATCAGGATGCCGTGTTTCATCATCCGATCCAGCGGCTCTTGGTGATCGGCAACGCGCGCTTTGCTCAGCGCATAATAGGTTTCGGGCGGGCCGGGCATGAAGCGCAATCCGCGGGTATAAATCTCATCCGTGGCGCTGTAGATTTCGCGCGCGCCGACTGCAATATGTTGAATTCCCTCGCCATTATAGCGCTTGAGATATTCAACGATCTGGCCCTTTTCGCCGCGATCCTCATTGATCGGGATACGGATACGCCCGCAAGGCGAGGTCAGCGCGCGGCTTGTCAGGCCGGTGTATTTGCCCTGAATATCAAAGAAGCGGATTTCCTTAAATCCAAAGAGATCGCCGTAGAATTTGAACCAGATGTCCATATTGCCCTTGTGAACATTATGGGTCAGGTGATCGAGATAATAAAAGCCAACCCCCTCGGGATGGGCCTTGGCGATCCAGTTGAACTCGGTGTTATAGGGCGAGGTCTCGTAATAATCCTCGATGAAATAGATCAGCGAGCCGCCGATGCCGATGATCGCCGGCACATCCATCGTTTTGCCGCGGCCCTCATAGGCTTTGGCCCCTTTGGCAATCGCATGATCAAAGGCGTGCTGCGCATCGACAACCCGCCACGCCATGGAGGGCGCGCAGGGCCCGTGAGTGGCGACAAAATCGGTCGCGTGGCTGCCCGGCTCCATGTTGATCACATAGGTGATATCGCCTTGCTGCCAGAGCTCAATGGCCTTGGTTTTATGGGTCGCGGTGTGGGTATATCCCATTTTGGCGAAAAGATCGCGCAGGGCTTGTGGCTCTGGATGGGCGAATTCGACAAACTCAAACCCATCGGTGCCGGCGGGGTTTTCGGCGTTGATCGTGGCTTTGGGAGCATCATGCGGAAATGGGCCCATTGCGGCCTCCTGTATTTGGGTGCGTTATGGGCAATTTATCGCGCATTGGGGGCGGATTCTGCGCAAAATGCCGCAGCAATAGGGATTGAAACGCGCGAATTACGCATTACCTTGAGAGATAGCGCAAGGAACCCGCATATGATTGATCAAATAGATTCGCGCCTTCTGGCCGCCCTGCAAAAGGATGCCCATCTGACCGCCCAGCAATTGGGCGAAGCGCTGAACCTTTCCCCTTCGCAGGCCGGGCGCAGGCGCCAGCGGCTTGAGGCAGAGGGCTATATCGAGGGCTATGCGGCGCGGCTTTCCCCGCATGCTTTGGGGCTTGATGTTCAGGCCTTTGTTCAGGTCCAAATGGCCACGCATGAACCGGCCCGGGTTCTCGAATTTGCCCGCACCGTGGCGCGCCACCCAGAGATCATCTCGGCCTGGACACTGACCGGAGAGGCGGATTATTTGCTGCGGGTCTATTGCCAGGATCTTGGCGCGCTCAATGCGCTGATCCATGAGGTGCTTTTGCCGCATCCGACGGTCGCCAGGGTGCAAAGCCAGATCGTTATGGATCAATTTAAGCCCGATGCACCACTTCCGACCTGACGCCCCGCCCCGCCCCTGCTAGGTTTGGCAGGTATTGATGATTCAGCTGCGATTTCGCCCCTAAAGACCAAGGATACCCCCGTGGAAGGCTTTCTTTTTCAAGCGACGATCTACTTGGCGGCCACGGTTATTGCTGTGCCGATTGCCTCGCGTCTTGGGCTTGGCTCGGTGCTTGGCTATTTGCTGGCCGGGATCGTGATCGGGCCGATTTTGGGCCTTGTCGGGCATTCCGAGACACAAGATTTGCAGCATTTTGCTGAGTTCGGCGTTGTGATGATGCTGTTCTTGATCGGGCTTGAGCTTGAGCCGCGCGCGCTCTGGGAAATGCGGCATCGTTTGCTTGGGCTTGGCGGGTTGCAGATCACGCTAACGATGGGTTTGGTGATTGTCATTGCGGTTAAATTCTTTGGGCAAAGTCTGAATGTGGGCATAGCTTTGGGGATGATTGTTGCGCTTTCCTCGACCGCGATCGTGCTGCAAACCCTTACGGAAAAGGGCTTGATGCGCACAGGCGGCGGGCGCTCGGCGTTTTCGGTGCTGCTGACGCAAGATATCGCTGTGATCCCGATGCTGATTGTGATCCCGCTGCTTGGCGCGCCTGCGGGGATGGTTTTTGCCCCCGATGGCTCAATGGTGCGGCCCAAGCCAGAAGAGGTTCACGGCGCGATTTCACTGATTGATGGGCTGCCCGGTTGGGGCGTTGCTTTGATGACTTTGGGCGCGATTGCGGCGATCATTTTTGCCGGTGTCTTTTTGACCCGCCCGCTGTTTCGCTTCATCCATTCGGCCCATCTGAGCGAGCTATATACCGCCGTTGCTTTGCTGATTGTTGTGGGCATTGCGATGCTGATGCTCTCGGTCGGGCTCTCGCCGGCTTTGGGAACGTTTCTGGCCGGCGTTGTTCTTGCCAATACCGAGTTTCGCCATGAGCTTGAGAGCGACATTCAGCCCTTCAAAGGCCTCTTGCTTGGGCTGTTTTTCATCACGGTTGGTGCGGGCATCAACTTTGGCCTGCTCTTTTCGCAGCCGGTTTTGATCCTTGGGCTGGTGCTCTTGCTCGCGCTGATCAAAGGGGCTGTGCTCTTGTTGCTCACCTATATTTTCGGGCTGAAGCGGCGGCAAAAATGGCTGTTTACCCTTTCGCTTGCTCAGGCCGGGGAATTTGGCTTTGTGCTGGTTTCCTTTGCGCTTCAGCAATCGGTTTTGAGCGATAGAATGGGCGAGCTGGTTTTGCTTGTCGTGGCGCTGTCGATGCTGCTCACACCGCTGTTTTTCATCGCCTATGATCGCCTGTCCAAGCGGATGGCCGAAAGCAACGCCGCCGATGGCACGCCCCATGATGAGGTCGATGACCAGCAAGAGATCATCATCGCCGGGATCGGGCGGTTTGGCCAGGTTGTCAACCGATTGGTGCAAAGTTCCGGCTTTGGCACGACCGTTTTGGATCACGACCTGCCGACCATTCAGTTGATGCGCAAATTTGGGTTCAAAAGCTTCTTTGGCGATCCGACCCGCCCTGAGATGCTGCAAGCGGCCGGGCTTGAGACGGCGAAGGTTTTGGTTGTGGCGCTGGACGATCGTGCGGCGACCAACAAACTCGTGGCCTATGCGCGCTCAAAGCGGCCCGATATTTTCATCATCGCCCGGGCGCGCGATCGTTTGCATGTTTATGAACTGTATAAGGCGGGCGCGGATAAGATCGTGCGCGAAATGTTTGATAGCTCGCTTCGGGCCGGGCGCTATGCCCTTGAAGGGATGGGGCTTTCTGACTTTGAGGCGAGCGAGCTGGAACATGCGTTCTTCCGCCATGACCGCGCCGCTCTGCGCGAATTGGCCGAGCTTTGGAGTCCGGATATTCCCGTTGCTCAGAACACCGCTTATTTGGAGCGCGCAAAGGCGCTGGACAAAGAGTTGGAAACCTCTTTGGTTGCCCAGTTGGACCAAGCGCGCGAAGAAAAGAAAAGCGCTTAGCCCGCCGCGACACCCGCCTCAGAAAAGGTTGCCATGTCTGAATGGCAAGCCAGCGCACCTTTGAGAATGCCAATCGCCAGCGCGGCCCCTGAGCCTTCGCCAAGGCGCATGCCAAGGCTCAGCAACGGCTCTTTTCCAAGAGATTTCAGTACTTTGCCATGCGCCGCTTCGGCGGAGACATGCCCTGCAACCGCATGATCAAGCGCGCCGGGGGCGGCTTTTTCCAGACATGCGGCGGCAGCGCAGCAGATAAACCCATCAAGGATCACCGGGATGCGTTCTGCCCGCGCGCGCGCAATCGCCCCTGCCATACCAGCCAATTCGCGCCCGCCAAGTGCTGCGAGATAGCCAAGAGGTGAAAGGTCTCCGTGTCGCGCAACGCCCTCGGCAACAACGCGGGTTTTGTTGGCAAGGCCTGCGTCATCAACGCCCGTGCCGCGCCCTGTCCAATCTCGCGCCTCACCGCCGAAAAGCGCGCAAGCCAATGCCGCGGCGCAGGTTGTGTTGCCGATGCCCATCTCACCGGTGACAAGCAAATCTGCCTTCGGATCAACTGCTTCCCAGCCTGCGCGCAGGGCCGCGACGGCCTCGCCTTCAGACATCGCAGGCGCTTGGGTGAAATCGGCGGTCGGCCTATCCAGATCAAGCGCAACGACCTTGAGCGATGCGCCAAATGTACGGGCCAACTGATTGATCGCAGCGCCCCCCGCTTCAAAATTTGCCACCATCTGAAAGGTTACTTCCGCCGGAAAGGCCGAGACGCCTTGCGCTGTAACCCCATGATTTCCTGCAAAAATAATTACTTGAGGGGATTTGATCGAAGGCCGCGCATCCCCGCGCCAGCCCGCATACCAAAGCGCAAGATCCTCAAGGCGGCCCAATGCGCCGGGTGGTTTGGTCAACTGGCCGTTGCGATCTGCGGCGCCCTCTATCGCGGCGGTATCAGGGCCAGGGGCGGCGCGCAGAAGGGCTTCAAATTCGGCCAGCGTGGTAAAGGGCATCGGTTTTCCTCAATTGATCTTGGGTTGGGCTTTGTTTACCCCTGTAAGGCAATGGAAAACCAGAACGAAAACACCCCTGCCTTGTTTGATCCACGCGACATTTCGCGCGCGCTTGGATTGCTCAGCCGTTTGCCTGTCCGCCCAGATGGGCTGCGCGGCGCGCAATCGGTTTGGGCCTTTCCGATTGTCGGGCTGATTATCGCGCTGATTGTGGGGTTTGGCGCGGCTTTGGGGCTGGCCTTGGGGCTGGCGCCGGCGCTCGCGGCGGGGCTGGCGCTTGGCTTGCAGATCATGATCACCGGGGCGATGCATGAGGATGGGCTCGCGGATACGTTTGACGGGCTTTGGGGCGGCTGGGAGGCAGAGCGGCGCCTTGAGATCATGAAAGACAGCCGCATCGGGGCTTATGGTGTTATTGCGCTGAACCTGTCGCTTATTCTGCGGTGGGCCGCGCTTTGGGCGCTGTTTTCGCAAGGGGCGGTATTTGCGCCGTTGGTCGCGGCGGCGATGCTTTCGCGCGCACCGATGGTTGTTTTGATGGCCGTGATGGCGAGCGCGCGCAGCAAGGGATTGGCGGCGAGCCAAGGGCGGCCAACCCGGCAAGCGGCGCTTTTGGCCTGTGGTATTGGACTGTTTGGCGGGCTGCTTTGCGCAGGCCTTGGCGCGGGGATTGTGGCGGCGGCGCTTTGCGCTTTGGCGGCGGCCGGGCTTGGGGCGATTGCACAGGCCAAGATCGGCGGGCAAACGGGCGATATTTTGGGCGCGAGCCAGCAGATCTGCGAGATTGTAGCGCTCAGCGTTTTGGCGAGCATGGTCTAGCGCAAAGAAAAACCGCCGCGCCCGGTATTTGGCGCGGCGGCTTTAAAACGTTTTAATCGAGAGGCTTACGCCGCAGCAGGCGCGCGCGATTCCAGCACATCACCGACTTTTTTCTGCGCGCTTGGCTCGTCTGTGCCGCCAACGGCAGCAACTTCGCGGGTCAGGCGCTCAAGTGCTGCTTCATAAAGCTGACGCTCGGAATAGCTTTGCTCGCGCTGATCATCGGTGCGGTGCAGATCGCGCACAACTTCGGCAATCGCGATCAGATCGCCTGAGTTGATCTTTTGCTCATATTCCTGAGCGCGGCGCGACCACATAGCGCGCTTTACCTTGGCTTTGCCCTTCAGCGTATGCATCGCTTTGGCCACCAATTCAGGCGTGCTGAGCGAGCGCATGCCAACTTCGATTGCTTTATTGGTTGGCACGCGAAGGGTCATTTTGTCTTTCTCAAAGGAGATGACAAAAAGCTCCAGAACGATGCCCGCGACCTCTTGCTCTTCTACGGAAACAACCTGCCCGACACCATGGGCGGGATACACAACGAATTCATTGGGGCGAAAATCATGCTTTCTGGACTTACTCATAGATGTTTTCTTCCTCGGCATACCCGGCAAATTCGCAGCGAAAAGATCTTTGCCCTGCGAGCGCTCTCGCCGGCCAAACCTGTTTCAAAGTCGCGAAATTGATCCCCTTGGCGTGGCTTTGCGCAATGGGCGGGGTATTTTGTTCTGCGTTATTGCCCAATGAGTATACCATAAAAACAGCCCTCAAAAAAGCGCGCGCCGGGGCTCGTTTTGATAATAATTGTTCGATTCGGCGCGTTTAGACGTAAGGATAGGCAAAATTAGCGCCATTTGCCGGGGATTTCCCCTTGGGCGCGAATCAGCCTTAGCCGCCTTCGCCGGGCGCTTCTGAGAAGTATTTCTCAAGCTTGCCGGTTTCGCCGTCGCGCTCTTCGGCTTCGGGGAGCTGGTCTTTTTTGGTGATGATCACCGGCCAGCTTTCGGAGTATTTGCGATTGAATTCGACCCATTTTTCCATGTCAGGCTCGGTATCGGGGCGGATCGCATCGGCGGGGCATTCGGGCTCGCAAACGCCGCAATCGATGCATTCATCCGGGTGGATCACCAGCATGTTTTCGCCCTCGTAGAAGCAATCTACCGGGCAGACTTCAACACAGTCGGTGTATTTGCAGGCAATGCAATTATCGATAACGATGTAAGTCATGGAGTGGTCTCTCAAAAACGTTTCGCAGGCTTGCTATCGTGCTGGGCGCGATCATTCAAGCATGTCTGGGCGGTAAAGGAGGGCGTTGCGGCGTTCTTTTTTGGTTGGGCGCCCCTTTCCTTCATAGCGCGGGCTGCGTGGAACAATGTCCTGCGGTTTTTCGCCGCTGCGCTCGGGGGCGGGTTTTGGGGCGAGGTCTTCATAGAGGGTTTGGGCCTCTGGGGCGGGGCCGCGGCGCACGCCGAGGGCTTGGATGCGGATCTCGCGTATATCGCGGCCTTGCAGAAAGGTGATCGTATCGCCAGCCCCAACGGCTGTTGCGGGTTTGGCGATTTTGGCCCCGTTGAGGCGCAGATGGCCGCCCGAAACGGTTTTCGCCGCGAGGGTGCGCGTTTTGAAGAACCGCGCGAACCAGAGCCATTTATCAATTCGGATGGTTTCGCGCGGGCCGTTATTGGGCTGCGATGGTGCGCCGCCTGCCACTTAGCTTTTGTCCTTGAGCCCCATAAGCGCGGCGGCGAAAGGGTTATCAGGATCAATGGGCTTTTCGCGTTTGGGCGGGCGGGCCTCAAAGCTTTTGGGCTTATTGGCATTGGCATCGCGGCGCGGGCCTTTGGAGCCGGGTTTTCCACCTGGCTTGCCATTTGGTTTGCCGCCCTGTTTGGCGCGATTGCCGCCTTGCTTTTGACCATCAGCGCGGGCATTGCCCCCCTCGCGGCGCGGGCCGCGCGCAGGGCGTGCGCCCCAAGTGAAAGTGTAGAAGGTTTCAATCTCGGCAGGCGTTTCGGGGGCCGCTTCAGCAGCGGCCTCAACGGGGGCGTCGGTTGCTTCAGCAGGTGCTTCAACGGCTTCAGCAGGCGCCTCAACTGTTGCTTCTGCAGCGGCTTCGCCTTCTGGCTTGGCTTCTGTCACAGCTTCGGGCTTGGCTTCGGCTTTGGCCTCTTTCGGGGCTTTCACTTTGGCGCGCTCGCCTTTTTCGGCCTTATAGCCAAGGCCTTCCATCAAAGCCGCGAATTGTTCCAGCGTCATGCCTGTGATCGAAAGCATATCCGCTTTGGCTTCAAAACCAGTGCGGCTGTTTTCCGTGCGCAGCAGATCAGCGAGCCGTTCAAGCATATCAATGCGGATCGCGCGCGCGCCCGCAAGGCGGTAGCCGGACATGGCGTAATAGCCCTCAGGCGCATCGCTAAGCGCCGGGATCGTGACCAGGCCGGGCGGCGGGCTATCGGGGGCCTCGTCGTGTTTGGCGGCCAGCGACCAAAGCAAAAGGCGCAGGCGGGTTGGCGCGGGCTTCAAGAGCAGCGGCATGAAGATGGTGAACTGGCCAAAGCGGATGCCGTGTTTGCGCAGCGCGCCGCGGGCTTCTTGATCGAGCTCTTTGACTTGGGCCGCCACCGCCTCGCGCGGGATGATCCCCAGTGTTTCAACCATGCGAAAGGCAAAGCCGCGCGCAAGACCCGAAAGCGCTTCATCGCGGCTCATCGCAAGCAGTGGCTCAAACAGCGCTGCGATTTTGCGATCCATGAAATGCTGCAAGCGGCGTTGCACCTTTTGGGCCACATCCGCGCCGGCTTCATCATCCACAAAGGCAACAACCTGCGGCTTGAGCGCCTCATCGCCGGCCACCAATTTGCCAACCGCATGTTCGCCCCACATCAGGCCACCTTGCTCGGTGAAATCCATTTCCGTATCGGGCGCGTTGTAAAAACGATCCGCGCGCAGATGAAATTCCGGCGCAAGCGCGCTTTGGGCAGCTTGGCGCAATGTTTTCGCCTCTTCGGCATTCGCGCTTTTGTCTTGCGTAAAGCGGAATCCCTCAAGCCGGCCTACGAATTCGCCCGCCACATGTACTTCACCTTTGTCGTTCACCTCGGCCACAAGGTTCTCCTTCTGCTTCAACCGGCGAAGCAAAATGCTTGTCCGCCGGTCAACAAATCTTTGCGTTAATGCGCCATGTAGCGCATCCGATAGGCGGTCTTCTACCGCACGTGTGGCTTGCCGCCAATGGGCATCGTCATCAATCCAGTTTTTGCGCTGCGCGACATATGTCCAGGTGCGGATATAGGCGAGGCGCTTGGAGAGCGTATCAATATCACCATCGGTGCGATCAATACGTTTGATCTTGGCGCCCAGCCAATCATCGGGCACGCGCCCAACATCCTGAAGAAACATCAAAATCTCGCTCAAAAGGGCCGCATGTTCGCCGCTTGAGATCGCGCGAAAATCAGGAATGCGGCAGACATCCCAAAGCAGTTTAACATCGCTTGCATTGCGGATGCGGTCGCGGATTTCGGGCTGCGCCTCAAGAGTTTTGAGCGCAATCAAATCATCAGCATCGCGCACACGGGTCAGAAGCGGATCATCTGTGCGCGCCTCTAAGGAGCGGATAAGCGCGCCGGATGTGCCAAATTCAAGGCGATTATTGCGCCATTGCAGCTTTTTGAGCGGCGCAAAGCGGTGTTCTTCAATCGCCTCGACAACATCTTCGGAAAGCGCGCCCGCCTCGCCCGTTACCCCAAAAGTGCCGCTGGTCATATAGCGCCCGGCCCGCCCGGCGATCTGCGCCAGCTCGTTGGGCGCAAGCTCGCGCATCCGGCGGCCATCAAATTTGGTCGTGGCGGAAAAGGCGACGTGATTGATATCGAGGTTCAGCCCCATCCCAATCGCATCCGTCGCGACCAAATAATCCACATCGCCGTTTTGATACATCTCAACCTGGGCGTTGCGCGTGCGCGGCGAAAGCGCCCCCATAACAACGGCCGCGCCCCCTTTTTGGCGGCGCAACAATTCGGCGATGGCATAGACGTTATCGACAGAAAACCCGACAATCGCCGAGCGCGGCTTCATCCGAGATATCTTTTTGGGGCCAGTATAGAGCAGCTCAGAGAATCGCTCGCGGCGCAGGAATTGGGCGCGTGGCAGCAGTTCTGCAATGGCGCTGCGCATGGTTTCGGCGCCCATAAACAGCGTCTCATGGGTGCCACGGGCATGGAGCAGGCGCTCGGTAAAGATATGGCCGCGTTCTGGATCAGCGCAGAGCTGAATCTCATCAACGGCGAGAAAATCCGCGCCAATCCCCTCGGGCATCGCCTCAACCGTACAGACCCAAAACTGCGCGCGCGGCGGCACGATCCGCTCTTCGCCGGTGACAAGCGCCACAACAGAGGGCCCGCGCAGAGCAACGATTTTATCATAGACTTCGCGCGCGAGCAGGCGCAGCGGCAGGCCAATCACGCCAGTGCGATAGCCAAGCATCCGCTCGATTGCATAGTGGGTTTTGCCGGTATTCGTTGGCCCAAGAACGGCCGTAACCCGGCCCAGTTCGGATAACATGTGATCGCGCCTATCTTTTACCGGTGCTTAGAGTTCTTGGTCGCCAAGGCTGCGTTCAAGGCGCGCGATGGCCTCGGCAAGCCCTTCGCGGCTTGGGTGAAGCCCTTCAAGGCGGCGGTATACCTCTAGCGCTTCACGCTCGCGACCCAATTCATCCAGAATGATCGCAAATCCGCCCAAGGCCCCGAAATGGCGCGGGTTGAGCGCGAGAACCATGCGGATATCGGCAAGCGCGGGGCCGTATTGATTGGCTTGGAAATAGGCGGTGGCGCGGGCGTTATAGCCTTCGGCGAAATCCGGCGCATGATCGATCAGCGCGCTCAGGTGCTCAATCGCGCCCGTGGTATCGCGCGCATCCATGGCTTCGCGCCCCCGTTTCAGCAGCAAATCCATCGCAGGCGAGCCAGAGCGCGACCACTCAATCCAGATCTCTTCCTCGGCGCGGGCCAGATCGCGCCCTTTGGCGGTTTGTAATTGTTCAAACAGCTCGTCAATTTTATCGGCCAGCAAGGGCGCAGGCAGAAATAACCCAACGGCAATAACCATCGAAGCAAGATAGGGTTTGAGAAATGGGCCAAGAGATTTCATAACAAGGGAGAGTTTAGCGCTCTTGTTGTGATTGAACAGGGGGAGCAGATCACGAAATGGAGGATTTTTGAGATGAGCGATGTAATCAACGAGGCCGTTGCGGCCCTGAATGCGAAATTGCCCGATGGGTTTTCTGGCGGAACGGCGAAATTCTCTATTGAGGGCGAAGGCGCCGTTGTCATTGATGGCACAGGCGCGCGCGCAAGCGATGAAGAAACCGATGTAACGCTTACAGCCGATGCTGAAACTTTCGCCTCCCTGATGGAGGGCGATCTGGATCCAACGGCGGCGTTCATGCAGGGCAAACTGGCCGTTGATGGCGATATGGGCATGGCGATGCAGCTTGGAGCAGCGCTCGGCTAAGGATCGGCAAATGCGCGCGCAAACTGTGGGCCAAGGCTTGCACTTTGCGCGCTACCGCCTAGAATTTCCTTAAAGAAATTTCAGCACGAGGCCGAATTATGGACCAAGCTCCCTTTTATGCTGTCGAGGCAGAAGGCCCTGATGGCGGCGCGGCCTATTGGCTGAAAACGGCGGATGATATGCGCATTCGGGTTGGGGTTTGGCCTGAGGGCGGGGCAAATGGCACTGTGTTTTTGTATCCCGGGCGCACCGAATATATCGAAAAATATGGGCGCGCGGCGGTTGATCTTAAAGAACGCGGCTTTGCGACATTAACAATTGATTGGCGCGGCCAGGGGCTTGCCGATCGCATGCTCAAGGATCGCGCAACCGGGCATGTGGGCGAATTTTCGGACTATCAGCATGATGTGCGCGCGGCGCTGAAACTGGCCGGCGAGATGGGCCTTCCCGAGCCCTATTATCTTATGGCGCATTCCATGGGCGGCGTGATTGGCCTGCGCAGTTTGTATGAAAATATGCCGGTAAAGGCGGCGGCTTTTTCGGCGCCGATGTGGGGGATCAATGCGCCGGGCTTTCGCAAACCTTTGGCGCTTGGCATTGCCAGTATCGCACAAGCCCTTGGTTTTGCACATAAACGCGTGCCGGGCACCAAAGAGATCACCTATGTTTTGGCCAATCCGTTTGAGGGCAATTCGCTCACAACCGACCGCGACATGTATGAATATATGATCCGACATGCCAAGCTCGACAGCGATCTGATGCTCGGCGGGCCAAGCCTACATTGGCTGCGCGAAGCGATGCAGGAATGTGGCGATCTCGCAGAGCGCCCGGCCCCGGATACCCCTTGTGTGACCCATCTTGGAACTGATGAAACCATCGTTTCGGCCAGTGCCATTCATGCGCGCATGTCCGATTGGGAAACAGGAACGCTGGCAATCGTGCCGACCGCGCGCCACGAGGTTTTGATGGAAACCCCGCCCATTCGCACCGCCTTTTATGATGCGGCCTCGGCGCTTTTCCAAAGCCATCGCTAAGGCCTTTGCATAAGCGGCGCGGGGAAACCTGCCCGCAATGCCTGCGCCTCGCGCCTAGATTTGGCGCAGCGCTTGCACCGCTGGAGCGCACCACATATGTCTGATCCACATTTTCAATTGCAAAGGGTTTCCCATGCGCTTTCGCCGTCCTGCCTCGATGTTTGAACTTTCTGCAACGCGCAAAGAGGCGCAATCGGGTGGCGCGGGCGGCGGTGATGATCTGGGCCCCCTGCCCGCGTGGGATCTGAGCGATCTATATGCCAGCACCGATGCGCCCGAACTTGCGCGCGATCTGGATTGGTATATCGGCGAGGCGGCGGCCTTTAGCGCCGATTATAAGGGCCGCGTTGAGACGTTAAGCGCGGATGAGCTGCTCGCTTCGATCCAGCGCTCGGAAAAAATGGATATGATTGCCGGGCGCATCCTGTCTTTTGCAGGCCTGCGCTATTATCAAAATTCGCTCGATGCGGAGCGCACAAAATTCATGTCGGACCTTCAGCAGAAGATCACCGATGCTTCCTCGGAGCTGGTGTTTTATTGGCTTGAGATGAACCGCATTGAGGATGCGCGCTATGCCGCCCTTCTGGCTGAAAACGCTGATCTGGCGCGCTATCGCCCTGTGCTGGATCACAGCCGCGCCATGCGCCCCTATCAGCTCTCGGATGAAATGGAAACTTTGCTGCATGATCAATCGGTTGTTGGCGCATCTGCATGGAACAAGCTGTTTGATGAAACGGTTGCGGGCCTGCGTTTTGAGCTTGAAGGCGAGGATATGGGGATTTCGGAAATCACCAATGTTCTGACCGAGCAAGACCGCGCACGCCGCGAAGCCGCCTCGCAGGAGATTGGCAATGTTCTGGGCGAGAACATCAAAATTTTCGCCCGTGTTCACAACACATTGGCCAAGGAAAAAGAGATCGAGGATCGCTGGCGCAAGCTGCCTTCCGCCCAAGCCAGCCGCCACTTGGCCAACCATGTTGAGCCCGAAGTTGTTGAGGCGCTGCGCAATGCGGTTGTTGCCGCTTACCCCAAACTTTCGCACCGCTATTACGCGCTCAAGGCCAAATGGCTCGGGCTGGATAAAATGCAAGTGTGGGATCGCAATGCGCCTTTGCCAATGGAAGACAGCAAGGTCGTTGGCTGGGATCAGGCGCGCAAAATGGTGATGGATGCCTATGCGGATTTCTCGCCGCAAATGGCTGAAATTGCAGAACCTTTCTTTGATAAGGGCTGGATTGATGCCGCCGTGACCCCGGGCAAATCGCCGGGCGCTTTTGCCCATCCAACGGTTACGGATGTGCACCCTTATGTGATGCTCAACTACCTTGGCAAGCAGCGCGATGTGATGACATTGGCGCATGAATTGGGGCATGGTGTTCATCAGGTATTGGCGGCCGGGCAAGGCGAAATGCTTTCCTCAACCCCGCTGACTTTGGCCGAAACGGCCTCGGTGTTTGGCGAGATGCTGACCTTCCGCAAACTGCTTGAAGGGGCCAAGACCAAGGCCGAGCGCAAAGTGCTTTTGGCTGGCAAAGTCGAGGATATGATCAACACGGTCGTGCGCCAGATTGCCTTTTATGATTTTGAGTGCAAGCTGCATGAGGCGCGCCGCGCAGGCGAGCTGACGCCCGAGGATATCAACGCGCTTTGGATGTCGGTTCAGGCCGAAAGCCTTGGGCCGATTTTTGAATTCTCTGAGGGCTACGAGAGCTTCTGGGCCTATATTCCGCATTTCGTGCATTCGCCGTTTTACGTCTATGCCTATGCCTTTGGCGATAGTCTCGTGAACGCGCTATATGCGGTGTATCAAGAGGGCGATGCGGGCTTTGTTGAGAAGTATTTCGATCTGCTCAAAGCGGGCGGTTCCAAGCATCACAAAGAGCTGCTGGCGCCCTTTGGCCTTGATGCGAGCGATCCAGCGTTTTGGGATAAGGGCCTGTCGATGATCTCGGGGCTTATCGATGAATTGGAGGCGATGGAGGACTAGCGCGCGCGCCAATCCCCCGCGCCACGCCTCTCATTTAGCCACTCGTAAAGCCCCTATCGCGCGCGTTCACTTGACGCTAACGTCAGAGAAACGCACCTGCTGGGAGGCTTTGCATGATCCGCTTCATTTTGCGCCTATTTGGGCTTGTTCTGCTGCTGGCTCTGGCTGGTTTCTTCATCTTTGCGCCCGGGATAGCAGAGAAAGCGCAGAACCGGATGATCGCGCATGAGCCTTATGCGATTTCGCCCCCGGCGCAGGATTTGCACGCAAGCCTGGTGATTGGCGATTGGCATTCCGATACATTGATGTGGAAGCGCAATCCGCTGAAACGGGCGGATCGTGGGCATGTCGATGTGCCCCGGCTTGTTGCGGGGAATGTGGCCGTGCAGATGTTTACCACGGTGACCAAAAGCCCCGCGGGCCAGAATTACGATAACAATTCCGCGAAGGCGCGCGATCAGCTTACGCCTTTGATGATCGGGCAGCTTTGGCCCATGCGCACATGGTTCAATCTGACCGAGCGCGGGCTTTATATGGCAAAGCGTTTGGCGCGGGCTGAAAGCGATGCCCCCGAGGCGCTTAAAATCATCCGCAGCAAGGGCGATTTGGAGGCTGTTTTGGCCGCGCGCGCGGGCGGTGCGGCGCTCACGGGTGCGCTGCTTGGGGCCGAAGGCGGGCATGTGCTTTCGGGGGATTTGGCCAATCTTGATCGGCTTTATGATGCTGGATTTCGGATGATCGGGTTGACCCATTTCTTTGACAACGCCCTTGGCGGATCGCTACATGGGCAGAATAATCAAGGGCTTACAGAGTTTGGCCGCGCAGTTGTTGCGGGCATGGTTGAGCGCGGGATGATCATTGATCTGGCGCATAGCTCGCCGCAGATGGCGCGCGATGTGATCGCGATGACAGATGTGCCGCTGGTCGTTTCGCATACCGGGATTTACGGCAACTGCCCGGCCAAGCGCAACTTTCCGGATGCGCTGATGCAAGACATCGTGGCGAGCGGCGGCTTGATCGCCATCGGCTATTGGGAGGACGTAACTTGCGATGCTTCCCCGGCGGGCGTGGCGCGCACGATCAAGGCGGCGATTGCGCTTTTGGGGGCGGATCATGTTGCGCTTGGATCGGATTATGACGGGGCGGTTGAGGTTTCGTTTGATACCTCAGAGCTGGCCGCGCTGACCCAAGCTTTGATGGAAGAAGGCGTAAGCGAGGCGGATATTCGCGCCGTAATGGGCGGCAATATGATCCGCTTCTTACAAAGCGCTTTGCCGGGCTAAACCGGCCCGCATCTCTATTTTGCCGGGCCGGCTTTGGCGAAAATCGCGTCAATCATCGCTTGTGTGGCGCGGGCGTTCTCGAGGCTCCAAGCAAAGGGCGCCTCGCCTTTGATCGCGGCGACAAAGCCCTCAACCTGCGCCTCATATTGGCGAAAATCGGGGAAGCGCTCGATCACATCAGCCATGCCTGCGCGCGAAATCTCGATCTGTGCTTCGCCAAAAATACCTGCATTAAACGGCGCGGTGAGGCGCATAACCCCTTGATCTCCATGGAAAGCCACCTCTTGGTGATTGGCCATGCGGGTTGAGGTTGTCGCGGTATAGCTAAAGCCTGCAAAGCGCGCGGCGATATGCGCGGTGACATCGACGCCGTTTTCCCAAGTGATGTCGGCTGCGGTGATTTCAAGCGGCTCTTGGCCCGTGGCAAAACGCACGGAGCCATAGGTATAGACGCCGATATCGCGGATGCCGCCGCCGCCGGTCCCGGCTTGGTTGCGGATGTTTTGGGGATTGGGATTGTTATAGCTGAAGAAGGCGCGCGTATGGGACAGTTTGCCGATGGCGCCCTCGGCCAAAAGGGCGCGGGCGCGCTGCCATTGGGGATGATGGACGATCATATAGGCCTCGGCGGCGATCAGGCCTGTCGCATCGCGCAGGGCGATCAGCTCATCAATCTCTTCAGCCTTTAGCGCGATCGGCTTTTCGCACAAAACATGTTTGCCGGCTTGCAGCGCCTTTTTCGTCCACTCCACATGCAGATGATTGGGCAGCGGGATATAGACCGCATCAATATCGGGATCTGCGAGCAACGTCTCATAGCTTTGGTGGATCGCGATATCCGGCGCAAAGGCCTGAAACCCTTTGGCTTTTTCGGCCGAAGATGTTGCGAGTGCGGCGAGTTTTGCACCCTTTGCGGCATGGATCGCCGGGCCCATTTGGCGGCGGGCGAAATCGGCAGCACCAAGGATGCCAAAGCGGATAGGAGCGTTCATGGGGTCTGTCCTTGTGCGGATGTCAGCTGCGTTTCGTTAACGCTAACAGCCTGCAATTTGCGATGCAATCCCCGCCAGATACGCGAAACGGGCGCCCAAGAGCGCCCGCATCGTTAAATTATATGGGTCGGATCAATCGGCCGCTTCGAGAATGCCCTTGTCGGCGGCAAGCTCAACCATGCGCTCTTGCAGCTTTTCAAAGGCGCGCACTTCGATCTGGCGAATGCGTTCGCGGCTCACATTAAACTGGCTCGAAAGCTCTTCCAATGTGATCGGCTTATCCTTGAGGCGGCGCTGCATCAGGATTTCGCGTTCGCGCTCATTGAGCACATCCATCGCCTGCACCAGCAGTTCGCGGCGCGCTTCAAGCTCGTCCTTGGCTTCGTAATCGGAGGCGGTATTTGCATCCTCATCCTCAAGCCAATCTTGCCACTCAGCGGTTCCGTCCTCGGTCCCGATGGTCGCGTTTAGCGAAGAATCCCCGCCATGCGACATGCGCCGGTTCATCGAGATCACTTCGGTCTCGGTCACGCCAAGATCATTGGCGATCCGCTCAACGTTTTCGGGGTGCATATCGCCATCTTCAAAGGCGCCGATCCGGGCTTTTGCTTTGCGCAGGTTAAAGAACAGCTTCTTTTGCGCCGAGGTCGTCCCGAGCTTTACAAGGCTCCAAGAGCGCAGCACATATTCCTGAATGCTCGCGCGGATCCACCACATCGCATAGGTCGAGAGGCGAAAGCCCTTGTCTGGATCAAAGCGTTTGACCGCCTGCATCAAGCCCACATTCGCCTCGGACACAACTTCGGCCTGGGGCAGCCCATAGCCGCGATAGCCCATGGCGATTTTGGCCGCGAGGCGCAGGTGTGATGTGACCATTTTATGCGCGGCTTTGGTATCGCCATGATCGGCCCAGCGTTTGGCCAGCATATATTCTTCTTCGGGTTCCAGCATCGCAAACTTGCGGATTTCCTGCATATAGCGGTTCAGGCCCTGTTCGGGGCTCGGGGCTGGAAGGTTTGTATAATTGCTCATCGATCACTCCCTCTTGCCTGTGTTTACAGCGCCAATCTGCGCAATGTATCAAGGCTTAACATTATAGATATAGGCAGCGCTCACGGCCATTCAAGGCCCACCTATCGTTTCTTTGGCGGCGTTCTTCGCCTATCGCTACAAACTTAACGATAGATGAACATGTTTCCGTCGCTTTGCCAGTTTCATTGCAAAACTTCACGCAACCGTGCGCGGGTTTAGGTCTTTGCAACAGGTTTGGCCAAAACGGCGATCAAATCGGCCATATCTTGGGGCAAAGGGGCCTCAAAGCGGATGCTTTCGCCAGTGACCGGATGCTCAAAGCCCAAAACGGCCGCATGCAGCGCTTGGCGCGGGAAGGTTGCGATGGCTTCATGGGCCTCTGGATTGAGGGCGGCGGCGGGCAGTTTGCGTTTGCTGCCATAGGTTTGATCGCCGATCAGCCCGTGGCCAGCATGGGCCATATGAACGCGGATTTGGTGGGTGCGGCCGGTTTCAAGCCAGCATTCGATAAGCGCGGCCACTTCGGGCGTGCCAAAGCGCTTCACAAGGCGCGCGCGGGTGATGGCGTGGCGCCCGCCCTGGAACAGAACCGCTTGGCGTTGGCGATCGGTTTTGTGGCGCGCAAGCTGGGTTGTGATGCGCATGATATTGGCGCCCTCAAAGGAAACGCCGCGCTGCCCGCGCAGGCGCGGATCGCCCGCATCCGGGACACCGTAAACGATGGCGGCATATTTGCGCTCGACCGTATGGGCAGCAAATTGCGCCGAGAGCCCTTGATGCGCCGCATCGGTTTTGGCAACAACCAGAACGCCGGATGTATCCTTATCAATCCGATGCACGATGCCGGGCCGCTTTTCACCGCCAACGCCTTCAAGCGCCTCGCCGCAATGATGCAAAAGCGCATTCACCAGCGTGCCGCTTGGGCTTCCGGGCGCAGGATGCACGACCATGCCAACCGGTTTGTTGATCACAATCAGATCGTCATCTTCAAAGAGGATCTCAAGCGCAATATCTTCGGGCAACATATGGGTATCGACCGCCACAGTCAGGGTGATGGTGATCACATCGCCCTCAATCACTTTGGCCTTTTGATCCGTCACTGGCGCGCCGCCGCGCTCAACCGCCCCATCCGCGATCAGCTTGGCCAGGCGCGAGCGCGAAAGGATGGCTTCTTCTGGCACATCGCGGGCCAGTGCCTTATCAAGGCGGGGCGGCGGATTGGCCCCGATGACAACCTGCAAAGTGGTGTGCGAGATGGACGACATAGAAGAATTTGCTCCGACGAGTGCAGAAGATCTGCGCGAAATGGCTCATCTTCGCTTTTTGCGCCGCTTGGTGACGGTGCTGACGGCGGTGATGATTGGGGGCCTTCTAGTCCTGATTGTTCTGTTTGTCATCCGCTTCCCGGTGATGCGCGAAAATACCGGCGCGGGCGCGTTTGAATTGCCGAGCAGCATTGCGCTGCCATCGGGCGCAAAGGCGCAGTCGATCACAATGGGCGGCGATTGGATCGGGATCGTTACACAAGACGATCGCATCTTGATCTATGATCGGATCAGTGGTGCGCTGCGCCAAGAGATCGCGATCGAGAAGTAGCGCCTTGGGGATGATCTGATGCAGAGCGCAATCCCAAGCGAGGTTTTGGCCGCTTACGGGCAGATCGCCCCGGATGCGCGCGCCGTTTTGCTTGATATCCGCGCGCTTATTCTTGAGATCACCAAAGATCACGCCCAGATCGGCCCCGTTCAAGAGGCGCTAAAATGGGGCCAGCCAGCCTATCAGCCGCAAAGGGCGCGGATCGGCAGCACTTTGCGCCTTTGGGTTGATAAGGATGATGGCCGCCCGACCCTGTTTATCAATTGCCAATCCGATCTGATGGCGCAAATTCGCGAGATTTACCCAAGCCAGTTTCGCTATACCGGCGCGCGGGCTGTCGCGCTTTTTGGGGGATTGGGCGGGGTCCGCGAGGAAGTTGCGCATATTATTTTGATGGTGCTAACCTATCATATACGCAAGGCGCAGCGGTAAGCCGATCCGCCCGAGGCGATTGGCGATCTATGCGCAAAACAAGGAGGTATTTCGGTATGACCTTGAAACGGGCCAAGCAAGCCATGCCTGATTTTGTTCTTGAGGCGCTAAAGCGCGCGGAGCTGCTCGCCGCTTATGAGGCCCGCCCACCCTATCAGCGCAACGATTATCTTTTGTGGATCAACACTGCTGCCAAGGATGAGACCAAAGCGCGCCGGATGGATAAGATGTTGGCCGAATTAAAGCGGGGCCATGGCTATATGGGCATGGATTGGCAGCCCCGCTAAAGCACGGGTTTGAGATTGCGCGGATCAGGGCCTTGCGCGCCCAACCGCATCAAGAAGCGCGATCTCTGCTGAACTTTTAGGGGGGGAAGTGGTACCACCTCCTGGTCTCGAACCAGGGACCTCCTGATCCACAATCAGGCGCTCTAACCAACTGAGCTAAGGCGGCACTGCGGGTGATTTACAGAGCGGGGCGGGCTTTTGCAAGAGGGCTATTTCACTCAATTGCGCGAAAATGAAAAAGGCGGGCAGAGTAGCGCAGGGGTATTGGGTCTTGCCTCGGGGGCGCTTGGGCGGTATCGACCCAAGGCAATCGAAAGGGCATCCCATGGGTATCAATTCCGAAACCGATATTACCGCCAATATTCAGATCGGCCCCACCTCGCATGGGATGGTGCGCCTGTATGTTGAGGGCGATGGCATTGAAATTCCGATGGATTTCGATCCTGACGAAGCCGAAGAGATTGCAGAAGAAATTCGCGCAGCCGCCGCTCAGGCGCGGGCCCTGAATGAGGGCGGCAAGGGCAAGAAGCGCTGAATTGGGCGCTTTGGCGGGCTTGAATTTGGCGCTTTAATCTTCGGGGCCAAAAAGTGCCGCAACGCCGGGATCGCGCATATTTTGCAAACGGTGCGCAGCTTGGGCGGCAAATTTCTGGATCATCGCTTTGCGCCTGGCCGCTGCAAGCTTTTCCTCGCGCCCCATGCGGATGATTTCGCCGCCATAGGGATCGGCAATGATCAGGCCGGTTTCATCGGGCAAAAGCTCGGTTGGGAAATCCAAATCCACCGCCCAGAAATAGCGATCGCACCATTCCAGATAGCCCTGCCATTTGGAATCGCTGGCAAAATCGGCGCGGCTTGATTTGCACTCAACGATCCAAATCTCGCCCTTGGGGCCAAGCGCCATCACATCGACCCGCAGCCCCCGCGCCGGCACCAATTCCTCAACACAGGCAAACCCATAGCTGCGCAGATGGCGGCAGACGCCGCGCGCGAGCAACTGGCCGGGTTGGGCCGCTTGAAGGAAGGGATCGATCGCCATGCGCCCAAGCATGAACAATAGGGGAACAAAAGGCAAGCCACCCTGCCCGCACCGAGCGAGCACCGCCGATATTCGCCCTGCATTGGCCCTTGTCAGGGGGGCGCGCAAAGCCTATCTGATGCCTTGGCGGGCACTGCCCTTCTCGTATCAGGGATCAAATTCCAGTGGCCTTAAGCAACTCCGAGGGAGCTGGCTCTGTCCGGGCCCTGGTTCGGTTATCTGGCGCCCACCTGTATAAACAGGTCCTCGGGAATTACGTTATCTCCACGGTTGTTCTGGTGGTCCCGCCACTTTCCTTCCAGAACTTGACGCGGCTTTAGCGGCGCTTCTCTGCCACGGTAACGGGCACGGGTTTAGGCGCGGCCATTTGCGCCGATTTGCGCGGCTTGCGATGCCCGCCGGAGCCATCGCTTGGCCCGCTCATCCGTATGATCGCGATGCCAAATTGCACGCCTGCAAAGACGATCCCATTGGAAAACCACAATAAAAATACCGCCAGCAGCCCAATGTCAGAGGTCGAGACCAGATGCCCCAGATGGGCGACATCAAACCACAACAGCCCCGCCACAAAGACGCCAGCAAGCGCAAAGCCAATCAGAACATGGCGGATATAGAGGGATATGAGTTTTGGCATGGGGCACCGTTTCACCAAGGATCAGCGGCCCGGATCAAAGGCGTTTTCAGGCGCATCTAAAGGGCTGCTACAGTGAAAATATCGGGGTGTGCAGGGCGCATTTCAACGCGCGCTGATGTCGCAGGGGGCAAGGCGGCGCTATTTGGCCGCAAAGGCCTGAGGCTGAATTTCGCGCGCCATGTGATCGAGCACAGCATTGACGAATTTTGGCTCGCGGCCATCGGGATGAAACGCGCGCGCCACATCGACGAATTCAGAGATAACAACTTTGGGCGGCGTCTCAACCAAAACCAATTCTGCCCCGGCGGCGCGGAAAAGCGCGCGCAGGGTTGGATCGATGCGCGCGATGGGCCATTTGGCCACCAGCGCGCGATCCGTCAATTGATCGATTTTGGCCTGATCATTTACAGCCGTATCCAGCAGCGCATCAAACAGGGCCGTGTGCCCTTCAGCCATTTCATCACCGTCATAGACAGCGCCAAAGCGGTGCGTGCGAAACTCTTCACGCACGGGTTCAACCGTTTGCCCTGAATGCTCCATCTGAAACAGCGCTTGCACCGCATATAGCCGTGCTGCGGATTTCATCTGGCGTTTGTCTTTAGCGCTCATGCGGTGTTTTTGCCTTCAGCGAGCCGGATAGCATCGGAATGAAACCCCAGCGATTTTTTCTCAGGCCCCCATTTGCGCGTTAGTGCGATAAGATGCAAGGCCGCAGCGGCGGCACCCCCGCCTTTATTCTGGCCAGCCGCCTCGGCACGCGCATCTGCTTGGGCTTTGTTCTCGACCGTCAGGATGCCATTGCCGATGCAGCAGCCATCAAGGCCAAGCAATTGCAGGGCGCGGCTGGAGTCGTTGCACACGGTCTCATAATGGGTGGTTTCGCCGCGGATCACGCAGCCAAGGGCGACGTAGCCATCAAAATTGCTCATCCGATCAGCGATACGAATGGCCGTTGGCACCTCAAGCGCGCCGGGCACCTCAACCAAATCCCATGTGCCGCCTGCTTCCTCAATCGTCGCTTTGGCGCCCGCAATCATCTGATCGGCGACGTCCTTATAATAGGGCGCAACCACGATCAGCAGCTTAACCGGCCTGTCAAAGCTTGGAAGCGGCAGGGTATAATGGGTCTCACTGGAAGCCATGGATCAGCCCTTTTCGTTTATCGCGCGGGTGCCGGTGATCGAGAGGCCATATGCCTCAAGCCCGACGACCTTTGGTTTTGGATTATTGGTCACAAGGATCAGATCATGAAGGCCAAGGGCGGCGAGGATCTGCGCGCCAAGGCCATATTGGCGCAGAGTTTGCGGCGAGGCTTCGCCCTCAACCGCGAGCTTCATCGTTGTGTCGCGCAAGAGAACGATAACGCCGCGCCCCTCTTGGCCAATCACTTCCATCGCGCCTTCTACTTCGCCGCTGGTCTTGCCGATGCCAAGCACATCTTCAAGCGGATTAAGCGCATGCATCCGCACCAAAACCGGCGCGCCATCGGTGATATCCCCTTTGGTCAGCACGATATGTTCGGCGCCTTGGGTCTCATCAGTAAAGATGCGCATCATCCAATCGCCACCAAAGGCCGATTTCACCGGCTTTTGCGCGGATTCATTCACGAGATTATCATGGCGGCGGCGATAGGCGATCAGATCGCTGATCGTGCCGATTTTCAGCGCGTGCTTTTGCGCAAAAGCCACAAGATCCGGCAAGCGCGACATAGTGCCATCTTCATTCATGATCTCGCAGATCACACCCGCTGGCATCAGCCCGGCCAAACGGCTGACATCAACGGCCGCTTCTGTATGGCCCGCACGCACAAGCACGCCGCCCTCTTTGGCCCGCAGCGGGAAGACATGGCCCGGCGTAGCGATGTCGGCGGCAGCTTTGGAAGGATCAATGGCAACGGCCACCGTGCGCGCGCGATCATGGGCGGAAATCCCCGTGCTCACGCCTTCGCGCGCCTCAATGGAGACGGTAAAGGCGGTTTCGTGGCGGGAGGAATTGTTGGAAGCCATCAAGGGCAGGCCAAGCGCATCAATCCGCTCGCCTGTCAGGGTCAGACAGATCAGCCCGCGCCCGTGGGTGGCCATGAAATTGATCGCCTCGGGGGTGGCCATTTGGGCTGGGATCACCAGATCGCCCTCATTTTCGCGATCCTCATGATCGACAAGGATAAACATGCGCCCGTTGCGCGCATCCTCAATGATCTCTTCGACGCTTGAAATGGCGCTGGAATAATCGGTTGTTGTGGGCTCAGACATGGCAATTCCTTTGGTTGTCTTGCACATATCGCAAGGTCAAAGGCTTGGCCAGAGGAACGCAGCGCGCTTGGTGAACAGCGGCCCTGCGCTGCTGCGCATTAGCCCTCGTATTCGGCCAAGCGGGCCACGTAGCGCGCCAAAGTATCGATCTCAAGATTGATCAGATCGCCCTCTTTGACCGCGCCCCAAGTGGTGGCTTCTTTGGTGTGGGGGATGATGTTTACACCAAATTCTGCGCCGTTCACATCATTCACCGTTAGCGATGTGCCATTGAGCGCAACCGATCCCTTGGGCGCAACAAAGCGCGCCAAAGCATCCGGCGCGCGAAAGGTAAAGCGGGTGCTATCCCCTTCATCCCGCATAGAAATCACTTGCGCGATGCCATCAACATGGCCCGAAACAATATGCCCGCCAAGCTCATCCCCGACCTTCAATGCCCGCTCAAGATTGAGCTTGCGCCCCGCCCCCCAAGCGTTCTGGCCAATCGCCGTTTTGGAGATCGTCTCGGCCGAGATATCCACATCAAACCAAGGCTCGGGATCGCGGCCAAGCGCGATCACCGTCAGGCAAACCCCATCGCACGCAATCGAGGCGCCAATATCAATGCCGTCGATGTCATAGCTGGTGGCGATCCGGGCGCGCAGATCGCCGCGCATATCGGTGGAAAGGACGCGCCCAATATCGGTGATGATCCCTGTAAACATGCCGCATCCTCTCGCTCAATGATTTGCGTTATGAGGTAACGCGGGCGGGCGCTTGGTGCAAGTCTGGCGACTGCTCATACTTTATTAGGGCCTCTTGGCCACACTGCCATAAAGTTGCCCCGAAAAAGGGTTAACAAACTCGACAAGCGCCCCAAATTGCGGGCAAAAACCAACCGGCAAGCGCTGCCAAGGACCAAAACGTGATGACATCGGCGACCACAGAAGGCAGGCATTATTTGTTTCTGCAAGGGCCCCACGGCCCCTTCTTTCATGGCTTGGGAAAAATGCTGCGCGCGGCGGGGGCGCAGGTTTGGCGGATTGGCTTTAACGCGGGCGATCGCGCCTTTTGGTTCGGGGCCAAGAATTACATCTCTTATGAAGGCACGCCGCAAGACTGGCCCGATGCGCTTGGCGAGATCATTGAAAAGCAGCAGATCACCGATATCGTTCTTTATGGCGATACCCGCCCGATCCATGCGCAAGCCGTTGAAAAAGCGCGCGATTTGGGCTTGCGGGTGCATGTGTTTGAAGAGGGGTATCTGCGCCCCTATTGGATCACCTATGAGCGCGGCGGATCAAACGGGCATTCGGCCTTGATGGACACATCCGTTGAAACCATGCGCGAGGTTCTGGCCCATTCTGAACATGATACATTTGAAGCGCCCAGCCATTGGGGCGACATGCGCCACCATGTGTTTTATGGCGCGCTGTACCATTGGTTTGTGATGTTTCGCAACGGCGCCTATCGCAATTTTCGCCGCCATCGCGAGCTTTCTGTTACACGCGAATTTGCCCTTTATTTCAAACGCTTGATCTTGATGCCCCTGCATTGGGCGGATCGTGTTTTGGCGACTTTTCGCATCAAACGCGCAGGCTACCCTTACCACCTTGCGCTGATGCAGCTTGAGCATGACGCGAGCTTTCAGATGCACTCGCCCTTTGGCACGATGCCCGAATTTATCGAGCTGGTGATTGAGGGGTTTGCCAAAGGCGCGGCCCTGCACCATCACCTTGTGTTTAAGGCCCATCCGCTAGAGATCGGGCGGCGCAATCTTGGGCGCGAAGTGGCGCGGATTGCTTCTGCGCATGGTGTCGAGGATCGGGTGCATTATGTGCGCGGCGGCAAGCTTGCGCAGCTTTTGGATCATGCCCGCTCGGCTGTGACGGTCAATTCGACGGCGGCCCAGCAAGTGCTTTGGCGCGGGCTGCCGCTCAAGACTTTCGGGGCGGCCGTCTATGCCAAGCCCGAATTCGTCTCGACCCAGACATTGCCGGAATTCTTTGCGCGCCCGGCCCGCCCCGATAGCCGCGCATACCGCGATTATCGCCAGTATCTTTTGGAAACATCGCAGATCGCAGGGGGCTTTTATTCGGCCCGCGGGCGGCGGCAATTGCTGCGCCAGGTTGTTGATATGATGCTGGCCAAAGATGATCCCTACAAAGCGCTTGAAAGCGGCACAGCGCCGCCGCGCCAGCAGTTGCGCGTGATCAAGTAGCCACAAGATACAGGCGTTTTCGCCCCGCGCCCCCACTACCCCTGCCCCATCGCGGCAAGCCCGCAACACTTTGCGCGCAGAAAGCAGCCGCGGATCAGCGCCGGGCTAGCTATTTTTCCCGGATTCCCGTAGTTTAACAAAAAAAGACTACCCGAGGCAGAAATTCAGGTCGAGGAGACCAGCAGTGAAACTCATGACATCGCGTAAGGCGAAGTATGTCGTCCTTTTGGCATTGGTGGCCGCGCTTTCAAGCTGTGGCTTGCCGCGCTCAGGCCCGAACAAACGTGAAATTTTCTCAGGTTCCGTGCAGCGCGAAGGCGATGCTTTCGTCGTCGAGGTCAATGATCGCGTGACCCGCGCAACCGGCGTTGTGCCTGTGCTTGGCTTTACCGAAAAGTTCATCAACGCAGGTTCGCTTGGCTCTGATACGATCCGCGCGGGCGATACTTTGGGCGTTTCGGTCTGGGAAAACGTCGACAGCCCGCTTTTGGGTGTTGAAGGCGCGCCGGCCACATCGCTTGAGGAAATTCAAGTCGATGGATCCGGCTATATCTTCATCCCCTATGCTGGCCGGATCAAAGCCGCGGGCAATTCGCCCGAAGCGATCCGCCGCATCATCACTCAAAAGCTCGACAGCCAGACCCCCGACCCCCAAGTCACCGTGCGCCGCCTTGCAGGCGATGGCGCGACCGTTTCGATCACCGGGGCGGTAAGCGGCCAGGGCGTCTATGCGATTGAGCGCCCGACAAGGACCTTGACCTCAATGCTTGCGCGCGCAGGCGGTGTCGCGGTTGAGCCCGAGATCGCGCAGATCACTGTGATCCGTGGCGCTGAAAAGGCCAAGATTTGGTTTGAAGATCTTTATGACAACCCGCAGTTCGATATCGCGTTGCGCGGTGGGGATCGCATTTTGGTTGAGGCTGATACGCGCTCTTTCACGGCGCTTGGGGCCACTGGCGCGCAAAGCCGGGTGAAATTTGAGACGCAAACACTCTCCGCGATTGAGGGCATTGCCCAAGTTGGCGGGCTGAGCAGCAACCTTGCCGATCCGACCGGCGTCTTTGTGTTCCGCAATGAATCCGAGGCTATTTCCAACCAAGTGCTGGGGCGCAGCGATCTTCAGGGCGTGCAGCGCATGATCTATGTGCTCAACCTGACAGAGCCAAATGGTGTGTTTCTTGCGCGTGATTTTGTGATCCGCGATGGCGATACGGTTTATGTGACCGAGGCCCCATTTGTTCAATGGTCAAAAACACTTAACGCCATAACCGGCTCGCTTGGGACCGTGAATACGCTCAATTCCTTGGCCGGAAACTGATCCGCCAATCATGAGCAACCACAGCACTCAAAATGCCGCCGGGGAGCCGACTTCCCGGCGGCTTTACGTTTATAACGGCGGTTTTTTGACCCAGAGCCGTGTGCGCCGGATCATGGCGCTTGCGGGCTGGGATATTCGGATCGGTCAGCCAAAGGGCGATGATTTCGTTGGCGTTTGGGGCAAGAGCCCGACATCGACGCGCGGTGAAGCGGTGGCCGCGCACAAGGATGCGCCCATTTTGCGGGTTGAGGATGCGCCGCTGCGCTCTGTCTTGACTGGGCGCGATGGCGAGCCCCCCGTCGGGCTTTGCCTTGATCAGCGCGGCGTGCATTTTGACAGTTCAACCCCATCGGATCTTGAGCATCTTCTGGCCACCCATCCGCTTGATGATACCGCCCTTTTGGATCGCGCCCGTAAATGCGCCCAATGGCTGCGCATGTCGCATTTGTCCAAGTATAACGCCTTTGATCCCGCAGATAGGCTTCCAAATGCGCCATATGTGCTGGTCATTGATCAAACAAAGGGCGACGCTTCGATTGAATATGGGGCCGGATCGGCGGCGCTTTTTCACGAAATGCTGGTTTTTGCCCAGCTTGAGCATCCCGGCGCAAAGATCGTTATCAAAACCCACCCTGAAACAGAAGCGGGCCACCGGACGGGCCATTTTAGCGAGGATGATGCCAATGAGCGCGTGATGCTTTTGCGCGATCCGGTCTCGCCTTGGGCGCTGATGGAGGGGGCGATGGCGGTTTATACGGTCTCTTCGCAGCTTGGGTTTGAGGCGATTTATGCAGGGCATAAGCCGCGGGTATTTGGCCAGCCATTCTATAGCGGCTGGGGGCTGACAGCGGATGAAAACCCGGTTGCGCGGCGCGAACGCAAGCTGACCCGCGCACAGCTTTTTGCCGGGGCGATGATCCTTTATCCAACCTGGTATGATCCTTACCGCGATCAATTATGCGCGCTTGAGGATGTGATTGCCGGGCTTGAGGCGCGCGCGCGGGCATGGCGCGAAGATCGGCACGGCTATGTTGCCAGCGGCATGCGGCTTTGGAAACGGGGCCATATGCGCAAGTTTTTCGGGCCCGGTTTGCGCTTTGCCGATGATCCACAAAAGGCGGCGGATTTGGCGGCAGGCGGATCGCGCCAGATGGTTTGGGGCATGGGCGGGCCGGATGATCCGGCGAAGCGTTTGCGCATTGAGGATGGGTTCTTGCGATCGCGCGGGCTTGGCGCTTCGCTTGTTCCGCCGCTGTCGCTCGTTTGCGATGATCTTGGGATTTATTATGATCCGCGCAGCGCCTCGCGGCTTGAAGCGCTGATTTCGGCCCGGGCTGAGCTGCCGGATTATGCCCGCAGCCGGGCAGAGGATTTGATCCGGCGGCTCAATCGAGCGCGGATTTCGAAGTATAATCTTGGCGGCGTGGCATTGCCTGATCTGCCTGCGGGGCATCGCATTTTGGTGGCCGGGCAGGTCGAGGATGATGCCTCGATCCTGGCTGGTTGCTCGGATATTTGCACGAATGGCGCGCTTTTGGCCGCGGCGCGGGCGGCGAATCCTGAGGCGGTGATCCTTTATAAGCCGCACCCTGATGTCGAGGCCGGGCTGCGCGCGGGCGCTTTTGATCCGGGCGATTTGGCCGATGTTGTATTGGACGCGGCCGATCCGATTGCTTTGATCGAGGCGGTGGATGAGGTCTGGGTGATGACCTCGCTTTTGGGGTTTGAGGCCTTGTTGCGCGGCAAGCCAGTGACATGCGCGGGCATGCCGTTTTATGCCGGTTGGGGGCTGACGCGCGATCTGGTCGCGGCGCCTGAGAGGCGCGCGGCGCGGCCCGATTTGGCCGGGCTCGCCTATGCCGCTTTGATTGATTATCCGCGCTATTTCGATCCCAAAACCGGGCAGGCTTGCAGCGCTGAGGTGATTGTTGATCGGCTTGAAACCGGCGAGGTAATCCGCGGCGGGCTTGGGCTGCGATTGCTGGCAAAGGCGCAGGGGGCTTTGGCAAGCTATGCGCATTTATGGCGGCGTGGGGGCTGAATTCTTTCGTGGCGCTATGAGTATTTTAGCCAAGAAAAAGTAGGTTTTACAGCGACTTAGCGGGACCAGCGATGAAAGACATCCGGACCGATGCTGCGGGTTTCTTGGAGTTTGAAGCGGGTCGCTTGGGAGAGTTGATCGAGGCCAAGCGCGCTGATCGCGGGGATGCCTTCGGCGCCAAGGGCAAGCCCTGCGGTAAAGCCTGCGAGGTGATCGACGAGATCGGCCTGCAAGAGCGAGGCCGCGAGCGCGCCGCCACCTTCGCAGAAAATACGGGTGAGGCCACGGGCCGCAAGAGCGCGCATGGTTGCTGTTGGATCGAGTTGGCGCGCGGCGTTTGTTGGGGCTTCAATAAGGATCGCGCCGAGGCCTTGCCAGGCTGTTATCAGGTTTGGATCGGCTTCTTTTGAATGGCAGATCCACAGCGGGATGTCTTTGGCGGAGGCGGCGAGTTTGCTGCTGAGCGGCAGGTCGAGCTTGCGCGACATAACGATGCGGGTGGGCTGATGAGTGATGCCGAGGCCGCGCACGTTGAGCATGGGATCATCGGCGCGCGCTGTTCCGCCACCGACCATAACCGCGTCATGGGTTGCGCGCAGGGCGTGGGTAAGCTTGCGGGCGGGCGCATCTGTGATCCACTGGCTTTGGCCTGTGGCGGTCGCGATGCGGCCATCGAAGCTGGTGGCGAGCTTGAGGGTAAGCATCGGGCGTTGTTGGGTAATTTTGGTCAGGAAGCCTTGCTGATCGGCGCGGGCTTCGGCCTCCAAAATGCCGGTAGTTACCTCAATACCCGCGGCGCGCAGACGGGCGGCCCCTGCCCCATCGGTGCGCGGATCAGGATCGCTAAGCGCGATGACAACGCGGGCAATCCCGGCGGCGATCAGAGCATCGGCGCAGGGCGGGGTTTGGCCCGTATGGGCGCAGGGTTCCAGCGTGACATAGGCGGTTGCGCCTTTGGCAGCTTTCCCAGCCATTTCAAGGGCTTGCGGCTCGGCGTGGGGGCACCCGCCTATCGCAGTTGCGCCCCGGCCAATGATGCGCCCGTCCTTAACAATCACGCAGCCCACGGAAGGGTTGGGCCATGTGCGGCCGAGCCCGCGCCGCCCGAGGGCGAGCGCATGCGCCATATGGCGGGCATCGGCGTTCATTTATTCGTCTGGAGAGACGGGCGGGCGCAATTCGCTGACGAATTTGTCGAAATCGTCGGCGGCCTGGAAGTTTTTATACACCGAGGCAAAGCGCACATAGGCGACCGTATCGATCCGCGCGAGGCTTTCCATGACGATCTCGCCGATGGTGGTCGAGGGGATATCCGTTTCGCCCATGCTTTCCAACCGGCGCACTATACCCGAGATCATCTGATCCATGCGTTCGGGCTCAACTGGCCGTTTTTGCAGGGAAATTCGAACTGAGCGCTCAAGCTTATCGCGATCAAAATCTTCACGGCGGCCATTGGATTTGATCACCACGAGGTCGCGCAATTGGACGCGTTCATAGGTTGTGAAACGCCCGCCGCAGGCCGAACAAAAGCGCCGACGCCGGATCGCGACATGATCCTCAGCCGGGCGGCTGTCTTTTACTTGAGTGTCCACATTTCCGCAAAATGGGCAGCGCATGGCAATCCCCTTGTTATTAACCGCATCTTCTTGGGGCATCGCCCAACTTATCCACAGGCACTATAGGGGAGCGGCCAGACTTTGGGTAGGGTCGAAATTTTGGGGCTAGATAGGCTATGGCTTGGGCGCAACGGGGCGAGGCTTTGGCGCGCGTTTTTTTAAGATTTTAAAGAAATTTGGAGGCGGTTTTGCAAATCTTTAAAGAGGATTTGGGCCGGCGCATGGGCCTTTGGGGCCGGTTTTGGGAGCGGTAGAGCCAAAAGAAAAGGCGCCCCGAAGAGCGCCCTTTTTGATTACTGATCGAGGAAGCTGCGCAGCTTGCGGCTTCGGCTTGGATGTTTGAGCTTTCGCAAGGCTTTCGCTTCGATCTGGCGGATCCGCTCGCGCGTTACCGAGAATTGCTGACCGACCTCTTCGAGGGTGTGATCGGTGTTCATCCCGATGCCAAAGCGCATCCGCAATACGCGTTCTTCGCGCGGCGTCAGCGAGGCCAAGACGCGGGTCGTTGTGCCTTTGAGGTTTTCCTGAATGGCCGAGTCCAGCGGCAGGATCGCATTCTTATCCTCGATGAAATCGCCAAGCTGGCTATCCTCTTCATCGCCAATCGGGGTCTCAAGCGAGATCGGCTCTTTGGCGATCTTCATCACTTTGCGCACTTTTTCGAGCGGCATTTGCAGCTTCTCGGCCAATTCTTCTGGCGTTGGCTCGCGGCCAATTTCATGCAGCATCTGGCGACCAGTGCGCACCAGCTTGTTGATCGTTTCGATCATATGAACCGGGATGCGGATCGTGCGGGCCTGATCGGCGATCGAGCGGGTGATCGCTTGGCGGATCCACCAGGTTGCATAGGTCGAGAATTTATAGCCGCGGCGATATTCGAATTTATCGACGGCTTTCATCAAGCCGATGTTGCCTTCCTGAATGAGATCAAGGAATTGCAGGCCGCGGTTGGTATATTTTTTGGCGATCGAAATCACGAGGCGCAGGTTGGCTTCGACCATTTCTTTCTTGGCCTGGCGCGCTTCTTTTTCGCCCTTTTGCACTTGGCCAACGATGCGGCGGAATTCGGAAACATCCACCCCAACATATTGGCCAACTTGGGCCATCTCGCCGCGCAGCTCTTCGATTTTCGGGGTGAAGCGTTCGATCAAAGCGGTCCAGCCACGGCCGGATTTTTCGCTCATCCGCTCAAGCCATGTTGGATCAAGCTCACAGCCCCGGTAAGCATCGATGAATTCGCGCCGATTGATGCGGGCTTGGTCGGCAAGTTTGACCATGTTGCTGTCGATCGACATGATGCGGCGATTGATGCCGTAAAGCTGATCAATCAGGGCTTCAATCCGGTTGTTATGCAGGTGCAGCTCGTTGACCAAAACGACGATTTCGGAGCGCAGCTTTTGATAGGCGGCTTCTTCTTTATCGGAGAAAGAGCCATCTTCGTTTAGCGTGGCGGACATCCGCAAATCTTGCATCTCGGCAAGCGCGGTATAGTGATGGGCGATTAGTTCAAGCGTTTCAAGCACTTGCGGCTTAAGCGCGGCCTCCATCGCAGCAAGCGACATATTGGCCTGTTCGTCATCATCATCGTCGTCGTCATCATCCGTTGAGATCGGATTGCCATCGGCATCCAGCTCGGCGGGCTTTTCGCCTGCGGCCGCAGCGGGGGCGCCGCCAACGGGGGTTACGGGCGCAACAACGTTTTCTTCTTCGCCTTCGATGCTGTTGCCGAAGGTGGTTTCAAGATCGATCACATCGCGCAAAAGGATGTCTTCTGAGAGAAGCTCATCGCGCCAAATGGTGATCGCTTGGAAGGTCAGCGGGCTTTCGCAGAGCCCCAAGATCATCGTATTGCGGCCCGCTTCGATGCGTTTGGCAATCGCAATTTCGCCCTCGCGCGAGAGCAGCTCGACAGAGCCCATTTCGCGCAGATACATCCGCACAGGATCATCGGTGCGATCCAGTTTTTCTGTCTCGGAGGAGGCAAGCGTTACTTCGCGCGCGGCAGAAGCATCGACAACATCCGTGCCCGCTTTATTCTCTTCTTCCTCAGCCTCATCATCTTCAATGATGTTGATGCCCATTTCGGACAACATCGACATCACATCTTCGATTTGCTCGGAAGAGACCTGCTCTGGCGGCAGAACTGTGTTGAGCTGTTCGTAGGTGATGTAGCCACGTTCACGCGCATCAGCGATCATCTTTTTGACGGCGGCTTGGCTCATGTCGAGCGACATGCCGTTGTCTTGATCGTCTCGCTTTTGGTCGTCGTTATCTTTGGCGGCCATGTGGCACTCCTCGTCTAAATCGAAACATCGAAATCGAAACATGAAATCGAAACGTCGAAGGGCTGGGGCGATGCGGGCGAATCACCCGTAACGAATCCTTATCCGAATCAATACCTGCGAATCACTGATTCGGACACCCGTTTACCCTTATTTCTTTACCAACCGCTTCACCAGCGATGCTGTTAGGGATCATTCTCGTTTGTCTCGCTTGCTGCTCCGGTGGAAATCTTGGATAGCAGATCGGCCAGGGCGTTGCGCTCAGATCGGTTCAGGCGCGCGCCATTGGGGGCCATATCATATTCGGCTTTGTCCTCATTTTCGCTTCTCGTGGCTTTGTTGCGGGCTTCGGCGGCTTGCTTCAGGCGCCATGCAAGCCCTTCATCTTCCTCAGTTAAATTTGGAATATCGGCCATGGCTTCGGATATTTCGCGGATCGCGCCGCGCCGGGTTTCAAGTTTGGCAAGCTCTTCAGCGACACACATTTCAGCGATCTCAACATTGCCCGGATGGCGCAGGGGCGGCGCGATACGGACATGGCTAAGGCTGTGTAATTTTTCAAGGGTCTCGGTGCCGCAAATCTGCGCGAGCCGTTCAAAAAAGCTCTCTTCGGGGCCGCTGTAGCTTGCCAAAATGGCGTTGCGAATCATGTTGTGCTCGGGGGCGGACATTTGGATCATCTCGAGCGCGCTTTCAAAGCGCTCGATGATTTGGGGCGTGGCGATACAGGCCGCAAGGATCACCGCTTCGCGCAGGCGGTCCTCGATCCCGGTGTCATTGGCGCCAGCCAGCGGCGAGAGTTTAGCCGATGGGCTTGCCGGTTCGGGCGCGCCGCGGGGCCGCCAAGCGGGGCGATTGCCTTGGGGGGCAAAGCCGCCCCCTGCCCCGTTGTTATTGCCCCCGCCTGTGTTGCGATTGCCGCGGAAAAGCTGCCAGCGCAGGTCTTTGATCTCTTCGCCGTAGTGGCTGCGGATCGAGGGATCGGCGATTTTCTTGATTGCTTCGCGCAGGGATTTATCGAGGGCCGCTTTGCGCTCGGGGCTATCGAAAACCCGCCCTTCGGTTTCGCGCTGCCACAGAAGCGAAACCATGGGCTGCGCGCCCTCGATCAGCGCCTTCATCGCCTCAACCCCTTGAGATTTCAGAATATCATCGGGGTCTTGCCCCTCTGGCATGATCGCAAAACGCAGGCTTTGGCCCGCCTCCAAAAGCGGCAGGGCAATATCGACAAGGCGCATGGCGGCGCGGATGCCGGCTTTGTCGCCATCCATCGCGATCACCGGCTCGGGATGGATGCGCCACATCAGGCGCAGTTGATCTTCGGTGATGGCCGTGCCCAAGGGGGCGACGGTCGCGCCAAAACCGGCCTCAGCAAGGGCGATCACATCCATATAGCCTTCGGCGACAACAAGGGTTTGGCCTTTGCCGGCGGCCTCGCGGGCGGGGCCGTGGTTATACAGCGAACGGCCCTTATCAAAGAGCTCGGTCTCGGGGCCGTTGAGATATTTGGCACGGGCATTGGGATCCATCGCGCGGCCACCCATCGAAATGGCGCGCCCGCGGGCATCGCGGATGGGAAAGGTGATCCGGCCGCGAAAGCGATCATAGGGCGCGCCGCCATCATCGGGGCGCGCGCACATGCCAGAGGCCACGATCAGATCTTGCGAAAATCCTTTGGCGGTAAGGGCTTGGAGCAAACCGTTGCGCGCATCCGGCGCAAAGCCGATGTCAAAACGGGCTTGCGCTGCCTCGTCAAGGCCGCGCGTGGCGAGGTAATCGCGCGCACCACTGCCTGCGCCGGTTTTCAGCGCGAGGCGGAAATGCTGAACGGTGGCTTCCATGACCTCAGCGATCTGGCTGCGGTAATCGGCCTTTTCCTGGGCCTTTGGATCGCGCTCGGGGATCGGCATCCCGGCCTCGCGGGCCAATATTTCGATCGCTTCCATGAAGGATGTATTCTCGGTCTCGCGGATAAAGGAGATCGCATCGCCCTTCGCGCCACAGCCAAAACAGTAATAAAAGCCTTTGCGATCATCCACATGGAAGGAGGCGGATTTTTCCTGATGGAAGGGGCACGGCGCCCACATATCGCCCTTGCCCTGATTGGATTTGCGCGTATCCCACATGACTTTGCGCCCCACCACCGCCGAAAGCGAGGTGCGCGTACGCAATTCATCAAGGAAACCGGGCGGTAGACTCATGGCACCAATATCAGCTTAGGGCGCGGCAAAGTCCAGATGAGCCGGTGAGGCGACATGCCTTTGATTTATGGGCTGTGGATTGCCCGCCCGTGCCCAGCGCCTGGGATGCGATTGAGCCTGCGCGCCGCAGATTAAGCGCCATACTTTGCGCGAGCAAATCGGGCGCTCATACAGGCCAAAATGCAGCGTTCAAACCCCGCCAAAGCCCACCAAAGCCCTGTAAAACAACCGTTTGACCGACGCTTAAGATTTTAGGCGCTTGGCCAAAAAAATATGCGTAAAATTTTCCCTTTCTCGCAAAAATCCTTCGAAACTAGCCCCAAATTCGCAACAAAGCCGGGGGCGCACCCCGCATTGTTGCCTGATCCGCCTTAATTGGCCCCAAATGGCCAAATCTGCGCCTTATTTTTGCCACCGCCGGATGGTGAATGGTCTTTGGCCACAGTTGCGGCTCGGCGCGTGGGGCGCTGTTTGACAAGAGAGGGTTCGTGAAATGGATCAGAAGATCAGTTTCGACAACAAAGTGACTTACGCGGAATTGCCCCGGGCTGCTATGGCGCGGGCCAAAATGCATGCAAAACGGTTTGGCAAAGACGACGCGGGTTCGCTGATCGTCTTTTCGCTGTTTATCTTCGTGCTGATCCTGCTCGCGGGCGGGATGGCTGTTGATATCATGCGCTTTGAGAGCGATCGTACGCGCGTTCAGAACACAACCGATCGCGCCATTCTGGCCGCGGCCGACCTTGATCAAACAGTAGATGCCCAAACCGTTGTAAATGATTATTTCGCCAAGAGCGGGCTTGCAGGCTATACGCCAGTGATCCAGGACGACACGGATGATCTGACCTATTCAACCGTGACCTCGACAACAAATGTCGCCTTTAATTCGATGTTCATGAAACATCTTGGCATCGACACATTGCCGCTTCACGCGGTTGGCAAAGCGCAAGAGCGCGTTTCTGAGATCGAGATCTCGCTTGTGTTGGATATTTCCAATTCGATGAACGGCTCAAGCCGCCTGCCCAATATGAAAACAGCGGCGAAGAATTTCGTCAAAACCATCTTTGATTCCGCTGAGGCTGATACTGTTACGATGTCGATCATTCCCTATAACACTCAGGTGAATGCTGGCTCGGCCATTCTGAGCCAATATGTGCGTAACTATACCCACGACTATTCGCATTGCCTTGATTTCAGCGGCTCAGATTTCAACTCGGTTGGGTTGTCGCAGACGGCGACCTATAAGCAGACCCTGTATTTTGATCCTATCTCTGAGTATGGCTCATGGTGGGGCGGGTATACCGGTGTGACGCCGGAGTGGTGGCCTTGTGATGGGAAATCCACATCGACCATCCTGCCTTTTGCCGGCACCCGCGATGCTTTGAACACCAAGATTGAATCGCTTGTCGCCTCTGGCAACACTTCGATTGATATTGGGATCAAATGGGGCGCTGCGATGCTTGACCCTACTTTCCAACCGGTCACAGCCGTTTTGTCTGCGGGGACAGGGGCAACGGTAAGTTCGCTCTTCTCTGATCGTCCGGTTTCTTATTCGGACAGCTCGACGATGAAAGTCATCGTTGTGATGACAGATGGTGAAAACACAGCCCAGTTCTATATGCCTGACACCTATAGCTCGGGCGGATCTGATGTATTTGTTGATCCGACCAACAGCAACAGGGTCTCTGTTTTCCGCAAGAGCAGCAGCTGTAACAGCGGCTCTTCCTCTAATTGCTACTGGCGCAAAAATACCAGCAGCAATTCAAGCGGCAGCATCTATTCAAGCCCCTATGGCGGCTCTGCGGCAGTAGAGTATGACTATCGCGATGTCTTTGCCCGTTACACAACCAACTATGTTGCGCGTCTTTATGGTTGGGCGAATTACGACAGCAGTTCGACTTACAGTTACTGGGACTCGGCCTTTTACAAATATGTAGAGCCGAGCGTCAAAAACACACGGATGGCCAATATCTGTACAGCCGCCAAAGCCAAAGACATCATCATCTTTACCATCGGTTTCGAGGTTGATGATGGCGATGCGGTCTATATGGAAAATTGCGCCTCAAGTGAATCGCATTTCTTCCGGGTTGCCGGGACAAGCCTGACAACCGCGTTCAATGAAATTGCAAATAAGATTTCTGAGTTGAGGTTGGTGCAATGAGAATGTTCTCGCTTAAAAGAGCGCTTTCGCGGTTTCGCCGGGATGAGCGCGGGTTTGCCACGATTGAGTTCTTGATCGTCTTCCCGGTCTTTATCTCGCTGCTTCTCTCGGGCTACGAGAGCGGCATTCTGATGGTCCGCCAAACGATGTTGGAGCGCGGTGTTGATCTGGCGGTGCGCGATCTGCGCCTTGGCCGGATGCCGCGCGGCGATGATGGGATTGTGGATGATGAAGATGTGCGCAAAGCCATCTGTAATTATGCCGGCGTTCTGCCCCAGTGCCTGGACTCGATCAACCTTGAGCTGCGCACGATCTCCATGACAACCTTTTCAATGCCGCCCACAACCGCGACCTGCGTTGATCGTGGTTCGGATATTCGCCCCAATGTGATCTTTACATCAGGGGTGCCTAACGAGCTGATGATGATCCGCGCTTGTTTCGTTGTTTCGCCTGTCTTCCCGACATCGGGTCTGGGGGCCCAACTGCCAGTAGATTCTTCAGGTGGCTATCGCCTGGTTTCGACTTCGGCCTTTGTAATCGAGCCAAACTCATGAATATTTACATGCAAAATCTGCGCCAATGCGTCCTTGATTTTCGGGATGGCACAAAGGGCTCTGTCTCTATGGAGGCGGTCTTGATGCTGCCTTTGCTGGCTTGGGCTTATGTGGCGATGTTTACATATTTCGATGCGTTTCGCACCCGCAACACAGGCGAAAAAGCCGCCTATACGATCTCGGATGCGATGACCCGGGTGACCGATGGTGTTGATGAAAACTACATCGAAGGGATGAAAACCCTGTTCGATTATCTCACCCCGGCCAATTATGATACCGAGCTGCGCGTTTCCGAAATTCAGTGGGTTTTGGTTGATCCCAATGATCCGCTGAGCCTTGGCAGCTATGAGGTGCGCTGGTCTTACGGGGCGGATGGCAAGGCCAAGCTGACCAATTCCATGCTTGCCGGTTTGGAAAACCAATTGCCCGATCTTGTTGCGGGTGAGCGGCTTGTTGTTGTTGAGGCGACATCCAATTGGAAGCCGTTCTTCAACGTTGGCCTTGATGCGCGCAGCTTTGATTATTTCATCCCAACCTCGCCGCGGTTCTCTTCGCAAGTGGCATGGGAAGGCGCTTCGACCTTTATCGGCGATCACATCGGCAACACGGATGCCGATGGCGGCACCAATCAGATCGACGACGATGATGATGATGATGCTGGCACAGGCGGCTGGATGGGCTGGGGCGGCTGGGGCGGCTGGGGCGGCGGCACTTCGGGCCACCACGGACACCGCGGCTGGCACTAACGCCAAAGCCTGAAACTTTTAGAACGGCCCGCATCTTTGTGGGCCGTTTTGCTTTTGGGGCCGTTTTGCTTTTTTGGAGGGGGCCTGTTGGCGCGGGCCGTCTTATTGGTGCAGGCTCAGGCTTGGCTTGCACTGGCGCTGCGGCGGGCTTGGCCAAAGCCTTTTCGCGCGCCGGAGCACATCAGCCGCGTTTTTTCGCTCAAATAATCAGAGCCGCGCTGCATAGATCAGCCGCGCGCCGCGATCTGCGCGACAATCAATTCGGCCATAAATTTCCCCTGCGAAGCGGGCGTTACCCCGCCAACCCCGAGCCGTTTATGCGCCCGCCACCAAAGGCCAAGGGCAAAACCGCGCTCTTGGGTTTGGTGAAAGGTCAGCGAAAACCCATTTGAGGGCTTAAGGGCGAAAGAGCCGCGCTCAACCGCTTTTACATCCTCAACACGCGCCAAGATGCGCCCCTCTGGGCCGGTCTCGCGCAATATGCCTGTGTTTGTCAGCTCAACCCCGCGCGCGGTCGCGGCATAAAGCTTGGAACAGGCGAAAAGCGCCAGCCCGCCGCAAATCACCAAAAACGCCTTTGTCCCGGCGCCCATGCTTTTGGGGCTGTTCAGATCCTGCATATTTGGGTCGGCCAAGCCGGGGCTCATATCAAGGTTGGGCGCATTGATCACGAGCATGATCAGCAATAGCCCCAAGAGCCCAAGCATCCCAACCCCAAGCATCCGGCGCGCAAGCGAGGGCATGAGGGTCGCGACGATGATCTCATCATCCGCGGCGGGGGCGCTGGTGGCGGATTTTGCAGAAGAGGGTTTGGGCGGCATGATGGCTCTGGCTCCGGCGTTATGGCGATGGCATTGCTGATAGCGGGCGCGCGGGCAAAGATGAAGCGAATTGGCCGTTTCGCCGCGTTTGGGCCCTATCTGGCGCTGGTATTTGCGCGGTTTGGCTATTCATCCGTCTTTGGCATGCGGCCGATTAGCGCCATTATGCCCCAACCGAACGGCGCACCATATTCCAATAAATCCGCTCGATCCGCTCAACACTGAGCCGCCCGCCCTCGCGATACCAGGTATTAACCCCGGTCAGCATGGCAATCACGGCAAGGGTGGCGAGCTTGGTATCGGGGGTTGAAAACTCGCCGCTGGCGTCGCCTGCGCGGATGATCGCTTCCAGACTGTCCTCATAGCGGCGGCGCAGCGCCTCAATACAGGCGAAGTTTTCCGCCGTCAGATTGCGCAGCTCCATATAGGCGATAAAGACCGCATCGGCGCGATCCAGATGGAAGCGGATGTGAAATTCGGTAAAGGCTTTGAGCGCCTCTGTTGGGGTTTCGCCGCGCGGGGTCGCCTCCCATGCGGCCAGCAGATCATTCATATGGCTCTGCATCAGATCAAACAAAAGCGTCTGTTTGTCGGGCGTATAGAGATAAAGCGCGCCGGCCTGAACACCAACATCTTTGGCGATTTGGCGCATGGAAACAGCCGCATAGCCATGGCGCGCAATCAGGCGCAGGGCCGATGCGCGCACCTTAGGGGCGGTCTTTTCAGATGTTGAGCCTTGTTTGCGTGCCATATCCTTTGAATAACTGAACGCGCGTTCAGATCAACCCCCCGCGCCGCAAGAGCGCCAAAACGCTGCCGCCCAAGCGCTGCCACTAAGGCCTGCGCATCGGCGCTGCCCCCCGCCTGCCCCCTTGCTTGCCCCCCCTGCCCCCTTGCCCCGCCCAAGGCCCCGTGGCTATATCGCGCCAGTTGTTCCGATCCAAAAGAGAGCGCCCCTTGCCAAACCCTTTGCCAAATCGCCCGCGCTTGCGCTTTGCTTTGAGCTTGGGGCTTTGTGCTGGCCTCTTGGCGGGCTGCGCGGATTTTCCAAAGCTTGATGCGGCGATCAGCCCTTCGGCGCGCGCAGCTGCCTATCCAACAATTGCGCCTTTCGAGCAGATTGAAGCAATTGATACGGGCGGCGAGATTTCGCAAGAAAGCCTGCAAGCGCTTGAAACGCGGGCTGCGGGCCTGCGCGCCCGCGCCGCCCGGTTGCGCCGCACAATCGTTGATCGCGAAACGCGCGCGCGGATGGATGCAGCGCTGGCCCGAAACGCGCAGCGCTGAAATCAAACGCGCGCGCCCCTTGCATCAAAAGACCGTCTCAATTCTTGGCAAATAGGTGCCCGGCCTTTGGCCTATGCGCATCAGTCCTGAAAATCCGGCCGCGCTTGGGCCCATAAACCTGCGCGCGAGTTGCACCTGCGCTGCGCTTTGGGTAACAGAGCGCTAAATGCGTCGCCTGCGGGCTGCACGCCCTGTTCAAGATGGAGATCACCATGGAAAATGCCCCTTTGCGCCTCGGAATTGCTGGGCTTGGCACGGTTGGCACCGGTGTGATCAAAATCATTCAGAGCAAGGCGGCTTTGCTCAGCGCCCGCACGGGCCGCGAGATCGTGATCACAGCCGTTTCTGCGCGCAGCCGGAGCAAAAATCGCGATGTGGATCTCAGCGGTTATGCTTGGGAAGACGATCCTGTTGCGCTGGCCAAACGGGCTGATGTTGATGTTTTATGTGAGCTGATGGGCGGCTCGGATGGCCCGGCCAAAGCGGCGACCGAGGCCGCCATTGCCGCCGGGAAAGATGTTGTCACCGCCAACAAAGCGATGCTGGCGCTGCATGGCCAAGCACTGGCGGCCGCGGCCGAAGCGGCGGGCTGCGTGCTGCGTTTTGAAGCGGCGGTTGCGGGCGGCATTCCGGTTGTCAAAGCGCTGACCGAGGGGCTTGCGGGCAATGAGATCAGCCGCGTGATGGGCGTGATGAACGGCACCTGCAATTACATCCTGACCCGGATGGAAAACGAGGGCCTCTCTTATGACGAGGTCTTTGAGGCGGCCAATCAGCTTGGTTACTTGGAGGCCGATCCGACATTGGATGTGGGCGGGATTGATGCGGGCCACAAGCTTGCGCTGCTTGCCTCGATCGCCTTTGGCACCAAGGTTGCTTTTGGCGATATGGTGCTTGAGGGGATCGAGCGGATCACCATTGAAGATATCGAACAGGCCGCCGATATGGATTTCCGCATCAAGCTTTTGGGCGTGGCCCAGATGACCCCGCGCGGGCTTGAGCAGCGCATGTCGCCTTGTCTTGTGCCGGCCAATTCGCCGCTTGGTCAGCTTGAAGGCGCGACCAATATGGTTGTGCTTGAGGGGGATGCTTGCGGGCAGATTGTGCTGCGCGGTGCGGGGGCGGGCGAAGGGCCTACTGCCTCGGCCGTTATGTCGGATGTCATTGATATTGCTCGTGGATTGCGCCTTTCTACCTTCGGCCAACCGGCCAAGAACCTGGTCGAGAGCATCCCCGCTATCGCCTCGATCCCGGCGCCTTATTACCTGCGGATGAACCTGCTTGATAAGCCCGGCGCCTTGGCCAAAATCGCGACAGCTTTGGGCAATGAGGGCATCTCAATCGACCGGATGCATCAATATGGGCATTCTGCCGAAACGGCGCCGGTTTTGATCGTGACCCATAAAACAACCCGCCCAACGCTTGAGCTTGCGCTTGAGGGCATGGGCAAAACCGGCGTTCTGGCCGAAAGCCCGGTCGCGATCCGTATTGAGGCCGTTTAGCCGCAAGCCGCGCGCCTTTCGAGCGGCACCAGAAAATAAAGCGGGCAGCATCGCATTGCTGCTCATGTTAGCGCCCAAACCGCGCCCTTAGCACCTTGGCCCGCGCGCGCCCTGCTGATAGGTGTTGCGCCAACAGCTTATTGCCAAAGGAACTTGCGCCCATGTCCGCCCCAATTGATTTCACCGATCGTATGCTTTCGCTCGGGCTTGCCCGCGTCTCTGAGGCGGCCGCCATGGCCAGCGCCAAGCTGATTGGTCGCGGCGATGAAAAAGCCGCCGATCAGGCCGCCGTGAACGCGATGCGCGATCAGCTCAACATGCTCGATATTGATGGCACAGTCGTTATTGGCGAGGGCGAGCGCGATGAAGCGCCGATGCTTTTCATCGGTGAAGAAGTTGGCACAGGCCATGGCCCCGCTGTCGACATCGCGCTTGATCCGCTTGAGGGCACAACCCTTACCGCCAAAGACATGCCAAATGCGCTGACCGTGATCGCCATGGCCCCGCGCGGCACGCTGCTGCATGCGCCGGATGTTTACATGGACAAGCTCGCGATTGGGCCGGGCTATGCCAAAGACGTGGTAAGCCTTGAGATGAGCCCCAAAGAGCGGGTGAAAGCGCTGGCCAAAGCGCGCGGCTGCAATATGGACGACATCACCGTTTGTGTGCTTGAGCGCCCTCGCCATGAGGACATGATCGAAGAGCTGCGCGGCACGGGCGCTGCGATCCGCTTGATCACCGATGGGGATGTTGCGGGCGTGATCCACTGCGCCGAGGCCGAGATCACCGGGATTGATATGTATATGGGCTCGGGCGGCGCGCCAGAGGGCGTTTTGGCGGCCTCGGCGCTGAAATGCATGGGCGGTCAAATGTGGGGCCGTTTGATGTTTCGCAATGATGATGAGCGGGGCCGCGCGGCCAAGGCCGGGATCACCGATCTCGATCTGATCTATGCGCGCGATGATCTTGTCACACAGGATGTGATCTTTGCTGCAACCGGCGTTACCGATGGCTCAATCGTATCGGGGATCAAGCGCGAGCCGGGGTATCTGACGACCGAAACCATCCTGATGCGCTCAAAAACTGGTTCGGTGCGGCGCATGATATATCGCAACCCAACCAATTGATTTGAAATGAATAAAGCGCTTCTGCTGATTGATTTTCAGGCCGGATTTGGTGCCCCCTCCTGGGGCGCGCGCAACAACCCGGGCGCAGAAAAAGCAGCGGCGCAGCTTCTGGCGGCATGGCGGCGATTGGGCGCGCCGATCTTTCATGTGCGCCATATCTCCACGTCGCCGGGAAGCCCGCTGCACCCGGATCAAGGCGGCACAGATTTCATCCCGGAACTGGCCCCGATTGCGGGCGAGCCTGTGTTTGAAAAATCCGTAAATTCCGCCTTTATTGGCACAACACTAGAGGCCGATCTGCGCGCCGCGGGGATCACTGATCTGGTCGTCTGCGGGCTGACAACGCCGCATTGCGTCTCGACCTCTTGCCGGATGGCGGCGAATTTGGGCTTTGCCGTCACGCTTGCCCATGATGCCTGCGCGGCCTTTACCAGCAACGCCGATATGGGCTGGAGCAAAGGTGCTGCGCCCCTTTCGGCCGAGGCGATCCATGCGAGTGCCGTGGCGCATCTGCACGGTGAATTCGTAACCGCCCGCAGCGCGGTTGATATCCTCACGGAGATGCCGTTATGAGCGCGTTTTTGGGTGTTGAGGCCTCGCTTACGGGGCGGCGCTGGATCGGGCCAAGCAGCGACGAGGATCGTTTCGCCGAGGCCATGGCCCAAGAGACATCCCTGCCCTTGCCGATCTGCCGCACGCTTGTGGCGCGCGGGGTGGCGGCGCAAGAAGCCCAAGCCTATCTTGAGCCAGCCCTGCGCGATCTACTGCCCGATCCGATGGTTCTGCGCGATATGGAGCCTGCGGCCAAGCGCTTTATCACCGCCTTTCAGGCGCGCGAAAAGATCGCCATTTTCGCCGATTATGATGTGGATGGGGGCGCTTCTGCGGCGCTTTTGCTCACATGGCTGCGCGATATGGGCCATAGCGCGACGCTCTATATTCCCGACCGGATTGATGAAGGCTACGGCCCCAATGATGAGGCGATGGCAGCGCTTGCCCGCGATCATTCGCTGATCATTTGTGTGGATTGCGGCACGCTGAGCCACGGGCCGATTGCGGCGGCATCGGGCGCGGATGTGATCGTTTTGGATCACCATTTGGGCGGCGAAGCGCTGCCCGATTGCGCCGCTGTGGTGAACCCGAACCGCCAAGATGAGAGCGGCGATCTGGCGCATCTATGTGCGGCGGGGGTTGTTTTTCTGCTGCTGGTTGAGGTCAATCGGCGGCTGCGCGATGCGGGGCAAACCCCTGATTTGATGGGATATCTTGATCTTGTGGCGCTGGCGACGGTTGCGGATGTGGCGCCATTAATCGGGGTCAATCGCGCGCTGGTGCGCACCGGGCTTAAAGTGATGGCGCGCCGCGCCCGGCCCGGGATTGTTGCCCTATCGGATGTGGCGCGGATGGATACAGCACCAAGCAGCTATCACCTTGGGTTTTTGCTTGGGCCGCGGGTGAATGCGGGCGGGCGGATCGGGGCGGCCGATCTTGGCGCGCGGCTTTTGGCAACGAATGATCCCCATGAGGCGCAGGCTTTGGCCGAGCGGCTTGATCTGCTCAACACAGAGCGGCGCGATATCGAGGCCCGCGTGCGCGAGGCGGCGCTGGAGCAGGCCGCCGCGCGCGGGCTTGATGGGCCCTTGGTTTGGGCGGCTGAAGAGGGCTGGCATCCGGGCGTTGTTGGGATCGTGGCGAGCCGTTTGAAAGAAGTGACGAACCGCCCGGCGATTGTGATCGGCATTGAGGGCGGGATCGGCAAAGGATCGGGGCGCTCGGTCAGCGGAATTGATCTTGGTGCTGCGATCCAGAAGCTCGCGGCGGAGGGGCTTTTGATCAAGGGCGGCGGGCATAAGATGGCCGCGGGGCTGACGGTCGCCCAAGACAAGCTGGAGCCGGCCATGGCGCGGCTTGCTGAGATGTTAGAGCGCCAAGGGGCCGGCGCGCTTGGGCCCTCTGATTTGCGCCTCTCAGGCCTGATGATGCCCGGTGCGGCCACGGTTGAATTGATCGCCCAACTTGAGGCGGCCGGGCCCTTCGGCGCTTCTGCCCCTGCGCCGCGCTTTGCCTTTCCAGATGTGGCGATCCTGTTTGCCCGCCGGGTTGGCGAGAGCCATCTCAAGATCAGCTTTGGCGATGGGATGGGCGGGCGGATCGATGCGATTTGCTTTGGCGCCTTTGACGGGCCCATTGGCCCTGCGCTTGAAGGACATGGCGGCGCGCGATTCCATCTGGCCGGGCGTTTGGAGATCAATACCTGGAACGGCCGCCAAAGCCCGCAATTGCGCCTTGAGGATGCCGCCCCCGCCGCCGAAACCGCCTAATTTTTCGCTTGATTTGGCGCAGGGATAAAAAACTTTCGCTGCTGTGCGAAATTGATGCGTTTTATCCCTTGCCAGCGGTGCCCAGTTTGCCTATTCAGCACCCCACACGAAGGCACGGCCCGTTCGTCTATCGGTTAGGACGCCAGGTTTTCAACCTGGAAAGAGGGGTTCAATTCCCCTACGGGCTGCCACTTCCTTTGTGTGATTTCGCGGAAAATTCAGCCTGACTTGCCCTTCTTCGGGGGTGTTTTGCGCATTTTGGCGAAATTTTCCCCGTAGAAGATGCCCCACGAGCCTCCAAGAGCCCAACTTACGGCTTCACAGCCTGCGCGGCCTCGTTTAGCCTGTTGCCTGTATTAGTTTTCAAGGGATTACCCATGAATATGCCTTTCAACCAAGAGACCCGTCTTGGAAAGTTACACACCGATCTTGGGAAAGATGTTTTGGTTCTGCTCCGTTTTGAGGGGCAAGATCATGTAAACGGGCTGTTTGAGTACCGTGTTGAAGCGCTGAGCACAGAGCAAAACATTGATTTTGATGGGCTGATCGGGACGCATTGCAGCGTTGAGTTGAAAAGCCCCAAAGACGGGCCGCGATTCTTTGATGGGATCGTTACTCAGGCGCAATGGGCCGGTGTTGGCGAGAATGGGAATCGCTATTCTTTGGTGCTGCGGCCTTGGTTCTGGCTGGCCGGGCAGCGGCGCAACCAGCGGATTTTTCACAATATGAGCGCGCCTGCGATCATCGAAAAGCTGCTCAAACCTTATGCCCCGCTTGGCAAACCTGCGCTTAAACTCAAGCTGCGCGGCGATTATCTTGATCTGGAATACACTGTCCAATACCGCGAGAGCGATCTCAATTTCGCCCGCCGGATGATGGAACGCTTTGGGATTTCCTATCACTTCACCCATGAACACGGCAGCCACACGCTTGTTCTGACGGATACCATCGACGAGCATGAAGAGATCGCCGGAAAGACCCGCGATTATTTCGGCGTTGAGGGCGCGGATCACACCGATGGCGAGCATTTCTGGGAGTGGAACCCAGAGCGCAATCTGACAACAGGGGCGGTTCGCCTCACTGATTACAACTTCAAAAAACCAACCGCGCAGATGGAAGTCGATCGCACAGGCGATGCGGCCTATGCCCAAGGCCAGGTCGAGGCCTATGATTATCCGGGCGATTATTTGCTTCAGGGCGATGGCAAGGATGTTGTCTCTATCCGCACCAACCAAGAGCGCGGCCAGGATCGGCGCATTCGTGCGCTTGGCGATTGTACGTCGCTTGGCGCGGGGATGACATTGGGGCTGACCGGGCAGCAAGTTCCCGGGCTTAAGGGCGAGCCCTATCTTTGCCTCTCGGCCAATCATTCTTATGTTTCAGACAGTTACGGATCGGGTGATGCAAAAAGCGATGGCTTTGCCTATTCTGGCTCTTACGTTTTGATGCCTGTCTCTGCGCCGCTCGCCCCAGAGCGCAAGACCGAAGTGCCGGTTGTTCACGGGCCGCAGACGGCGGTTGTTGTTGGTGAGGGCGAGATTGATTGCGATGAGTTTGGCCGCATCTTGGTGCATTTCCATTGGGATCTGGAAAAGGCCTATTCGATGCGCTGCCGGGTCTCGCAGAACTGGGCTTCCAAGGGCTGGGGCGGGATGATCATTCCGCGCATCGGCATGGAAGTTGTCGTTGAATTCCTTGAGGGCGATCCTGACAAGCCGCTGGTGACGGGCTGTGTTTACAACGGGCGCAATGAACCGCCCTACCCGCTTCCGGCGGCCAAAACCAAATCCGTTTTCAAGACCGACACCCATCAAGGCAGCGGCTTTAACGAGCTGACTTTTGAGGACGAAAAAGACCAAGAGCTGATCTATATGCACGGCCAGAAAGATCACGAGATCCAAATTCTCAATGATCGCTCCAAGACGATTGGCCATGATCAGGTTGAGAGTGTGGGCAACGATAAAACCATCACCGTTGGCAATGATCACACCGAAACGATTGGCCATAATGCCAGCCATTCTGTGGGCAATGACGTGCTCTATTCGGTCGCCCAAAACCAGCAGGAAAAATACGGCAAGGATCATGTTCATACGGTGGGTAACATCCACAAACAGGATATCTCTGCCGATCATTTGGTGCATGTTGGCCGCAATATGGAAGAGACGGTTAAGGGGCGCTATACGCTCAACGTCAACCAATCGATCACCAATAATACCAAGACTCACACGCTGATGGCGTTTGAGAAATTCGTGATCAAAGGCCCCGGCGGCAAGATCACCATTGATGCAAGCGGCATCACGCTTGAGGCGGCGATGATCAATCTGAAGGGCAATGTGATGATGGGCGGCTCTGGCTCTGCGCAGGTGCCCACGCTTCAGGGGGCGGCGAATGAAGGCTTGCCCTTGGTCGAGGAATGCTTTGCCGATAAGGGGGATGGCTGATGCTGCCCGTGGCGCGCCTTGGCGACAAACATGTCTGCCCGATCCATGGGCCAAACGCGATTACTTCGGGCGGCAAAGCGCTTGTTGATGGGCTGCCAATTGCGCGGGTTGGCGATCTGACGGGCTGTGGTGCGACGATTGTGAAGGGCTCATCGGCCTCGATGGATGGCGGCATGCCGGTGGCCTATCTTGGCTCAACCACAAGCCACGGCGGCGCGATTGTGCAAGGCTCGCCCAACCATCTGGTAAAGCCCTAAGAGGCCTTGTCGGAACGCCCGAATGGCGCAAGCAGCGTGCGGCCCAAAAGGCCCGGCAAGCGGCGCAACACGGGCCAGATCATCTGTTGATATTCGATCTCGCCGGCCAGAACTTCCATATATTGGCGCCGCAGGGTTGTTGAATTTGAAAAGGCTTTGGCAAAGGCTTTCTCAAAGCGCGGCAAGCAAATGATCGGGCGCAAAAGCCGCGAGAACACCATCGCGCGGTGTATCTCTTTGAGGGATGATTTGTAGCGATCATAGGCCGAGTCTGGTGCGCCCTCTGCAAGCGCTTGGGCCACAGATTGCGCCGCGAGTTGGCCGCTTTTCAGTGCAAAAGCAATGCCTTCGCCGGTGATCGGATCAACCAGCCCCGCCGCATCCCCGCACAACAAAACCGCGCCCTGCCCCGGATGTTTGCGAAAATCGCCAAAGGGAATGAAATGGCCTTTAAAGGATTTCGGATCGCCCTCTTGGCCTAAAAGGGCCATGTATTTCGCCATATGGCCCTTCATATCCGGGTTGGCGCTATGTACGCCGCCCACACCAATCGTCGTGCTGGCCTTCTTTGGGAATGACCAGCCATAGCCCCAAGCGGCGGCGGAAAAATCAATGCGAATGGGCGTGTCTTCGGGAGAAACCGGCCCCTCAACTTCAAGCGCAAAGCCGATTTTGCCGTGATCAAAGGCCTTGCCAAACAGGGTGCGCGCGACTTGGCTGTTGACCCCGTCTGCGCCGATCAGCGCCTTATACGCAAGCACGCGCCCATCGCGCAGGGTAATCTTGCGCGCCGTCAGATCAATTTCACGCGCGCTTTCGCCGCTGAAATCCACAGCCCCCGCGTTCAGCGCACGGCTGTGAATATCGCCATCCAGATCCCAACGCATCGTCATATACAAAGGCGGCACATCGCGAAGACGGCCAAGCGATTGCCCGCGCAGGAAAAATTCAACATCCCTTGTGCGGCCAAGCAATTCGGGCGCGGGCGCCTCATCGAAAATCTGGGTGAAATAGCGCAAACTGCGCCCCGAAAAGAGCCCGCCGCAAAGCTTATCGCGCGGGAAGGCCTTTTTGTCGATCAGCGCCACGCTCAGCCCCAATTTGCGCGCCGTATAAGCCGCCGCGCCGCCCGCAGGCCCCGAGCCCATGACGATGAGATCAAAGTTGATCGGCTGTTCTGAAACGGGTTCGGACATGGGGCAACTCTTTAAGTCTGGTCCGAGAAAGCCCGGAAAAATCCAGCCGCGCGCTGCGACCTTTAACACTTCTACCAAACCAAAGCGGTGCATGAAACAAGATTGCGCCCCGGCCGGGCATCTCTGCCTGCAGGCCTCTGTCGAACCACCGAAATTTAAGGATATTGGTAGCGGAGGAGGGACTTGAACCCCCGACACGCGGATTATGATTCCGCTGCTCTAACCACCTGAGCTACTCCGCCAAAGTGGGGCGTAGGTAAGCTTTGGCGGCGCGCGGGTCAAGCGGTTTTTGCGCGAAAAATTGCGGCCCTTAGCGGCAGTAGCTTCCCGAGCGATAGCGCGCGGTATCAAAGTGAAAATGATCGCGGTGATACTTGTTGGCGTTGGGGCCAAGGACGGTCCCGAAGGGGCCACAGGCGGCGCGGTGCATCTTCTTGAGCATGGGGCCGTGACGGCGATCGTTCCAGCCTTGGAGCACGGTCATATCAGTGCCGTCAGCGAGCTTAATGGCGGAGATATCAATCGCGCGGCCCCGGCCATGTTCGGATATTTTCGCGCCGGGCTGGTTGTTGCGGGTGCGGCAGGCATAGCCCGCAGCGACCTTGATCTGCGCAACCCCGCCGCCTTTGCGCCCAACGGCCGGTTTGGCGCCTTTCTCGATCCATGTATGGAGCGCTTTTGCGGTGGTGCAATCCATTGTTGCGGGCGTGCTGAGCCGTACGCCGCCAACGGAAGTGATGCGCACCGGATTTTCAACGCCGCAGCCTTTGATCCGCCCCGGGATCGCCGGAACCGCGCTGCCTTGGATCCCATTGATGCCGCAGACGGAGCCCGCTTTGCCTTGAATGGCGGCGTTTGGCGGGCGGTTTTTGGCGCGGGCGGAAAAGATCTTGGCAAGGCCGCGCGGGCGGGGGCGCGGCTTGGCGGTTGGGGCTGTTGTTGGCGCTGGTGGGGCAAGCACTTCGGGCGGCAGCGGCGCAGGTGCGGCCACGGTTGCGCTAAAGCTGCGCGAGCTGGCGATGGGATCGGGGATGCTGGTGCCGGGGCGCGGCAGCGGGATGGGCGAGCGGGTGATTTCGCCAGCCATGGCCCCTGCCCCGCATAGGATCAAAGCGAGCGCTGCGATATGCGCGCGGGCGCTCAAGGCTTCTTGGCCCCGCGGCCAAAATCTGGCGCGTCGGTATCTTGGCCCGCTTCAATAATGCTGCGCCGGATCGCGCGGGTGCGGGTGAAATAATCATGCAGATGCGCGCCGTCGCCGGTGCGGATCGCGCGCTGAAGGGCGAAAAGCTCTTCGGTGAAACGGCCCAGAATTTCGAGCGTCGCCTCTTTGTTATTGAGGAACACATCGCGCCACATGGTCGGATCAGAGGCGGCAATCCGAGTAAAATCGCGAAAGCCCGCCGCGGAATATTTGATCACTTCGCTATCGGTTACGCGGCGCAGATCATCGGCCACGCCGACCATCGTATAGGCAATCAGGTGCGGTGCGTGGCTTGTCACAGCGAGCACGAGATCGTGGTGATCTGCGTCCATCACATCGGTGTTTGAGCCAAGCCCTTCCCAGAAATCGCGCAGGTTTTTCAGCGCGGTCGCATCGGTGCCCTCTGCGGGCACAATCAAGCACCAGCGGTTATCAAACAGCTCGGCAAAGCCTGCGCGCGGGCCGGAATGCTCTGTCCCGGCGAGCGGGTGAGCGGGAATAAAGTGAACGTTATCAGGAAGATGCGGTGCAACGGCATCAATCACCGCGCGTTTGACCGATCCCACATCCGTAATGGTGGCGCCTGGTGCGAGATGCGGCGCGATCTCGCGCGCAACAGCCTCCATCGCGCCAACCGGCACAGCCAGAACAACCAGATCCGCGCCGTCAACCGCCTCAGCTGCCGTTTCAACAACGCGGTCCACAAGGCCAATCTCAGCCGCGATTTGGCGCGTTTCAGGCGAGCGGGCCGTTCCGACAACCTCGCCCGCAAGGCCGGCGCGGCGCATCGCATGAGACATAGAGCCTGCGATCAAGCCAAGCCCGATGAGAGCCACGCGCTTGTAGATCACGCTCATTTAGAGATGCCTTTGAACTGGCCGATTGTATGGGCAACGCGGCGGCAAGAGGCCTCATCGCCGACCGTGATACGCAGGCAATGGGGCAAGCCATAGCCGCCGACCCGGCGCACAATGATGCCCTCGCTTTTGAGGTGTTCATCGCAGGCTTCGGCTTCGGCCTGATCATGGAACCGCGCGAGGATAAAATTGGCGCAAGACGTATCCGAAGGGATGCCCATTTCGGCCAAAGCTTCGGCGAGCCAGCCGCGCAGGCGGGTGTTTTCCTTGCGGCATTTCTCGGCATATTCGACATCCCGAACGGCCGCTTCTGCGGCGGCTTGCTGAGCTTGCGAAAGATTGAACGGGCCGCGAATGCGATTGAGCACATCGATGATCTCTTTGGGTCCATAGCCCCAGCCGATGCGCAGGCCACCAAGCCCGTATAGTTTGGAAAAAGTGCGGGTCATCACAACGTTATCGCGCGCCTCAACAAGCCGCGCGCCGCCGTCATAGCCTTCGACATATTCCGCATAGGCCCCATCCAGCACAAGGATCGCGCCTTTGGGCAGCCCATCGGCAAGCCGCGCCGCTTCATTGCCGCCAATCATCGTTCCTGTCGGATTGGCCGGATTGGCGATAAACACCAGTTTGGTTTTCTCATTGCAAGCTTGCAGGATCAGATCAACATCCACCACCCGCTCATGTTCGGGAACGCAAATCGGCGTCGCGCCTGCGGCGAGGGTCGAGATTTTATACATCGAAAAGCCGTGCTCGGTATGGATCACCTCATCGCCGGGGCCGGCGTATGCTTGGCACAGGAAGTGGATGATCTCGTCCGAGCCAGTTCCGCAGATCACCCGCTCTGGATCAACATCATGCACTTCGCCGATGGCCGCGCGCAGGGCGGCGTGATCTGTGCCGGGGTAGCGGTGCAGCTGATGAACGGATCGCGCAACCGCCTCTTTGGCCTTTTCAGAGGCGCCGAAAGGATTCTCGTTAGAGCTGAGTTTGATAACGTCAGCATGCCCTTCAATCTGGCTCGCACCGCTTTGATACAGCGCGATATCCATGATGCCGGGTTGGGGATTGATGCTGATCGTCATAAGGCTCACTCACTCAGGTTTCGCGCCTTTTTAGCGGGCTGGGCGGATCATTGCCAGTGCGCAATTAACCGCATCGGATATGGGCCGCTGAGCAGCGCGATTGGCGCAAAACACAGCCGTTTCGGCCCGGGCGCGCGGCGCGATTTTACAGCATATGCCTAGAAAAGCAGCGCAGCCCTAGCCTTCAAGCACATTGCGAAAGGCCCAAGGATGATCTGGGATGGTCGCTTCGGGAAAGGCGGTCTGGCGATCGGTCAGAGGGGTCCAATCGGTATAATGGGCCTCGACCGGGCCAAGATAGGGGCGCTGCACATCCAAGCAGCGCGCGTGATCCATCTCATCGGTTTCAACGATGCCCGCTTGGGGGTTTTCCAGCGCCCAGACCATCCCCGCAAGCACCGCAGAGGTGACTTGAAGGCCGGTGGCATTTTGATCGGGCGCAAGCAGCTTGGCCTCGTCATTAGAGAGGCGCGAGCCGAACCAAAGCGCATTCTTTTCATGGCCATAGAGCAAAACGCCAAGCTCATCGACGCCGCCGGGATCAATCTCATTCACATCCATAATGTGATGCACATCTTGGATCGTGTTAGAGCCGAACATCTCGTGCAATGAGAGCACTGCATCATCGCAGGGGTGATAGGCATAATGGCAGGTCGGGCGATAGTCGGGCGCGGATGGATCGCCCAGCGTGTAGTAATCCGAGATCGAAACCGCCTCGTTATGGGTGACCAGAAAGCCGAATTGCGCGCCCATCGTTGGGCACCAAGTACGCACGCGAGTGTTGGCACCGGGCTGTTCGAGCCAGATCGCGGATTGGCTGCCTTTGGTCTGTTTATGGGCATTGGGCGGGAACCAAGGCTCATGGGTGCCCCAGCCAAGCTCGGCGGGTTGAAACCCTTCGGCGATGAAGCCCTCAACCGACCACGTGTTCACAAAATGCCCCGCTTGGCGCTGTTCTTGGCGGGTTTGGGTATCGCGCTCAGCGATATGAACGCCTTGAACCCCGAGCGACTGCATCAGCTTGGCCCAGCCGCTCCGGCTTGTTGGTGCTTCGCTCGCTTGACCTGTGTCTTTTGCCAACGTCAGCAGCGCCTCTTTGACAAACCAACTGACCATGCCCGGATTGGCCCCGCAGCAGGAAACGGCCGTTGTCCCGCCCGGATTGGCGGCCTTTTCGCGCCGCACCGTTTCACGCAGGGCATAATTGGTGCGCGCGGCATTGTCTTCGGTATCAAAGTAAAAGCCGGCCCATGGCTCGACCACAGTATCGATATAAAGCACGCCGTTTTCGCGGCAGTACTTCATCAGATCGAGCGAAGAGGTATCGACCGAAAGATTGACAACAAAGCCTGCGCCCGGCTCAAACAGATCGCCCAAAACGGCGCGGTAATTATCCGGCGTCAGCGCCTCTTTGATGTGGCGCATGCCGCGCGCTTTGATCTCTTCACTTAGCGCTTCATTTGGCTCGATGATCACCAATTTTTCGCGATCAAACTCGAAATGACGCTCGATCAAGGGCAAGGTCCCGCGCCCGATGGATCCAAAACCGATCAGAATAATGGGGCCGTTGATGCGGGCGTAAATCGGATGCGTTTTGCTCATGATCGTCCTTTTAACCTTGGCGCAGACAGTATTAGAGAGGCGCGAAATTTTGCGCCCATCGTTCTTATGCGGATGAACGCGCCATTCCAATAGGTTTCTGCTCGCGCAAAGGCGCGCACCCAAAGCAAAAGGCCGCACCCTGGGGCACGGCCTTTCAATTCGAAATCTCGGCTCAGATTAGTTCTGAGCGTAATATTCGATCACGAGGTTTGGTTCCATCACAACAGGATATGGCACATCGCCAAGGCCTGGAGTGCGCACAAACGTCGCTTTCATTTTGGAGTGATCCGCATCGATGTAATCAGGCACATCGCGCTCAGCGAGCTGTGTTGCCTCGATCACAACGGCGATCTGCTTGGAGCGATCACGCACTTCGATCACGTCGCCTTCAGAGACGCGGTAGGAAGGGATGTTCACGCGTTTGCCGTTTACGGTTACGTGGCCGTGGTTAACGAATTGGCGCGCCGCAAAAACGGTTGCAACGAATTTCGCACGATACACAACAGCATCAAGGCGGCTCTCAAGCAGGCCGATCAGGTTTTCGCCTGTATCGCCTTTTACGCGCTCAGCTTCGGTAAAGATGCGGCGGAATTGCTTTTCAGTCAGGTCGCCGTAATAGCCTTTAAGCTTTTGCTTGGCGCGCAGCTGAAGACCGAAATCAGACAGTTTGCCCTTGCGGCGCTGACCGTGCTGACCGGGGCCATATTCGCGGCGATTGACGGGGGATTTGGGGCGGCCCCAAATGTTTTCGCCCATGCGGCGATCGATTTTGTACTTGGCAGACGTGCGTTTGGTCACGATCTGGATCCTTTCTTGTTTCAGAAAGGTGCTGTCCTTTCCCCGAAGGGCGACAGGCAATCCCTTGCGGGAGCCACCAACACCAAAAAATAGCAACCCCGACCACTTTGCAGGGGCCGGGATGGCGGGCTTATATAGGGTGCGCGCGCGGAGTCAAGCGATGCGGCGCGAAAGCTTTGATATTCGCCGCTTTAGGCCATTTCGTGGCGCAGAATAGCTGCCTCGGCACCGGAAAGCGTGCGCCGGGCGAAGGCGCCATAAGCATCCGGGCTTTGCTCGACCTGCGGGAAAGCATCCCGAAGGCGGTTGCGCTGATCCGCGCCAAGCATGCTCATCTCTGCACCCAGTGGATGGAAGCTTTCGGTCTCAACCCCATTGGCAAAGACGATCTGATGCGCCTCGAGCATAAGGTGAATATAGCTGACATCCCGCAGCGTATGATCGACAAGGATCGAGTGATCATTGACCAAATCCCCGGCCGAAATCAGCACTTCATCGGTGTTAAACAGCTCTTGGGCAAAGGCCCCGCGCACAACGATACGGTGTTGCGGCGAAACGATGAGATCCCCATCGGGCACATCAACGCCAAGCGCCGAGGCCCGCAACCGGATGGGCCGCAACGCCGGCAGCGCATAAAGCCGCGCACCAGAAAGGCGGCGCGATCCGATCCAAGCAAGCTCTTGGGGGCCATTGTCTTTGGTTAGGATTTTGTCGCCCTGCCCGAGATCCTCGACAAGGCGCGGGCCATCCGGGGTTGCGATGCGGGTGCCGGGGGTAAAGCAGATCACGCCGCGGGGATCCTCTGCGCCCAGATCGCGATTGATCACGCCGCTTTGATGGGCAACGATCCAAAGATCGCTATCCTTGGGCGGAATGGCCCCGATAAACATCAACAATGGGGTTTTGATTTGCGGCAGGTCGATGATTGTCACGGTGAAGAGCGCATGCCCATCTGTGACATCAAACGCCCCGTCAAAGAGACGATCCTGCGCCATATCGAGCGCCACTTGTGGCGCTTTATCCAGCGCCTCTCCCAGAAGCCGTTTTACATTACGCGCAGCTCGGGCGCGCAATTCCTCCGCCCCAAGTGCATTTTCAAGAACAAGAACCTCACGTGTGCCGTCCACACTGATCACATCGCCCGTCCAGCGCCAAGCGGCGCCAACGGACAATCCTGAGATGGGTGCATTGCGCATCCCATCCAGTTCACTCTGCGACCAGGAGATAACAAACGTGCCCGATGAGCCCGTTTTCATGCCTGTATGCCTGCCTATAGTTTTTTATAGTCTTTATTATTAACGGCAGTTTAGCACGCGATCTTCATCCTGTTAAGAGCGTGATTCGCAAAAAGTTAAAAGCGCAGGCGCAGGCGCAGGGAGCCGACGATTTGCCCCGATGGCTGGCCCTGAAATTCCGGCCCAAGATAGCTGAGCCCAAGGAAGCCTGCGGACTTATTTCCTTGATAATGAACGCCTGTGCGCAGGCGCGTGCGCGCATCTGTTAGGGCAAAACCGCTGCTTTCAGGCAACCATTTGGATTGTGCCACATGCGCAACATCCCCCCCCAACACAAAGCTAAAGCCGCGGTTGGGATCTTTGCGCGTGCCTTGATAAAGCTGGCCGGTTGTTGCATCGCGGATCATCAGTTGATTTTGCACGGCCCGGCCAATGATCAGATCGCCGCCCACCCGCGCAAGCACCTCTGGACCGGCCTTCACCTCAACAAAGGGGCGCAGTAGAAATTGCGGGGAAATCTGCATCGCTTGCCCGGCTTCCAGCACAAGATTGGGATGAATGCCATTGGCGATTTGCCCGCTCAGATCGCCCGGTGCCGGCAGGCCAAAGGCTTTATGCGCGGCCGTTTGAAACTTTGACAGCCCGGTTTGTGGCCCCGTGACGATCACCTCGGCGCCGCCGCTAAACTCGGTCGCACCATTGCGCCAATGGCTGTGGAGGCCAAAACTCATCGCGCCAAGGTAGGGGCGATTGGTTGGCGCTGCGGCAGGGGCGGTTATATCGGCGGGGGCAATGATTTCAGAGCGGAAGCGATATTCAACGATATCGCCAAAGCGCTGGGGGCGCAGCCCATCCCAGCCATAACCGCGCAGATGAGAAAGCGAATAGGCCCCCGTGCGCCAGCGATCCTGGCCATCGCCAAAAGCATCGTTGGAAAACAATCGGCCCGCGCCAATGCGCTCGCGCCCGCCTATTTCGGCAGTGGCGGCAAACGGCTGCGAAAGAGCCGCGAGTGTTAGGATCGGCAGCGTTAATGCACGGATCGCGGAAAAGAGCCTGAACCCCATTATTATCCCCAAACTATGCCCCCAAGGGGCGGTTATGCCAAACCCCTGCGCATGGGGATAGCCCGTTGAAAACAAACGAGGCTTCTATGGCTAACTTGCCACAGTGAGCGCCCCGGCCTTAATTGACGCAAAAGCGCCCAATCGCGCGCATCTCCCCCCCCTTTTTGTTGTGCAACGCAAAGAGGCGGGTGCACTTTGCGCTTGGTACCGGATCTGTTATTCAAACGTTGCAGCGTGGGTGCAGCAAGATCATTGAACGGGGTCCGCTCAGATTTCCGCTGAGATTGCCGCTCAAGCGAGGCGCTGATAAGCGGGGGGCGCATCGGCTCGGGATTTCTCGCCAGTCTATTTGGGCCGCGAAATCGCATGCAAAGCGCTGAATTTCCGGCGTGTTCTTTTCAGCTCTCCCTTTTTTCAACTCTGCTGATTGTCGTGTCGCTCGTTTTTGCGCCCTTCTTTTTTGTGTCGCTCGTTTTTGTGCTCAAACCGAGAGCCGCTGCATTTCTTTGCGGTGCGGCCCATCCATCCCACCAACCTATCTTGTCATCCTGTTGCGCTGGTCGCAGCAAGGCGGGCATGAACATTGGGATCAAAAACAGTGTGGCATGCGCGGCCTTTGTGTTTGGAGGCGTAAAGCGCCGTATCAGCATCGGCGAGCATGCGATCCAAATCGAGAGCCTCATAAGATTCGGAGGTCGTGATGCCAATGGAGCCGGAAATTTTGCACGGCGTGCCGTTGAATGAGATCGGAATTTCAAGGCATGTGATGATCCGCTGCGCCATTCCGGCAAGGCGCTCCTCATCAGTCATCCGATTGATAATAAGGACAAATTCATCGCCGCCGACGCGCGCAACCGTATCCTCTGCCCGGGTCTCATCCACAAGAATGCGCGCGACCGCCTGCAAAACATGATCGCCCGCCGCATGGCCAAGCGTATCGTTGACGTCTTTAAAGAAATCCAGATCAAGATGCATAAGCGAAAAGCCTGTCCCCGCTGCGATTAGCCGCGACAGAACATGATCCATGGCGCGGCGGTTTTTCAAGCCCGTCAAAGTATCCGTAAAAGCTTGCTCTTCGGCAGCGATCTTGGCGCCTTGGAGCCGCTGGTTGAGCTCGCGAAACTCTTCCAGAACGGCCGTTTTCGCCTCGACCAGATAAAGCATTTCAATTGTCAGATCGGTGGGGGCGAAATCCCCTGCTGTAAGCTTGTATTCGCGCACGGCTTCAAAAACGGAAATTCCGAAAGAAAGGTTTAGGATCAGCTCCTTGCCCCCTGCCATGGGCATAATCACCCCCTTAAGATCCGCGCCCGCTCGATCGCGAAATGCGAGCTGAATGCGCGAGCCGCTATAGGCTTGAAGGTCAACAAAATCAGCAATGCTGCGCGGTTTGCGCAGTTTGAACACCTCAAAGAAAGATCGCCCGATCAGCGCATTTTCCGGCTGCAATTTCAGCAGGGTCGGGCCGGCGCGCAGAATGCAGCCATCCGCGCCAATCACCAGATGCATCGGCATCAGATGATCCATCGCCGCACCGCTTAACAGGCTTCTCTCTGGGGTTAGCGCATTCATAGCGACACCTCACCAGCCAAATCAAAACTGCGCCCCTGTGCAAAGGCCGCCTCAAGCAGACTGACGCCCAAATGATCCGCAGCCTCGCGCGATCCCAGATGCTCAAGGAAAACCAAAGCGCCGTAATCATCGGCCATTGCGCGTAAAATACCCATGATAACGTAGCTAAACCCTTGGATTTCTTGGCCGCAGGAAACGGTGAAAGAGGCGCTGGTGACCTCATGCAGCTCGATCAGCGGCAGATCAATATCCGGCACTGCCAGGCGGGCGCGATCGCGCAGATCATCGAGCGAGTAGAGAAAATCAACAAAGCTTTCGCCGCCAAACCGCAGCAAGCGCCGCAAAGCACTAAAACTGGGGTGCGAAACAAGATATGTGCCCACATCCTCAAGCAATGTCTCAGCCGGCTTGTCCAAAACATGACAGGCCGCTTCCAAAACGGCGAAAGTCTGATCATCATCATAGACCAGCATCGCTTCAAAGTTTTCATGCCCGATCCGCGCATCAAGCGCGATCTGAACCCAAGCCTCCTGGCCATAAGTATCGCGCACAAAACATTGTATCGAACGGTTGATCAAACCGTGCATGGGCTATCCCCTCGTTACCTTTTCCAAGCATACGGACGTATCGTTAAGATAAAGGAAACGCCTGTGCATTGGCGCGCGGCCCGCTATTTGCGGCGAAATGCTGCGGGGGTGCCCGCGCCGGAAAAATGGGAAAATTGTTGTATTTGGGTGCAAAATAATAGAAATAATTACGGAAAAATCAAAATAGCGCATTCTTTGTTCGATCCGTATTTCTATGCGCGCCCATCTCACATTGACAGGCCAGCAAAGCTGCGAAACAAATCGCCCATGGGTAGTGAACAAAAATATAAGCTTCATCAGTCGCTGGGGTATCAGCTTTCAATGGCCGCGCGTATTCAAGAGCGCCGCCTTGATGAGGGGTTGAAATTATTGGGGCTGACGCGGCTTTCTTGGTGCGTTTTGCTTGCGGTTGGAAATGAGACCCTGGAGCACCCTTCCGAGATCGCGCAATTCGTCGGGATTGATCGCACAGCGACCTCGCGGATTCTGCGCCAGATGGAGGCAGCGGGCTTGATTGCGCGCTCAACCGGCAAGAGCGATCGGCGGATGACCTCTGTGCGCCTGACCCGCGCCGGAGCAGAGGCTTTGGCGCGCGGCACGCCCTATGCGCAGGACAATAATGATATTATGGCTCAAAGGCTTAGCCCGGATGAGCTTGATCAATTGCGCGGCCTTTTGGAGAAGGTGCGCGAAGGCGAAGACGTTCCGCTCTCGGGGCTGTAGGCGCGGTTAGGTCCAGTGCTGCGGAATGCCGCCGGGCAGCGCATAGCGGGCCAATTGGGGCTGATCATATTTCAGGCCCGCCGCATCGCAAAAGGCGATGATCCACGCATCATCCATCAGCAGAAAATCCAGCACAGAGCCAAGGAATTCCGGCTCGCCCGCCAATTGGCGCAAATCGCCCTCTGAGGCGCCACTGGACCCAAGGAAAACCGGCATGAGATCGTCATTCGCGGCGAGCCAGCTCAGCGCGTTCAGGGCGAGGGTTTCGGCGGATTCTTGCTGCATTTGGGGGCTGTCCTTCGTCGGCGGAAACTATTTCTTAACTAATATCACCAAAGACTAACCGGGATAAGTCGAGTTGTATCTTTAAGGAATGATAATGACAGGCCGGATACTGATCGCGGATGAAGTTGCGACCAATCGGATCGTGATGAAGGTCAAGCTCTCGTCAGCTTGCTACCAAGTGCTTCAGGCTGCCGGCGAGGCAGAGCTGCTTGAGCTTGCGCGCCGTGAATTGCCTGATTTGATCATTTTGGATGCGGTGATGTCGGATGCCAATGGGGCTGCGCTTTGCGCCAAGCTCAAAGCCGACCCGACCACCAGCGATATTCCTGTGATCATGGTCACCGCGCTTAATGATACGCAAACAAAATTGGCCGCGCTCGAAGCGGGGGCGGATGATTTCTTGACCAAGCCGTTGGATGAGCTGACCTTGCTGGCGCGGGTGCGCAGCCTGTTGCGGATGCGCGCCACATCAGACGAGCTGCGGCGGCGCCAGAAAACGGCCCGCGAGCTTGGATTTGCAGAGCCATCAGCGCTGTTTACCGGCCCTGGGCATGTTGCGATTGTTGCTGCTGAGGGCAGCGAAGCGATGCGGTGGCGCGATCGGATCAGCCCCTATTTGAACGCAAAAATCGAAGCCCTGCCCGAACAACGCGCGCTTGAAGCCCTGCAACATCAGCACCATGTTCCGGATGCCTTTGTGATTGCCTCGGATTTGGGCGAACCCAACAGCGGGTTGCGCTTGCTGGCAGAGCTGCGTTCGCGCGAGGCCACGCGCCATGCGGCGATCATCATCATGCATGCGCCAAAAGATCGAAATGCGGCCGTTATGGCGCTTGATTTGGGGGCGAATGATCTGATCTCAGATGCCTTTGACCCGGAGGAATTGGCATTGCGGCTGCGCGGGCAAATCCGGCGCAAGCTTGAGGCCGACCGCCTGCGGGTGACGGTTGAGGATGGGTTTAAACTTGCGGCGATTGATCCGTTGACCGGGCTATATAACCGCCGCTACGCCCTGCCCCATCTTAAAGAAATTGCCAATCGTGGCCGCGAAAAGCGCCGCCCTTTTGCGATCATGTTGCTGGATTTGGATCGCTTTAAGGATGTGAACGATACTTACGGCCATGCGGCGGGGGATACGGTTTTGGTCGAGGTGGCGCGCAGGGTGCGCGATAATCTGCGCGGGGTTGATATGGTCGCGCGGATTGGCGGCGAAGAATTCCTCGTTGCGATGCCTGAAACGGCGCTGTCGCAGGCGCGGTTTGCCGCCGAGCGGTTGCGCCAAGTTATTGAAGAAACACCGATAAGTCTTGGTGAGGGCCAGCCTTCGATCACGGTGACCCTTAGCATTGGGCTCTCCATGGGCGGGCGTGATGAGGCACGCAGCCTGCCGGTTGAAAAGCTGATTGAGGATGCGGATCAGGCGCTGTTTGGCTCCAAAGCGGAAGGGCGCAATCAGGTTACGATGGGGCGCTCTGCGGCATAACCGGGGGGCTGAGCGGGCAAGATATTGATGCTGTTGTGAAATGTCTGCGCCGCCTTTGCCGCCTTTGGAACGTCGCCGCGCAGCACAAGCATCCGCTTTTGGCATCTCTCAAGCGGTGTTTCGCCCGGTTTTCAAAGCGATGCCCTTTTCCTTTGAGATTTCGGCCCAAGGATGGCGCGGCACTTTGGGCGCCATGGCGCGTGCTCTTGGCGCCTTAGGCCCCGGCAGTATCCGCGGATCAATCGCGATGGAGCGGCAAATCGCGGCGAAGCCCTTCGGGCGGCCCGTTACGATGTGAATCTGAGCGCTTTTCCCGCGCGGGCCGGGTTAAGATTTGATCCAAGCGATCCGCATAGGCAATGCGCTCAAGCGCGCTCATCGCATGCAAACGGCTGACAAGCGTCTCTTGGCCGAGCTTCTGGCTGTTGGCGAGATCCTCGCGATGGGCCGCTATCGCCGCTTCGAGCGCGGCGGGATCGTAAGGGGTGGCGCGCAGGGCTTCCAAAATCCGCTCAAAGCTGGCGCGGCGCGCGCTGCGGGCCTGGGCGCGGCTTGGGGCTGCGCGCCGCAACTCGCCGCCCAGCGCGCGCCGCTCATCGCGATCAAGCGCTGCAATAAAGGGCGCATAGCCCACATCACGCGAAGAATATCCGCGCGGCGGGCCGTTGCGATCTTTGCCCATGAACGCGCCTGCAACAAGCCCAACAACGGCCAGGTTCAGCCCCAAAGACAGCGCCAGAACCACCCGCGACCAGTGGAAATTCCCGGGGTTCGGCTTGGCTTTTGGCGCATTGCTTTGCGCGTCTTTTTGGGCCGGGGTGTTTGGGTGTTTTGGATCGCTCATTGCATGTGCTCTTTTCATCAGGTCTTTGGTAAGCCGCTGATATTGCGGGCTTTGATCTTCATCATTTGGGGCTTGGCCCCTGTTGCGGGCGGCTTAGCTTTCATCGGGCAGCAGGTCATAAAAACTCGGGGTTAGATCGCTCAGATCATAGCTTACGGCCGCAGCGCTTGAATAGCTTGTGGTCAGATCGCTCAACGTATCGGGCAGGAACAGACCAAAGGCCAAACCGGCCATTGTTGCTGTGGCAAGCCCGGTTGCCGCGCCCCAGCCGCCGATCGCCGCCAGCATCAAACGCCAGCGCGGCGCAGATCGGGGCGCCTCAAATCCGCTCTGGGGAAGATGCGCCGCCGCATCGCCCATGATCCGCGCCATCAGATCATCCGATGGGATCAAGGGCGCATCGCGCGCTTCTGAAAACAGCGCGTCCAAAGCCGCATCATCAAGGATTTTATTCTCAGCCATGCTCATATCCTAACTCTTCGCGCCGCCCGGCCAAAAGCCCTGCAAGCGCCCGTTTGCCCCGCGCGGTCAGGCTTTCGACCGCCTCAACCCCAATATCCATCACCCGCGCAATCTCTGGGTTTGAGAGCCCTTCAATATGGCGCAAAACAACGGCCTGGCGCTGCCGCTCGGGCAATTGCGCCAAAGCCAGATCAAGCGCTTGGACACGCTCGCTTTGCTCCATCTGCGCCTGAACGCTTGGCGCATCATCCTCGGGTTCGGGCGCTTCATCGAGCCCAATCCCGCGCTTTTTGCGCAGCCGGTCCGTGCAGAGATTGGTCACAACCCGGTAAAGCCAGGTCGAGACCTGCGCCTCGCCACTGCGCCAATCAGGCGCGATTTTCCAAAGCCGCAGCATCGCCTCTTGGGTCACATCTTCGGCCTCGGCCCGATCGCGCAAAAGCCGCGCCGCATAGCCCAATGTGCGCGGTGTCAGGCGCAGTGTCAGCGCGCGCGCGGCCTCATTGTCTCCGTTGCCATAAGCAATCAAGAGCGCTTCATCCGAGACATCATTAAGGGCATCAAAGGGCATATTCATTGCAAGCGAGCGGTATCCGATTTGGGCGGTTCAGGCAATCAAGGGGCGGCGCACAAGGGGACATTGCGCCCCGCCCCAGATTTCAGAGTATAGCGTTACTCTGAGCGGTTGCCATGGCCGCGGGATTCACCATGCCCGCCTTTGCCACCATGCCCGCCGCGACGGCTGGCAAAGCGCTCCTTGGCCTTTTCAAGCTCTTCTTTAGAAATCTCGCCATTGTCATCGCTGTCGAGGCGATCAAACATCTTGGCCGAACGATCCGAGCTCATCTCATCAAGGCTGAGGGTGCCGCTGCCATCTTTATCGTGCTTTTCGATCATCTTGGCTTGGCGTTCAGCGGCGCGTTCGGCCTGTTTTGCTTGATGTTGCGCGGTGAGTTCTTCTGCGGAAAGCGCGCCATCGCCATTGGTATCGGCGGCGTCAAAACGGGCCTTCTTATAGGCTTCCATTTCGGCCGCAGAGAGGGCGCCATTGCCGTCTGTGTCAATCGCCTCAAAGTTGGTAACGATCTCGCCGCCCATGCCGCCAGAGTGCCTCATATGGCCCTCGCCATCTGCATTGCGGGCAGAGGCAGACAGGCTTGTGCCAAGAACAGCAACCAAAGCAAGTGCGGAAATCAGGGTTTTCTTCATCATTGTCGACTACTCCATTATTTCAACAGGATCTTTTGCCTGTTTCGTCCTCGTCGCGGGGCCATCTTGCCCGGCGATCTAAGGGGTATACGGGCGGGCCCGGCAGTTCCGTCGCAGATAATTCGAAAAACCTTTGCGATGCGCTTTTCTTTTCGGGGTGGTGGCGGCCCTTTTTTCTCGCACAGGGCGAGACACAGCGCCGCAAGCGCCACTTCCCCCTTCTCCTAAGCCACAACGCCACTATGTTAGCGCTATGACCCAAACGAGACCAAAGCGAGATATGCCCATGCCCCCCGAGCGCCCCATACGCCCTGCTCTGCTGCGCGGCTGGCGGCGGCGCTGCCCCTCATGCGGGGGCGGGCAGATGCTCAAAGGCTATCTCAAACTGCGCGATACTTGCCCGGTTTGCAGCGAAGATCTGAGCCCGGCGCGCGCCGATGACGGGCCGGCGTATCTTACCATTTTGATCGTCGGGCATTTGCTTGCGCCAACGCTGCTTTGGGCCTTTATGCGCTATCGCCCGGATCCGCTTGTTTTGGCGACTGTCTTTACGGTTGGATGTGTCGCGCTTTCGCTATACCTTTTGCCAAGGCTAAAGGGGATGACGGTTGCGTTCCAATGGGCCAAGCGCATGCATGGCTTTGATCATCAGCGCCAACCCATTGAAAAGTAGCGATTTCCCGGCCCTCTTGGGAGAAGAACGCGATGATCGATAAATCAGCCATTCGCAATGCAGCGACCCTCATTCTGGTGCGCGATGCAGGATCAAGCCCAAGCATCCTGATGGGCCAGCGCGGCGAAAAAGCCGCCTTCATGCCCAATAAATTCGTCTTTCCCGGCGGGGCGGTTGATCGCGGCGATAGCTCTGTGCCGTTGGCCCGCCCGATGCCCGAGCCATGCCGCACCCGTTTGGGCGAAGAGGCCCTTGCCCCGCTTGATTTTGACACGCTGCCCCATGCCTTGGCCACGGCGGCCATCCGTGAGCTTTGGGAAGAAGCGGGCCTTATCATGGGCCGCAAGGGCGCGTGGGAGATTGAGCCGCCCGAGGATTGGGTTGATTTTGCTGCAACGGGCCATGTTCCGGCCGCCGATATGCTGCATTTTGTCTTTCGCGCCATCACCCCGCCGGGGCGGCCACGCCGGTTTGACGCACGCTTTTTGCTGGCCGATGCGGCGCATTTGGCGGGGGATCTGGATGATTTTTCGCGCGCCTCGGATGAGTTGAGCCATCTTCAATGGATCCCCATTGAGGAGGCGCGCAGTTTCAACCTGCCCTTTATCACCGAGGTCGTTTTGGCCGAAGTTGCCAAGATCCTGCCCAGTATCGGCGCGCCGGAAACGGTTCCGTTTTTCCACGATAAGGATGAGGAGCGGATCTTTGCGCGGCTCGGGGCGCAGGCGCAATCAAAGTACCGCGATTAGGATCAGGATCGAGAGCAGCAAAAGCGCGATCCCGGCCATTTCGCGCCTGCTGATCCGTTCGCGGAAAAACAGCACAGAGGCAAGCAGCGAGAACAAAAGCTCGACCTGCCCAAGCGCATTCACATAGGCCGCGTTTTGTAGGGTAAAGGCCGTAAACCAGCAATATGAGCCGATCATCGAAGCGATCCCAACCAGCCCAGCCAAGCGCCAGGCTTTGAAAACTTTGCCCATCTCGCCGCGTTCAAACCCGGCCAAATAAAGCGCCATTGCAAGGGTTTGGCTCATGGTCACCAGTGCCAGCGTGACGCCCGCGCTGAGCAATACATCGCCCGTTTCTAATGAGAGCGAGGCGCCGCGATAACCCACCGCTGAAATCGCAAAAAACACCCCTGAAAGCAGCCCAAGCCCGGCGGAGGGGTTGAAAAACCGCCCAAGGTGCAGCCCCCCCGGCGCAAGCGCGCGCCCCATATTCGGCCCCGCTGCTGGCCCCGTTGCTGGCTCTGCATTCGGCTCTGATTTCGGCATGGGCGAAAGCAAAAGCACCGCGCCAAAGCCGATCCCAATCGCCAGCCAGCCCAAAGGCGCAACGCTTTCACCAAGGATCACAAAGCCCAAAAGCGCCGTTTGCATCACTTCGGTCTTCTTAAAAGTGATCCCAACGGCAAAATTGCGCCGGGCAAACAGCGAAACAACGCACATGGTTGCCAGAATTTGCGCCAAGCCCCCGCTCAGCGCATAGGCCCAGAAACGCGGCGGGATTTTGGGCAGGTCTTGCCCCGAAAGCGCGCTAAAGGCGAGCACCCCAAGCGCCACCAGCGGGGCGGAATAGACAAAGCGCGCAAAAGTCGCCCCTGCTGTTGAAAGCCGGGTAGTTTTGAGCGATTTTTGCAGCATGAAACGCAGGGTTTGGGCAAATGCCGCAGCCAGAGTAAAGCCGATCCAGATCTCCATCAGCGCTGCCCAATCGCGCGGCCCATGCCTTTTGGGCGCGGGAGTTTGGCATGGGCTGCGGCCACGGCCTCAATCCGCCGGGCCACAGGATCAAGCGGCGCAATTGCGCGGCGCGTTTCAAGGCTTACATGGATCATCATATTTTCCGCCGTGGCCAAAAGCCGCCCCTCAGAGCGCAATTCATGCCAGAGCGACATCTTCTTGCCCTCCCCGATCAAGCACAGCGTGGTGATGGACAGAGGGGCGCCGATATGGGCCTCATCGAGATGGCGAATATGAGTTTCGGCGGTAAAAAAGCTATTGTTTTTGGCGATATAGGCCGCATCGACCCCAACAAGCGCCATAAAGCGATCCGTGGCAAAGCCGAAGGCCTCAAGGTATTTGGCCTCCGTCATATGGCCGTTGTAATCGGTCCAATCCATCGGCACGGCCATGTTCAGCGTGTTCACCGGGCCGCTGAGCAGATCATCGCTTTGCGCCGCTTTGGCCTCAAATTTGCGTAATGGCCCGGTATCGGCGCGGTAGCTTGAGCGGCGCGCGCGCAGCATCGCGATGAGGGCCGCATCATCCGCGCGGCCCGCCAAAGCGGGGCCGATGGCTTGGCTCAAAACGGCGGCGATTTCGCTTTGGTCATGGCCCTCGCTTAGGGCGGTTTTGATCTCTGCGTTTAGGGCCGCCATGAACCGCGCTTGCAGCCCCTGAGAGCGCTGAACGACAAAGCCTGCGCCCTCCAAAAGCGCTGTCATTTTGGCGATGGCGCTGGCCGTGTTGCGCCCATTGGCGGCGAGTTCAACAAAGGGGATCAGCGCGCTTTTATCTGAGGCCTCTGCACCCATAACCTGCTCTGGTCGGCTTGCGCAGGCTTGTATCTCTTCAAGGGGAAAGCCGCCCGCCGATGTGATCACCGCCTCAACCGGGCAGTGGCTTTGCACCGTTTGCAAGGCTTTGCGCTTGAGATCGAGCCGCGCGGGCAGAGCCTCGATGATCCAATCGGCGCGCTCAACGGTTTGCGAAATCGTCTCATGCCAATGCAGCCTGCCCATGGCGGGCAGCGGCGCATCATAAAGGCCGGGCAAGGCGATTTTGGCCCGGCTCACCGCCGCCTCGACCCGGCCGCTCGCGCCGCTATCGGTATCAAACAGCGCCAGATCATGCCCCATCAGGCAAAGCCGTGCGGCCCATCCCGCGCCGCACGCCCCAAGCCCAAGGATGGCAATCTGCGCGGCCATTCTAATAGCCCGAGGGCTTCAAAGCGCCCAGATCATATCCATTAAAATCAAGCACTTCGCGCGCAGCATTGAGACGATCTTGAGGGATTTTGCGGGTTCGGTTGAGGATATAGCCAAAGGAGCCATCCGGCGTTCCGATCACGGCGCTGCGATAGCCGCTGTCGATCCACAGCAGCCAAAGCGGCGCAGCGCCATCTATGGGCGAAAGCCGCCCCGGGCCGCTGATTTTGGCCAATCTCTGGCGCGGCTTGGCGCTTGAACATGGGCCTTCGGTGATCAGCAACTCGCCGCTATTCTGCACTGTAAATGTGATCGCACCAACCGCGCAATTGCCCGAATGAAAGCCCGCGACCTCATACCAACGGCCCGCAAATCGCAGCGGATCAAAGCCCGCCGCCGAAGAGATTTGCGCCCCCGCCGCGCGGTAGCTTGGCCCAATCTGCGGCGCCGTACAGGCCGCCAGAAACAACCCCAAGCTCAGGAAAGCGGCGCGCATCAATCTATGCACAGGGTTGAGGGACGCCCGCTTTGCGTCAGCACATCCACACAGCCAAACACCGGCTTGATCGGCGAACAAGTGCGCGAGCGCGCCAAGCAAGCGCTTTCGCAATCGGAGGCTTTGGAGCAAGATTTGCCCGCATCGCGCGGCGTCTCAAAGCAGACATATCCGCCCGAAAGCCCGCCGCGCCCAAACTGCCCGCCGCGCGCGATACAATCGGCTTTTTGGGTCTCGAAAAGTTTGGGATTATAGCCCGCAAGCCCGGTATCAAGCTCTTGGCTCTCTTTGTCTTTGGGCACGCATGCGCCCAAGGCCAGCCCCGCCACCATCAGAATTGAAACTGCTCTGCGCATCACTCGACCACCCAATTTGCGGCATTTTGCCTTTTGCATAGTCATATCAGAGCGCGCCCATTGTTCCAGCCCCTCGTTTGCCCGTGCAAGGGGCCGCCGCCCTGCCCTTGCAACGCCGCCTCTGGCCAGCCCGGCCAAAAGGCGCTATTTCACAAACAAATTCAAAGACACATCCCAAAAAGGCCGCGCATATGCAACGCACGCTCATCACTTCCGCCCTGCCCTATATCAATGGGATCAAACACTTAGGCAATCTTGTTGGCTCGCAATTGCCGGCGGATCTTTATGCGCGCTACTGCCGGGCGCGCGGGCATGAGGTTTTGTTTCTTTGTGCAACGGATGAGCATGGCACACCGGCCGAACTTGCGGCGGCCAAAGCGGGCAAGCCTGTGGATGAATATTGCGCCGAGATGCATGAGGTTCAGGGCGAGATTGCGCGCGGGTTTCGGCTTTCTTTTGATCATTTCGGGCGCTCTTCCTCGGATCAAAACCGCGAACTGACCCAGCATTTGGCTGGCAAGCTTTTTGAGGCAGGCCTGATTGAGGAAGTCTCTGAGCGGCAAGTATATTCTAATGCGGACGGGCGCTTTTTGCCGGATCGCTATATTGAGGGCACCTGCCCCAATTGCGGCCATGAGCGCGCGCGCGGCGATCAATGCGAGGAATGCACCAAGCAGCTCTCGCCCACCGATCTGATCAATCCGCGCAGCGCCATTTCGGGTAGCACGGATCTTGAAGTGCGCGAAACCAAGCACCTGTTTCTCAAGCAAAGCCAGATGCGCGATAAGCTCAATGCTTGGATTGATGAAAAGACCGATTGGCCGATCCTCACCACCTCGATTGCGCGCAAATGGCTCAATGATGGCGACGGTTTGCGCGACCGTGGCATCACGCGCGATTTGGAATGGGGCGTTCCGGTAAAGCGGGGCGATGCGCCTTGGCCGGGGATGGAGGGCAAAGTCTTCTATGTTTGGTTTGATGCGCCGATTGAATATATCGCGGCCGGCGCGGAATGGGCCGAGGCCAACGGGCTTAAGGCAGCAGATTGGGAGCGCTGGTGGCGCACCGACAAGGGCGCGGATGATGTGCGCTATGTGCAATTCATGGGCAAAGATAACGTGCCTTTTCATACACTTAGCTTTCCTGCCACGATGCTTGGCTCGGGTGAGCCGTGGAAGATGGTCGATTACATCAAGTCGTTTAACTACCTCAATTATGATGGCGGCCAGTTCAGCACATCGCTTGGGCGCGGCGTGTTTATGGATCAGGCGCTGTCGATCCTGCCATCGGATTACTGGCGCTGGTGGCTGCTGAGCCATGCGCCGGAAAGCTCGGATTCTGAGTTCACTTGGGAGAATTTCCAAGCCAGCGTGAACAAAGACTTGGCGGATGTTTTGGGCAATTTCATCAGCCGGGTAACAAAATTCTGCCGCTCGAAATTTGGCGAGGCTCTGCCAGAAGGCGGGCCGGATATGGCCGCTGATCCTGCGTTTATTGCCGATCTTGAGGCGCGCATTCGCGCCTATGAGGGCCATATGGAGGCAATGGATGTGCGCAAATCCGCCTCTGAATTGCGCGCGATCTGGGCGCTTGGGAATGAGTATTTGCAAGAGAATGCGCCGTGGTCGACCTTCAAGGAAGATCCAGAGCTGGCCGCCGCGCAAATCCGCTTTGCGCTTAATCTGATCCCGCTTTATGCGGTGCTTTCAGAGCCGTTTATTCCCGATGCGACCGCCTCGATGCTGACATCGATGAATGCTGCGGGCACAGCTTGGCCCGGTGATGTTCGGGCGGCGCTGAGCGCGCTCAAACCCGGCCATGCGTTCAGCGTTCCTGAGGTATTGTTTGCGAAAATCTCTGATGAGGATCGCGAAGCTTGGGCGGAGAAATTCTCGGGCCAGCGCGACTAACCCAGAGCAGGCCATGAATTCCAGCCCTTGCGGCTGACAAAACTACGCCTAAACTGGGCGCAGTTATTGTTTGTCCATTTGCGGAGCCCCAGCCATGCCAATTTTCATTCGCCCTCTGTTTGCTGCGGCGGCCATTGGCGCGCTTGCGCTTTTTGCCCCTGCCGCGCAAGCCGCGACTTGCGGCAATACCTCGGGCGGGTTTGCCCAATGGAAATCGGATTTCGCAGGCGAGGCCAAACGCGCAGGGATCGGCGCGCGCGGGCTCGATGCTCTGGCCAAAACAACCTATGCCACCCGCACCATCGCCGCGGATCGCAATCAAAAGAGCTTCAAATATTCGCTTGAGAAATTCATGTCTGTGCGTGGCGCCGATACGATTGTTGCCCAAGGGCGCAAGCGGATCGCGCAGAACCCGGCGTTTTATGCCTCTTTAGAGAAGCAATACGGCGTTCCGGCCGGGGTTATCGTTGCGATCCACGGGATGGAGACAGGCTTTGGCCGCTTTATGGGGGATGCGAATGTGCTCTCGGCTGTGGCGACGTTAAGCTATGATTGCCGCCGCTCGGAGTTTTTCACCGGCCATCTTATCGGCGCGCTGAAGCTGGTCGATAAGGGGCATCTTTCGCCGGCGACCAAAGGCGCGATGCATGGTGAGGTTGGCCATACGCAATTTCTCACCGGCAATGTTTTGAAATATGGTGTTGATGGCGATGGCAACGGGCGCATTGATCTGACAACGCAATCGGATGCGCTTGCCTCGACGGCGAATTTTCTGCGCCAGAAGGGCTGGAAACCGGGGCAAGGCTTTCAAGAAGGCCAGCCGAATTTTCGCGTGATCCAAGCATGGAATGCGGCGGGCGTTTATCAAAAAGCGATTGCGATTATGGCCGGGCGGATTGAACGCTAGCCCGTGGTAATCGCCCCAGCAGCGCAACGCCTTAGCAAAAACCGATCCACGGCGTTCAACGCGCGGTGGGGATTTCAATGATATGTGGTGCGGGCGGTGGGACTCGAACCCACACGGGCACAAGGCCCAACAGATTTTAAGTCTGGTATGTCTACCATTCCATCACGCCCGCATCCGGCGATTTGCGCCAAGCGGCGATCTGCGCAGACCATAGCTTTTTGGCCCTTGGTGTAAAGTGCCGCTGTGGCTTATGCTTGGGCAAATTTGAATGAAATGGAGGGCAGGCAATGCGCGAGCCGGTGAAGGTCACTTGCCATTGCGGTGCGGTTGAGCTGCGGGTGCGGCTCAGCGATGGATTGGCCACAGCCCGGCGCTGCACATGCTCATATTGCGCGCGCAGGGGGGCCATAGCTGTTTCGGCGCCGCTTAAGGATGTTGAAATCCTGCGGGGGGCTGAAAATCTAACGCTGTATACTTGGGGAACTCGTACGGCCAAACATTACTTTTGTTCGACCTGTGGGATTTACACGCATCATCAGAGGCGCTCAAACCCGGAAGAATATGGGATTAATCTCGCGGCTATCGAGGGGGTGAACCCTGTTGATATTGGAGAGGTCCCATGGGTGGATGGCATCAACCATCCAAGTGATCGCAACGATTAATTGGTGGTGACTTGAACGGCAACAATGCCATCGTCAATGGTTTGGGCAAGGCCTGTTGTCCCGCCGCTGGCGGTCATGATGACAGAAATGCCAAGACCAACGACCGCAGCCGTTAGAACGATCCAATCAACGGTTACTGCACCGCTTTGATCGGAAAAGAAGCGCGAATTGCGCAGGGTGTTAAATAGTTTTGCCACTTTGGCCTCCATCTTGATTGCTCATTTGTAACAATCGAAAAGGGCGGAAATATGGCCTTTCGCCTGAATTATAACGTGTTTCGGCGCTGTTCTGGCGACAATAGGATACAATTTTAGTTAATGTTGAGCGATCAGCTGCGAATGACTTTTGCAAAGCTGCTAAAGATCGCTTCATTGGCGCAAATCACTTCGCCATCGGCCAAGATATTGCCGCCCGGCTTAAGCGGCTCAACAAAGCCCCCCGCTTCGCGCACGATCAACAGGCCCGCGGCCATATCCCAAGCGTTCAGTTTGCGCTCCCAAAAGCCATCATAGCGCCCGGCGGCCACATAGGCCAAATCAAGCGCCGCAGAGCCAAAGCGGCGCACACCGGCGCAAGTTGGCAGGATGCGCGCAAGATCTTGCAACGTATCGGGCAGATCAGAGCGGCCGGCAAATGGCAGGCCCGTGGCAAAGATCGACTCGATCATTTTATGGCGGCCAGAAACGCGCATGCGGCTTTCGTTCATCCAAGCGCCCGCGCCTTTTTCGGCCCAGAACAGCTCGTCCTTGGATGGGTCATAGATCACGCCCGCAACGATTTCGCCCTTATGCTCAAGCGCGATGGAGACGGCAAAATGCGGCAAGCCGTGGAGGAAATTCGTCGTGCCGTCGAGCGGGTCAACGATCCAGCGGCGCGTTGGGTCGGTGCCGGCCACGTCTTCGCTTTCTTCGCCGCACCAGCCATAGTTGGGGCGCGCCTCGGTTAGCTCTTCGCGGATCATCTGCTCGGCGGCGATATCGGCGCGCGAAACGAAATCGCCCGCGCCTTTCATCGACACCTGAAGATTTTCGACTTCGCGGAAATCCTTTGCCAAGCTGCGGCCCGCTTTACGCGCGGCTTTAATCATCACATTGATATTTGCGCTGCCCTGCATGGCCCGGCTCCTTTGGTTACGATGGGCGCGTATACGCCCAAGTTTGGCTGGTGCCAACCCCTTGCGGCGCGCCGAATTGGGAAGGTTTTAGGCTTTGTCGCGCTGGAGTTTGACCGGCTCGGTGCGCGCAAGGCGCAGAAGATGCGACATATAGGGCTTTGCAGCATCATCCGAGCGGATCGCGCCATAAAGGCGCCGGGTGAGGCCTTTTTCGGTAATCGGGCGGGTGACGTAGTCCGAGTGATATTTTACCTCCCGCACGACCCAATCCGGAAGAACCGCCACGCCACGATTTGAGGCGACCAGCAGCAGGATCACAGCTGTGAGCTCAACTTGGCGGATCGCTTTCGGCTCGACCTTGGCCGGCGTGAGCAGTTGCGAGAAAATATCAAGGCGGGCGCGATCAACCGGATAGGTGATCAATGTCTCGGCGCGAAAATCCTCGGCCTCGATGAATTTCTTTTGCGCAAGCGGATGCGCAGAGGACGCAACGAAAACCGGCGAATAATCAAACAGCGGCGAAAACTCGACGCCGCTGATTTCCTCTGGATCGGAGGAAATAACAAGGTCGACCTCTTCTTTTTGCAAAGCAGGCAGCGCGCCAAAGGCAAGGCCTGGGCGGATATCAACATCCACATCGGGCCAGGCTTTGCGAAACTCCTCAAGCACGGGCAGAAGCCATTCAAAACAGGCGTGGCATTCAATCGCGATATGCATCCGCCCCGTTTTGCCCGATTGCAGCCCGGTAAATTCATCCTCTAATGCCGCGACTTTGGGCAGCACCTCTTCGGCCAGCGCAAGCAGGCGCATCCCCGCAGGCGAAAGCTTCAGCGGCTTAGAGCGGCGCACAAAAAGTTCGACCCCGGCTTGATCCTCCAAGCCTTTGACTTGGTGCGAGAGGGCAGACTGTGTTATGTTGAGTTGATCCGCAGCGCGCGCGAGCCCGCCCGCTTCATGGATCGCTTTTATCGTGCGCAGATGGCGAAATTCGAGATGCATAGTGAATGTACTTCATTATCTTCATGAGTTTTATGAATTTGTCTCACATCGCGCGGTATGAGACAAGAGGCTCAGAAAACCCGAGGAATCACCATGGCCCAAGCACCACGCATTTCGTTTGAATTTTTCCCGCCGCAATCTTTGCAGGCCTCTTTCCGGCTGTGGGATACTGTTCAAACGCTGGCCCCGTTGGCGCCCGGCTTTGTTTCTGTCACTTACGGCGCCGGTGGCACGACCCGCAAATTGACCCATGAAGCCGTCTCGACGATTCACAAGAATTACGGGCTGAATGTTGCTGCGCACCTTACTTGCGTTGATGCGACCCGCGAAGAAACGCTGGCGATTGCTGACGCTTATGCGGCGGATGGGGTCACAGAAATCGTGGCCCTTCGCGGCGATCCGCCCAAGGGTGCTGGCGGTTTTTCGGCCCATCCCGATGGCTTCGCCAGCTCGGTTGAATTGATCGAGGCTTTGGCCGAAAAGGGCAAATTCAACATCCGCGTTGGCGCTTATCCTGATCCCCATCCCGAGGCTGCAAGTGCGGATGCCGACGTTGATTTCCTTAAGCGCAAGATTGATGCGGGCGCGAGTTCGGCGATCACGCAGTTCTTCTTTGAGGCGGATACATTTTTCCGCTTTCGTGATCGCTGCGAAAAGGCGGGCATCACCGCCCCGATCATTCCGGGCATTCTGCCGATTGAGAATTGGAAGGGCACCAAGAATTTCGCCCAGCGCTGCGGCACAAGCATTCCGGCCTGGGTCTCTGATGCTTTTGAAGCGGCGATCCGCGATGATCGCCATGATCTGCTGGCAACCTCCATGTGCACCGAGCTTTGCTCAGAATTGGTTGAGGGCGGGGTAGAGGATTTGCACTTCTATACGCTCAACAAGCCGCAGCTGACGCGCGATGTTGTGCATGCGCTTGGGATCACTCCCGCAACGTCACTTGAAAAGGTCGCTTAAGGCGAATTGACGCGGCGAAAGAGCGGGCTAGGCTGCGGGGACATTTGAAAAGGATGCCCCGCATGGCCCGCAAAATCGCCCAATCGCCCGCCGATCTTCTTAGCCAAGATGAGGCGCTCAGCCTATCAGGGCTTGAGACAATGCAGGGCATGCTTGCGGGCAAATACCCCGGCCCGCCCATTTCAAATCAGATGAATTACACGCTGCATGAGGTCTCTGAGGGGCGTGTTGTGTTTCGTGGCGCACCGACGTTTGAGTTCACCAATCCGATGGGAACGGTGCATGGCGGCTGGTATGGAACCTTGCTTGATAGCTGCATGGCCTGCGCTGTGATGACAGCCGTTCCGCGCGGCTCTGTTTATACGACGCTTGAGTATAAGGTGAATATCATCCGCTCGATCCCGGTTGGGGTTGAGGTGGATGCGATTGGGGTTTTGCAGCATTCGGGGCGCTCAACCGGCATCGCTGTGGGCGAGCTGCGCGGCGTTGAGGATGGCAGACTTTATGCAACAGGATCAACCACTTGCATCATCATGAAGATGCGCTAAGGCGAGTCCATGCTTGGGTGGCGCGCCTCTGAGGGATCGGCGCCGATCACCCGTTTCTTGCGCGACCAGAACAGTTTTGCGATCCCGCGCCAGCCGCCAATTGAAGGCGCCCGCGGATCGCAGGGAAAGCTATCGCGCCAATCGGGCGGCAGTTTTAGCCCTAGGCCTTGTGCATTCTCAAGCATCCAGACAAGCGGAATATTGGCCAGCGGGCGGGCGCGGTGAAACCCATCGAGCTGGCCGCCGATATCGCCATGGGTGCCGCGAAACCATATCTGTTGCAAATCCTCGCCCGGCCAATCCTTATCGGTGCGCCAAAGCACCGGCGCATAGGCAAGGCGATTTTCATCCGCCGCGAGCGCGTGATAGCCATGGCGCACGGAATGGCCCAATTGATGATTGTGAAACCGGTGTTTGGTTTCGGTAAAGCGCCAGACAATCGGCGCGCGCAGGCCCAGCGCCTTGACCGTATCCCAAACCCCGATCATCTCAACATGGATATTGCCATGGCAGTGGATGCGCGCAAAGGCCTGGGCGGATTTCTGCACCCCGCTTTCATAAAGGCGGTAAGCATCGCGGATATTGGCTTCGGTCGCCTCATCATGGCGCAGCAATCCGACCCGATCAATCAATCCCGCCAAAGAGCGGACCCCATAAGCCCCGCGCGAATAGCCAAAGAGAAATATCCGATCGCCGGGGCGATAACGCGAGGCCAAAACCCCGTAGCAGCGCCGGATCTGGCGATTGATCCCGCGCCCTTCAATAACATTGAACGCATCGCGCCAGCCTGTCCATTGTACCCCGGCTTCATAGTGCAGTGACGTTCCGCCCAGCGCACGCGCGGCGCGCAGAATACGAAAGGTTTGCCCGGCGTTGGTTTCATACCCATAGCGCAGGGTAGACATGGTTCCGTCGATGATGATCACATGATCAATGGGGCCGCGCCGCTTTGGTGGGGCGCTGTTGATCTGGGTCGTTTTGAGACCCAGAAGTCTCCAAATGCGGCTGCGCCTTGCCATGAAGGATCAGCCCTTTGAGGCGCGCGCCGCTTCCAGCATCGCCCAAACGCGCGACGGCGTGAAGGGCATATCCGCCTCGCGAACACCGCTTTCCCACATCGCATCAAGTGCTGCATTGGCAACGGCCGCAAGCGCGCCCACGGTCCCTGCTTCGCCGCAGCCCTTCATCCCCATCGCATTGGCCGTTGAGGGCACAGGCTCGGCTACAAATTTCACCCATGGCATATCGTCGGCGCGCGGCATTCCGTAATCCATGAAAGTCGCGCTTAGCAATTGGCCATCTTCGTCAAAAACCGTCTGTTCGGTGATCGCTTGGCCAAGCCCTTGGGCAACCCCGCCATGCACCTGCCCCTCGGCCAGAAGCGGATTGATCAGATTGCCGAAATCATCCACGACAGTGTATTTAACCACATCGGTTTTGCCGGTTTCTGGATCGATCTCGATCTCGGCCACATGGGCGCCATTGGGAAAGCTGCGGGCCGGAAGCTTGGCGCTTTCGCGAAAGCTCAGCAGATCATCGCGGGATTTTTCGCGCGCCATAGCGGCGACATCGAGCACGCTTGGCGTAGCGTTTGAGCCTTCAATGCGAAAGTGCTCATCATCAAAAGAGACCTCTTCGCGCTTAACGTTATTCGCCTCGGCCAGAAATTCGCTATAGGCCTCAAGCAGCACCGAAGAGGTCGCCAAGGTCGCGTTATTCTGGGTCGTAACAGAGCGCGAGCCGCCGGTGCCGCCGCCCGTTGGGATCAGATCGCTATCGCCTTGGATCACATCGATCATATGGGCCGGGATGCCGGTTTGATCGCTCAAGAACTGCGCATAAACCGTCTCATGCCCCTGCCCGTTGCTCTGCGTGCCAACATAAAGATTAACCCCGCCATCCTCGCGAAATTCAACATGGGCTGTTTCATTGGCATCGCCAAGGATACTCTCGATGTAATAGCAAAGCCCGATGCCGCGCAGCTTGCCTTTGCTGGCCGAGGCGGATTTGCGGGCGGCAAAGCCTGCGATATCGGCCTCGGTTTGCGCCCGCGTCAGCACACGATCAAATTCGCCAACGTCATAGATTTCATCCGTGGCGGTTTTATAGGGGAATTGTTCGGGCTTGATGAAATTACGGCGGCGCAGCTCCCATGGATCAATGCCAAGTTCGCGCGCGGCGTAATCCATTGTCCGCTCAAGCGCATAGATCGCCTCGGGGCGGCCCGCGCCGCGATAGGCATCAACTTGGGTCGTGTTGGTATAGATGCCCTTCACGCCGAGCCATGTGTTTTGGCAATCATAAGTGCCCATGAGGACGCGCGCGAAAAGAAAGCTCTGGATCGGCTGGCCGAAGTTTGAGTTATAAGCGCCCAGGTTTGAGATCGTATTCACCCGGTAGCCGGTGATCTTGTAATCCGCATCAAAGGCCAATTCGCAAGTTGAGGTCAGATCGCGGCCCGCGTGATCCGAAAGCATCGCTTCGGTGCGCTCTGACATCCAGCGCACAGGGCGGCCAAGAAGGCGCGCGGCCTGCGCACAGGCGAAATATTCAGGGTAAGGCGCGGCCTTCATCCCAAAGCCGCCGCCAACATCCGGGTGGCTCACCCGCACCTGTTCAACATCAAGCCCAAAGACGCGGGCAAGATCGGCCTTCATCCCCCAAACGCCCTGCCCGTTAAAGCAAAGATGCACGCGGCCATCATCGGACCATTCAGCAAAACAGCCGCGCGGCTCCATCGCATTGACGATGATGCGGTTGTCGCCGATTTCGTATTTGACTGTATGGGCGGCGGCGGCAAAGGCGGCTTTCGTGCCCTCTTCATCGCCAAGCCCATAATCATAGGCAAGGTTTTCGGGCGCCTCTGCATGGATCGCCACGCCGCCCAGTTTCAGCCCTGTGTGCACGGGCAACTCATCATATTCAAAGCCGATCATTTCGCCCGCATCTTTGCCCTGAGCGATCGTATCAGCCACAATAAGCGCGATCGGCTCACCCACATGGCGCACACGGCCATCGGCCAAAATCGGGCGGATCGGGGCGGCGCCCATGGTGCCATCGCGGTTCTTGACTGTGACGGCCTTCATCGTTGTATCCAGACCCGCGGCCTTGAGATCCTCAATCGTCAGGATCGCATGGATGCCGGGCATGGCGCGCGCCTCGTCCAGATCAAGCGCGGTGATTTCAGCATGGGCCACGGGCGCGCGAAACATAATGCCGTGCAGCGCATCTTTGGGCGCCACATCATCCACATAACCGCCCGTGCCGACCAAAAACCGCACATCCTCGCGCCGTGTCACCGGCTGGCTCTTGCCAAATTTTTCCATGATGCGGTCCTTTTCAAATGCCTGTCGGGTGTTAGGGCAAACATTAGCCCGTGAGGGCGGAGTGTCCAGAGCTTAGGCTGCGCAAATTTGCACAGTCGCGACAGATCGCGCGCGCCTGTGCCCTTTCCCTTTGCGCCGCTTTTGGATAAGCCAGAGCAAAGGCGCAAATATACCCGCCAAGCCAACAATAAAGACGGATCAAACAGCCATGCCGATGGAAAAAACTTTCGACGCCGCGACCGCAGAGGCCCGCATCTATGCCAAATGGGAGGCCGAGGGCCGCTTTAAAGCCGGCGCAAATGCGAAAGAGGGCGCGCCATCTTTTTCGGTGATGATCCCGCCCCCCAATGTGACCGGCTCGCTGCATATGGGGCATGCATTTAACAACACGTTGCAGGATATTTTGGTCCGCTGGCACCGGATGCAGGGGCACGATACCCTTTGGCAGCCTGGCCAGGATCACGCCGGCATTGCAACCCAAATGGTGGTTGAGCGCAAGCTTGCCGCTGATCAGCAGCCCAGCCGCGCCGAGATGGGCCGCGAGGCTTTTCTTGAAAAAGTCTGGGAGTGGAAAGAAGAGAGCGGCGGGACGATCATCAACCAGCTCAAGCGGCTTGGGGCCTCTTGTGATTGGGATCGCAACGCCTTCACGATGGACGCAAATTTCCAAAAAGCTGTGCTTAAAGTTTTTGTTGAGATGTATGCCAAAGGGCTGATCTATCGCGGCAAGCGCTTGGTCAATTGGGATCCGCATTTTGAGACCGCGATTTCCGATCTTGAGGTCGAAAACATCGAGATCGACGGCCATATGTGGCACTTCAAATATACGCTCGCGGATGGCGAGACATATGAATATGTCGAGAAAGACGAAGACGGCAATGTGACCCTGCGCGAGACGCGCGATTACATCTCTATCGCAACGACCCGCCCCGAAACGATGCTTGGCGATGGGGCGGTTGCGGTTCACCCGTCTGATACGCGCTATGCGCCGATTGTTGGCAAAAAGGTCCATCTGCCGCTCTGTGACCGCCTGATCCCGATCATTACGGATGAGTATCCCGATCCTGATTTTGGCTCTGGCGCGGTGAAGATCACCGGCGCGCATGATTTCAATGATTACGGCGTGGCAACGCGCAACGATATTCCGCTTTATGCGCTTATGGACACGCGCGGTGCGATGCGCGCGGATGAGGCCGAGGATAACCTCGTACCCGAGAAATACCGCGGCATGGATCGCTTTGAAGCGCGCGAGGCGGTGATCGCCGATATCAATGCTCAAGGCCTCGCTGTGATGGTTGAAACCGATGCGGGCGATCTGATCCCCTATGTCGAAGATAAGAAAATCATGCAGCCCTTTGGCGATCGCTCCAAGGTCGTGATCGAGCCGATGCTAACGGATCAGTGGTTTGTTGATACCGCGCAGATCGTTGAACCTGCGCTTGAAGCGGTGCGCTCGGGCGAGACGCGCATTCTGCCCGAAAGCGATCGCAAAGTGTATTTCCACTGGCTTGAGAATATCGAGCCTTGGTGCATTTCGCGCCAGCTTTGGTGGGGCCACCAAATCCCGGTTTGGTATGGGCTTAATCTGGGCTCGGATCGCGATCTGAATGCCGATGGGGATCTCGATGAGATCGAGCTTTTGGGCCTGCTGACCGATGGCGGGATGCTGCATCCGAATGATGTGATGCATTGCGCCGAGGATTTTGAAGGGGTGATTGATGCCTTCCGGCGCGACAATGAGGATATCCCCAATCCGCTGAGCGCGGCGGCGATCATTGAAGTGGCCGATAAGCAAGAAGCGATGGAGCGCCTCGCGGCTTCATTGGCGCAATATAACGTCAGCCAAGACCCGACTGTTTTGGTCTATCCTGTGTGGCGCGATGCGGATGTTTTGGATACGTGGTTCTCCTCTGGCCTTTGGCCCATCGGCACGCTTGGCTGGCCCGACGAAACCGACGAGCTCGCGCGCTATTTCCCGACATCGACGTTGATTACTGGCTCGGATATTCTGTTTTTCTGGGTTGCGCGGATGATGATGATGCAGCTCGCTGTCGTTGATCAAATCCCGTTTGATACGGTCTATCTTCACCAGCTCGTGCGCGACGAGAAGGGCAAGAAGATGAGCAAAACCACCGGCAATGTGATTGATCCGCTAGAGCAAATCGATGAATACGGCGCGGATGCTCTGCGCTTTGCCAATGCGCGAATGGCCGCTTTGGGCGGCGTTTTGAAACTGTCGAAAGACAATGTTCAAGGCGCGCGTAATTTTGGCACAAAGCTTTGGAATGCTTCCCGTTTTGCTGAGATGAACGAGGTTTTTGAAGTCCGCACCGATGCGCGCCCTGCCCCCAAAGCCACGCTCAATCGCTGGATCATTGGCGAGGTTGCCAAGGTTCGCGAAGAGGTTGATGCAGCGCTTGAGGCGTATCGTTTTAATGATGCCGCTGGCGCGCTCTATTCTTTCGTTTGGGGCAAGTTCTGCGATTGGTATGTTGAGTTTTCCAAGCCGCTGATCTTGGATGAAAACCCGATGCGCCGCGAGACCCAAGAAACGATGGGCTGGGTTTTGGATCAATGCCTGATCCTGATGCACCCGATCATGCCTTTCATCACCGAAGAGCTTTGGGAAACCACCGCCGCTTCGCGCGCCACCCCTTTGATCCACGCGGAATGGCCTGTATATACAGCCGCTGATCTGGTCGATCCGGAGGCGGATCGCGAGATGAATTGGGTGATCGGTTTGATCGAGGCAATCCGCTCTGCCCGCGCGCAGATGCATGTGCCTGCAGGGCTGAAAATCCCGCTGCTGCGCATCGAGATTGATGGGCCGGGCAAGACCGCTTGGGAAAACAATGAAGCGCTGATCATGCGCCTTGCGCGCCTTGATAGCGTGGCCGATGCGCCTGTGATACCCAAAGGGGCGATCACGATTGCCGCTGAGGGCGCGACCTTTGGCCTGCCGATTGCGGATATCATTGATCTGGATGAAGAAAAGGCCCGACTTGAGAAGAATATCGGCAAGTTGATGAAAGAGCTTGGCGGCTTGCGCGGGCGGCTGAACAACCCCAAATTTGTGGCCTCAGCGCCTGATGAGGTTGTTGCCGAGAGCCGCGAGAAAATGGCCGCTTTGGAAGAGGAAGAGGCCGTTCTTCAGGCGGCATTGGCGCGTTTGGCCGAGCTTGGCTAAGCCGTTTTCTGCTAGGTTATAAGGAAAGAGAAACGGGCGTAGCGATGGCTGCGCCCGTTTTGTTTTGAGTATTTGGACCAAGAAAAAGTCAGGCGGATTGGCGCCTGAATGGGGCCATCTTTAGGGGACGAGCCGATCAATAGCGCGCATTGCGCCGATGGATTTATCAAACACAAGCGTAAGCACGCGCCGCGTTGGCGCGGCTTTGAGTGCAAGCGCGATGGGGGGAAGCGCGCGCGCTGTGCTTGCGGCGGCGGCGGTGGCAAGAAACGCTCGGCGGGAAAACTGGGGCATATTTGGCCCTCCTACTGTCGAAACGACACTAGATATGGGGTTTTGCCGGGCGTTTTCAAGATTAGCTAAAATCGGGCGCACGTTTCTCCATATAGGCGACGACCGTTTCTTTTTGGTGTGGATTGCCGATCAGTTCGCATTGCTCGCGGCTTTCCTCCAATAGAACGGTGGCGCGGTCCTTGGTTTCAGCGACCTCGATGAGGCGTTTGCCGGCCTCAACGGCGGAGGGGCTTTTGGAGGCGATTTTGGCGGCGAGATCACGCGCAGCTGTGAGAGGATCATCGCTGATTTCGGTGACAAGGCCCCAGCGCTCCATCTGTGTGGCGTCAAAGATATCGGCGGTGAAGGTGAGGCGGCGGATCACATCGGAGCGGGTGAGGCGCGGCAGGATCACCATGCCGCCCATATCGGGCACGAGGCCCCATTTCAGCTCCATGATCGACATTTTGCAATCGGGCGCCGCGATGCGGATATCGGCGCCAAGCGCGAGCTGAAACCCAGCGCCAAAGGCCATGCCATGCAGCGCGGCGATCACCGGAACGCGGCAGCGGCGCAGGCAGAGCGCGAATTCTTGCATGGGGTTTGCATCCGTATGGGAGCGCTTCATGATGCGCGCGGTGCGGGTCGCCACATCATCGGTTTGGAATTTTTGGAAGTTGGCGATGTCCATGCCTGCGCAAAAGCCCGCCCCCGCGCCGCGCAGCACCACGACGCGTGCGTCTGATGCATCAATTTTGGCGACCGCTTCGATCAGCGCATCGACCATTTTATAGCTGACCGCGTTGCGCTTATCGGGGCGATTGAGGGCAAGATCGGCGATGTGATTTTCGATTGTCAGGCTGATAGGGCTCATGCTTTGGTTCCTCCCGGTTTGGGGCAGCTTAGCGAGCGGCGAGCGGCGCGCCTAGGGGATGGTGTTTTGACGTAGCGGTACGAAACGCGATTGATCTGTGCGCCGCGGCGAGGCAATGTTTGGCGATGGATACACCGCGCTACACCCCGCTGATCGCCTCGCTCCCTGCTGCTGTTCCCTTTGTTGGGCCGGAGGTGGCGGAACGTGCGCGCGGCGCTGAATTTGCCGCCCGGCTTGGGGCGAATGAGAATGTTTTTGGCCCCTCGCCCCGGGCGATTGCGGCCATGGCAGAAGCGGCAAAAGACGTTTGGAAATATGGCGATAGCGCGAGCGCTGATTTGCGCGCGGGGCTGGCGGCGCATCATGGGATCGCGGCTGAGAATATCGTGATTGGCGAGGGGATTGATGGGCTTTTGGGGCAGTTGGTGCGACTGCTGATTGAGCCGGGTGATCGGATTGTGACCTCTGCGGGCGGCTATCCGACTTTTAATTATCATGTGCTTGGCTATGGCGGCGTGATTGAGGCGGTTCCTTATGTTGGGGATGCTGAGGATGCGCGCGGACTTGTTGAACGGGCGGCGGCATGCGGGGCAAAGCTTTTGTATATCGCCAATCCAGACAATCCGATGGGATCGGTGCATTCAGCCGATGTGATTGAGGCAATGGTCGAGGCGGTTCCACCGGGCTGTTTGCTGATTTTGGATGAGGCTTACATTGAATTTGCGCCTGAGGGCACGGCCCCGCGCATTGATCCGGATGATCCGCGCGTGATCCGGTTTCGTACGTTTTCCAAAGCCTACGGGATGGCGGGCGCGCGGGTTGGTTATGGGATTGCGGCGCGCGGGCTGGTGAGCGCCTTTGATAAAATTCGCAATCATTTTGGCATGGGGCGGATTTCACAGGCGGGGGCAATGGCCGCGCTAAAGGATCAGGATTATCTGCGCCAAGTGATTGAGAAGGTTGCACAATCCAAGGCGCGCATTGCGGATATTGCGCGCGACAATGGGCTTGTTCCGCTGCCGTCGGCAACGAATTTCGTCACGATTGATTGCGGGGCGGATGGCGATTTTTCCCGCCGGATTGTGGCCGAGCTGGGCGCGCGGGATATCTTTATTCGGATGCCGTTTATGGCGCCGCAAGATCGCTGCATTCGGATTTCTGCCGGGAGGCCGGCGCATCTTGATCTGCTCGCGGCGCGTTTGCCTGAGGCGTTGAAAGCCGCGCGGATCTAGCGCGCAGCGAGGCGTTTTGCCGCCGCCTCAACCGCGCCCGCGCCATGCGCCACGCCAAGCGCTTTGAGCCCGGTATCCATCGCGCCGATCACGCCCAAAATCATCTGAATATTCATATGCCCCATATGGCCGACGCGGAAAAAACCATGCGCGGCAGGATCGCCGGGCGGGGCCATGCCAAGCCCGATCCCAAGCGTCACGCCTGCGTTTTCGCTGAGCCAATCGCGCAGAGCCGTGCCTTGGGGCGCCTCCAATGAAAGCGCCGTAACCGCATGAGATCGCAGGCTTTCATCGGCAATGTTCATCGCAAGCGCGCCGCCCTGCCCCCATGCTTCAAATGCGGCCCAATAGGCGCGGGCGAATTTGGCGTGGCGCGCCCAGACGGCTTCGATCCCTTCCTCAAGCAGCATATCAACCGCGCAGCGCAGCCCGAAAAGATGATGGGTTGGCGCGGTTCCGTTGAAGAATTGATAGAGCTCAACGGGCTCTGAGCGGCCGCGCCAATCCCAATAAGGCGTGCGCATATTGGCCTGCGCGCCAGCACGCCGCGCTTTTTCGGAAAAGAAGACAAAGCCCATGCCCGGCGGCGTCATCAGGCCTTTTTGGCTGGCCGCGATCATCACATCGACGCCCCATTCATCCATCTCAAACACTTCGCAGGCCAATGAGGCAACCGCATCAACCATCAGCAAAGCCGGATGGCCTGTGCGATCCAGCAGCGCCCGAAGCGCCGCTATATCGTTGCGCACAGAAACGGCTGTATCCACATGCGTGACCAGTACCGCTTTGATTTCATGCGCTTTATCAGCTTTCAGTGCGGCCTCGACCTGCTCGGGATCATAGGTTGCGGCGGTGCCAAAGCTTAGCATATCGACCGATGCCCCAAGCGCGCGCGCCACTTCCCCCCAGCCAATGCCAAAGCGCCCTGTCGCCAAACACAGCACCTTATCGCCGCGGCTCAGCACATTGCACAGCGCCGCTTCCCACATGGCATGGCCATTGGCGATATACATCGCAACATGGCCAGAACCGCGCGCGATCTTGTTGAGATCGGGGACGAGCGAGCGGGTCAGATCCAAAAGCGCACCGGTATAGATATTGGGCGCTGGCTGATGCATCGCTTGCAGCACTTTATCGGGCATCACCGAGGGGCCGGGGATGGCCAGATAATGCCGGCCTGTATCTTGTGCCATGAGGGCCTCTTGAATTGGATTTGCAATGTATCAAGAGCTAGGCGGCGGCACGGCGCAGGTCAATAACGCGGGGCGGTATTTGCGCAACTATCCTTGGCCTGCGCCGCTTTTGATTGCGCCGCCTCTTGTCATTGCGGCTTTGCGCCCACACATCAGGCTTTCCAGCGGGCGCTTGCTCGCTCAGTCGTTAGGCGCTAGATCAGTGCAATATTCGCCAATGAGCCAGAAAGCCTGAATGACCCATCCTATTTCTTCGCGCGCACGGCAGCTTTGGTTTCGCTCTGGCGATCCGATCCGCACCTTTGGGCAAAAATTACGCGCCTATGTCCATTTCCATCTGGTGGATCACGCGTTTTTGCGGATCGTTTGGACGAATTTCTTTGAGATCGCGCCAGGGGTTTATCGCTCAAATCAGCCCTCGCCAAAGCGGTTGCGCAAGATGCACAGCATGGGCATTCGCACCGTGCTCAATCTGCGCGGATCCAACGGGTCTGCGGCCTATCAGCTTGAGAAACAGGCCTGCGAAGAGCTGGGCATGACGCTGATTGATCATCCAATGTCGGCGCGTTCTTTGGTCCATAAAGAGCTTTTTCTAAAGCTGTTGGATTATTTCGATACGATCGAAAAACCCTTTGTGATCCATTGCAAATCTGGTGCAGATCGCGCCGGGCTCGCTTCGGCGCTTTATCTGCTGCATGTCGAGGGGCGCAGCCCACAAGAGGCCGCCGATATGCTTGGGCTGAAATATGTTCACCTCAAAAGCACCAAGACCGGCATTTTGGATCACTTCATGCGTATCTTTGCCGCCGCACATGCCAAAAGCGGCATATCAATTCGCGATTGGCTTGAGACCGAATTTGATCGCGATGCGCTTTCTGCCAGCTTTAAGCCGCGAATTGGGTGGGCCTAATGGCAGATGCGCAAGGTGATATGCCCCCGGCCCAAAAAGGGGATGCCCGCCGGATAACGATCTGGCTTTGGCGCAGCTATATGCGCCGCTACACATGGATTGTGGCGGTTGCGGTTGTGCTTATGGCGCTTGAAGGCGGGATGTATGGCGCGCTGAGCTATATGATCAAACCGGTGTTTGATGATGTCTTGGTTGCGGCCAATAAGGGCGCGATTTTCTGGGTTTCGGCGGCGGTTATGGGCGTCTTTGTGCTGCGGGCTGTGGCCGGATTTGGCCAGCGGGTTCTGATGGCCTCTGTTGGGCAGCGCATCGCGGCCAATATGCAGCGCGATCTTGTAGCCCATATGTTGACCCTTGATAGCGGCTTCTTTCAGGCCAATTCGCCCGGCACATTGATCGAACGCACACGCGGCGATACAGGCGCGGCCTCTTCCATTTGGTCGCAGGTCTTTTCAACACTGGCGCGCGATTCTGTGGCGCTGATTTCACTGATGGCCGTGGCGATTTCCATTGATTGGAAGCTAACGCTGGTGGCCGTTGCAGGCGCGCCATTGCTTGTCTTGCCGATCACCGGATTGCAGCGCTGGGTGCGCGCGACCACCCGCACAGCGCGCGCCGCCGCCGCCCGGATCGCCACAAGGCTCGATGAGATATTTCACGGCGCGGATACGATCAAACTCGCCAGCACAGAAACGCGCGAAGCGGATCGTTTTGGCGCCGAGATCAACGGCTTTGTCAGCGCGCAGATCAAATCGGAAACTGGCCAGGCTGGCATTCCGGCGCTGATGGATATTGTCGCCGGGCTCGGCTTTATGGGCGTGTTTTATTATGGCGGCACGCAGATCGTTGAGGGCACCAAAACGGTTGGCGAATTCATGTCGTTTTTTACGGCAATGGCCCTTATTTTTGAGCCTTTGCGCAGGATCGGCAATGTTTCAGGTGTTTGGCAGGCGGCGCTTTCAAGCTTTGAGCGGGTCTTTGCGGTCTTTGAAGAGCGCCCAACGATCACCTCGCCCCAAGCGCCGATTGCCCTGCCTGTCGCGCCGCGCGATGCAGGTGTGACGCTTGAGAATGTTTCGTTTTCCTATGGGGATTTGCCGGTTTTGCGCGGCGCGAGCTTTCATGCAGAACCGGGAAAAACCACAGCCCTTGTTGGCGCATCCGGCGCGGGCAAAAGCACGGTGTTTCGCCTGTTGACCCGATTGGCGGATGCCTCTAGCGGGGCGGTTTTGATTGGCGAAACCCCGGTCGAGGCGCTTGCATTGGAAGATTTACGCGGGTTGTTTTCGGTCGTCACGCAAGATGCGTTGATGTTTGACGACACGCTGCGCGACAATGTTTTGATGGGCACTCAGGCAAGCGACGCCCAGCTTGAAGAAGCGCTTGTTGCTGCCCATGTCGCCGACTTTTTACCCAAGCTTTCCGATGGGATTGAATCCCAAGCCGGGCCGCGCGGATCGGCGCTTTCGGGCGGGCAGCGCCAGCGGGTTGCCATTGCACGCGCGCTTTTGCGAGATCGCCCAATCCTGCTGTTGGACGAGGCCACCTCTGCGCTTGATGCGCAATCCGAAGCCATCGTTCAGGAAGCGCTTGAGCGGCTGTCAAAGGGGCGCACGACCCTTGTGATTGCGCATCGTTTGGCCACAGTGCGCGGCGCGGATAGCATTGTTGTGATGGATCACGGGCAGGTTGTCGATCAAGGCACCCATGAGGAATTGCTCGCGCGCGGCGGGATTTATGCCGATCTCTACAAGCTGCAATTCTCCGAGGCTTAGGCCTTGGGCCGATAGGATTTGGCAAGCGTCTGAGGCGATGCGCCCAGAAGATAGCGGCCCAAAATCAAAAGGTTGCGCGATCCGCGCCGCAACCAACCCTCTTGCTGATAGCGCGCTGCCGAGGTTGTTATTTCTGCGTTGAGCAGGGTAATTTTGGGCAAAGCGCGCGCCAAAGCCACATCTTCCATCAAGGGAATATCAGGGTGGCCGCCGGCCGCGGCATAGGCCTTTGCCGAGATCAGCAAACCTTGATCGCCATAGGGCAGACCAAAAGCTCGGCTGCGCAGATTGGCCCATCCCGCCGTGAGTTTTGCCGCAAGACCTGTGGCATCAAAAGCAAGCCGAAAGGCCGCCGGCCTGCCCGGCGCTTTGATATGATCCATAACGATTTGCGGCCAGCCCGGCGGCAATTGACTATCGGCATGCAGGAACAAAAGCCAGGTGCTTTGCGCCGCCTGCGCCCCGCGCGCCAATTGCCCGCCGCGCCCTGGTGCGCCGCGGATCAATGTCGCGCCGATCCCTTCTGCAAGCTGGGCGATATCATCCTCAGAACCCCCATCCGAGAGGATCAATTCGCGCAGAATTCCCGCCTCCAGCCCTTCCATCAACTGGGGCAACAGCCGGGCGGTTTCGGGCGCTGCATTCAGCGTAGGGATCACGATCGTGAGAGGCGCGCGCATGGGGGATTTGAGGGCTTTCGCTTGGGGGTAACGGGCCTATATTGAGGCCGCGAGAGAGGAAGATCAAATGGACAGAGCGCTTTTCGAGATTACGGGTGCGGACCGTGTGGATTTTCTGCAAGGGCTGATCAGCAATGACATGGGCAAGCTTGGCGCGGATGGCGGCTTGCTTTACGCCGCGCTTCTTTCGCCACAGGGAAAATATCTGGCTGATTTCTTTTTGGCGCGGCTTGCAGGGGCGCCGGATACGATCCTGCTGGATGCGCCCCAAGCGCTCGCCGCTGCGCTGATCCAGCGGCTGAATATGTATAAATTACGCGCCGATGTTCAGATCGCGCCCAGCGCGCTGATCGTCTCGCGCGGCACTGGCCCTGCCCCCGAAGGCGCGCTTCTTGATCCGCGCCACAGCGCCCTTGGCTGGCGGTTTTATGGCGCGCAGGATCAGAGCGATGCGAGCGATTGGGATGCGCTGCGGGTGGCCCATTGTATCCCCGAGGCCGGGATCGAACTTATCCCGAATGAGAGCTATATTTTGGAGGCCGGGTTTGAGCGGCTCAGCGGCGTTGATTTCAAAAAGGGCTGTTATGTTGGCCAAGAGGTGACCGCGCGCATGAAGCATAAAACCGAGCTGCGCAAAGGCTTTGCCCGTGTGGCATTGGATGGCGCGGCCCCGGTTGGCACGCCGATTATGGCGCATAGCAAAGAGGCCGGAACGCTGTTTACCCAATCGCGGGGCCGCGCCATTGCCTACCTGCGCTTTGATCGCGCGACAGGTGAAATGCAGGCAGGCGAGGCCAAGCTGCGCCTTGATCCGATCTAAGCTTCGGCCAGCAACACTCTTGCCAAATTAACCATTTTTCGCGCAATATCGGGTATTGTTACAGTGCCGGAGCACCATATGCGCCTCTCTCGACCATTCAAATCCATCATCCGTGAATTAGAAACCCCGCGCGCCGAGCGCCCCTTTGGATCAGGCTGGCTTTCGGGCAGTTTGGCTGTTTTGGCGGGCGTCTTGGCGATTGCGGCCGTTTTGGCGATGCGCTTTCCAGCAACGTTTCTTTCGCCTGATCTGGCTTTCATTCATCAATCCGTGCCGATCCGCTCGCTTTTGCATGGGCTGTTGATCCTTGGCTATCTGCTCAGCTTTATTTCGCTGATCCTGTCGCGCAAACCAACGCTTTCGATGACAGGTTTTTTCCTCTTTGTGGTTGCCGCGCTGATCTATGCGCCGCCTGAACAAACCGGCACCACGGGCCAAAGCCTTTACTTCGGGCTCGATTTTTTCATCCTCAAAATCCTCACTGTGGGCCTGCTTTTCCTGCCGCTTGAGCGGCTCTTTCCCCATAAGCCCGATCAAACGGTGCTGCGCTATGCCTGGCGCGAAGATTTCTTTTACTTCGCGGTGTCTTCGCTTCTCGTGCAGGTGCTCAACTACCTAACCCTCGCCCCCGCGACCTTCGTAAACAACACGTTCAGCATCGAAGGCGTGCGCCATACGATCTTTGAACTGCCGCTTTTTGTGCAGGTGTTTTTGATCATGCTGGCCACGGATTTCATCCAGTATTGGCTGCATTATGCCTTTCACAAAATCCCCTTCCTGTGGCGCTTTCACTCCATTCATCACTCCACGGAGGCGATGGATTGGGTGGCCGGGGCGCGGATGCATTTCTTTGAGGTGACGATCCTGCGCGCGGTCACGGCGTTGCCGATGCTCACGCTTGGCTTTGATCCAAATGCGGTGCAGATTTACCTCGTGATCGTCTATTTCTACTCCGCCTTTGTGCATGCCAATATCGAGGTGAAGCTTGGCCCGCTTGAGCGTTTCTTCGTGACCCCGCGCTTTCACCATTGGCATCACGGATCAGAAAAGGAAGCGCTGGATGTAAATTTCGCGGTGCATTTCCCGCTCTTTGATTGGCTGTTTGGCACCTATCACATGCCCGAGGGGCGCTGGCCCAAAGCATATGGTGTGCATGGCGAAGAGCTTCCGCGCGGCTACGTGCGCCAGTTTTTGCATCCTTTCCGGCGCAAAAAGCCCAAAGCGCCGGCCGAATAGAGCGCAAAAAAGAAAAAACCCGGGGCCATTTGGCGCCCGGGCTTTTTAATAACGCAAGGTCATTTGGCGCTTAGGCGCGCTCAGAATATTCCATCGTTTCGGTGTTCACGACGACATCCTCATCCTGCCCAACGAAGGGCGGGACCATGATTTTGATGCCGTTATCAAGGATCGCCGGTTTAAAAGAATTTGCCGCTGTCTGGCCCTTCACCACGGGCTCGGTTTCGGCAATCTTACAGATCACTTTTTGCGGCAGGCTGGCGCTGAGCGCTTCTTCTTCGAAATACTCGATGACAGCGACCATACCATCCTGAAGGAAGGGGCGGCGATCGCCCAGAATATCGGAGGGAAGCTCAACTTGATCGTAGGTTTCTTGATCCATGAAAACCAGCATCCCATCGTTTTCATACAAGAATTGCTGGTCTTTTTGTTCAAGGCGCACCCGCTCGACCTTATCGGCGCTGCGGAAACGCTCGTTCAATTTGGTGCCGTTGCGCAGGTTTTTCAGCTCGACCTGAGCAAAGGCGCCGCCCTTGCCGGGCTTGACGTGATCAACCTTCACAGCGGCCCAAAGGCCCCCATCATGTTCTAGGATATTCCCGGGGCGGATTTCGTTTCCGTTAATTTTGGGCATTGTGTCAAAACCATGGCAAAAGGTTGAAGGAAATTTGTTCCCCCCTATATCTGTGCTGTAGGCCCGGTGCAAGACAGCTAGATATCGTTGGCCTGCGAATAAGCCATGCGTTTTTTGCATGGGAGGTATGCGTTTAGGTTGTATCCGAATCGGATCAGACCTGCCATAAGGAACGCCTCGCTCAGAAGACAAGACCAATAAACAAAGGAAGCAATATGGCCGATTTCGTTGACAGCACAGCATTCAACTATGAGCAAGGCCAGCGGGCGCGCAAGCTTTTTGCAGCCGTTGTTTTGGCGGCTCTTGATGATGCGATTGCTGATGACAAGAAATATGGCAATGGCCCCGAGCAGATCGCCCGTTGGGCGCGCTCGCGCGATGGCCGTGAAGTGCTTTCTTGCGCGGGGATTGATCCCAATGAGCGCGTTGTTGCTGGCCTGATGGAATTCGTTTCCAAAGGGGTTCGCACCTCCGTTGCCCTTTCGCGTGAAGAAAGCGAACGCCGCAACGCACAGCAAGCCGAAGCCGCCTAAAGCTTCGCTGCATATCGACATTCTGCAAAACGCGCGCTCTTTATTGAGGGCGCGTTTTCTTTTGGGCAATTGCGATCTTCCCCCATGCGCGCACAGCTTGTATGCCCGTATCAGATTTAGATGAGGCGCGGATGAGCAAAGCAATCATGATCCAAGGGGCGGGCTCCAATGTGGGCAAGTCGATGATTGTGGCCGGGCTGGCGCGCGCCTTTTCGCGACGAGGCCTGCGCGTGGCGCCGTTTAAGCCGCAGAACATGTCTAACAACGCCGCCGTTACGGCGGATGGTGGCGAGATTGGCCGCGCGCAAGCTTTGCAGGCGCGCGCTGCCGGATTGGCGCCGCACACGGATATGAACCCGGTGCTTTTGAAGCCCGAAAGCGATGTTGGGGCGCAGGTGATCGTGCAGGGCAAGCGCTTTGCCACCCTGCGCGCGCGCGATTACGGCCAGCAAAAAGCCGCGCTGATGCCGCGCGTTTTGGAGAGCTTTCACCGGCTTGCTGCAAGTGCTGATCTGATCCTCATTGAGGGCGCGGGCAGCCCGGCGGAGATCAATCTTCGGGCAGGTGACATCGCCAATATGGGCTTTGCCGAGGCGGCGAATGTCCCGGTAATCCTGATTGGCGATATTGATCGGGGCGGGGTGATTGCGCAGCTTGTGGGCACATATGCGGTTTTGCCTGAGGAAGATCGCGCGCGGATCCGCGGCTTTGCGGTCAATAAATTTCGCGGTGATGTGGCGCTCTTTGCGCAGGGTTCAAAAGAGATCGCGGCGCGGACAGGCTGGGCCGATCTTGGCGTTTTGCCATGGTTTGCCGATAGCTGGAAACTGCCCGCAGAGGATGTGATGGACATCGCCTCGCGCGGGGATGGCGCGTTTAAAATCGCGGTGCCGCAGCTCTCGCGGATTGCCAATTTCGATGATCTTGATCCGCTAACGGGCGAACCCGGCGTTCGGGTTGAGATTGTTCCCGCCGGTCGCCCCCTGCCCGGAGATGCCGATTTGATCCTGATCCCTGGCAGCAAATCCACCATCGCTGATCTGGCCTATTTTCGTGCGCAGGGCTGGGATATTGATCTGGCCGCGCATCATCGGCGCGGCGGGCGCATCCTTGGGATTTGCGGGGGGTATCAGATGCTTGGCCGTGTGATCCGCGATCCAGAGGGGATCGAGGGCATCGCAGGCGCGGTTGAAGGATTGGGCTTTTTGGATGTCGAGACGGATATGCGCCCGCAAAAGCATCTGCGCCCGGTTGAGGCGGTGTTTCTTGCCAGCGGCGCGCCGGTTTCGGGCTATGAAATCCATATTGGCGAGACCAGTGGCGCGGATTCTGCGCGGGCTTGGCTCTCGGTTGCGGGGCGGCCCGAGGGGGCAGGATCGCGCGATGGGCTGGTGCAGGGGAGCTATCTGCACGGGCTGTTCAGCTCGGATGCGTTTCGCGCGGCCTATTTGGGCGCGGCTGCATCGGGGCTAAATTACGAGGCAGATGTTGAGGCCACGCTAGAGGCTTTGGCCGATCATCTAGAGGCGCATATGGATTTGGATCGGCTTTTGGCGCTGGCGGGCGAGATCACCCCCTAAAGCCACAGGCAAACAAACGGCGCTTATTCAAACTCGCGCAGGGAAAGCGCGCGTTGAACTTCGCGGCGCACAAGGCGGCGCACATTGCGGGTGATCCGTTCGCCCAAAGCGCCTTGCAGCTCTTCACGTACGATCATGCCCACCAATTCGCGCAGGGCCGCTTCATCAAGAATTGCATCCTCGCTCACAGCAGCTGAGCCCGCGACAAACCCATCGAGATCATCCTCATCATCGCCAAAGTCATTGGCATCAAAACTTGCGCCCTCGATCTGCACAGGCTCTGCATTTGGATCATCGAAATTGGCATCCTCAAAAGCCGCGCTCAGGCCAGCCGCGCCGGCACTAAAGCCCGATTGGCTATATTGAAGGATCGTCGCCGTTGGGGCGGCGCTGGTTTCTTCTTCGCTGCCGTCTGGCTCCCATTCATCGCTTTGCGCGCCAACAGCGGCTTCGAGATCGGCAATGCGATCCTCAAGTGACTGGGCAGGCTTGGCCTCATCTTGCCAATCCTGAGGTGCATCGTGAGTGTGATCTTCGCTATGGCTCTCCTCAGAAGAGACCTGCGCTGCGGGATCAGAAGGCTCTGGGGCGCTTTGAGCCTCAAAGCTTGGCGCGGGCTCTTCATGCGCAGCTTCGTCAATGCGCTCTTCGCCCTCTAGAACGAGCGTATCATTCTGCGGCGCGTTGGTGTGATCTGTGCTGTGATCATTGGAATCAGCGTGATGGTCTTCGGAGTGATCTTCGGCTTGGTGGTCTTCGGCGTGGTGATCTTCGGCGTGATCTTCTGCGGCGTGATCCTCCTCATGCTCTGAGGTCGACCAAGCGTCTTCATCGCCCGCCTGAGCAGATTCACCGGCTTGCTGCGCCTCTTCATGGGGTGTTTCTTCGCTGTGATGCGCGCCCTCATGATGGCTATCCTCAAAATGCGCCTCTTCATGGGATGGCTCTTCATGGGATGGCTCTGCCTGAGCGGCGCTTTCCTCGGCGGGATGCCAATCCTCAGACGGCCCCTCCTCCTCAGATTGCATTTCAGCAGGGCTTTCTTGCGCGGCCTGATGCTCCGGGGCGGTTTCTGCCACGCGCAGCGCCGGGGTCAGCACAAATTTCCCAGCCTCTTGCATATCCTCTTGGCTGCGCGCCGTGGGCCGCACATCTTCGGACACAAGCCGACGGATCGAAGAAACAACATCTTCAATCTCTGGATTTGTCATCGCATCGGACATTCCAAAACCTCCACACCCTCACCCGGCTATAGTAGCCAGCTTCCCTTTCCCACACAACAGATAGGAAAAATCCTAATTTCTTCCCAAGCTCTTCAAAACCCGGTCCAGTTTCTCGCCCTGAGGCGATACCCCATGCAGGGGCGCGTTTTTCACCCCGTTGTAATAGGCCGCCGGATCATATTGCGGCACCCCAAGGCCAAGGTGGCTTGCGGTAAGCAGCCCCATCGAGGACAGCAGCGAATAGACCGCGCGGTAGCGGCCAATCTCGGCGGAAATGGCGGAAACTTGCGCATCCAGCAGCTCTTGTTCGGCATCCAGCAGATCAAGCGTTGTGCGCGCGCCAAGCTTGGCCTCTTCTTGGACTCCGGCAAAAGCATCGCGGCTGGCGCGGACTTGGCGGGATGTAGCATCCAGGCTGGCATTGCTCACTTGCAGCTGCGCCCATGCATTGCCGACATTGCGCTCGACGGTTTGAACATTGACCAAAAGCGCAGCGCGCGCAGCATCGCGGCGGGCGCCCGCTTGGCGTTCAAGCGATTTGAGCGCGCCGCCTTGATAGATCGGGCCAGAGATCGAGAGGCCGAAGGTTTCGGTCGTGCTGTTGGCGCCGCTGATGCTGCGGCCTGTGGCGACGGTCGCATTGGCATTCAGGCTTGGGCGGGTGCGGGCACGGGCGCGCAGGATGTTCAGCTCGGCCACTGTCACATCATGCTGAGAGGCAAGGATATTTGGATGGCGTTTGCGCGCTACGCTGCGGGCGGCTTCGGCGGAATTTGCCGATTGGGGCGGGCGCGGCGGGGCGGATAGCTTGCCCGGGTAATGGCCTGTAGCGGCTTTATAGCTTTCGCGTGCAACGGCCAGATTGCCCTTGGCGGCGGCTTCGGCGGAACGGGCCGCAGCGAGGCGGGCTTCGGCCAGGGACACATCCGTTTTGGTCACTTCGCCCACTTCAAAGCGATCTTGCGCGGCGCGCAATTCTTGGGTGATCAGGCGCACGTTTGAGGCGCGCAAGCCAACGACGGCTTGGGTTTCGCGCACATCGAAATAGGCGTTGACTGCGTTGAGCAGAACGTTTTGCTCAACCCCGATGAGAAGTTTGCGCGTTCCAAGCACGGATTCTTTGGCCGCATCAATGCCAAGCTGGCTTGCGCCAAAATCATAAAGCGTGATCGAGGAGGTGAGGCTCAGCGAGCTTGTCCAGCCCTTGGCATCAAAATTATAGGTGGTGGAGCCTGCGTAATTCAGAACCGGGCGCAGGGTCGCGACGGCTTGGGCAACATCTTCATCAGCGGCGCGCAAAACGGCGCGGTTTTGCTCAAGCAGGCCGCTGTTTTTATAGGCCGAGGCCATGGCATCCGCGAGGGTTTCAGCATGGGCAGCCGGGGCGGCCATCAGCGCGCCAAGCGCCAGCCCAATCGAGAGGGTCGCCATGCGCGTGCGCGGTAAGATCGTTGAAAGTATCATACAGGCTTTGCCTCATAAATATGTCTGGCCCCAAGAGAGCCCGTAAATGCGCCGCCCAAATGGGCGGGATGCGCCTACAGAACGAAGGCTCTGCGCGCTTCGAACCCGGCCATAACGGGCGCCGCGGCATTGAACGAAAAGCGCCAAGTGAGCGCCCCATCTATCTTGTAGCCGATGCGCATAATTCCAAGGGCCCCTTCTGCAAAAAGGCATGCGATGCGCCCGCCTTCTTTGAGCTGATCAAGGATCGCTTCGGGCAAATGCTCGACCGCGCCTTGCAGCGTGATCACATCATAAGGCCCATGTTTTGGCGCGCCTTGCGCCACATCGCCGCAAACAACCGCAACATTATCCGCGCCAATTTTGGAAAGCGCATCTTCGGCCTCAGAAACCATCGCTTCGTCGCTTTCTACGGCAACAACCGCCTCAGCCATACGGGCAATAACGGCCGAGGAATAGCCGCGCCCGCAGCCCAGATCGAGCACCAGCTCATCGGGTTGAATATCAAGCGCATCCAGCATTTTGGCCAAGGTGCGCGCTTCAAGCATCACGCGCCCGCCGCCAAGAGGGAAGTTTTCGCCCATATAGGCGGCTTCGCGGCGATCATCGGGCACGAAATCTTCGCGCGGAACGCTTAGCATGGCCTCAATAATCGGGAATTTGGTGACATCCGAGGGGCGCACCTGCGTATCGACCATCATCGTGCGGCGCTGGCTATAGTCGGTCATGGCCTAAACTCATTTGTTTTTATTGCCCGCCTGATGTGCCACAGAACCGCGCGGTGGGCAATATCAACAAGCGCTTGAATGGGCGGCGCGCGGGCATTGTTGCGCTGCTATGACAGTGGCGCGTTAATTTGCGGTGAAATAGCGCGCGGACCGCGCCAATCAGCGGCGCGCATTTGGCCTGCGCGCCCTGCCCTCTCGCCATGGTCAAAACATTGAGCTATGAGAGAGGCATGACACATATCCGCTCTCTTTTTGTGACCCGCCTTTACCAAGCTGCCTTGGCCGAATTGGGCAAACCTGTTGATACGGGTGAGCTTGAAACTTCTTGCTATGTGATTGCTGAGGATGATGAGGCCGGCCAGCAATGGTGCGCAGAAAACGGCTATCCGGGCTATACGAGCTATGCCTCGCTTACGGACCTTGGCTGGCGGTTTCCGATCTTTAAAAGCTTGGTGAAAGTGCTCAACAAACATGTGGCGGCTTTTGCCAAAGAGATCGAGTTTGATCTGGGCGATAAGAAGCTAAAGCTCGATTCCCTTTGGATCAATATCCTGCCCGAAGGCGGCACCCATTCCTCGCATATTCATCCCCATAGTGTGATCAGCGGAACGACCTATGTGACCATGCCCAAAGGCACCAGCGCGATCAAATTTGAAGACCCGCGCTTGGCGATGATGATGGCCGCGCCGGGGCGCAAAAAGGATGCGCGCGAAGAGCTGCGCAGCTTTATTTATGTTGAGCCTGAGGTTGGCGATGTGCTGCTTTGGGAAAGCTGGCTGCGCCATGAAGTTCCGATGAATATGGCCGAGGAAGAGCGTATCAGCGTTAGCTTCAATTACAGCTGGGATTAAAGGCGCGCGCTTTTGCCCGCCCGATTTGCGCCGCCACCAGGCCGCGCCGGATCAGATGCGAAATATCGGCTGAAGCAGGCGCGGAATAAATGAGCGAAAGCGCAGCGGCGCATCAGTTGCGGCCAAACAGATGCAAGGGGCGCCGGGATCGGCCATCGGCGTATGCTCAAGGCTTTCGTCAGCTATCTCAAGATCACCAACCCCAAAACGCCCGGTTTCATCGCTAAAACTGCCCTGAAGGACAAGGGTCAACTCAAGCCCATTGTGGCTATGATCCGGGACGGCCTGACCGCCGGGAATATAGAGCAGCCGCACAGAGCCTTCGTGCCCGTCCGACAGAATGCTTTGGCGCACCCCAAGCCCAAGGGATTTCCAACGCGGCGGCTGGCCTTTGAGCGCCTCCATCACTGGGCCGGGGTAAATACCCGCGCGCGCGGCGGCTGGTTTATCTGTAACGGGCGCATCAAGCAGATCAAGCACGCTGGTTTTAAGCCCGACTGAAAGCGGCGCGCCCGCTGTCTCTTCAAGCACAATGCCACCGGCGGCGTGATGGGCCTCTAGCGCTGCGCGGCACTCAACGCATAGTGAAATATGCGCTGCAATAACAAGCTCATAAGGCGCAGGCAAGCTTCCGGCCGCATAGGCTGCGAGCAAAGCATCGGGGGTATGGTGATTGATTGCGGTCATGTCAACGCGCGTCCTTTAGCTCGTGGCGAAGGCGCTCCAAACCAAGGCGGATGCGCGACTTGATCGTGCCAAGCGGCAGGCCGGTTTGGGCGCTAATTTCTTGATGGGTCAGCTCGCCCAGATAGGCTTTTTCGATCATATCGCGCTGATCGGGTTTGAGCGCGCAAAGCGCTTTCTTCAACTGGCTGGCCTCTTGCTCGACGGCCAGTATTTGGCTTGCATCGGGCTCGGTGCCGGGATCTTCGGCCAGCTCTTCTGGCAGGGGGCGGTTTTCTTTGCGAAACACATCAATTTGGCGATTGCGGGCGATTTGATAGATCCAGGCTGAGACCTGCGCGCGCGCGGGATCAAATTGATCGGCTTTGCGCCATACTGTGAGCATAACGTCTTGGACAATCTCTTCTGCCTGCCCCGCACCCATGCCTGCGCGCATGATGAACCCTTTCAGGCGGGGGGCGAAATGATCAAACAGATCGCCAAAAGCCGCCCGATCGCGCGCATCTCTTACGGCCAGCATCTGCGCAGTCAATGGCGCGATTTGTGCAGGTTTGGTTTGAGAGGGGGCGGTTTGAGGGGGCGATTTCTTCACCGGTGAGCTGTCCTTAATTCGCGCCGTTGTGGCGCGCCGCTCAGCTTGGTCAATATCAAGGGTCAGTGTCAACATACCCCCAATACGGGCGCTCGGGGCATTCGGATCATTTTTGATCCAAATATTTCTGCGCGCCGTATCATAGGCAAACAACCAAGCGGAGTTCCTATGTCACTTGATGCCCTGCCCATCCAGCCCCAACGCATCGCCATCATTGGCGGGGGAATTTCCGGGCTTTCTGCGGCCTATCTTTTGGCCCCGCATCACGCGGTGACCCTGTTTGAAGCGGCGCCCAAGCTGGGCGGCCATGCACGCACGGTTATGGCAGGGAGAGAGGGCAATCAGCCGGTTGATACAGGCTTTATCGTTTTTAACTACGCCAATTATCCGCATCTGACGCGGATGTTTCAGGATCTCGATGTCCCTGTGGCCAAGAGCGACATGAGCTTTGGCGCCTCGATCAACAATGGCCAAATCGAATATGGTTTGCGCGATCTGGCCGCGCTCACAGCCCAACGGCGCAATTTGCTGCGGCCCGGGTTTGCGCGGATGGTGCGCGATATTCTGCGCTTTAATGCCAAGGCCGAAAGCCTGGCAAAAGACGACAGCACAACCATCGGCGCTTTGATGGATGAGCTGGCGCTTGGCGCATGGTTTCAGAATTTTTATCTGCTGCCGCTTTGTGGTGCGATCTGGTCGACGCCGCCTTCGGAAATCCGGGCCTTTCCGGCGCGCGCATTGCTTCAGTTTTTCCGCAATCACGCGCTGCTAAGCCCCTCGGGCCAGCATCAATGGTGGACGGTGGAGGGCGGCAGCATTGAATATGTCAAACGGCTTGAGCATCACCTGCGCGGGCGCGGTGTTTCCATACGCACTGCTACCCCGGTGAAAAGCGTTATCCGCAAGGGTGGATCGGTCGAGATTGCCAGCGCCGCAGGGCCGATGGCGCCCTTTGATCAAGTGATTTTCGCCTGCCATTCGGATCAAGCCCTGCGGCTTTTGGCGCGGCCAACAGCGCCTGAGCAAACCGCCCTTAGCGCGCTTCGGTTTCAAGACAACGAGATGATCCTGCACCGCGACACAAGCCAAATGCCCCAGCGCCGCGCGGTCTGGTCGAGCTGGGTCTATAAGGTAGATACCCGCCGCCCGGAGCCTGCAATCGGCGTGACCTATTGGATGAATCGGCTGCAAAATATCCCCAAGAGCGATCCGCTGTTTGTCTCACTTAACCCGGCTGATCCGGTGCCTGATCATCTGATCTATGATCAAAAAACCTTTCGCCATCCGATCTTTGATGGGCCCGCTTTGAACGCGCAAAAGCAACTGGCCGCGCTGCAAGGGCAGAACAATACATGGTTTGCCGGGGCCTATACGCGCCACGGGTTTCACGAGGATGGTTTCGCCAGCGCCGCCCGTATTGCGCGTTTGATGGATCGTCAATTCGCATGAGCCATACCCCGCAATATATCGCCGGGACAACAACCCATGCGCGCCTTGGCAGGATCAAAAATACCTTTCGCTATGGGGTGGATTATGTGCTGATAGATCCAGAGGCGCGCCTGCACGGGCCACTGCTTTTTTCGCGCAACCGCTTCAATCTGGCCTCCGTTTGGGATCGCGATCATGGCGGGCCGCTCAAGGCAGGGCGCGGCGCGATATGGGTGCGCGAGGTGCTGCGCGCGCATGGGCTTGCGGATCAAAACCTGCACCTGCTGCTGCTCACCCAGCCTAGCTTTCTGGGCTATGGGTTCAACCCGGTCAGCTTCTGGCTGGCGCTGAAAAACGGCGCGCTGATCGCCGCCATCGCCGAGGTTTCGACCCCCTTTGGCGATCGCCATTCCTATCTGTGCCACCTGCCCGGCTTTGCCCCGATCACCCGCGACAGCCGGATCACAACGCCCAAATCCCTGCATGTTTCGCCCTTCCAGGAGATCAAAGGCAGCTATGAGTTCGCCTTTGATTTCAGCGATGAAAAGCTCGCCTTTCGCATCACCCACCGCAACGGCGATGAGGGCGTCATCGCGACCCTTTCAGGACAGCGCGCAGCCCTCACAAACGCTGCCCTGTTCAAAGCCAGCCTGCGCCGCCCGTTTGGCGCGATCCGCACAAGCTTTCTGATCCATTGGCAGGCGCTGCGGCTCAAACTCAAAGGGGCAAAATATCGCCGCCGCCCTTCCCCCCCAAAGTCCGAGGTCACCTAATGCTGTTTCTTACAAGACGCGTCAAACAAGACTTTCTGGACACTTGTGCCCAGATCAAAATCGGCAGCCTGCGCCTTCATACCCCTGAGGGCGAGATTTACACTTTCGGCCAAGGCAGCCCCGAAGCGGATATGCAAATCAACGATTGGTCCGTGGTCACAGCCATTGCCTCGCGCGGGGATATTGGCCTTGGCGAAACTTATGTGGCGGGGCTTTGGGATACTTCTTCGATTGAGGATATGACGATCGTTGCGCTCAAAAATCTCGATCAATTTCGCGGCTATGTCTATGCGGGATTCTGGAACAGCCTGAAATTTCGCGTCGTCAATCGGCTGATGCGGGCCAATTCTCAGACCGGAGCTGCGCGCAATATTCGCGCCCATTATGATGTGGGAAATGAGTTTTATCAGCTCTGGCTTGATGAAGGGATGACCTATTCTTCGGCCCTGTTCGCGCCCGGCGACGATGATCTTTTGCGCGGCCAAAATCGCAAATATGATCGGGTGTTGGAGCGGATCGGCAGCGCCGAAAAGCTGCTTGAGATTGGCTGCGGCTGGGGCGGATTTGCCGAGCGCGCGGCCGATACGGGGCGCCATGTGACCGGGCTGACCATCTCACCAAGCCAAAAGGGCTATGCGGATGCCCGCCTTGATGGGCGCGCCGACATCCGCCTTCAGGACTATCGCAAAACCTCCGGCAAATTCGATAGCATCGTCTCGATTGAGATGATCGAAGCGGTTGGTCAAGAGTATTGGCCGACCTATTTTGAAACGCTCAAAGCGCGGCTGGCAGACAATGGGCGCGCAGTCCTTCAAGCGATCACCGTGCCGGACAGTTACTTTGATATTTACAAAAGCAGCTCTGATTATATTCGCCATTATACCTTCCCCGGCGGGATGCTGCTCTCAAACGCTCATATCGCCGATCAGGCCAAGAACGCGGGCCTAAAAATCACCGATACCTATGCTTTTGGCGCGGATTATGCCCGAACCTGCGCGATCTGGAGCACCCGTTTGGCGCAGAAATCGGACCGTGTCCGCAAGCTGGGGTTTGACGAAGGCTTCTTGCGCAATTGGCGCTTTTATCTGGGCATCTGTGCGGCGTCTTTTTCGGTTGGGCAAACGGATGTTGTTCAGGTGGAGCTGGCGCATGCCTAGGCCTCTCTCAAACCCTGCGCGGGTTGCGGAAACCATCTGGATCATCGGCGCGAGCCAAGGCATCGGCGCAGCTTTGGCGCAAACATGGGCGGCGCAGGGCGCGCGGCTTATCCTCTCGGCGCGCTCCAGCGCCCCGCTTGAGACGTTGGCCGCCGCCCTTGGCCCAGAGCATATCGCCTTGTCGCTCGATGTAACCAAGCGCGAAAGCCTAGACAGCGCCGCCGCAAAAATCGCGCAGATCGGCCCGATTGACCGGGTGATCAACCTCGCGGCGCTCTATGATCCGGGCAAGGTCACAGATCTTGATCCCATCAAAGCCGCGCAGATCATCACAGCCAATCTCACCGGCAGCTTTCACATCGCACAGATCGCCCCCAGCCTGCTGCGCGCGGGCGGGCAACTGGCCTTATGCGGCTCGGTCGCGGGCTATATCGGCCTGCCACAGGGGCAGATCTACTCGGCCACCAAAGCGGGCGTGATCAATCTGGCGGAATCGCTGCGTGCGGAATGGGCGCCGCGCTATGATGTGCGCTTGATCAGCCCCGGTTTTGTCGATACCCGCCTCACGCAGCAAAATGATTTCAAAATGCCCGCTCTGGTGCCCCCACAAAGAGCCGCAGATGCGATCATCAAAGGGCTCAACAGCCGCCGCTTTGAGATCCATTTTCCGCGCCGTTTGACCCTGAGCCTGAAAGCCCTGCGCGCTTTGCCTTACTGGCTTTCCCTTCCTCTTACCCGGAGACTAACGCGATGACACAACCCTCAGATTTTGCGCATAAAAATCCGCGCCTCCTGGCAATTGCTGTGCTGGTTTTCACCTTAAGTTTTGTGCTTTCTCCTCTGGCGACGATTGGGTTTAATGGCTTCTCCGCGGGCCAGTTTCCCATCCCTCAAATCGATCCGCCGGTTCAGCCCGCAGGCTATGCCTTTTCAATCTGGGGGGTGATTTACCTCTGGCTCATTCTGGGCGCTGTTTGCGGCGTTTTGCGGGCGGCGGATGATCCGGATTGGCGGGCCATGCGCGCGCCGCTTGCGATCAGCCTGATCATCGGCACGTTTTGGATCGCGGCGGCAAATGCCGCGCCGGTTTTGGCAACCTTGATGATCCTCGTGATGGCCGCTGCCGCCATCCGCGCGATGTTGCTTGCTGGCACCAATCAGCACTGGCTTCAGGCACGCCCGGTTGCGCTTTATGCTGGCTGGCTGACGGCGGCGTCGGGGGTTGGGGTTGGAGTGGTTTTGGGGGGCTATGCGATCTTATCGGCGCAGCTCGCAGCGCTGCTTTGCCTTCTCGCCGTTTTGAGTGTTGCGCTGCTGGTTCAATCCAAGCGCCCGCGTGAATGGGCCTATCCGGCGGCTGTGATTTGGGCGCTTGGCGGGGTGATCCTGGCGAATTGGCCTGGCCAGAATTGGCCCGTTATTGCCCTGGCCGCCCTTGGCATCACGGCCCTAACCTTGCGCGCAGTTCATCCATTTATGAGAGGCTAACCCCATGAAAATACTGATCCTTTACGCCTCAACCACGCTGATCTTTTTCGTCGCCGATGCGATTGGTCTGCGCCTTGTGATCAAGCCTGTCTTTGAGCGCCACATTGCCCATCTCTTTGCCGATCCGTTTCGCGCCATTCCGGCGGCCCTGTTCTATCTTGGCTATGTCCTTGGCGTTTTGTGGTTTGTGTCGCTGCCTGCTTGGCGCGCGCATGATCCAATGGCCGCGCTCACCGGCGGCATCGCGCTTGGGCTGATGGCCTATGGCACTTATGAGTTCACCAATTACGCCACGCTGAAGGATTGGTCGTTTGAACAGGTCGCTGTCGATACTATTTGGGGCGGCCTCCTTACCGGCTTTTCCGCTTGGGCCGGCGTGATGATCACCCGCGCAATCGGCTGAAAAAGTTTTCCCAAATCCGCGCTTGGCGTCTGGACAAGGCCGGTTACAAACCGTAACAGAACAAAACGGTTACAGACCCACGGGTTGTGGCCCGGATTGATAAACTGAGACCCCATCAACGGCCCAAAGCGCGGGCCTGTTCGGTTTTTGGTTTAAACCACAGAGGCGAGTTGGCGGAGTGGTTACGCAGCGGATTGCAAATCCGTGTACACCGGTTCGATTCCGGTACTCGCCTCCAATAAAATCAATGACTTGCGTCATCCTTCCTCTCCTTCACTGCCATTTTTGAAACAACCGTTGAAACTTTCACGTTTCGGTCTTGCTTCGTTCCATTTGATTTCTTGCCTCTTGAGCGCGCTTCGCGAGCTCTCTTTGCCGGATCGGCCCACCGTACTTTTTCAGCATCTCAACGCCTGAGTGACCGGTGACGGCTTTGACCATCTCGTCATCACATCCGGCCAGATACAGCTCGATCGTCGCATTTTTCCTGAGCCCGTGCGTTTTGTAGTAGCTCGCTTTCTCGTGCTTCATCTTCTTTTTGATCGCGCGCATTTCCTCCGCAACGATCCGGTAGCTCACTGGTCGACCCTTGGCGTCGGTCACAACGGTGCCGTCGGTTCGCTCAATGCCTTCGAGGTGGGTTTTCAGGCGGTCGGTGAGCGGGATCCAAAGAGGCTTATCAGTTTTTCCCTGCGTGAAATCGAATCCTTCATCGGAGAAGTGCTCCCACTTCATCTTCACGACATCGCCAATGCGCTGGCCTGTGCCAACGCAAAGCTCGTAAACCAGCCGCGCCCTCTTTGAAGCCAGCGCTTCGAACTCGGCGCGAACATCATCTGGCCACGGCTCCCAGCCGTCGCTCTGCTGCTTGAAAAGCGGAATACCCTTCGCCGGATTGCCGTGCTCTTTCTTGATGAAGCCGATCAACCGGGCGTGATTCATCAAGACGACCATGACCTGAACGAGATAGTTGGCTTGCCGCCAATGATCCGCATTTGCCCGGTGCAGTTCATAAATGTGGTGGGTTTCGATCCTAGCCGGGTCTTTGTCGGCCCAGATCTCACGGATGTGGCTGATGTATCGCCGATAGTCGGATCTCGTCCGGGGCTTCAGCTTCTTGTAGGCGTCGCTCTCGTAGTAACTGAGAATCAACGCCTCAAAATTGCGCTTCACCGGCGCTGGCGCCGGTTTTCCCTTCAGCAGGCGATTGTAGTGATCCCAAAATTCCGGGGTGCCCGCTTCTTCGTGCATCATGACCGAGATCCCGTGTGAACGCCGGATGAACCGTAGGTAACCCCTGTCACTATAGACGTATTTTGGCAGGCTCTTGCGGGTCATTCGCCCATTCTCAAGTCGCTGTTGAGAAAGTCGTCTGCGGCCTCTGGCGCGATCATGTTGGCATCGACGATGACACTGCCATCAGGCTTGATCTCAAATTTTGCCCGCTGCCAACCTGCCTCCCGCGCCTCGCGGATGAAGGCCGAGGCAGCCTGTCTCGCCTTTGTCTGTACACTTGCTTTGGTCATCTGATCGACACCCCTCTTAATCGTTAACAACGCGCACTATCACCCTGATCCATCTTGATATTTCCAACTGATCCGAGTGTGGTCCGCCTGTCTTTCGCCGCGCGAATGGCGCGGATCACTTCTGAATTTTGGGAGTTTCCATTGCGATCTGACTCCGCCTTGATCCACTCTTTGAGCTCTTGCGGAAGCCGAAGCTGCATTGGTTTACGACTGTTCATGAAACGCCTCCAGGTTGAAACCACACCCCGTTAGTGGCACTTAGCCACTATTGCGTCAATTGCTTTTTATGGCACAGTGCCACCATGTCAGAACAAAGCTCTCAAAATCAGGATAAGTTCATCGTGCGGCTTCCAGATGGCCTACGCGATCGAATACGCCTCGCGGCCGAGGCCAACCATCGCAGCATGAATGCTGAGGTCGTTGCCCTCCTCGAAGAAAACTATCCAGCTCCTGTGCCGGAAAAATTGGATGACCCCGCCGCGAGGTTGCTCTTCTGGCTCGCCAAACGCATCCGTCGAAGAAACCCAAAGCCTGGGACGCCAAGGGATAAACAAGCCGCCCTGTATGAGCGCATTGCGGGAGATATCGCGGAACGCATGAAGGACATCGGCAAATAGCTTTAGTAGGCCACCCACTCATATCCGTGGTTGCCCTCGTGATCTCTCCATTCGACACCGACCCCGCGCCGCCAATTTGACGACGAACAGCGCCGCGTCGGCAGAACCCATTGTGGGGCGGCGGCTGGTGTCGTGCGCTGCCAGCCGAATTCGCCCTGCGTGCCATAAGTCCCGAGGCGCATGTTGTAACTCTTGGAACAATCATCGTCGCGACCACGTTCGCGATGGCTGTAGTACCGCACATCCCAGACGCGGATCGAGCGGACAAAATCAAACTCCAGACCGCTGATGTCGATATCGGCACTGCCTTCAGCCACCTGAGCCTGAATAACTTGGGCGAGTGTCTGACCATTTTGGTTGCTGGCCTCCCAGATCTTCGGGGCCGTGCTTTGCAAAGGCGCGCGCTCAGAAACGCCCATAGGGCAGCGCCAGATTTGCAACGGCGGCTCAATCGGCCAAGGCGTGATCCTACGGATGAACACAGCACGGGCATGGGCACATTCTGCTGACGCGGGCCACCCACCAGCTAGGCAAAGCAGAATGGCGCAGTCGACCTGATAGGCTTTCGCCGCCTGAGGGGCCACGGCTGAAAATAGAGCCAATGCAGCCCCGGCAGTCCAATTTTTGATAGATCTGCACCACATATCACTAAATGCCTTTTGCTAACATTACTGCATTATTGATATCTTACCTCCAACCTCAACCTTCACACCATATGCGAGCATAGTATTTATGATGTTCGCCTGCGTTTTGTGGAATATATTCCGTAGAGCGGTTCTTGTGATCTGGCCGAATAGAGGCCATGAAATTACCGGAACGAGTAGGGTTAAATGTCCGGAATCTAAGAAGTTCCAGAGGATTGAGCCAAGAACAGCTAGCTTTGGCCGCGAACATCGATCGCAGCTATATCAGCGAGATTGAACTCGCCAAGAATTCAGCATCAATCGATGTTCTGGAGCGGATCGCATATGCTCTCGAGGTCGACGCCAAGGAATTGTTTAACGAGAGGGGCTAGTTTTGCCCAAACTTGAGAGTGTTCGCACAACGGCCGAAGCCATCGGCCGTATTTCATGTATCAAAACAGGCAAAGAAATTGGCCTTCTGTACCAGTGGGACAACGGCGAGACGCAGGCCGCGATGTATAAAGACGACTTGGCTGTTTCGCCAACTTTCCAAGACCAAGCCACTAAACCGGACCTTGGTGCAAAGCGCAGCTAACGGCCGGAACGAGCCATTCTCCTGAAAAACTCAATACCTGATGGAAAACGGGCAAGATATCGGAACATCATCCTGCGAAAGCTTCCTTCCAGAATTGGCGTTTTTCAGCGGGCTTCCTACGAAAACGACGTTCCAGAATTTTAGCGTGATTTTCGGGTGCCGGAGTTTTTCAACAGAATAAGCCCAGTGCCGACATCAGGTAGCAAGCGCAGGGTGCCAAATAGATGAATGAGTCTAAACAGCAGAGAGCAGGCGTTTCGGCATGCTACTGTTCACTATGAAGCACCTAGCCCAGGCCTGCGCGAAAGATGCAGCTTTGCTCAAAAAAAACCTATGCACACACGTCTTGGTTGACATTTCCAGGTCTAGCGCCACCACTGCATAAGTTACCTGCACGATTTGCACATATGGATTAGAACTGTCAGCGATGAAAATATTCTTTGAAGAATTTGGTGAAGAAAAACGTCTTACATTAAAGTTTGGAAGTAGAGTATGGTCAAAGAAGAGCTTGCCAACAATTGGTGCCGTCTGGAGCTACCTTCAAAGATCAAAATGTGCATCCTCTGTAGTCGAAATAAGATTTGACTTCACTGATACTATTTGGGCTGAAGTCCCGACGATACTTGCTGTCGCAACACTTGCAAGCCAAGCATCAAGCAAAAGGATTATAGATTTCCGCTTTGATAGCAAAGGCATTGTATCGACACATCAACCACAGAGCGACGTTCAAACCTACGAAGGAAAGCTGAAGTTCCTATCCTTTCTTAGGTCTATGAGCTTCTTCGCCACACTTCCAAAGGATACTCGTATCTCCTTGGTCGACTTTGGAGAAGACGGAGGCGTGGGTCACCAAACGTATGACTCTGAGCAGTTCGAACGCCTCGTGAATGGGATATCCTTCCAACCATTTATTCAAGCGATCACACTCATTCCATTGAAGGTGATGAAAGCAGCCGACTTCCACCAAGCGCAACCAGACGACATCAATGGCGCAGGGCGTCTAAAGTCTGAGATAAAGAAAGTGAACGAAAACGCAGCACTTAATATTGCGTCCGCTGGCTTTCATAGGGGGACAATGCAAAGACAACGTATTCTCCTGTCTGTGGACAAAATACTTCAAGAAAGTCTCTCCAATATCATTGAACATGCATACTCAAAAGACGAGGAGGCTTCCTATTTTGCGTTCTACGCGAGGATACGCAATCCCAACTCAACGTTTGAGGATGAATTCAAGCATGGCCTATATAGCTCCGGCGATGAATTTGATCATAGTAAGGATGTCAATTGGACCGAACTATACATTTGTGACCTTGGGAACGGAATTGAATCACAAATTCCCCACTGGCTTCAAGCCGAAGAAGGGAAAGAAGAGCCAAACGAAAAACTCGTACAAGAGCTGACCGAAGCACTGGGATCAAAAAACCGTTTTCTGCGAGCTTCGCGTCTTCTGTTTGATCATAGCCTATCGCGACATCTTGAAAGAAGCACCTTCCGGTCGCCGCAAACAGGCTTACAAGACGTTAAGCGTGTTCTGATGGACGCAGGATATGTCGACATAACTAATTGCTCATCGGTAAGTCGAAGAAGATTTCTGGCCAATCGAGGAAGCCAATCGAATAGATCAAACTACCAAGAGTCACGGACGCCACTCCTAGCGACCGAGCAAGAACGTCAGGAAATTCTAGCGCAGTTTCCGGAACGAGGCGCGTCAGTCCATTGCGAGGCCGGCACTCATCTTGTTTATCGATCACAGCTGAGCTCGGAAATACCGCCGTTTAAGCAACCTGGGTACCGGAGTATTGGTAGGAAGCAGGCTGCACGAATCCTAGATGTCTATCGTGGCGAACACGCAGTGTCCAAGTATCACCTGCTGTTTGACAAGAGGTTTGCAGAAACCAGCCAGCCATCAGATGACGAAGTAAGACGCATCATTGATGCTGTACGCACGCAGCCGCGGAACCAAAAGATTACACTATTCGTGCGGCTCTCAAGAAATCCATATAAGAACGACGTGAACGAGTGGTTGCGACTTGATAACAAAAAGCACGGCACAGAATTGCACACGCTTCTAAAAAAGCGTGAAGTGTCGTTGTCTCTGCAGATAGTCGACGTCCTACCGGTCTATGCAGGCTGGTTGAGAGAGCGAATAAGAAGCTATGCATCAAGTCGGTGGCTTTCAGAGTCAAGTTTAGTTGAAGTCGGTGTTTTTACGAACCTATTTCACTTCATTCTGTTCGAAAAATTTAGCGGCGGTTATCGAGCTTCTCGGAAAACAGCAGCCGGAGCAATGAGCTTAGTTCACTCGGCCGCAACTGCTTTGCGTCAAATGGACAGTGACGCATTTTGGCGCTCGTACCCTGGGAACGCAATTTCTGATGTCTACATCAATCAGGATATCGACTGGATAGCAACACGAAGAAAACTCGGTGAGGTCTTTTCAAATGACTTCCCCAAGATATGGGGATACCTAGACTTTGCGACTTCTCTACAGTGCTTGGAACGTTACCGTGTTTGCGAACGTGCCTTGTTGAGATTTATTGCAATAATATATGGTCTCAATAGCGACGAAAACAGTAGCAACACGCAAGAAGACATCATGTTCTTACCAACGTTGGTGTCCTCAGATAACATGACGCAGAGGCTCGCCAAGTCCGTGCAGGCACTGTTTTCCGAGGTTGCCAGTTTCGATGATGCCGCAGTCCTAGTGCTTTCAAGCGTCGTTGTGACTGGCCAGACCAAAGATCGTGCCGCCCTTGGGATTCCAAATGACCACGACGCACTCAGTAACATGAAGGTCTGCTTCTTTGATCGGGACCAAATTACTTCTACAGCGAGAAGAAACGACTTTTCGCTTATGCAGTGGTCTCCTCCCGCAAAAGAGCGTTCTAGCAAACGTGGTAACCAGAAACGCATCTTTCGAACTGCGGAAGTATCCCCCCTTGGTTCTTTGGATATTCGAATACCACATATTCTTGAGCGCGACGGTAAGCGGTTAGAAAACTACCAAAGAGACCGGGCGGAGACTTATGCAGATTTCGAGCTTCTGGGCGCCCTTCAATTTGGACATACTCAGAAGAGCAACCGCCACGAGCTCATAAATTTGAACTTCAACGCGCTGGTACCCCTAGCGATATCTACCAGTCACACGTCATGGGTATGGCTTATCGATCAGTTTTATGATCGAGAACGCGACGCAGAAAGCAAGGTTATCGTTGTTTACCCAAATCAACCGCACGCGGAGCAAATAGTCCAAGAGCTAAAGCATCGCGAGCCTAAACGCGTTCCGTCTGATGCCATATCATTTATCTCAGCTCCCTTCCTCAAGTCACGCAAGACAGAACCCATTATCGTAAGTCCAAGGCTTGCACAAAGGCTCTCCGAACACCTTTCGCAACTGAGTGCAGGAGAAAACAAACCAGGGGGAAAAAAACCACTTCGAAAGCTCAAGATTAAAATTTTCGATGCAGGAGTCGTCACAGGACGAACGATCCGCGCGATGCAGCAACAAATTGAGAACGTTTTTGAGGCAAGCATTGAGAATGCCAAATTGGAACGCCTCGAGATCTCTTTTGAGACCATTTCACTTGTTGATCGCAGTGGCCAGCCAATCTACGGGTCACTACTTGAGAAGTTCTCGCAGAATAACAAAAGGTATTGGCGATGGGACGTGCCATCGCTAACAGAAAATGGTACCTGTCGTGCTTGTCTCGCAAATCGAAGAATAGAAGAACACAGTGCACAAGCGGTTCGTTCAGGCCGTGCACGACGACGCTTCGCTCTTGCGCCTGCAGCTCGCACAAGTGATTTATTTGACGACAAGATTGGCAATGGTGATCGCTTACACTGGCTCGATAACTTAGCGGATATTCAGGTCAACCGCTTGCCAAGGAATTTGCAGAAAGTCACTTTTGGATATTATGGCGATGAGCCAAATATCGTTCACCTTGCCTCAGCACTGCAATATGTTTCGACATTCACGGAGCTCACCCGTCTTTTGCATCGGAGTGATATTGCACTTAATCGCGCTATGGAAATTAAGAATTCGGGAGCCGCACGCGATGGTAATGCTGACTGTTTGTCCATTCTAATTTTGGCATCTCATTTGCTACTATTCTATGAGACGTTTGATAAATTTGAGCGAGTAAATTATGCCGTTGAAGTCTTCGGGATGCTTGTTGACTTTGACGCCAATTGGAACGAACGAAATGTAAGGTCGCTGGCGAACTACTACGGATTGCTCGCGCTTTACTCCCTTGAAGCTGACGACATTATTGTGCTCAAGGGATCAGCGTTTTTTTGTGAATGGCTTCGGAGAAGACCTTTAACAAACCCACACCTGATCAACTTCATAAAGGATATCTCTGACGGTGGCCTTCCATTTCCAATTGAGCTTGATGAGGACGATCCACATTCAGACCTATGGTCAGAAAATATCCAAAGACTGAGAAGCGACAGCTCGCTTGTTGTTGAGAGGCTGCTGAACTTGCTTGGAAATGAAAGGGTTTGGCACTCAGGAGAGCTCTATAACGGGCTTGCGCCGTCAGGGATTACGCATCGTGCGTTGCAAGGTGATTTTAGAAATCTGAAGGACCTTATTTCTGAGGCGCAAGGTTTGGGGGTTTTCCACTGCCCCAGCTCGGTTGTTGATGTGATTTTGGAGCAGTCGGAGCGATCCGATGATGTTCCAATAAATCGCCACGAGAAGGACGTTCTGCGGAGGGCTCTCGAAGGTTCGACAGAAAGCCTTCGGACAATTCTCTTTAATTCATTGATATCATTCTCTGAACCGTCGACGAATGAAGGGGCGTGGTCGAATCGAAATGCCACGAAGAAGATCCTAAAGATGATGCTTTCCAGCGATGGCGATGGAATTGGTCCCGCTCTTCAGCGGTTGAACTCGGCGTACAAGAATGGTGCCAACAGAGATGAGATAGCAGACCTCTTTGATTACGTTGGTATCGCTGATAGTCTTGCCGAGCTCCCCTTTTCTGAAAGCGTGTACCTAGTGCCCTCACTCGACTGCAGGCGTGTTGTTGAAAGTGTAGTCCAGAATAGCAGGCATGCGACCTACAAAATCAGCAACCCTTTTTCCGATTTGGCGACAGGCATGGACGATCGTTTTGCATGGGCTCGAATTCTTCGAGAAGATGACTCAGTCGTTCTCAGCATAGTAAATGCATGTGAGCAGGATCCTGAGTGCGGTAGCGTGTATGCTTCTCGATTTCCGGGCTTCATTTCCGAAGGGAACGTTGTTGAGGTTTCTCACGATGCAGGGCGTAAATTACTGACAACAAACGTCAAATTCAACACTCTTGTAAGGAGATAGACTATGATCCGTCGTAAGGTCTTAGTGGTCGATGATGAACTTAGTGGTTTGCCTGAACATGTTCAGCCCAAATCCCCAAGAGATGAAACCTATCAGGCATTGATCGAGCAACTTAACCTCATAGCTCCGCAAAATTACCACTACGAACCACTATTTTGTGGATCGGAAGATCAAGTTCGAAATGAACTAAGAAGTTCCGATCACTCTAATGGAGAGCTTATCTCTATCGTTGATTTGGTGCTGGACCAGAACAACCGATTTAGTGAACAAGGCGCATCCGATTTGCTTGACGATATCCTGTTAAAGAGTCGGCAAACTTTCTTCACTACGAGAAGGCTCGAGCAAGCAAAAGTGAGCACATTGGTCAAATTTCAAAGGGCAAACAGAAGTGCTGGCCTCTTTCCCTATGAACTGCTCCAGCAGCAGCCTACAGAATTCGCCATGCTGTTACATCGAGGGCTGGATTACCATGATGAAGGCCAAGCGGTTGATTATCTAGAATACCTTCAAAAGAAGGGGTACAACGACATCAACATCTTAATGATATCAGATTTTCACCTTTCCGATAGCTTAAGCCATGATGTTGAAATTGACCTTGAAAACCTGTTTGCAAAGTTATCGGATACATTGGATGGTCGACGAATTGATTTAGTTTTTTTGGTCGGTGATTTTACAGACAAGGGGCAGAGCGGAGGTTTCTCTACAGCACGTGCGTTTATCAAGAAACTCTCTACCTTGGCGAACCTTCAAGATGTTCCTTCAGACTTCATTCGCTTAGTGCCAGGAAATCACGATATCGTAGCGCCGCTAGCTTTGGCTGCAAACATATCGAGGTCTTCGGGCGAGTATAAGTTGGATCTATCGATAGAAGATGGATCACTTATAAAATACTGTCTCCAGCCCTTTCTTGATTTTCGTGAAACCTGCATCAAAGGCGTTCAATACTTCGGTGCGGAGGGATCCGACGAAATTGGGAGTGTCAGACATTGGTTGGATGCGAGGTGGACAGCGTTCGGATTTGTGATGGTAGGCTTCGATAGCAATTCCTTCCCAACAATGAGCGAGCAAGTTGTTGGTCAAATTGAGCATGGGGCTCTTCTTGCGTTTCGCAAGAGACTTAGTGAGATACCAAAAGAAAGACGGCAGGAGCTGACGCTTCTTGTGCTCGCCCATCACTACACAGGGGATGGGGCAGGAGACCGAGGTATTTTGGAACGTGATGCGCTCCGCAAACATTGTAGCGAGCTAGGATTCAAGGGCGTCGTATTTGTCAATGGGGACCGGCACGGCGATCCTAGCCCACAAATTGGGCGGCAATTGGCAAATTCCGGCACTATGCCTTTGGAAATTGCTGTACCCACGTTTTGCCAAAAGAACGTTGCAAGACAGGAAGATGCCTCGAGGGGAGCGGTTCTCTTCACGTTCGTTTGTGCCGAAGGCAGTATTGAGAGCGCGCGTATTCAATCGTACGGTTTTCGCGAGGGAGGTGCGCTGGCGGAACTTGAGGCCAAGGATTTTGCCCTTGGACGAAACGGATGGGGCTTGAGTTGAGGGTTCCAGCTTGATCGTCTCACTGAACACTTCGTTCTCTTTTTGGCCTCGCCACTTTGCGCGCTTGCCTCGTGTCTTTAGATCGATCCGCGAGTTCGTACTCAACCTAGCACAGTTGAGCTTCGCTCCAACAAAATCAGAAACGTAACCTAACAGGTCAACATGTGTCCTGACATCAACGGGATCGGTGGGCGTCCAGGGCGGAACGGGCGGCAGGCAACTGCCCGCGATCGAAGCTGACCCCCACCTTAGAACGACCATAGCCACCCATGTTTGTTTCAAAAGCGCCATATTATCTTGGCTCAGCCACTCCGTTGCAGTAAATCTGTTTCAACGCATGAAAGGTGCTCTAACTCAAATTGCACCTATTGATTGCAAGATTATAATATTGTATCGGTTGGGTAGTCCATGAGGGACTGCCGGGCCAATGCACAATTCTGTAAGGCTCGATCCTATGAATTTGATGCAAGACGCCCCCAATGTTGTCAGCGAAGACGGGCTGCGCACACTGCTTGCCGAAAGACATTCGGCGGATGTCGTGTGCCGAGTTACGCCCACACGTACAGGTGCTCAGTGGTCCGGAGTTTGGACCGTGCATTGTGTCTCGCCAGACGGCGAGACACGCCGCCTACTCGTTACCGCGCGCAACAACATGGCCGCCCGAGAGCTCAAGACGATCAACGGCTTATCTAGCTTCCTTGCCGGGCTTGGCGTTTCGATCATTTCTATCCCCATGTTTGAAGGCA
>JBOEGE010000001.1:0-536316 GCA_050633265.1 Paracoccaceae bacterium | reverse complement strand
ACGATCTATGCCGAAGGGCAGCGCCGCTATGTCGAAAGCCTTTCGGCCTATGCGCGCCAATTCCTTGATATGATGGGCAAACCTGATGTGGATCACATCTCGGGCCTCTCGCCCGCCATCTCGATTGAGCAAAAGACAACCTCGAAAAATCCCCGCTCAACCGTCGGCACCGTGACCGAAATTTACGACTATATGCGCCTGCTTTTTGCCCGCGCAGGGACGCCCTATTCCCCAACAACCGGCAAGCCGATTGAAGCGCAGCAAGTCCAAGATATGGTCGATCAGGTCATGGCGATGGAGGAGGGGACGCGCGCCTTTTTGCTTGCCCCGATCGTGCGTGATCGCAAGGGCGAATACCGCAAAGAGTTCCTTGAGCTGCGCAAACAGGGCTATCAGCGCGTTAAGGTCGATGGCGCATTCTATGAGTTGGAAGAGGCCCCGACGCTCGATAAGAAATTCCGCCACGATATTGATGTGGTCGTGGATCGCATCGTCGTGCGCGAAGGGCTGGAGACCCGGCTTGCTGATAGTTTCCGCACAGCGCTTGATCTGGCCGATGGCATCGCGATCCTTGAAACGGCCCCGAAAGAGGGCGATCCGGCCCGCATCACCTTCTCGGAAAAATTCGCCTGCCCCGTTTCCGGCTTCACCATCCCCGAGATCGAACCGCGGCTGTTTTCCTTTAACGCCCCCTTTGGCGCTTGCCCCACATGCGATGGGCTCGGGGTCGAGCTGTTCTTTGATGAGCGCCTCGTGGTGCCCGATGTCACGCTGAAAATTGCCGATGGCGCGCTGGCCCCCTGGCGCAAAGGCAAGAGCCCGTATTTCCTGCAAACCATTGAAGCGATTGCCAAACATTACGGTTTCAAACAATCGGCCAAGTGGAAAGATCTCGATCCGGCCATTCAGCAGGTGTTCCTCTATGGCTCGGGCAAGGAAGAGATCAAATTTCGCTATGATGAGGGCGGGCGGGTCTATGAGGTTTCGCGCGCATTTGAGGGCGTGATCCCGAATATGGAGCGGCGCTACCGCGAGACGGATAGCAACTGGATTCGCGAAGAATTCGAGCGTTATCAAAACAATAGGCCCTGCGGCGATTGCGAAGGCTACCGTCTGCGCCCCGAAGCTTTGGCTGTGCGTATTGGCGATTTGCACGCGGGCCAAGTGGTTCAACTTTCGATCCGCGAAGCGGCCGATTGGTGCGAAAAAGTCCCCGCAACGCTGAGCCATCAGAAGAATGAAATCGCCCGCGCCATTCTCAAAGAAATCCGCGAACGGCTCGGGTTTCTCAACAATGTTGGCCTTGAATATCTGACCCTCGCGCGCAATGCCGGAACCCTTTCGGGCGGCGAAAGCCAGCGCATCCGCCTTGCCAGCCAGATCGGCAGCGGGTTGACGGGCGTTCTTTATGTGCTCGATGAGCCCTCGATTGGCCTGCATCAGCGCGATAATGATCGCCTGCTCGGAACGCTGAAAAACCTGCGCGATCAAGGCAATACGGTGATTGTGGTTGAGCACGACGAGGAAGCGATCCGCGAGGCGGATTACGTCTTTGATATCGGCCCCGGCGCAGGGGTCCACGGCGGGCAGGTCGTTTCCAAAGGCACGCCTGCAGAAATCATCGCCGATTCCGCCTCCCTTACCGGGCAATATCTCTCCGGCGCGCGCTCTATCCCGATGCCCGAAAAACGGCGCAAGGGGACAGGTAAAAAAGTGACCGTGGTCAAAGCCAGCGGCAACAATCTGCGCAATGTCACGGTCGATTTCCCGCTTGGGCAGTTCGTTTGTATCTCAGGCGTTTCAGGCGGCGGCAAATCAACGCTGACGATTGAAACCCTGTTCAAAACCGCCTCCATGCGGCTCAACGGCGCGCGCCAAACGCCCGCGCCTTGCGAGACGATCAAGGGGCTTGAGCAGCTCGACAAAGTCATCGATATCGATCAGCGCGCCATTGGCCGCACCCCGCGCTCCAACCCGGCAACCTACACAGGCGCCTTCACGCCGATCCGCGATTGGTTCGCCGGTTTGCCCGAGTCCAAAGCCCGCGGCTACAAGCCCGGCCGCTTCTCTTTCAACGTCAAAGGCGGGCGCTGCGAGGCCTGCCAAGGCGATGGCGTGATCAAGATCGAGATGCATTTCCTGCCTGATGTCTACGTCGAATGCGAGACCTGTAAAGGCCAGCGCTACAATCGCGAAACTCTGGAAATTCGCTTTAAAGGCAAGAGTATAGCCGACGTTCTTGATATGAATGTCGAGGATGCCCAAGACTTCTTCAAAGCCGTCCCAAGTATCCGCGATAAGATGGATGCGCTGATGCGCGTCGGCCTTGGCTATATCAAAGTCGGCCAGCAAGCGACGACCCTTTCGGGCGGCGAAGCGCAGCGGGTGAAACTCTCCAAAGAGCTCTCCAAACGCTCAACTGGCCGCACCCTCTATATCCTTGATGAGCCCACAACCGGCCTGCATTTCGAGGATGTGCGCAAACTCCTCGAAGTGCTGCACGAGCTGGTCGATCAAGGCAATTCCGTCATCGTGATCGAACATAACCTCGATGTGATCATGACAGCCGACCATATCATTGATATCGGCCCCGAAGGCGGCGATGGCGGCGGGCAGATCGTCGCCACAGGCACGCCCGAAAAGGTCGCCCAATCCACACAAAGCCACACAGGCCGCTATCTCAAAGAAATGCTCGCGGCGCGCAAAGGCATCGCCGCCGAATAACCGCCCCTTAAGGCGCGCGCCATTTCACAGTTGTGCAAATATCCCCGCCGGAGGCTCCGCCAGAAGCCCCCGGCGCCAAGCCCATTTCAGGCGTAAAGCCGCTAGACCAAGGCCCCAAGCGCATCAATCCGCGTGCGCCCGCGCAGGTAAGGATGCAGCGCTTTGGGCAGAGAGACAGAGCCATCTTCTTCCTGGCCATTCTCCAACACGGCGATCAAACAGCGGCCCACGGCAAGGCCCGAACCATTGAGCGTATGCACAAATTCAGGCTTGCCGCCCGCGGCGGGTTTGAAGCGGGCGTTCATCCGGCGGGCTTGATAATCGCCGGCGATCGAAACGGATGAAATCTCACGATATGTGTTTTGGCCGGGCAGCCAAACTTCCAAATCATGGGTGCGCATCATCGTGGCCCCCATATCGCCATCGCAGAGCTTTACCGTGCGATAGGGCAGCTCAAGCGCCTCCAAAATCGCCTCGGCGCAGCGGGTCATGCGGGCGTGTTCTTCTTGCGACTGATCAGGATGAACAACCGAGACCATTTCGATTTTTTCAAACTGGTGCTGGCGCAACATGCCGGATGTATCGCGCCCCGCAGAGCCCGCTTCAGAGCGGAAACATAGTGAATGCGCGCAGTAGCGGCGCGGCAGGTAATCTTCTGAAATTGTTGTGTTATTCACGATATTGGTGAGGGTCACTTCCGAGGTCGGGATCAACCACATCCCATCGGTTGTTTTATAGCTGTCCTCGCCAAATTTCGGCAGCTGGCCGGTGCCCAGCATCATCTCTTCGCGTACCATCACGGGCGTGTTGGTCTCAACCAGCCCATGGTTTTCGACGTGAAAATCGAGCATGAATTGCGCCAATGCGCGATGCACCCGCGCCACTGCGCCCGAAAGCAAAACAAAGCGCGCGCCGGACAATTTGGCCGCTGTTTCAAAATCCATCCCCGCAGCAACAGCGGCAATTTCATAATGCTCTTTGGGGGCAAAAGCGAAATTGCGCGGGCTGCCCCAGCGGTTGATCTCGACGTTGTCGGTTTCATCCGCGCCAACAGGCACATCCTCATAAAGCCCGTTCGGCAGCTCAAGCATACGCGCGAGCAGGCGCGCATCTTGGGCTTTGGCCTCATCATTGAGGCGGGCGACTTCGGCTTTTTTCTCGGCCACAAGTGCGCGCAGGCGCTCAAATTCGGCCTCATCGCCGCTGGCTTTGGCCGCACCCACCAGCTTGGAGGCGCGGTTTTGCTCGGCTTGGGCTGCTTCGGCGGATTGGATACAGGCGCGGCGCGCTTCATCCATGGCCAGCACTTCCGCAGAGATGCCAGAAAGCCCACGGCGCGCCATTTGCGCATCAAAAGCGGCGGGGTTTTCGCGGATCGCGCGGATATCGTGCATGGTTTTATCCTCAAAAGGGCTTGTTTCGCGGGCTTTATGGCGGATTTTGCCGGGGTTGGAAACTGGGTTTTGCGCCCCTATCTAAAGCGCGTGGTGCGGCATTTTGAAATGCGCAAATTGGGGCGGCGTTTTGTTGGCTTGGTTTGCTTGTATTCGCCTAGGGGCGGCGATAGTGTGCGCGCCAATTGAACAAGGGGCGAGCGCCCCGAAACCAGCTAAAAGGACGACCAAATGTTTGCATCTCCTGCTTTTGCACAGGCTGCCGGGGGCTCGGGTGGCTCTGCGATGATGAGCCAGCTGCCATTCCTTCTGATCATTTTCGGGATCATGTATTTTCTGCTGATCCGTCCGCAGCAAAAGAAGGTCAAAGAGCATAAAGCGATGGTCATGGCTGTGCGGCGCGGCGATCAGGTGATCACGCAGGGCGGCATTGTTGGCAAAGTTGTGAAAGTGCGTGATGACGCCGAAGTTGAAGTCGAAATCGCGGATGGTGTAAAAGTGCGCGTGATCAAATCGACCCTCGCAAACGTTGTTTCAAAAACAGAACCTGCGGCCTAAAGGCGGATTGGCGCGGCCTTTTGAGGGCTGCGCCATCGCATTGGCACGGGGCTAAACTAGGGCAGGCATATGCTGCAATTTTCGCTGTTCAAACGGATCGTCATTTGGGGCATTTGCTTGCTGGGCCTGGCCTTTGCCGCGCCCAATGGATTTTATTCGCGGGTTGAGGGGCATAATGATGCGCGCGCCGCGATTGAGCTTCAAGGCGAGACGCCCGCGCTTGCCGCTGCGCGCGATGCCTGGCCCTCTTGGGCGCCAAATGCGCTGGTGAACCTTGGGCTTGATCTGCGCGGCGGGGCGCATCTTTTGGCCGAGGTGCAGCTTGGTGATGTCTATGAAGCCCGTATGGAAGCGCTTTGGCCCGAGCTGCGCCGCGCCCTGCGGGACGAGCGCGCCACGGTGGGTACGATCCGCGAAGTGCCGGGCCCTGCGGATGAATTACATATTCAAATCAGTGAGATAGCGGGGATGCCCACGGCGCTTGAGATCGTGCGCGCGCAGGCAACGCCGGTTGTGTCGCTCACCTCCGTTGGCCAGACGGATATTGAGGCAAGCGCTGTCGGCAACACATTGATCGTGAAATTCTCCGAGGCGGAAAAGCTTGCCACGGATGATCGCACCATCCTGCAAAGCCTTGAGATCATTCGCCGCCGTGTGGATGAGGTCGGCACCCGCGAGCCAACCATTCAGCGCGTTGGCAATGACCGGATCTTGATCCAAGTGCCCGGGATCGGCTCGGCTGCTGAGCTCAAAGCCTTGATCGGGACGACCGCGCAGCTGACCTTTAACCCGGTTGTTTCGCGCACCACAAACAGCGCCCAGAACCCCGGCGCGCGCAATTCCATTCTGCCCTCTGCCGATGAGGAAGGCGTCTATTATATCATCGAGGATGCGCCCGTTGTAACCGGCGAGCAGCTGACAGATAGCCAGCCGAGCTTTGATCAAAATGGCCGCCCGGCGGTAAGTTTCAAATTCAACGGCCCTGGCGCGCGCAAGTTTGGCGATTACACGGCCGAGAATATCGGCGCGCCTTTCGCCATTGTTTTGGATGATGAGGTGATTTCCGCCCCGGTGATCCAAACGGCCATTCGCGGCGGCTCCGGCCAGATCACCGGCAGTTTTTCCATCGAGGAAAGCACCAATCTGGCGATCCTTTTGCGTGCTGGCGCTTTGCCGGCCGAGCTGAATTTCTTAGAAGAGCGCACCATTGGCCCAGAGCTGGGGGCGGATTCGATCCAGGCCGGGAAGATCGCTTGTATCGTGGCCTTTGCTGCGGTGCTGATCTTTATGGTGGTGAGCTATGGCACGTTTGGCGTCTTTGCCAATATCGCTTTGCTGATCAACGTTGGGCTGATTTTTGGCCTGCTTTCGGTCGTTGGTGCAACGCTGACGTTGCCGGGGATTGCCGGGATTGTTTTGACCATCGGGATGGCGGTTGATGCCAATGTGCTGGTGTTTGAGCGGATCCGCGAAGAGCTGCGCACCGCCAAAGGGGCGGGCCGCGCGATTGAGCTTGGCTATGAAAAGGCGCTTTCGGCGATTATTGATGCCAATATCACCACTTTCATCACCGCTGTGATCCTGTTTGTCATGGGCTCTGGCCCGGTGAAGGGCTTTGCGGTCACGCTGGTGTTTGGGATTGTCACATCGGTCTTTACCGCGATCTATGTGACCCGCGCGATCGTTGTGATGTGGATGAACCCGAAACGCGCCAAAGGGTTTGAGCTCAAGGGGCTGAAACTTGTGCCTCAAGAGACCAAGTGGGATTTCTTTCGCCGTGGCCGCTTTACCTTTGGCGCATCGGTGCTGGCGGTTGTTTTGTCCATCGGCTTGTTCTTGATTATGGGGCTGAATTTCGGGATTGATTTTCGCGGCGGGACAACCATTCGCACCCAATCTGTTCAGACGGTTGATGTAGGTGCATACCGCGCAGCCATTGCGCCGCTTGGGCTTGGGGATGTCTCTGTAACGGAGGTGTTTGATCCAACATTTGCCGAAGATGAAAACGTTGCCATGGTGCGGATCGAGGCCCAGGACGAAACGGATGCGGTCTCGGTTGAGACAGTCGCGGCCGTTGAAGCGGCGCTGCAAACTGTTGATCCCTCAATCACATTTCCTTCGGTGGAAAGCGTTGGGCCCAAGGTTTCGGGCGAGCTGGTGAAGGCGGCGATCTATGCTGTTTTGGCGGCGATGGCGGCGGTTTTGTTCTATATCTGGCTGCGCTTTGAGTGGCAGTTTGCGCTTGGGGCTGTGGCGGCGCTGATCCATGATGTGTTGATCACGATCGGGATATTTGCGCTGTTTGGCATCCCGTTTGATCTGTCGATTATTGCGGCGCTGCTAACGATCGTTGGCTACTCGCTCAATGATACGGTGGTGGTGTTTGATCGGGTCCGCGAGAACCTGCGCAAGTATAAAAAGCTCGAACTTGGCGGCGTGTTGAACCTCTCAATCAACGAGACGATGAGCCGCACAGTGATGACATCGGGCACGACATTGCTTGCGCTGATTGCGCTGTTGATCTTGGGCGGCGATGTGATCCGCGGCTTTGTCTTTGCGATGACTTTGGGCGTGATTGTGGGGACGTATTCTTCGGTCTTTGTGGCCTCGAATATCCTGCTTTGGCTTGGGGTGAAGCGCGACTGGTCCAAGGCAGACGGCGGCGCGGGCACGCAATTTGGCGAGACAGCCGCCAAAGTGGCCGAGCAATCATCCGCTAAACCGGGCGCATAAAGCGCGGATTGGCCCGGGGAGGCTGACATGGAATTCACCGAAATGTCTTTCCCCGAGGCCACCCCAATAGAGGGCTATGGCCCCGGTTTTTTCCGTGTTGGCGGGGCGGTGCATCGCGGGCCAGTGCTTGTGACCAAAGAGAAAATCATCCAATGGGGTGGCTTTGAGGATGCCGCGACTTTGGCCGCCTTGGCGGATGAGCTGGATATTCTTTTTATCGGAACCGGGGCCGAGATCGCGCCCCTCCCGCGCGCCTTTCGCGAAGCGCTTGAAGCGGCCGGCCTTGGCGCAGAGCCGATGGCATCGCCGACCGCTTGCCGGACCTATAATGTTTTGCTCTTTGAGGGGCGGCGCGTGGGTGCGGCGCTATTGCCGGTATAGCGCGCGGCTGCATGCTTTCGCCTCTGGCAAGGATCGGGTAAAACACTGGCATGGATGCGCTTTTAACCCTTGATGATATCGCCTGCGCGCGGGCTGGGATGCCGGTTTTGGCGGGGGTAACGCTTGCGCTGATGCCGGGCAAGGCGCTTGTGCTGCGCGGGCCGAATGGATCGGGTAAGACGACGTTGTTGCGCATGATTGCCGGCCTTCAACCGGCTTTGGCGGGGCGCATGCAGGGGGCCGAAGATCGCATCGCCTATGCGGGCCATGCGGATGGGATCAAACACACATTAAGCGTGGCGGAAAATTTGGAGTTTTGGGCCGGGGTCTATGGCGGCGGGTCGATTGAGCCAGCTCTCAAAGCCTTTGATCTGATCGCCCTACAGGCGCGCGCGGCGCAAAGCCTCTCGGCCGGGCAAAAGCGCCGTCTTGGCCTTGCGCGTCTGATGGTGACGGGCCGCCCGATCTGGGCGCTGGACGAGCCGACCGTTTCGCTTGATGCGGCATCTGTGGCGCTCTTTGCTGAAGCGGTGCGCGAGCATCTCGCAAATGGGGGCGCGGCGATTATGGCGACCCATATTGATCTGGGGATTGAGGCGGATGTGCTTGATCTAAGCGCCTATCGCGCCGGCGCGCCTGATGGGGCCTTTGATCGCGCCTTTGACGAGGCGTTTTCATGATCCGGTTGTTTGCGCGCGATCTGCGCCTTGCGGTGCGGGCCGGTGGGGGATTTGGCCTTGGGCTGGCGTTCTTTTTGATCGTAAGCGTGCTGGTGCCTTTCGGCGTGGGCCCGCAAAGCGCGACCCTTGCGGTGATCGCGCCGGGCATCCTTTGGCTGGGCGCGCTTTTGGCCTGCCTTCTGTCGCTCGATCGGATATTTGCGCTGGATTATGAGGATGGCTCGCTTGATTTGCTCGCCACGGCGCCTGTGCCGATGGAGGGGGTTGTGGCCACCAAAGCGCTTGCCCATTGGATCACAACCGGCTTGCCGCTGGTGATCGCGGCACCTGTTCTTGGCGTTTTGCTAAACCTGCCAAGTGGCGGATATCTTTGGCTTATTGCCTCCCTTGCGCTTGGCACACCGGCGCTTTCTTTCATCGGGACATTCGGTGCTGCGCTCACGGTTGGCCTCAAACGGGGCGGGCTTTTGCTTTCGCTTTTGGTGCTGCCGCTCTATATCCCAACGCTGATTTTCGGGGCCGAGGTTGTTCGGCGCGGGGCTACGGGGATGGAGGCCACAACGCCGCTTGCCATGCTCGCCGGGATCACGCTGGCCTCGGTGGCGCTGCTGCCTTTTGCCTCTGCTGCGGCGATCCGCATCAACTTGCGTTAGATCAGGGCGGGGCGCTGGCGGGGATGTGTATTGCGAGACGGGAATTGAGGGGCTAGATCAAAGACATGTCGATTTGGGAATATGCAAACCCGCGAAAATTCATGGGCTGGTCGGGCAAGCTCCTGCCGGTTGTTTCGGTGTTGGCGGGGGCGAGCCTGGCGATTGGGCTGATCTGGGGCTTCTTTTTTACGCCGGATGATTATCGCCAAGGCTCGACCGTTAAAATCCTTTATATCCATGTGCCAAGCGCGATGATGGCGATCAATATTTGGGGGATGATGCTTGTGGCCTCGCTGATCTGGATCGTGCGGCGCCATCATGTCAGCGCTTTGGCGGCCAAGGCGGCGGCGATGATTGGGGTCACGATGACGCTGATCGCGCTGATCACAGGGGCGGTTTGGGGCCAGCCGATGTGGGGCACGGCTTGGGCATGGGATCCGCGGCTCACCTCATTTTTGATCCTGTTTTTGTTCTATCTGGGCTATCTCGCGCTTTGGGCGGCGATTGATAACCCGGACACGGCGGCGGATTTGACGGCCGTTTTGTGCCTTGTCGGATCGGTCTTTGCGGTGCTGTCGCGCTATGCGGTGAACTTTTGGAATCAGGGGCTGCATCAGGGCGCTTCGCTGAGCTTGGACAAGCAAGAGAACGTCTCGGATGTGTTTTACTTCCCGCTTTTGTTTACGCTGGCGGGGTTTGTTTTGCTGTTTGTCGCGCTGGTTTTGCTGCGCACACGGACCGAGATTCGCGCGCGCCGATTGCACGCGATTGAGATGCGCGAAAGGATGCAAAGTTGATGGCTGATCTGTGGAATTATCTGGTTGAGATCGCGACCGGCTTTCTTGGAAAATATGCCGCTGAAGTGCTTTTGGCCTATGGGGCCACAGCGCTTTTGCTTGGCGCTTTGCTTTGGGGATCACTGGCGCGCGGTGCGCGGATGAAGCGGCGCTTGGCCCAGGCCGAGGCCGCTTTGGAGGCGCGCAAACATGGCTAGATTTTCGCCGCTGATGATTGCGCCGCCGCTGATATTTGCAGCACTTGCCGGGCTGTTTGTCTTTGGTATGGGGCGGGATGATCCGGATGCATTGCCGCTGGCGCAAGCGGGCAAACCGGCCCCTGTTTTGGCGCTGACCCCGCTTGGCGATGGGCCGTATTTTGACGATGCATTGCTGCGCGCGCCCGGTGTGAAACTGGTAAATTTTTGGGCCAGCTGGTGCGCGCCGTGCCGGGCCGAACATGCCCAGCTTGAGGAAATGTCCGCCGCGGGCATTCAGATTTACGGGATCAATTACAAGGACGCGCCGGAAAAGGCGCTTGGGTTTTTGGCCGAGCTTGGCAATCCCTATGCGGCCCTTGGCGCCGATGCAGAGGGGCGCAATGCGCTTGAATGGGGGCTTTATGGGGTTCCGGAAACTTATGTGATTGATGGCAATGGGGTGGTGACGTTTCGCTTTGCCGGGCCGATCACGCCCTCAATATTGCAGAGCACCATTTTGCCTGAAATCGCCGAGGCTCGGGCCGCGCAGCAATAGCGGCCTGGCGGATCAGGCCGTTGCCATGATCGCGAAAAACGCCAGCATCAGGATCAGCTCGGGGAGCGGCAGGGGGATGGCGTTGAACAGATGTTTCATGCGCCCAACCTAAGGGCGAAATGGTTAATGCGCCATGAGGCTGGGGGCAAAAGCTGAGAAACAGAGCGTTTCCGCCGATTGCTCGAAAGGCGAAAAAAAGGGCCCCGGCATCGCTGCTGGGGCCCTTTTTATTGGGATATGTGCGGCGGTTTAGCCTTTGGCCAAGTTGCGCAGCACGTAGTGCAGCACGCCGCCGTTTTCCACATATTCTTTTTCCGGGGCGGTATCGATCCGGCATTTGATCTGGATGGTTTTCTCGGTGCCATCCGCATAGGTGATCGTGCAAGGCACATCCGACAGCGGCTTGAGATCGCCCGCAAGGCCAGAGATAGAGACCGTTTCAGAGCCGGTGAGGCCAAGCGATTTGCGCGTGTCGCCGCCGGTAAATTCAAACGGGATCACGCCCATGCCAACCAGGTTGGAGCGGTGAATGCGCTCGAAGTTTTCCGCGATAACCGCTTTGACGCCCAAAAGCGCCGTCCCCTTGGCCGCCCAATCGCGCGAAGAGCCCGCGCCATATTGCTCGCCTGCAAAGATCACCAGCGGTGTGCCGGCTTCTTGGTAGGCCATCGAGGCGTCATAGATCGAGGTTTGTGCGCCATCTGGGCCTTTGGTGTAGCCGCCTTCAACCCCATCAAGCATCTCGTTTTTGATGCGGATGTTGGCGAATGTGCCGCGCATCATCACTTGGTGGTTGCCGCGGCGCGAACCGTACGAGTTGAATTCGCGCACCGGTACGTCATTGGCTTTGAGATATTCGCCAGCCGGGGTTGTTTGGGTGAAGGAACCCGCAGGAGAGATGTGATCGGTTGTGACCATATCGCCCAAAATGGCGAGGACTTTGGCGCCTTTGATATCGTAGATTTCGCCTGCGTCTTTGGCCATGCCTTGGAAGTAGGGCGGGTTTTGGACATAGGTCGATTGGGGCGGCCAATCGTAGGTTTCGCTGTCTGTGGTCTCGACCGCTTGCCATTTCTCATCGCCTTTAAAGACTTCGGCGTATTTCTTGAGGAAGGCTTCGCGGGTCACGGTCTGTTCGACCAGATCGGCGATCTCTTTGTTGGTTGGCCAGACGTCTTTGAGGTAGACATCTTGGCCATCTTTGCCCTTGCCCAAAGGCTCGGTTGTCAGGTCGATGTTCATGTCGCCCGCAAGCGCATAGGCCACCACGAGGGGGGGCGATGCGAGGTAGTTGGCGCGCACATCGGGGCTGATGCGGCCCTCAAAGTTGCGGTTGCCCGAAAGCACGGCCGTTGCCACGAGATCGCCCTCGTTGATCGCATCCGAAATCTCAGACTGAAGCGGGCCGGAGTTGCCGATACAGGTTGTGCAGCCGTAGCCGACAAGGTTGAACCCAATCGCATCGAGATCTTCTTGAAGGCCCGCGGCCTCAAGATATTCCGAAACAACTTGGCTGCCCGGTGCGAGGGAGGTTTTCACCCAAGGCTTTGAATCCAAACCCAATTCGCGGGCTTTGCGGGCCACAAGGCCAGCGCCGATCATCACATATGGGTTGGATGTGTTGGTGCAAGAGGTGATCGAGGCGATCACGACTTTGCCTGAAGACATCGTGTAATCCTCGCCCTTTACAGGCACTTCTTTGTCGTTGGGGCGCTTGAATGTCTCTTTCATTTCATCGGCAAAGGCGGCTTTGGAGGCCGTTAGAGCGACGAAATCTTGCGGGCGTTTGGGGCCGGAAATGGCCGGTACGATTGTGCCCATATCCAAGCTTAGGGTCGCGGTATAGACGGGCGCATAATCATCGCCGCGCCAGAAGCCGTTTTCCTTGGCATAGGCTTCAACGAGGGCAATGCGATCTTCGTCACGGCCGGTGTTGCGCAGATAGCGAAGCGTTTCGCCATCGATCGGGAAGAAGCCACAAGTCGCGCCATATTCCGGCGCCATATTGGCGATTGTTGCGCGATCAGCGAGGGGCAGGTGATCGAGACCCTTGCCGAAGAACTCGACAAATTTGCCCACAACGCCCATTTCGCGCAGCATTTCAACGATCTTGAGCACCAGATCGGTGCCGGTTGTGCCTTCAACCATTTCGCCCGTCAGCTCAAAGCCAACAACCTCTGGGATCAGCATCGAGATCGGCTGGCCAAGCATTGCGGCCTCGGCCTCAATCCCGCCAACGCCCCAGCCAAGAACCGCGAGGCCATTGACCATTGTTGTGTGGCTGTCTGTGCCCACGAGCGTATCAGGATAGGCAACTTCTTCGCCGTTTTGATCGGTGTCGGTCCAGACGGTTTGGGCGAGATACTCAAGGTTTACCTGGTGGCAGATGCCAGTGCCGGGCGGCACAACGCGGAAGTTGTTAAACGCGCCTTGGCCCCATTTGAGGAATTGGTAGCGCTCAAGGTTGCGCTCATATTCTCGGTCAACGTTCATCTGAAACGCGCGCGGATTGCCGAATTCATCGATCATCACAGAGTGGTCAATCACCAGATCAACCGGGTTGAGCGGGTTGATCATCTGTGCGTCGCCGCCCAATGCTTTGATCCCGTCGCGCATCGCGGCCAAATCAACAACAGCCGGAACGCCGGTGAAATCCTGCATCAAAACGCGGGCGGGGCGATAGGCGATTTCGCGCGGGTTCTTGCCGCCCTTTGTCGCCCATTCAGAGAAGGCTTTGATATCCTCGACAGAGACGGAAAAACCGCCATCTTCGAACCGAAGCATGTTTTCCAGCACCACTTTGAGCGCGGCAGGAAGCTTGGAGAAATCTCCAAGGCCGGCGGCTTCAGCGGCGGGAATGGAATAATAGGCAATGGATTTGCCGCCCACAGTTAGGGTCTTGCGGGTTTTGGCTGTGTCTTGTCCGACAGTGACGGTCATTGGGTCTGGCCTCCCTTTTGGGTTTCAGGGGTTACGCTATGGATGCTTTTGGCGGGTTTGCTCGGAGCAATCAAGGGGGCAGGAGCAATTATTGTATACCGTTGTGCACAAAGGGGCGATTTTTGCCGATCTTTGTTGGTTTTCTTGGCGGGGGCGGCGATTTGGGCTGCTGATCTATGCGCATTTGAGGTGTTTAACCTTAGGGGATTTCTGCGCGCAAGAGAAGCGTATGGACGTGAAGATTTGGTGAAGCCGGGCTTTGATTAGGGGCGATGCGCATTCATTGTTCGGATTGCGCAAGGATGAGGCGGGGAATCGTTTCGGGAGCCTGCGAGAAACTCTCTTGGTTGGTGCGGCGGGGGATGGCGGCCAGCCTTGGTGCAGGTCAGTGCAGCTTTGCCGCAGATCGTGAGTTTGTGTTACCGATTTCTCGCAAAACCTTGATTGGCGCGGGCGCGCGGGGAAAGGTAGGGAAGAAGGGCAAGCGGCGCTGGGGCGCGGTTTTGCCGCAAAGAGGGATATTCATGCGCAGATCTTTTGGGGCACTCAAAGCAATCGCCATTGGGCTGACGGCCGGATTGGGCATTTTGCCTGCGCCCGTTTTGGCCGGTGATGGCCCGGTTGTTGTTGAGCTTTATACCTCTCAGGGCTGTTCGTCTTGTCCACCCGCAGATGCGTTTCTGGCCGAACGTTTGGCTGGGCGCGCGGATGTGCTCGCGCTGGCGCTGCATGTGGATTATTGGGATTATATTGGCTGGAAAGATAAGTTTGGGGCGCCGGCTTATACGGCGCGCCAAAAGGCCTATGCGGCGCGGGCCGGGCATCGCTCGATCTATACGCCGCAGTTTATTGTGGGCGGGCGCGATCATGTGGTTGGGTTTAAGCCGATGGAGGTTGCGGATCTGATTGCCGCCCATCGCGCCGGGCCGGATTTGCTTCGTATTTCAACGCGAAAAGCAGGCGGGGCCTTGGCGATTTCGATCTCAGCGCTGCCTGCGGCCAATGCGCCGCGCGATATGATCGTTCAGGTCGCTTTGTATAAACCGCGCGAAGATGTGGCGATCAAGCGGGGCGAAAACGCTGGCCGGACCATTCACTACGCCAATATTGTGACCGATCTGATCGAGCTTGGAGCATGGGATGGGCGCGGCCCGTTTGAGGCGCGGTTTGAGGGCGCAGGGGCGCGGCGCGCAGCGGTGATTGTGCAAGGGGCGGGCACCGGGCCTGTCCTTGGGGCGCAGCTTGCAAATTAGGCGTTAGATCAGCGGCTTAGGCGGCGCTCTTTATGCGAATTAAGCAGCGATTTTGCGCGAATTGAGCGGCGGATTGTCTTTGGTCTGGGTCGCGATCTCTAGGTGGATTTTGATGTGCGTTCGGGTTTCCAGCGGCGATGAATCCAGAACCATTGTTCCATATGTTTGCGGGTGAGCGCCTCTAGGCTGTCATTGGCGGCCTGGGTCATTTCCTCTGGGGTTCCGATGGGAATGGGCGCCTCGACGAGCATTTTGAAATCAAGACCATTGGCTTGGCGGATGCCGTAGATCGGGATCAGCGGCGCGTTGTATTTCAGGGCAAGTTCGGCGGCGGAAAGGGCGGTTGGTGCGGGTTTGCCAAAGAAGGTTAGCGGGGCGCCGTGGCCCATATATTGATCAATCAAGAGCCCGGCCATGCCGCCCGCGCGGATGGATTTCAGCAGGCGGGCAAAGCCAGAGCGATCGCGCGCAAAAAGGGTTTCGCCTGTGGCGCGCATCGCATTAACGTAATGCCCGTTGAAGAACGGGTTTTTCATCGGATTATACAGCCCGCCGACCTCCATCCCGCGCCCAGCAAGGGCGGCGCGCGGCGCCAGGTAATTGCCAAAATGCCCGGTCACAACGATCACGGGGCGGCCGGCTTCATGGGCTTCCAGAAGGGCGGCGCATCCGGGCCCTTCCAGGGGCGCTTTGGCCATGCGGGCCATGAAAGCCTGGCCGGAATACATCTCGATCAAGGTCCGTCCGACATTGTTTGGAACGGCGCGGGCGAGGCGCGCGACCTCGGCTTGAGGCAGGTCGGGGCGCACATAGGCCAGATTATCGCGCACGCGTTGATCATAGCCTGCAAGCGGCGCGACGATCCGCGCAAAAATCCAGCCCATCAGGCGCACTCGCGGCCCATAGGGCAGCAAGCGCATCGAGCCGAGAAGGGCGCGCGCGGCGATATCTTCCAAACGGTGCTGGAAAGAGGAAGGTGCGGAGGAATCAGACATTTATGAAGCGTTTACAAGGGGGGGCGCGGCGCGGCGGCTGTTGCTTTTGGGGGCAGCATCTGCGGGTTTAGGCGCGGGGAACAGTGCCAATAGTGCGATGATTTGGTGCGCGCCTTTGGCGCGACGATTTGGCGCGCGCCCTTGGGGATGATTTGGAAAATGTGCCTCATGGCGCGAAATTAAGCGGGAATGGAAGATATGTCCATATGGCGCGGGTTTTGTGGGGTGATGTCTGGTGGTTTATCTGGTGGGTGTCCGCGGGTGGTTTGTTGGCGGCGCGGCGCGACTTGTTTGCTGGCGCGCAACGGGGAACAGCGCGGCGCTTAGATACATTCGCGGCCAAGCGCTGATCCTCTGCGGGTCGATGGGCAAAGCGGGGCCGCGCCTTTGGCTGGTTTGCTGGGCAGCGCCTTTGGCTGGTTTGCTGGGCAGCGCCTTTGGCTGGTTTGCTGGGCCGTGCATTCGGGCGGGGGTTTAGGCTTAATGCGGGCGGGGGCGCTATTCCTCTTCGTCTTCGGCCACGAGGAACAATTCGCCAGCGCTTTCCAGCTCGCGGATTGTGGCGACGATGGTGCCCATGGCTTCTTCGGCGTCTTTCTCTTTGACGGTGCCCACGGCGGCGATCTCTTCGCGCAGGCTGTCAGACATGCGTTTGGACATATTGGTGAGGATAAAATCGGTTGAGGGTTTGTTAACCTCGCCGCCGCCGGCCATGGCTTTGATCAGCACTTCTTGATCAATATCGCGGATGACTTTGGGGATATCGCGCGCATCAATGCGTTTGGCGATATTGGCATAGGTAAAGATGGATTTTCGCACCAGATCCGCAAAGGCTTGATCATCCTCAGAGAGCCCTTCCAGCACATCATCGCGGGTTGCCGCAGGGGAGAAATTGAGGATCGCGCCGACCCGTTCCACCGGCCCATCGGCAAAGGCGCGGGCGGGTTGGGCATCAAGCTGGGCCGAGAGGGAAATGCCGATTTTCTGCACCACATTGGGGGCAATCCCGCCTGTAAGGGATACAGCATAGGTGATCTTGCGGGCGCGCGCGCCGGGCAGCATGCCAAGCAATTCGGCCGCTTTGGAAACTTTGAGCTTGGAGAGCAGCACCGCGCCGACCTCAACGCTTTCTTTTTCCAGCACGGGCAGGAGGCGATCAACATCCAGGTCTGAAATCCGCTCCCATGGATCGCCGGTAAGCGAGAACCCGGCCTGTTTGCGCAGGCGCGCGACTGTGGCGGCAGAGATGGTTCCATCAAGGACCGTTAGCGCGCCTTCAAGCCCGCCGGGGAAGCTGAGCCCGATGGAATCGAGCTCTATGAGGAATTCTTCGACCACCATAGAGAGCGTATCGCGATCAATATAGCGCATGGTTGTCATTTGGCGGGTCAGCTCGACCTGCATTTCTTCGGGAAGCTTTTCGAGCGAAATCACCGCGCCTTCAGCGAGCAGCAGGCGCACCACAATCGCCGCCTTTTGTTTGCGCGACATCGCGGGCGCGCTTGGCATGGCCGGAAAGGGGGAGGGAATGCTTTCAGAGGCAGGGGCGAGCGAAGGCAGGGGGGACAAATCGGTTTCTCCAATTGGCGGTGTCTTGGCCAACATGGCGAAAGAGGATTAACGCAAGACTACCAAGCGGCGGGTATTTAGCGCAAATTTTGCGCAATTTCGGGCGCTGGGTTTGTTTGGAAGGCGGGGGATATGAGTATTTTTGCCAAGAAAAAGTTGAGGGTGGTTTTTGGGGGCGAGGTTTGGGGTGGCTTTAGGGGGGCTTGGGCTAGTGTTTGAGCGTTTTGATTGGGCGGCGAGAATGCCCACTGCACGCAATTGCCATGTCCTTCAATTTTGAGGCTCCTGATCTATCGCGGCTCCCAAGCGATCCAACCCAGCTTCCCAATGGCTTTTGTGCTGATCGATCCATACTCTCATTGCGTCAAAACCGCTTTGTTCCAGCATGCAGATTCTGACGCGCCCTCGCTTTTCGCTCTTGATCAATCGGCAAGCCTCTAAAACGGCGATATGTTGGCCAATCGCTGTCTTGGTGATGCCAAGTGCTTTGGCGAGATCGGAGACGGAACAGGGGTTTGCTGCAACCAGTTCAATGATTGCGCGTCTGGAACGATCACCAAGCGCTGCAAAAACACTCTCCGCTTCATCAAACATCATGATCCGAGAACTATTGGCTCAATGTTCGTGAGCAAGAGGTCCCAGCCCATTTTTCTCATCTCTGGCCCATCAGAACCCTCAAAGAAGGCGGCTTGATGTGTCAGTTTTAGATCACAACCGGATTGGCTTGGCAAAAATTCTACGGAAATCACAGCGCAGGAGATGCATCGGCCATTCAATTCGACATTTTGATGAAACACGATGCGGGTTTCAGGTTCAATTTCTCCATATTCTGAAGTCCATCTCAGTTTGGCGCCGGCAATTGGTGTTGAAGGACGCATTTTCACGGCCAGAACCTCTTTTCCACCACGCTCGAAATTTAGGTCGTATTCGAGCGTTTCGTGGGTTGGGCTTTCGGCGTACCAGCTTTGCTTTAGAACCGGGTCAGAAAAGGCAGCATAGAGCCGTGACGGCGGGCAGTTGTATGTCTTGTGAATGGTGAATGTGTCATGTGTTGTTTCGAAGTCAGCCATAACAAGCCTCTTAGTTAAGTCTGCACTTCACTATTTCAGGGAGCGGTTGAAAGGTCAAGTCTACACTTCACCATTTTGCCAAAGCAGCCAAACACCGCCCGTTGTCAGGCAGCTTGGATGCGCATTCCAGGCCTTGCGCAAGAAGAAGATAGAGAGGCTGGCGGCATTGGGATATGTGGTTTTGCGGCGAAAGGCCTGGTTTGGGGCCTCATGTGATCGATGCTGCGACTTGTATGAACAGCGGCTAATAGGAATCGGCAGTAACAGTTAGGCGTTGACCTAAGTTTGGTTTGTCTCTACATTTAGGTTTATGCCTAACCTTAACCAATCGATAGAACTCACCTTTGCCGCTTTGTCTGATCCGACCCGACGCGCGGTGGTTCAAGCCCTCAGCAAAGGGTCGGCAACTGTCTCGGATCTGGCGTCTCCATTCAATATGGCATTGCCTTCTTTCACCCAACATCTTGGCGTGCTTGAGAACGCGGGACTTGTTGTGTCGAGGCGCGAAGGGCGCAGCCGTGTCTGTTCGCTCAATCCGTCTGCGCTGAAAGCTGCTGAAGAATGGGTGGCCTTGTATCGGCAGCAATGGGAAAGCCGAATGGATCGCTTTGAAACGCACCTTGAGAACGTGAAGAAAGAGAAATCAAATGCCTGACATGACCAAAGGTTTCGATTCACCTTGGGCTGCTGTACAGCTTGACAGAGAGGTCGTAATGGCACGTGTTGTTGATGCAGACCGCGACACTGCCTTTCGTGCATGGACCGATCCAGAGCAAATCGTGCGGTGGTTCGGGCCATCCGGTTTTCAGATCGACACTCACGAAATCGATATCCGAACAGGCGGTATCTGGCGATTTGATATGGTCGCACCGGACGGCACGGTGTTTTCGAACCGGATGAAGTTTCTGCGTATTGAACCATCTCGATTTATCGAGTTCATTCACAGCTCTGACTCTGACAATGATCCGGACGCCTTTCGTATGCTCGTGACCTTTGATGAGCAGAACAACGGCAAGACGGCTGTCACTTTTCGCCAGATGCACCCCACAGCGGATCGTCGCATTATGGTTATCGGATTTGGCGCGGTCGAATACGGCGCTCAAACGTGGGACAAGTTCGCGGAGTTCGTTGCTGAGAACCGCGATGTCACCGACAGCTAAGGTGACGATGCAGACCTCGACGAGTTTGATAGCTGTCGTTGGAAGTAGACGGTCAAGGGCAGCTTTGTCCCGCTTGGCCGCAATTGGGCGATAACAGCTTGAAGGTCTCGCTGAATTGAGGAAAGCGGCGTGTTAAGTTGAACGGGTTTGGGCGCGTTGAGGCTGGCGCTGCAACGCGCGGCGCGCCCCGCGTGGGGGGCGGGGAGTGCTATGGGAATTGAAGCGCTTATCGGTGGCCTGTTGTGCGCCCCGCGCGGATTTGGCGGGGAGCGCTGCGTTTTGGGGTTTAGCCGAAGACGCGTTTGAAGATCGTGTCTACGTGTTTGGTGTGATAGGCGAGGTCGAATTTTTCCTCAATTTCCTCAACGCCAAGCGCTGCGACGACTTCTTTATCGGCCAGCAGTTCGGTTTTGAAATCAACGCCTGTTTCCCAGACTTTGAGCGCGTTGCGCTGCACGAGGCGGTAGGCATCTTCGCGGCTTACGCCGGCTTGGGTGAGGGCGAGCAACACGCGTTGCGACATCACGAGGCCGGGGAATTTGTTCATATTGGCGAGCATATTCTCGGGGTAAACCAAGAGCTTATCAATCACCGAGGTGAGGCGGGCGAGGGCGAAATCAAGGGTGATTGTCGCGTCTGGGCCGATGTTGCGCTCGACCGAAGAGTGCGAAATATCGCGCTCGTGCCACAGGGCGACGTTTTCCATCGCGGGCACAACGACCATGCGCACAAGGCGCGCAAGACCGGTGAGGTTTTCCGTTAGCACGGGGTTTTTCTTATGCGGCATGGCAGACGAGCCCTTTTGGCCCATCGAGAAAAACTCAGCCGCTTCAAGCACTTCGGTGCGCTGCATATGGCGGATCTCGGTTGAGACGTTTTCAATCGAGGAGGCCACAACACCAAGCGCGGCAAAGAAAGCCGCGTGGCGATCGCGCGGGATCACTTGGGTGCTGATCGGCTCTGGCGTGAGGCCAAGCTTGGCGCAGACATGCTCTTCAACGGCCGGATCGACATTGGCAAATGTGCCAACCGCACCGGAAATCGCGCCGGTTGAGATCTCTTCGCGGGCGGTCTTGAGGCGGGCAAGGTTGCGATCCATTTCGGCGTAGAAACGCGCAAAGGTCAGGCCCATTGTTGTTGGCTCGGCGTGGATGCCATGGCTGCGGCCGATGCGGATCGTATCTTTATGTTCAATCGCGCGCTTTTTCAGCGCAACGAGCAGGCCTTCAACATCTTTGATCAGGATGTCGGACGCGCGCACGAGCTGCACGTTGAAACAGGTGTCCAACACATCCGAGCTGGTCATGCCTTGGTGCACAAAGCGGGCCTCCTCAGAGCCGACATGCTCGGAGAGATGGGTGAGGAAGGCGATCACATCGTGTTTGGTTTCGGCCTCGATCTCATCAATGCGGGCCACATCAAAAGTGACGTCTTTGGCCTTCCAAACGGCTTCGGCATTTTCGCGCGGGATCACGCCCAGATCGGCCATCGCATCGCAGGCATGCGCCTCGATCTCATACCAGATGCGAAATTTGGTCTCTGGTGACCAGATGGCAACCATTTCGGGGCGGGAATAGCGAGGGATCATTTTTGCGGCCTTTTGGCTTGAGGAAAGGGCAGGATTTGGCCCGGTCTTTACCCGGCGCGCGCCTTAGGGGCAAGGGGCGCGGGAGGCGAGCCTTTGAGCGCCCACGATTGGTTTGCGTTTTGCAAAGGGCGGTTGCGGCTTGAAACCGGGTTTTGGCGCGCTAAATGAAGGGAAATAGGCGAATTTAGGCGATTTTTAACCCAAAAGCGCGATATTTTAGCGCATTGGAGCTGGAGCATTTGGGGAATCGGGCTGTTTGCGTTAACATCTTCTTTGGGATGAGGGATGTGATATTTGGCGAATGTTGCGCAAAAAGATGCTTTGAAGGTGCTGGCCCGAGAGACGCGCGCGCAGCTTGGATCTTTGGCGGTCTTGGTTACCGAATTGTTCCCTTCCCATGAAGAGATATTGGCAAAGTCTGGTGTGACTTTCCCTGAGCCGCTGACGAATATCGTGCCGCTTGAATATTCGATCTGTCAGCATGTTGTTGGGATGAATTACCTTTTGGTTGTTGAGGATGCGTTGACCCATCCGCTTTTGGTTGGCAATAAAACGGTCCATGATTTTGGGGTAATGGCCTATATTGGCGCGCCGGTTTATGCAGGTTCTGAGGCTGCCAGCGGTGCGGTTTGCGCGATTGAGGGGCGGCCGCGGCGCTGGTCTGATGTGGATGTTGATTTGATCAAATCTGCTGCCTTGGACGCAACCGGGATTTTGAGCAGCAAAGGCTAAAGAGGGCGCGCGGTTAGGGGCGTGGCTTTATGGGCGCGGCTTAGGGTTTTACGGTTTTCAGATGAGGATGGCTTTGCGCGTGGCGATGGCTTTGGCTTGGGGCTGGCGGCGCTGTTGATCGGCTGGGGGCTGGCGGCGGCGCCTATCGGCTGGGGGCTTTATTTGGGCCGGGTTAATGGCGGCTTTGGGTATTCTGCGAAAACTGGCGCGGCGCAGAATTGAGATGACTACATTCCAGCGGTTTTGATCCGCTTGCAAAGGCAGCGACTGTCTGTTTTTATGTTTATTTTCATGTGGTTAGGTGAAGGTTCAGCGCAGCGGTTGGAGCACAGTTGTGGTGATTTCGCTGGAGGCCAGGCTTTGGGCTGTGGCGCGGGTGGCTGCGCCTGAGAGAGCAATCCCGACGACAAGCGCGAAGCTGGCAGCGATGGCCCCAGCGGCAACAAAAGCACCGCGCCAGCGGGCTGGGGGCGGCGCAAATTCCGGCGCGCGCGGAGCAGGCGGAAGCGCGCGATGCGAGACCCGCGCGATCAGATCAATGCGATCCTCTGCGGGGCCACGTTCGACCCGGGCTTCGCGATCTTTGCCAAGGCTTTCGCCCGGTGCGATCATTGTTTCGCGCTCGGCGCAATATTGGATAAAGCCAAGCCCGAGGCGCAGGATATCCGCGCGCGGCAGGGCGTTGGGGGCGAGGCTGACCGGCAGGCCAAGGAAATGCGCGGCGCCTTCAAGCTTTAGTTTGGTAAGCGGGCGGCCTTCGCGATCGGTTCCTGCGGCTTGGGGGATTGGGTGGATGAACAGCGCCCAGGGCGTATCGACCCGGTGCAGGGCGCTATATTGTGCGCCTGTGAGGATTTGCGACGAGGCGCTCCAGTAAAGGGCCATGGGCGATGTGGCGCTGGCGATGGCGCGGGTGATGGCATGCAGCAGGCGCAGTTGCGCTGTATAGGTGGCGGCGGTTTGTGGCGCGCTGCTGAGGGCTGTGATGCTGAGGGTCATGAAGCTTTCATGGCGTTCGATCATTGCGGCCATCATGCCCTGGTAAGCCCCCAGATAGGGCGAGCGCAGCGCGTCTTGGAAGGCGGATGCGGGGCGCGGCCTTGCGCTATGGGTGAAGGTGAGGCGATGGGTATCGCTTTCAAAAACCTGCTCAATAGGTGCTTTATCGGTGAGGGTTTGGGGCGCGCAGGTTGTTTGGGGCATAAGGCCGTGGCGCGCGAGCAGGGCTTGCAGGCGGCGATCGTCTTGCATGGGCAGGTGGCGATAGAGCAGGCAGGCCTCGGTTTGCACCGGGCGCGGATCAGCCGCTTGGGCTTTGGGCGCGTTCTGGCCGTGGCTATGCTGCGCAATTGGATCACTCAAAAGGGTCATCTCTGCCTCATTACATAAGGTACCGAATGCTGAGACTGCCAGACAAAGGCGGCGAAATTGGGCCGGAACTGGCGCGAAGCTGGGGCGGAAGGCGAGGATTTGGCGGTGTTTTTGGCCGGTTTGGACGGGTTTTCGCTTGGTGGCTTTGGATGGGGGTGTGCCGGGCGGTTTGGCTGATCTGGGGAATAGAATTGGCAGGTTTGGGCTTGGCTGCGGCTTTGGGAGCCTGCGGCGCGGATATTTGGACAACTGTGAAATGGGGTGTGCGGATATGAGGTGTTTGGGGGGAGGAGAGCGGGCTGTTTTGGTGGTGTTTTTGTTGGGAGGGGGAGTGCGGTGTCGGGTGGCAGGCGGGCGGTTTGCTGTGAAGGGGGCGGAAACGAAAAAGGGCGCCCGGTGAGGGGCGCCCAATGGATGTATTTTGCTGGAATTAGCAGCTGTAGTAGTTTTTGAATTCTACGGGGTGTGGAGTGTGCTCGTATTCGTACACTTCGTCCCATTTCAGAGCTGCGTAGCCCTCGATCTGGCCTTTGGTGAAGACATCGCCTGCGAGCAGGAAGTCTTGGTCTTTTTCCAGCTCTTCGAGGGCTTCGCGCAGGCTTGCACATACGGTTGGGATCGCGGCCAGTTCTTCGGGCGGCAGATCGTAGAGATCTTTATCCGAGGAGGGGCCTGGATCGATTTTGTTTTTGATCCCGTCGAGGCCTGCCATCAACAGCGCTGCAAAGCACAGGTATGGGTTGGCGGATGGATCGGGGAAGCGCGCTTCGACGCGTTTTGCTTTGGGGTTTTCGGCCCATGGGATGCGCACGCAACCCGAGCGGTTGGACGCCGAATAGGCGCGCAGCACGGGGGCTTCAAAGCCTGGGATCAGGCGTTTGTAGGAGTTTGTCGAGGGGTTGGTGAAGGCGTTGAGCGCTTTGGCGTGTTTAAGAATGCCGCCGATGAAGTAGAGCGCTTCTTGGCTGAGATCTGCGTATTTATCGCCAGCAAAGAGGGGTTTGCCATCTTTCCAGATCGACATGTTGACGTGCATGCCTGTGCCGTTATCGCCGGAGATCGGCTTTGGCATGAAGGTTGCTGATTTGCCGTAGGCGTGGGCCACGTTATGCACGACGTATTTGTATTTTTGCAGCTCGTCCGCTTGTTTTGTCAGCGAATCGAAGATCAGGCCGAGCTCGTGCTGGCAGGAGGCCACTTCGTGGTGATGCTTATCGACTTTCATGCCGATGCGCTTCATCGTGGAGAGCATTTCGCCGCGGATATCTTGGCCATCGTCGATTGGGTTTACAGGGAAGTAGCCGCCCTTAACGCCGGGGCGGTGGCCTGTGTTGCCCATCTCATATTGGGTGTCTGTGTTCCAGGCCGCATCGAGCGCATCGACCTCATAGGAGACTTTGTTCATCGCAACCGAGTAGCGCACATCATCAAAGAGGAAGAATTCCGCTTCTGGGCCCATATAGGCTGTGTCGCCGATGCCTGAGGCGATCAGATAGCTTTCGGCTTTCTGCGCGGTGGAGCGGGGATCGCGATCATAAGCTTCGCCTGTGTCAGGCTCAACGATCGAGCAGTGAATGCAGAGGGTTTTCTCGGCATAGAACGGATCGATATAAGCGCTTTCTGTATCAAACATCAGCTTCATATCGGACTGATCGATGGATTTCCAACCGGCAATGGAGGAGCCATCAAACATGAAGCCCTCTTCGAGGAAATCTTCATCAACTTCGTCAACGATCACGGTTACGTGCTGAAGTTTGCCGCGTGGATCGGTAAAGCGGACATCAACATATTCGATGTTTTCGTCCTTGATGGTCTTGAGTACGTCCTTGATGCTCATGTGACCTTATCCCTTCTGTCTGTTGTTATCTTGGCGCAGGCTTGCGGCCCGGGCCGTTTGAAACTGGGTGATTAAAGCGCGTCTTGGCCGGATTCCCCGGTGCGGATGCGGATGGCTTGTTCTACCGGGGAGACGAAGATCTTACCGTCGCCGATTTTATCTGTTTTGGCTGCGGCCACGATGGCCTCAATGGCGCCGTCAACTTGATCGGCCGCGAGCACAACTTCGATTTTCACTTTGGGCAAGAAATCGACAACGTATTCGGCACCGCGGTAAAGCTCGGTATGGCCCTTTTGGCGGCCGAAGCCTTTGACTTCTACAACAGAGAGGCCCTGAACGCCGATTTCTTGCAGCGCTTCTTTGACCTCATCGAGCTTAAATGGCTTGATGATTGCTTCGATCTTTTTCATGCGACCTCGACTCCCTAAACTATGTTCGAGTGGTTTGAGACCACTTCTCTTGGGGGGCCACAATTCGCTAGGGTAAGCAGGGGGGCTTTGGCCGGGGGAAATTGCTGCTTAAGGTGTATATTTGGGCGAAGTGATTAAAATATGTGCGATTTGGAAACTTTGAGGCATTTGCGGCTTGGAACGCTTTGGGGCTCATGCGGGGCGCGGCGCGGATCAGGTCAGGGCGGCGGCGGGGCGGGCTTTGCGGCCAATGGGTGAAAGCGGCGGCTGAATGCGGGCGTTTGTATAAAGGAGCATCAGATGGATCGAGGGGCGCGGGAAATTGAGGCGGGGGCGGCGCTTGTGGCTCGGCTTGGCAAGGGCGGAGCGGCGCATAAATACGATCACGGCCATGCGCTGATCCTTTGCGGGCCGATGGGCAAAACGGGGGCGGCACGATTGGCGGCGCGCGGCGCTTTGCGGATCGGGGCGGGGCTTGTGACGCTTGGGGTGGCGCATAGCGCGCTTGGCGAGGCTGGTGCGCAGGTGAGCGCGGTTATGCTGGCGCAGATTGGTGATGAGGCGGCGCTGGCGCAGGTTTTGGCCGATGCGCGGATCAATGCGATCTGTCTTGGGCCTGGCTTTGGGATTGCACGGGCGGGTGCGTTTTTGCCGGGTGTTTTGGCGGCCAAGCGGGGCTGTGTCTTGGATGCGGATGCGCTGAGCGCTTTGGCGGATGCGCCGCAGTTGTGCGCGCAGCTGCATGGGGCCTGTGTTTTGACGCCGCATATGGGCGAATTCGCACGGCTGTTTCCTGATTTGGCGGCGCGGATTGGGCCGCAGGATGCGGGCGGCGCGCTTGAGGCGCGGATTGGCGCAGTACGGGAGGCCGCGGCGCGTTTGGGCTGTATCCTCTTGCTTAAAGGCAGTGCGAGCGTGATTGCGGGGCCTGATGGGCGGGCTTTTGTGCATAATTCCAATGGGATGCGCGCCGCGCCTTGGCTGGCGACGGCCGGATCGGGCGATGTTTTGGCTGGGATGATTGCTGGGCTGATCGCGCGCGGCTTTGCCCCCCTTGAGGCGGCGCAGGCCGGGGTCTGGCTTCATGTAGAGGCGGCGCGCAGCTTTGGGCCGGGGCTGATTGCGGAGGATTTGCCGGAGATGCTGCCAAAGGTCTTTGCTGGGCTTGGGGTCTAGGTGCTTTGAGATGGGCTGTGCGGGGGGATGTGTTTTGCTGAAAGAGCGGCGCCGTTCATCGGGGCGCAAAGGCGGGCAGGCCAAAGATTTAGCGGGCCTGTGCGGTACTTGCGGCTGCAACAGTAAAACGGGCGGCTAAAAGCAAAAAGGGCGCGCTTTGCACAGCGCACCCTTTTGGGATCTTCTATTCAATCCGCCCAATGGCGCGAAAGGTTTAAACCAGCGCAGGCTGCTCTTGCTTGGCGGCTTGCCCCGCGGCGAGCTCCATCCCATTTGCATAGATCACATGCGGTGCATCGAAAATCAGGGTAATGATCTGAGTTTCAACAGCTTTTGGCGCTTGGGCGATATATTCGCCATCAACAAGCCGCTCGGCCGGAACAAGCGCTTGGGCTTGGCCATAAAGGGCTTTGGCGCGCCAGTCGCGGATCAAAACCCGCTGATTGGGGGCCATTGTGATTGGGCCATCGGGGCGATCAACGCCAAGAGTGCCGGGTTTGATCGTGACGGGGCGCATTTTCACTGTGGTGATTTTGATGTCACGCAGCGTGGCCACGCCGCTATCGCGGGTGATGATGCGATCGCCGGGCGAGAGAAACTCAACCGGTAAAGCGCCTTCCAGCGTCATGATTGTGCTGCCAGCGCAAAGGCCTGCAACATTTGAATTCTTGGTCTGTGTATTTGGACGCTGTGCGGTGTTTGTTTCCGCGTCGCGCCCCTGTGTCATGTTAGACATTGGGGATACTCGCCTTGTTCTGCCTCAAGTTTTTGCACCACAATATGGCAAGATTTGGTTACCGCATATGTTTTTTTTGCGGCGGTGCGATTTGCTCTCGCCACATTTGTGCCCATTTGTTAGAAGGCGCGCAGTGCGGGTGTGGCGGAACTGGTAGACGCACCAGATTTAGGTTCTGGCGCCGCGAGGCGTGGGGGTTCGAGTCCCTTCACCCGCACCATTTTTCCCTATATTTCAGGTCGTTATGCGGGTTTCGGGTGCGAATATTCGCATCGATTTACGAATTTTTCGTAATTTTTGGCGCATCGGTCTTGATATGGGTTGAGGAATCTTCGCGCTCTGCGGCCCCAATTTGATCGCCTGTGTTGCTCTATTATGACGCGTGCAAAGAATTTGCGGGCAAAGTTCTGCGTGGTGGGCCTGTGGATCGGCTTGGTTTCGCGCCCAATGCCCGCCCATTTCGCGCCATTTCGCCTTGCGCGCAGGGCTTTGGCCCCATAGAAGGGCGCTTGATTTATATGGGTCGCGCTTTCGCGGCCGGATTAAGACGTAGAAGGACACCATCATGCAGGTCACTGAGACCCTCAAAGAAGGTCTGAAGCGCGGCTATCAGATCACTGTCACCGCCGATGAATTGGCCGCTAAGGTCAATGCAAAGCTCATTGAAGCGCAGCCTGAAGTTGAGATGAAGGGCTTTCGCAAGGGCAAGGTGCCTATGGCGCTGCTCAAGAAGCAGTTTGGCGAGCGCGTTTTGGGCGAAGCCATGCAGGAAGCTGTTGACGGCGCGATGAATGATCACTTTGAGGCCGTGGGCGAACGCCCTGCGATGCAGCCCGAGATGGTTATGGAGAATGAAGATTGGAAAGAGGGCGATGATGTTGTTGTTGCTCTTAAGTACGAAGCGCTTCCCGATGTGCCTGAGGCCGATCTGAGCAAGATCAAGCTTGAGCGTATGGTTGTGAAGGCGGATGACGCTGAAGTTGATGAGGCTTTGGGCAATCTGGCCGCTTCTGCGCAGAATTTTGAGGATCGCAAAAAGGGCTCCAAAGCCAAAGATGGCGACCAAGTTGTGATTGATTTCCTCGGCAAGGTTGATGGCGAAGCCTTTGAGGGCGGCGCTGCGGAAGAATATCCGCTGGTTCTGGGTTCCAACTCGTTCATCCCCGGCTTTGAAGAGCAGCTTGTCGGCGTTAAAGTTGGCGATGAGCTCGACGTTAAGGTCGCTTTCCCTGCGGAATACCAAGCCGAAGCGCTTGCTGGCAAAGATGCTGTTTTTGAGTGCAAAGTGCACAATGTAAAAGAGCCAAAGCCCGCCGAGATCAACGACGATTTGGCCAAGCAGTTTGGCGCAGAAGATCTGGCCGCGCTTAAAGGCCAAGTGGCCGAGCGCCTTGAAGCGGAATACGCCGGCGCAAGCCGCGCGATCATGAAGCGCACATTGCTTGACGAGCTGGATACTTTGGTGAAGTTCGAGCTGCCTGAGGCGCTTTTGGATGCAGAAGCAAACCAGATCGCGCACCAGCTGTGGCATGAAGAAAACCCAGACGTTCAGGGCCATGATCACCCTGAGATCGAAACAACAGACGAGCACAAGACACTGGCCGAGCGCCGCGTGCGCCTTGGGCTTTTGCTGGCCGAGCTTGGCCGCAAAAACGAAATCCAAGTGACCGATGCGGAGATGACGCAAGCGGTGATGAACCAAGCGCGCCAATATCCCGGCCAAGAGAAGCAATTCTTTGATTTCGTTCAGCAAAACGCGCAGATGCGCCAGCAGCTTCAAGCGCCAATCTTTGAAGACAAGGTTGTTGATTGGGTGTTTGAGCAAGCCACTGTGAGCGACAAAGAAGTGTCCAAAGAGGATCTTCAGAAGGCTGTTGAAGCGCTCGACGACGAATAGAACTGCCGCTTAGGCAAATGGAATGGGGCTGCCTTCGGGCGGCCCTTTTTCGTTTCTGGGGTGGGTAGCTGTACCGCCACGAATTTGAGAGGTGGCGTGCCTTACGATGCGGCGCGTATGCTGAGGCCTTTGGAGCCTCCGGCGGGGATATTTGCACAACTATGAAATAGCAGTGCCACTTCCATATCGGGCGTCTTTTTGGGGCGCTTGAGGGGAATTGCGGCTCGGTAAGTGCAGCCTAGGCGGGGGGCTTCGCAATTTAGACCACTTGGGCTTTCACAGTTGTCTTAAATATCCCCGCCGGAGGCTCCCGCCGTTGCAAAGCAATCTGAGCCTCGGGGTTTGGGTGCGCCTTTGCGGCGCGTGCGAAAGAAAAGGCCGCGCGGATTGCTCTGCGCGGCCTTTCTAAATGTATTGCGGAAGGATTAGGCTTCGTCGGAAGCTTCTTCTGCGGTGGGCGCGGATGCGCCTGCGTCGTCGTCATCGTCGGAAGCGGCAGCGCCGATATCGTCGAAGAGTTCGGCGATTTCAAATTCTGCTTCTGCTTCTGCTTCAGCGGCGAGTTCTTGGATCGATTTGCCTTCGGCTTGCAGTTCCGCTTCTTCTTGCGAGCGAGCAACGTTGAGGGTGATTGTCGCTTCCACTTCTGGGTGGAGCACAACGGTTACCTCGTGAAGGCCGAGATCTTTGATCGGTGCTTGCAGGACAACCTGTTTGCGATCCACTGTGAAGCCTTCGGCCGTTGCGGCATCTGCGGCGTCACGGGTTGTGACGGAGCCGTAGAGGGCGCCGGAATCGGACGCAGAGCGAATCACGATGAAGGTTTGGCCATCGAGCTTTTCAGACAGGGCCGCGGCTTCTTTTTTGGTCTCAAGGTTCTGTGCTTCGAGCTGAGCCTTTTGACCTTCGAATGCGGCGATGTTTGCTTTGGAAGCACGCAGCGCTTTGTTTTGTGGGAGCAGGTAGTTGCGGGCAAAGCCTTGCTTTACCGAAACCACATCGCCCATTTGGCCGAGTTTGGCCACGCGTTCAAGAAGGATAACATCCATTGATTTTCTCCTTATTTAACGGCGTAGGGAAGCAGGGCGAGGAAGCGGGCGCGTTTGATGGCGCGGGCGAGCTCACGTTGCTTCTTGGCCGAGACGGCTGTGATGCGTGACGGTACGATTTTGCCACGCTCAGAGATATAGCGCTGAAGGGTGCGTGTATCTTTGTAATCGATCGCTGGCGCGTTGTCGCCCGAGAAGGGGCATACTTTGCGGCGGCGGAAAAATGGTTTATTTGCCATGGTTTAAGATCCTTTCCTAATGCCGATCAACGGCGCTCGCGGCGTTCGCCACGGTCGCTGCGTTCGTCGCGTTTTTGCATCTGAACCGAGGGAAGCTCGGCATGTTCGTCGACTTTGATGGTGAGAACACGCATCACATCGTCGTGCAGACGCATCAGGCGTTCCATTTCCTGCACGGCGCCCGTTGGGGCATCCGAGCGCAGGAAGGCATAGTGGCCTTTGCGATTTTTGTTGATTTTGTAAGCCATCGTTTTGACGCCCCAATACTCGCTATCCACGAGTTTCCCGCCATTGTCTGACAGGACGGCACCAAAATGTTCGATAAGGCCTTCGGCTTGCGTGTTGGAAAGGTCCTGACGCGCAATCAGCACATGCTCATAAAGCGGCATGTAAGCTCCAGTTCTGTTCGAGCGCACTTCAAAGAGCCGGGCCAAAACCTTCCGCGACCCGCCCACGAGAGGCTGCGCTGTTTCCGTAAATTTGCGGAAGGGTGCGCGCGTTATACCGATCTGGGGCGGGGGAGCAAGAGAATATGGGGCGGGGGCCGGATTTGGTAAGAGGTTTTGGCGGATTTGCTGAAGGGTTTTGCCGGATTTGGTGAGGGGTTGGGCGGATTTGGTGAGGGGGTGCGAAAGAAAATTGAGGGCGGCAGCGTTTTTGGGGTTGGATGAGTATTTGGGCCAAGAAAAAGTTGGGTGTTGGGTGTTGGGTGAAGGCGCCTGTCGGGGCAGGGGGGATATGGGCGGTGTAGGCGTTTTGGGCGAGGTGTTTTCGGTTTGGGAGCGCGGATTGGCGCGGGGCGGGGGTTACGTTTGGTAAAGGTAAATATTGGGTTAATTTTGAGTGAATTCGCAAATTTGCTTGGGGAATGCCGCAATGCTGCCCGTTTTCGCGCGGAAGCTGTCGTGCAGATAAGGCTATTCCTTAAAGGATGACACAGATGAACGCTTATACAGATCTGAAATCGGCTGGTGCGCAAAAGGGCCTGGCGGCTTTGCATTTGCGCGATACCTATTGGGGTTATGTGATCACCAATGACACGCCGGCGCGCCGCAGGGCGGTATTGGTTGAGGTTGTCAGCATCACCATGGGTGTTTTTCTGCTTTTGGCGGCTTTGGGCCAGTGGGCTTTGCCGGGGTCTTCTTCGGGGATTGAGATGTGGGCGATGAAGGGCGCGATTTCGGTCGTGTTCGGGATTGTGGGCGCGGTTTTGGTTTGGTACGGGCAGCGCGGTCTGGCCTATGAGGTTCAGATTGATGTTGTGAAGCGCGAGGCGCGCACTGTTTTGCGCAATCGCCGCGGGATCACTCATGTTTTGGATGCGGTGCCGTTTAGCCAGGTTGGTTCGGCATTTGTGAACCGGGCGCGCACGCCGTTTGGGGCTTCGCGTTTGTATATGCGTCTTGGGCAGAGCCAGACCTTGATTGAATTGGCGAGCGGTTCGGAGAGCGAATTGAACCAGCTGCATGCGAAGTTGAGCCGGGATATGGCCGGGGCTTCGACTGTTCCTGCGCGGCCGATGCGGATGACGATGCCGGCTTCGACCTTGCGCGGGAAGGCGCAGGCAGCTGCTTAAGATGCGCGGGAAGGCGCAGGCGGCGGCTTAAAGGGCAAGCGCGCAGGCGGCGCATTAGGGGCAAGCGCAGGGGCAGAGCATTGGGCGGCGCGGGCGGATGCGCCTTGGCGAGGGGCTTATGAGAGGGGCGTGCTGATTGCGCGCCTCTTTTTGTTTGGGCGGGGTTCCGTCTGTTCATTTACGAACATGAGCTGTGTTGATGGGGGGAATTGTGCGCAGAACAATTTGGCGTCATGTAGCAAGTGTATGAAATTTGCCATGGAGCAACCGATGAAATCTTCCCTGTTTACTGCCGCTATTTTTGCCTTGGGTATGAGTGCTGCGGCGCCTGCGATTGCGGCCCCTGAGGCCTATGTTCTGGATGCAAGCCACAGCCAAATCCTTTTTACTTACAATCACTTGGGATATTCCACAGGGATGGGCATGTTCTCTGGATTTGAGGGCGAGATCGCATTTGACGCCGAAGATCCTGCGGCATCGAGCGTCACGGTTGCTTTCCCAGTAAAGAGCATGTTGACCGGTTGGGAAGCCCGCTTTGCGCATTTCATGTCGCCTGATTTCTTTGACGCCGCCGATGATGAGATGGTCACGTTTGCGTCAACTGGGATTGAAGTGACCGGCGAGAATACCGCTTTGATCACCGGCGATCTGACGCTGAATGGCGTTACCAAATCGGTTGTTTTGGATGCCAAGTTGAACGCCGCGGGCGAGCATCCGATGGCCAAGGCGCCTTGGGCTGGGTTTGATGCGACAGTGACTTTGCTGCGCTCGGATTACGGCGTTGGCGCCTATGCGCCGTTTATCAGCGATGAGGTTGATGTGGTGATCTCGGTTGAAGCGATGAAGGCTGAATAAACTGGGGCTTTGATTGGGCCGGGCATTGCTTGGCCGATAGATGCAAAAAAAGAGCCGCCGCTTGGAGTGATCCGGGCGGCGGTTTTTGTTTGGAGGGGAGGGGAAGTTCGCTGCGCTTGCTGTCGATGATCCGACTACGCAGAAAGCAGACCTTGCATACTTTCGGGAGTGATCCGTCTCGCTAGAGAAGCATCGCCTAAGCTCGACAAAACACAAAAATAAAGCTTTTGGGGAGATGGCCCTGAGCGAGATACGCAAAAATTCTAAAATCCAGCAATACCTTTCAGGCAATGCGACAAATATCTCAGGCGGTCGGGGGCAGGCCAAATCTGTGGAAATTTGACGAGCAGTTGCTATACTGCCGTCATACGTATTGGTTTGATTGGATTTTTATTGTGTTTGTAAAGGCAAAGACCGCTTTAGAGCCAGTAGACGCAACTCCAGTCAAAAACATGTTTCTATCAATTATTACTGACTATGACTTAGTCTCAGGCGTTTGCGAACTAGTCGACAACGCAATTGATCATTGGACGGTCAAGGGGCGAATCGAAGGTTTTCGTATAGATGTAGAGCTAAACTCCGATCGGCAGATGATCAAAATCTCGGACAATGCTGGGGGTGTTTTTCAAGATGATATTAAATTGTTGGTAGCGCCGGGTATGACGCGTGAGCCATCTATACATGAATTGATTGGCGTATTTGGGGTTGGCGGCAAACGAGCGGCTATTGCCTTGGGAGAGCATGTCGAGATACGAACCCGTTGCGAGAGCGACAAGACAATTCAAATTGAGATTACTGAAGATTGGTTGAACGACGAATCTTGGGATTTTATTCCCTACGAGATACCTCCAATTCGACCCAACACTACCGAAGTTGAAATTTCAAAAATACGGCAAGGATTTAGCTCAGACGACGTATCATCGTTTTTTGAAATTCTTGGAGCGACGTATGGCGAATTCATTAATGCTGGTTGTGAAATTTTTTTGAATAATGTCCCTGTCGCGCCCGTAGGCTTCGAAGCCTGGGCGTACCCTCCCGACTTCAGTCCCCGTGAAACAAAATTTGAAATTTCTCCGACGACAAGTGGAACAGTCCAAGTCGTTGTAAGGGCTGGTCTTATTAGGGATAGAGACCCAATCAGCGAAAACTATGGGGTATATTTTTACTGTAACGGTAGGTTGATAGTAAGAGACCTTAAGACTCGAGAAGTTGGATACGTTTCTGGAGAGGCAGGCGTACCTCACCCAGATGCATCGCTCAGTCGGGTGGTCGTGAAGCTCAACGGAGCGCCGGAGTTGATGCCTTGGAACAGCAGCAAAAACGCCATTAATTATAGCCACCCTGCATTTTTAGCCTTGAGAGCAAGAATTATCGATTTCTGCTCATACTACAGCACATTATCGAGGCGATTTAAGGATAAACGAGAGAGCGAAGTGTACCCCTTCGAAACAGGCAAGTTTGAGATTATTGACCCTGCTGAAGCAACATCGCTGAAAAAAAGAGTAATGCCTAGGCCACCAAAAGCTCGAAGCAAAACACGTTTTGAGATCATTAATGATGTAAACTCTGACCTAATGCGAAAAAAACCTTGGACAATCGGTTTGGTCGAGGCGTTCGGGGCTATTGATGTAGTATCGAAACAAAGACTTGCTACCAAGAATAGAGTAGCACTAATTCTTCTAGACAGCAATCTTGAGATCGGACTGAAAGAGTTCATTGTAGAGCGAAAGGACCTATACAAACCCTTCGAATACAGTGATCGGAAACTTGCTGGAATTTTTGCTAACCGCACTGAAGTAATCAAAGAGGTTAAACCATACCTATTGATTGACGATGACGACATAAAAAAGATAAATTTTTATTATGTTTTAAGAAACAAGCTAATTCACGAGCGCGCTACTGTTAGCATACCAGATGAACAAGTTGATGACTATCGGCAAGTTGTCGAACGAGTTCTGTCAAAGGCGTTTGATCTAAAATTCCCAGAATCGTAAATTGTAATGCTTGCGATTACACACGGACCAGCAAAACATCCGTCAACAACGTCATAAATGGGAAGTCCACCTCGGGCTTGGACCAGTCATTCGTCCGGTTGAATTCGAGCGGCAGTTGAGGGCCGGCAGTCGCCAAGTCGTCATTCCTCCCCCCCCTCAATCTCTCGTCGCCGTTAGCGTAATCGTCACGGGCACGTCGAAGCCCAAGGTTTGCTCGTCGGTTTTGGTGCCAATGTTGAAGGATTGGCGGTTGAGGGTGAGTTGGCCTGTGGCTTTGGCTGTGTTGTCTTCAAGTTGCAGGGTGAAGGGGAGGGTTGCGGGGATTGTGATGCCTTTGAGGGTGAGGGTTCCGGGGGCGGTGTAGCCTGTATCGGTTTGAAGGATTGGGGCGCTGAAGGTGGCTGTTGGGAAGGTTGTTGCGTCGAAATATTCCGGTGTGAGGGCTTGGGCCGAGACGGAGCCGAGGGTGAGGGAGGCGATATCGATTTCGACGTCGATTTGGCCTTTTGTTTCAGCGGCGGTTTCTGGATCAAACGAGATATTGGCCGCCCAGTTGGAAAAGCTTCCTGAGACCTGCGCGCCCATTTGCAGCACTTCGATGGCGATTGTGCCTTCGGTCACGGTCCATTCGCTTGTTGTTGGGGCCAGAGCGCGCGGGGCGATTGGTTGGGCCTGTTCGGGGCGGGTGAGCAGGGCGAAGGCTGTTGCGGCGGCAAAGGCGAGGAGCGCGAGGGCGGCGGGTTTGGCGGGGCTTTTATGCGCCGAGGCGGGGGGTGTTTCGGCCGTTTGGCGCGGGAGCATGCGTTTGAGGGTGCTGTCTTTATCGATGATCGCGTGTTTGAGGGCGCCGGCGATATGGAGGCCCACGGTGATCATCAGCACAAAGTTGAAGCTTTGGTGCATGCCGCCAAAGGCCGTTGCGAGCTTATCGGATTGTGGAATGAAGGGCAGCGATTGGCCGAAGGGCCAGTTGATCGGGGCAAAGCCTGTTGTTGCGGCGTGGTGGAGGAAGCCGGTAAGCGGCACTGCGATGATCGCGATATAGAGTGCCCAATGGGCGGTATGGGCGAGCAGGGTTTCGGCGCGGCGCTCTGGGTGAAGCGGTTTGGGTTGTTTTTGGGTGAGGGCCCAGAGGATGCGCAGGATGGCAACCATGAGCGCGGCCATGCCGATGGTTTTATGGGCCGAGAAGAGCGTTGCTTTGAAGGCGAGTTGTTCGCTGGTTTCATAGGGGAGTTCATGGGCGATGAGGCCCATAGGGAAGAGGATGAAGATCAGGATCACGGTCAGCCAGTGAAGGGTTTTGGCGACGGAGCCGTATTGGGCGGGGGTGTTGTTGAGGGACATGGTGATGTGATCCTTTGAGGTTTGAGGCAGGGTAGCCGAACTGTGCCTGTCGCGGGAAGGGGCATGGATGCACAGATAAGCTGCGGTGGCTGCACAGATCAGGGGCTTGGGGCGCAGGCATGGAGCGGTGGCGCGGGTTTGGTGCGGTGGCGGCGATGATCGGAGGCGCGGGTTCGGTGCGATGGCGGCGCGGATATTGGGAGCGCTGGGGCGCGCGGATATGGTTTGGTTCTGGGGTGAGGTTTGGTGACGGGGGGATTTGTTGCAGGCGTTTGGGCGCTGTGCGGTATTTATGGGTCTTGGGCTGCTGTGTTGGAGTGCGGTTGCTTGGGGCGCGGGCGATGCAGGCGGTTGGGGAATGGGCGCTGTGGGGTTTGGCAGGGTTTGGGTTGGTGCGTCTTTACCTAGCTGCGCCTGCGCGCTAGACCAAAGCCAGCACATAGCAGGCAAGCATAATTGAGGAGTGGGCAGCATGACCCGAGCATTCGTATTTCCCGGCCAAGGCGCGCAGACAATCGGCATGGGGCAAGCCTTGGCGGCGGCCTATCCTGCTGCGCGGGCGGTATTTGATGAGGTTGATGAGGCGCTGGGCGAGAAGCTGAGCGCGCTGATCTGGGAGGGCGAGCAAGACGCATTGACCCTGACGCAGAATGCCCAGCCCGCTTTGATGGCCACATCTTTGGCCGCGATGCGCGCGTTAGAGGCTGAGGGTGTTCGCATGGATATGGCGGCTTTTGTGGCGGGGCATTCTTTGGGCGAGTATTCGGCATTGGCCGCAGCGGGCGCGATTTCCATTGGCGATACAGCGCGGCTTTTGCGCACGCGCGGGCAAGCGATGCAGGAGGCGGTGCCAGTGGGTGTTGGGGCGATGGCGGCCTTGTTGGGGCTTGATTTTGCCGCTGTTCAGGCTGTGGCAGAGGAGGCTGCGCAGGGGCAGGTTTGCCAAGCGGCCAATGATAATGATCCGGGGCAGGTTGTTGTTTCGGGGCATCGCGAGGCGGTTGAGCGCGCGATTGAGATTGCCAAGGCAGCAGGCGCCAAGCGGGCGGTTTTGCTTCCGGTATCGGCGCCGTTTCACTGTGCTTTGATGGAGCCTGCGGCTGTTGTGATGGCGCAGGCGCTGAGTGAGGTTGAGATTGTTGCGCCGATCGTGCCGCTTGTGGCCAATGTTGAGGCGGCCGCGGTGAGCGATCCGGGCGCGATCCGCGCGCTTTTGGTTGAGCAGGTGACGGGATCGGTGCGCTGGCGCGAGTCTGTGGGCTATATGGGCGCGCAGGGGGTTGATGAGATTTGGGAGATTGGCGCGGGCAAGGCTTTGTCTGGGATGATCCGGCGCATTGAGCGCGAGATCACGTGCAAGGCGGTTGGGACGCCTGAGGATGTGGCCAAGGTTGTGGGCGAGCTTTAGGTGCGGGATGCGCTGGGCGGCTTGTGATATGAGTATTTAGGCCAAGAAAAAGCTGGGCGCTGGGCACGGTTTTGGTTGGTTTGCTGCGCATGGCTTGGTTTGGCATGGTTTGGTTTGAGAATGGGCGCGGAGTTTAGGATGGCTTTGCTTGGCGCGTGAGAAAAGAGCGATTGAGGAGGAAGAGAGATGTTTGATTTGACAGGGAAGACGGCGCTTGTAACGGGCGCTTCTGGCGGGATTGGTGGCGCGATTGCCAAGGTTTTGCACGGGGCGGGGGCGACTGTTGCGCTTTCGGGAACGCGGGTTGAGCCATTGGAGGCTTTGGCGGCTGAGCTTGGGGAGCGGGCGCATGTTTTGCCCTGTAATCTGAGCGATGCTGAGGCGGTTGAGGCTTTGCCCAAGGCGGCTGTGGCGGCGATGGGATCGGTTGATATTTTGGTCAACAATGCCGGGATCACCCGCGATCAGATTTTCATGCGCATGTCGGATGAGGATTGGTCTTCGGTGATTGATGTGAACCTGACCTCGACCATGCGGCTTTGCCGGGGTGTGATGCGCGGGATGATGAAGGCGCGTTGGGGGCGGATTATCAATATCTCCTCCATTGTTGGGGCCACGGGCAACCCTGGGCAGGCCAATTATGCGGCCTCCAAGGCGGGGGTTGTTGGGATGACCAAGAGCATTGCTTATGAGGTGGCGAGCCGCGGGATCACCGCCAATTGCGTCGCGCCCGGCTTTATCACCACAGCGATGACCGACAAGCTGAATGACGACCAGAAGACCGGGATTTTGACCCAAGTGCCGGCTGGGCGGATGGGCGAGGCGGATGAGATCGCGGCGGCGGTTTTGTATCTGGCCAGTGCGGAGGCGGGCTATATGACGGGCGCGACTTTGCATGTGAATGGCGGGATGGCGATGCTTTAGGGCGCAAATCGCCACAGAATTTTGGCGCGTGCTTTGAAGGGCGGGCGGGATTTGCGTTTTGCCGCAGGGGCTTGGCGCAGGGGCTTGGCGTGGGCGGCTTTTGCGGGCTCTGGGCGCGGTTTGGGGCCTATCTGGGCGTTGGGCGCTGCGTTATGCGCCTATCTTGTGGTCCGGGGTTGACAGGTTATACGCATTCCCCAACATGTTGGAGCATCCGACAAAGCATTTGCCATAGCGCGCGAGTGTGCTAAAGGGAGCGAAGATTTTACTGGTTTGCGCTGTTTGCAGGCCAGACTTGGGCATGAAAATGTTTGGGTGAGCGGCCATTGGCCAAAAGCAAAAGCGGGCGGTATGCCCCGATTAGAACGTGAGGAAAGACCATGAGCGACATCGCAGATCGCGTAAAGAAAATCGTCGTTGAGCATCTCGGCGTCGAAGAGGACAAAGTAACGCAAACGGCTTCGTTCATTGATGATCTTGGCGCCGACAGCCTTGATACTGTTGAGTTGGTCATGGCGTTTGAAGAAGAGTTCGGCATCGAAATCCCTGATGATGCGGCTGAAACCATTCAGACTTTTGGCGATGCAGTGAAATTCATCACTGAAGCTTCTTAGGCGGTTTTTCCCTTAGAGCTATGAGAATTGAGGCGCGTTCGGGCAACCGGGCGCGCTTTTTTGATGGGTTGCGGGCTGTTTGATTGGCGGGTTTGGACCTGGTTTTGCTCTGGTTTGGGGATTGGGTGGCGGTTGTGCGCGGTTTTTGAGGGGGGATTTGCGCCTTTGGCTTTTTTGAGTATTTGGGCCAAGAAAAAGCAAAGCCTGCGTTGATGGGCCGCTGATCCGGGCGAATTTTGCCGATGGGGCGTGTGCTTGCTCTTTTCCATCCATGCAATGCCGTGTAATCAGGGGTTGAGTTACAAAAAAGGGGGGCAGTTCATGCGCCGAGTGGTTATCACAGGATTGGGTTTGGTCACGCCGTTGGCTTGCGGTGTTGAGGAGACGTGGAGCCGGCTTTTGGCGGGCGAGAGCGGCGCGGGCACGATCCAGCGGTTTGATGCGAGCCATTTGGGCACGAATTACGCTTGCGAAGTGCCGCGTGGCGATGGCAGCGATGGCACGTTTAACCCCGATGATTGGATGGAGCCAAAAGAGCAGCGCAAAGTTGATGATTTCATCCTTTTCGGGATTGCCGCTTCGACACAGGCGCTTCGCGATGCGGATTGGATGCCTGAGGCGGAGGAAGATTTGCTGCGCACGGGTGTTTTGATCGGCTCTGGCATTGGCGGGCTTTCCTCGATTGCCGATACGGCGATTTTGCTGAAGGAAAAGGGGCCGCGGCGGGTTTCGCCGTTCTTTATTCCGGGCTCTTTGATCAATTTGATTTCCGGCCAGGTGAGCATCAAATACGGCTTTAAGGGCCCGAACCATTCGGTTGTAACGGCTTGTTCAACGGGCGCACATGCGATTGGCGATGCGGCGCGCCTTATCATGCTTGGGGATGCGGATGTTATGGTTGCGGGCGGTGCGGAAGCGGCGATTTGCGAGCTTGGCATTGCCGGGTTTAACGCCTGCAAAGCCCTGAGCACCAAGGGCACGGACAATCCCAAAACCGCGAGCCGCCCTTATGATGCGGATCGCGATGGGTTTGTGATGGGCGAGGGTGCGGGCATTGTTGTGCTTGAGGAATACGAGCATGCGGTTGCGCGCGGTGCAAAGATTTACGCCGAAGTGGCGGGCTATGGGCTTTCGGGCGATGCCTATCATATCACCGCGCCGTCTGAGGATGGCGATGGCGGTTTTCGCGCCATGGAAGCCGCGATTGCGCGTGCGGGCATCACACCTGCGGATATTGATTACATCAACGCGCATGGCACTTCGACCATGGCCGATACGATCGAGCTTGGCGCTGTTGAGCGGATGCTTGGCGATGCGGCCGATACAGCGACGATGAGTTCGACCAAATCCTCTATCGGGCACCTATTGGGCGCGGCGGGATCGGTTGAGGCGATCTTCTGTGCTTTGGCGATCCGTGATCAGGTCGCGCCGCCGACGATCAACCTTGATAATCCGGCCGTGACACCGCGCCTGAATTTGGCGGCTAATGCCAAGCAAGAGCGCAAAATTGATGTGGCCCTGTCCAACAGCTTTGGCTTTGGCGGCACGAATGCCTCGCTTGTTCTGAAGAAGGTTCAGGCCTGATGTGGCGCCATATCGCCTCAAATGCCTTGTCGCTTTTTGTGGTGGTTTTGTTTTTGGCGGGTGGGGCTTTGGTCTGGGGCAAGGCGCAGTTTAGCGCTGAGGGGCCTTTGGATGAGCCGATTTGCCTTCGGGTGCCATCGGGCGGCACGATGAGCAAAGTCTCGCGCGATCTTGAGGCGCAGGGCGCGATCACCAGCAGTTCGATCTTTCGCATCGGGGCGGAGTATACGGATAAGACAGCGCTGCTGAAGGCGGGGTCTTTTTTGGTTCCTGAACATGCGAGCATGGAGCAGATCATTGATTTGGTCACGCGCGGCGGGGCTTCGACCTGCGGCACTGAGATCGTCTATCGCATCGGGATCAACCGCGTGCAAATTCAGGTGCGCGAGCTTGATCCTGCAACGGATAAATTCGTTGAGATTGCCAGTTTTGAGCCCGGTGACGCCGGTGAAGAGGGCGCGGATGTGCCCGAGGCTTATGTTTCGCGGCGTGCTCAGTCTGACACGCGGTATCGCATCGCATTGGCCGAAGGGGCGACCAGTTGGCAGATTGTAGAGGCTTTGAAACAGGCGGATTTCATGGAAGGCTCGCCCGCAACGCTTCCGGCTGAGGGATCGCTGGCGCCGGATTCCTATGAGGTTCGCCCGGGCGATAGCATCAGTGATCTCATTGTAAAGATGGAAGAAAAGCAGGTTGAGCGCCTTGATGCCGCTTGGAAGGATCGCGCCAGTGATCTGCCCTATGGTAGCAAGGAAGAAGCGCTGATCATGGCCTCGATCGTTGAAAAGGAAACAGGCCTTGCCGATGAGCGGCGCCAAGTTGCCAGCGTTTTTGTGAACCGGCTCAACAAGGGGATGCGGCTACAGACGGACCCGACCGTGATTTACGGCGTGACCAATGGGCAGGGCATTCTTGGGCGGGGTTTGCGCCAAAGCGAGCTACAGCGCGAGACGCCCTATAACACCTATGTGATCGAGGGCCTGCCCCCTACACCGATTGCCAATCCGGGCCTTGCGGCGATTGAAGCGGCGCTGAACCCCGATGATACGCCCTATATTTTCTTTGTCGCCGATGGCACGGGCGGGCATGCCTTTGCAACGACTTTGGCCGAGCATAACGCCAATGTTTCCGCTTGGCGCAAGATCGAGGCGGAGCGGGCAGCGCAATAGGTTGCTTGGTCTTTTGGGCCGGGTTGGGCTGTAAAGGTTAGGGTCGTGTGTGTGCGCGCCGTAAGAGGGCGCGCGGGGTGTTTGGGTTGGGGTGTGACTTGACATGTCTATATGTGGACTATATATCCATAAGTAGACATGGAGGCCAAAATGCACCTCGCCGCACATCAAAATACCCCCTTTCAGCCTCAGCAAAACGGGCTTCACCGGCTTTCGCTTGAGGATCGCAAACGCGCCAGTGGCCCCGGTTTGCGGGCCTTTCGCGCGATTGCGGCGCAGTGGGGCCTGTCTGAGCGCGAGCGGATCGTGCTCCTTGGCGAGCCGGGGCGATCAACTTATCATCAGTGGATGAAGAAGGCGCAGGATGAGGCGCCCGTGACCCTACCGCTTGATACGCTTTTGCGGATTTCGGCGGTGCTGGGGATTTATAAGGCGCTTGCGATCTTGTTTGAGGATCCCAATCAGGCGCTGGTCTGGCTGAAGGGCGCGCATGCGGGCACGTTGTTTAGCGGGGCTTCGCCGATGGGCTATATTCTGGATGGGTCGCATGATGGGATCATGAGCGTGCGCCGTTATCTGGATGCTTGGCGCGGCGGGCATATGGGGCACGGCGCGCCTGAGGGCAGCTTTGAGCCGGTGACGGCTGAGGACATCGTTTTCGTATGAGCGTTGATTTGGACGCTTATGATCAGCTGGCCGCACCAAAGGGCACGCGCCGGCTGATCCCATCGCGTTTTCCGCCAATTCCGGCGTTTGAGGATGTCTGTGCGCCGCATGATCTTGATGCGGTGATGTTTCTGGAAGGGTGGACGAATGATCGCCTTGTTGCGCCACGGCTCGCCCGGCTTGCGCGCGAAGAGCAGGTCTATGGGCGCGAGAATGCCAGCATTGTTATGGCGGCGTTTTTGCATGGCTCGCCGAGCGGTTTGCGTTTTTCGGATGCGAGCCTTGGCGCTTGGTATGCGGCGACTTCGTTAACAACGGCGGTGCTTGAGGTTGCCAATGGGCTGCGCAAAGAGATCGCTTTGAGTGCGCTGAACAGCAAGGCGGAAACCTACCGCGAATACCGCGCTGATCTTGGCGGGGTCTATCTGGATATCATCGGCAAACACCCCGAATTTCACGACCCCGATGATGCAAGCTACCCCGCGCCGCAAGCCTTTGGCCGGGCGGTGCGGGCCTTGGGGCCGCGGGCAAAGATCGCCGGCATCCGCTATGAAAGCGTGCGCCACAGGGGCCATGAGAACTGGGTTTGTTTTCGCCCTAAGCAGGTTTTGAATGTGGTGCAGGCGGATCATTTGCGCATTGAAGTGCCCGTATCGGGCGCGGTGATTGTGCGCCGGATGGCATGATTTGGGGGGCGGTTTCGCAGGCGTGATTGCTGCGGGCGCAGGGCTAGGGCTTTTGGCAGGGCTTGTGCGCAGAGCGCTGATTTTGCCTTTGTTAACGGGCAATTGCGCATAGGCCTAAAGCAGCGGCGCTAAGCCTTAACCCCTTGTTAGCCTTAAATTTCTTGACTTTCGGGACGATGCTAAGTAGCTTTTTGGCATGCTAGAAGAGATGAGTTAAGCGGCACGGGGGCAACCCTGGGGTCGCTTTTTTTGTCTCTCTTGTGCGGAGCGCATAAGAGGCAGAGCAAAATACATGGCAAATCATAGAAAGACCCGCGGCGGTACAGAACGGCATAAGCTTCTGGCTGTCGCAAAGAAATCGTTTCACCGCGCCGCGCGTGCTTTGGATGAAGGCATTTCCAAAGTTGAGGGCGGCGCAGAGACAGAGGCGGCACTGACGCCGCGCACGATCAGCGAATACGACAAGGCGTTACAGGCGCTGTTGGATCGCATCGCAAAGATCGAAGAAATGGAAAAGAAGGAGGCTGGAGTTGTTAATGGATACGCCCTCGACCTTGAAGGGGCCCGAGACGAGATACAACGCCGATTGGCTTGTCTCGCAAGAGCCCAAGATTCAGGAGAAATTTCTGAATGATCTCCCCAAGGGAGCGCTTCATGCGCTCCCTTTCTTATTTGACTTCTGGGCGATGCCGCATCAATTGCCGCCCGTTGGCGATTGGCGCTCTTGGATCATTATGGGCGGGCGCGGGGCGGGCAAAACGCGCGCTGGGTCTGAATGGGTCCGCTCGATGGTTGAGGGGGCAGGCCCGCTTGATAAGGGGCGCGCGCGCCGGGTGGCGCTTGTGGGTGAGACCTTTGATCAGGCGCGCGATGTGATGGTGTTTGGCGACAGTGGCATCCTAGCCTGTTCGCCGCCAGACAGACGCCCTGAGTGGCAGGCCACGCGGCGCCGTTTGCTTTGGCCCAATGGTGCACAGGCGCAGGTTTTCTCAGCGCATGAGCCAGAGGCGCTGCGCGGCCCGCAATTCGATGCGGCTTGGGTGGATGAATTGGCCAAGTGGAAACGCGCGCGCGAGGTCTGGGATATGTTGCAGTTTGGTCTGCGCCTTGGCGAGAGGCCACAGCAGGTGATCACCACGACGCCGCGCAATATTGGCGTTTTGAAGGATATCATGGCGGCCAAATCAACCGTGCGCACCCATGCGCCGACAGAGGCCAACCGCGCCTATCTGGCCGACAGTTTCTTGGAAGAGGTGCGCACCCGCTATGCTGGGACGCGGCTTGGGCGCCAAGAGCTTGAGGGGGTCTTGCTTGAGGATGCTCAGGACGCGCTTTGGACGGCGAGCGCGCTTGAAAAGACCCGCCTTGCAGAACCGCCTGAGCTGACGCGCATTGTCGTGGCGGTTGATCCGCCGGTGACGAGCCATGCTGGATCGGATGAATGCGGGATCGTTGTTGTTGGGGCCATCACAGACGGGCCGCCGCAGAATTGGCGCGCTTATGTGCTTGAGGATGCGAGCGTTTCGGCCGCTTCTCCGCAGGCCTGGGCGAAGGCGGCGATTGAAGCGATGGAGCGCCACGGGGCGGAGCGTTTGATCGCCGAGGTCAATCAGGGCGGTGATCTCGTGGAAGAGGTCGTGCGCCAGATTGATCCGCTTGTGCCGTATCGTGCGGTGCGGGCCTCGCGCGGGAAGGTCGCGCGGGCAGAGCCTGTGGCGGCTTTGTATGAGCAGGGGCGCGTGCAGCATATGCGCGGGCTTGGCGAGTTGGAGGATCAGATGTGTTTGATGACCTCGCGCGGGTTTGAGGGGCAGGGATCGCCAGACCGGGTTGATGCGCTTGTTTGGGCGATTCATGAGCTGATGATCGCGCCTGCGGGCAAATATCAGCGGCCGCAAATTCGCACATTAAGCTAAAGTTTGAACGGCTGGAGCCATGATTGCCATGCTCTGGGCCATATAAATAAGGGGTTGCGCGCGGGGTTTGGGCCGGGCGCAACGGGGCGGGCGCTGATCGAGGGAGGGATTAACCCTTTGGTCATATAACCTTTCTCACAGCAGCGACGGGGGCAGATCGGCACCGAACACATCGGCAAGTACCGCCTGATAGATCAGCCTGATCTGCCCGCCTGCACACGATTTAAAAGATGAGATACGGGGTTTTGGCCGATGTCCGTTAGGGGCAGCGGGCGGGGCAGGTGTGGGACGTGCTGCGGCGCGGTTGCGCCATGCAGAAGAGAGACATGAGGAGCTTCTTTCGAATGGTTTTTGACTTTATGAAGCGCGCCGCTGGCGTGCCACAAGAGCACAAAGCATCGGCAAGCGGGCCGGTGATTGGCTATGCCAACACTGGCGGTGTGGCGTGGAGTGCACGCGATACAGCCACGCTGACGCGGGTTGGTTTTGTCGGCAATCCGGTTGGGTTTCGTTCGGTCAAGCTGATCGCGGAAGCGGCGGCGGCTTTGCCATTGGTGCTTCAGGATGGGGCGCAACGGTTTGAGACGCACCCATTGATTGCGCTGATCGCACGGCCCAATCCGATGCAAGGGCGCGCCGAGCTGATGGAAGCGCTTTACGGGCAGATCCTGCTTTCGGGCAACGGCTATTTGGAAGCGGTTTTGGATGAGACGGGCGTGCCGCAGGAGCTGCATGTTTTGCGCTCGGATCGGATGGGGGTTGTGCCTGGGGCTGATGGCTGGCCGGTCGCTTATGAATATGCGGTTGGCGGGCGCAAGCATCGCTTTGGGCTGACCGAGGGCATTGCTTCGCCGATCTGCCATATGAAGGCGTTTCATCCCCAAGACGATCATTACGGGCTTTCGCCAATGCAAGCAGCGGCGGGCGCGGTCGATGTTCATAACTCGGCGTCGCGCTGGTCTAAGGCGCTTTTGGACAATGCCGCGCGGCCCTCGGGGGCGATCATTTATCGCGGTGTCGATGGCAGCGCGAGCCTGAGCGCGGATCAATACGACCGCCTGCTGAGCGAGATGGAAAGCCATCATCAGGGTGCGCGAAATGCGGGCCGACCCATGCTGCTTGAGGGCGGTTTGGATTGGAAGCCGATGGGTTTCTCGCCCTCGGATATGGAATTCCAGAAGACAAAAGAGGCGGCCGCGCGCGAGATCGCTTTGGCATTTGGGGTTCCGCCGATGCTTTTGGGCATTCCAGGGGATGCGACCTATTCCAACTATCAGGAGGCCAATCGCGCCTTCTATCGCCTGACGGTTTTGCCGCTTGTTTCCAAGGTCACGGCCGCGATTGGGCACTGGCTTTCGGAACATATCGGCGCGGAAATTGAGCTGAAACCCGATCTGGATCAGGTGCCAGCGCTGAGCCTTGAGCGGGATGCGCAATGGGCACGGGTTGCGGGCGCAGATTTCCTCACGGACGCAGAGAAGCGGGCAATGCTTGGCCTGCCACCGCTTGAGATTGGCGGCGCGGATGAGGAAGACGGCGAGGACGATTTCGGCGGCGCTTACGGCGAGGATGATGAGGGCGACGCTTATGGCGCGGGCTTTGATCAGGGCGAGGTTGAGGGGGCAGAGGTTGACGATACGCCCAATGCTGATGCGCCGGATGTGAGCGGTGACATACCTCAAGATAGCGATGAAAGAGGCTGAAATGTATAAAAAATTTCAATCTGGGCTAGAGCATAAATTCTGCCGCCTTGGGGAGAATGTCGCCGTAACGGATGGCATTTTGATCGAGGGATACGCAAGCCTTTTTGGGCGGCGCGATCAGGGCGGTGATGTTGTTCAGGCGGGGGCCTATGCGCGCTCATTGAAGGCGCTTGAGGGGGCTGGGCGACGGGTAAAGATGCTTTGGCAGCATGATCCGGCGCAGCCCATCGGGATTTGGGACGAGGTGCGTGAAGACGCGCGCGGTCTCTATGTAAAAGGCCGCCTGCTGGCCGATATCGAGAAGGGCCGCGAAGCTGCGGCATTGATCGAGGCGGGGGCGATTGACGGCTTGTCGATCGGCTATCGCACGGTGCGGGCGCAAAAGGATGGCAAGGGCCAGCGGCTCTTGTCTGAACTGGAGCTTTGGGAGGTCTCGCTTGTGACATTCCCGATGCTTCCCGATGCGCGGCTTGGCAATGCTGGCGCGGGGCAAAAGGGCACATCGCCCCGGCGCGCCCGCACTGACGCGGCCATGTTGCGAGAATTGGCGGGGGCCTTTGAAGACGCCCGTCGCATGCTGGCCCAAAGCGAAGACTGAGCCAGCGATCTCAACCTCTCAATAAACAGGATTGTTTGAATGAGCAAAACCGAGACGAAGGCTCTGGGCGGGACCGGTGTGTCTGACAGACCCCGAACACCGGCCGCGGAGGTGAAGACCGCGCTGGCCGGGTTCGTGAACGAACTCAAAGGCTTCCAAGCCGAAGTTAAATCTAAACTCCAAACTCAGGAAGAGCGACTGACCATGCTTGATCGTAAATCTTACACTCCCGGCCGTCCGGCCCTTGCTTCCAGCGCATCTGCTGAGGCGCCCCATCAAAAGGCCTTTGAGGCCTATGTGCGTTCGGGCGATGATGACGCGCTGCGCGGCCTTGCTTTTGAAGGCAAATCCATGAGCTCTGCTGTTAATGGTGACGGCGGCTATCTGGTTGATCCACAAACATCCGAGACCATCAAATCGGTGCTGAAATCGACAGCCTCGATCCGTATGATCGCCAATGTTGTGAATGTTGAAGCCACATCATATGATGTTTTGATCGACACCACAGACATCGGCGCAGGCTGGGTTTCTGAGGTTGGCTCGGTTGGCGAGACTGGCACGCCGACAATTGATCGTATTTCGATCCCGCTTTACGAGCTTTCGGCCCTTCCCAAAGCATCGCAGCGTCTTCTGGATGATGCGGCCTTTGATATCGAGGGTTGGCTTGCTTCGCGCGTTGCAGACAAGTTCTCTCGCTCGGAAGCCTCGGCCTTTATCAATGGCGATGGTATCGACAAGCCAACAGGCATCATGGCGCATGCACAAGTGGCCAATGACAGCTGGACTTGGGGATCGCTTGGCTATGTGGCCACGGGCACAGACGGCGGCTTTGATGCGGTGAACCCTGCGGATGCGATCGTTGAGCTGGTTTATTCGCTTGGGGCGCAGTACCGCGCCAACGGCACATTCGTGATGAACTCCAAAACAGCCGGTCTTGTGCGCAAGCTCAAGGATGCTGATGGCCGCTTCTTGTGGTCGGATGGTTTGGCGGCGGGCGAGCCTGCACGTTTGATGGGCTATCCCGTTTTGATCGCCGAAGACATGCCGGATGTGGCCACAGACAGCCCTGCGATTGCCTTTGGTGATTTCAACGCTGGCTACACTGTCGCCGAGCGCCCTGATCTTCGCATTCTGCGCGATCCGTTCAGCGCCAAGCCGCATGTGCTTTTCTATGCCACCAAACGTGTTGGCGGCGATGTAAGCGACTTTGCTGCGATCAAGCTGCTGAAATTCTCGGTCGCTTAAACGCCGCCGAGAAGGCCCGCGCGTTTCTTTGCCCATGGGGCATTGAGAGGCGCGGGAGATGGATGTGCGCCATGCCCGGCACTGTGCTTGGCCCCGCGTTATCTAGCTGCTCCCCCTCCGTCCAAGTGGCGCGGTGGTGTGCATCCATCAACCGTTAACGGGGGCGCGAGCTTGGAGATGTTCCATGATGTTAGTCGAGCAAACCACAGTGGCCTCTGGCGCACTACCGGTTGCAGAATTTAAAGATCACCTGCGCCTAGGCACCGGGTTTGCTGATGATGGTGTGCAGGACGCGGTGCTTGAGGGCATGTTGCGGGCGGCCATGGCGCAGATCGAGGCGCGCACGGGCAAGATCCTTTTGGCGCGTGATTTCGCCTGGTCGGTGACGGCTTGGCGCGATCTGGGGGCGCAGGTTTTGCCTGTGGCGCCTGTCAGTGCGATCTCGGCGCTGAAGATTGTTGATCGTTTGGGCGCAGAAATTGTGATCGACGCGGGGCGGTATCGCCTTGAGCCTGATCACCATCGCCCAAAGATCATCAGCACGAGCCTTGTTTTGCCCACGATCCCTGTGGCCGGCGCCGCAGAGATAGATTTCACCGCCGGTTTTGGCCCTGTTTGGGGCGATGTGCCTGCGGATCTGAGCCAAGCGATGTTTATGCTGGCGGGCCATTATTACGAGCATCGTCATGAGGGCGCGGGCGCCGGAACGGGCGAGATGCCCTTTGGCGTGAATGCGTTGATCGAGCGCTATCGCAATGTGCGCTTGTTTGGTGGGGCGGGCCGATGAGCGGGGCGGGGGTTCATCTCAACCGCAAGCTCATCCTCGAGCAATCGGTGCGCCTGCCTGATGGGGCCGGTGGTTACACGGAGAGCTGGGTTCAGCTTGGGCTTTTGTGGGGCGCGATCAAAGCGGGCAACGGGCGCGAAGCGAACCAGGATTTCCTGACCGTGAGCCGGGTTCCGCATCGGATCACCGTGCGCGCGGCGCCTTATGGCGCGCCATCACGGCCCAAGCCAGAGCAGCGCTTTGTTGAGGGCACGCGGATCTTTCGCATTCTTGCGGTGGCCGATCTTGATGAAGACGGGCGTTACCTTGTCTGCACCGCGACGGAAGAGGAGGTTTCCTCATGAGTTATGGCGTTGCAGCGGCGCTTCAGAGCGCAGTTTACCAAGCTCTTGCGGCCGATACAGCCCTTGGCGCCTTGGTCGGCAGCAATATTTTCGATGCGGCCCCGCCCGGTGCGGTTCCGCCGATCTATGTGAGCCTTGGCCCTGAGGATGTGCGCCTGCGCGGCGATAAATCCGCAGGTGGTGCCTATCACGAATTCACCATTTCGGTGGTGAGCGAGACGGCGGGCTTTCTTTCGGCCAAGCAAGCGGCGGTCGCGATCTCGGATGTGTTGAGCGATGCCTCGCTTGCACTGAGCCGCGGAACACTTGTGGCGATTTGGTTTCAAAAGGCGCGCGCACGGCGTGTTCAGGATGGCGATACGCGCCGGATTGATCTGCGGTTTCGCGCCTATGTGACCGATGACATCACCCCTTAAAGACAGACTTAAAACCAGCGAAGTGGAGACAGTGCTATGGCTGCTCAGAACGGCAAAGACCTTCTAATCAAGCTCGACATGACCGGCGATGGTCAGTTCGACACAATTGCGGGCCTGCGCGCCACGCGGATTTCTTTCAATGCCGAAAGCGTTGATGTGACCAGCCTTGAAAGTTCGGGCGGTTGGCGCGAGCTTTTGGGCGGCGCGGGGGTAAAAAGCGCCTCTATTAGCGGCTCTGGCGTGTTTAAGGATGAAACAACGGATGAGCGCGCGCGCCAGATTTTCTTTGACGGATTGGTGCCTGATTTTCAGGTGATCATTCCCGATTTCGGCATTGTTGAGGGGGCTTTTCAGATCACCTCGGTCGAATATTCCGGCTCTTACAATGGCGAGGCGACCTATGAGCTGAGCATGGCGTCTGCCGGCGCGTTGACCTTTACCGCGCTGTGAGCGGGGCGGGGGCAATGAGCGGCCTGGCCAACCCATATGCCGGCGAAGTTGCCCTTGTGATTGAGGGCGAGCGCCATGTGCTCAAACTCACGCTTGGGGCTTTGGCCGAGCTGGAGGCGGCCCTTGAGGCCGATACGCTTGTGGCGCTGGTTGAGCGTTATGAGGCGGGCCAGTTTTCGACCCGCGATATGCTGGCGCTGATTGTTGCTGGCATGCGCGGCGGGGGCTGGCGCGGCGAGGCAAGTGATTTGTTGAGCGCTGAGATCGAGGGCGGGCCTTTGGCGGCCGCAAAGGCGGCGGGCCAGCTTTTGGCGCGGGCTTTTGCGGTGCCGGGTTAAGCGGCGCGAGGGGGCAAGCACATGGCGGTTCAGGGTGGCTTTGATTGGCCTGCATTGATGCGGGCGGGGATGCGGGGGCTTGGCTTGCAACCAGCGGAATTTTGGCGGCTCACCCCGGCGGAATTGTTGCTGATGCTGGGCGAGGGCAGCGGCACAGCGCCGCTTGGGCGTTCGCGGCTGGAAGAGTTGGCGGCGAGCTATCCTGATAGAGCAAAGGACGAAAGTGATGGATGATATCAACGGGTTGGGTCAATTCGATGACCAGATCGAAGCGCTTGAAACGGCTATGGGCGGGGCCCAGGCAATGGCGGCGGCTTTCGATCAAGAGCTGGTGCGCATGACGGCCACAATCGCCGACACGGGGCGCGAGGTTGCCACGCTTGAGCGCGGGATCAGCCGCGGCCTGAAGGGGGCGATTGATGGGCTGGTTTTTGATGGCGATACATTGAGCCAAGCGCTTCAGGGCGTTGGCAAATCCATGCTGGATGCGGCCTATAATGCCGCCGTGAAGCCTGTTACGGGCCATTTTGGCAAGATCCTTGCTGGTGGGCTTGAAGGCATCATTCAGAGCGCTTTGCCCTTTGCGGATGGGGCCTCTTTTTCGCAAGGGCGGGTGACAGCATTCGCCAATGGCGGGGTCGTCAACGGGCCGACGCATTTCCCGATGCGCGGCGGTATGGGTTTGATGGGCGAAGCGGGGCCAGAGGCGATTATGCCGCTGTCGCGCGGGGCCAATGGCAAGCTTGGCGTGCGTGCTGAGGGCGGCTCTTCGCGGCCCATCAATGTGACGATGAATATCTCAACGCCAGACGCCGAAGGTTTCCGCCGTTCGCAATCGCAGATCGCCGCCCAGATGGGCCGCGCGCTGAGCCGTGGCCAACGCAACCGATAGCCGAAATTCGCGGGCCTTCCCGCCTGTCAGACAAATGAAATGGAGGGAGCCATGGGTTTCCACGAGGTCAGATTTCCAGCCAACCTAAGTTTTGGATCTGTCGGCGGGCCGGAGCGGCGCACCGAGATCGTTACGCTTGCCAATGGCTTTGAGGAGCGCAACACCCCTTGGGCCCATTCCAAGCGGCGTTATGATGCCGGGCTTGGCATGCGCTCGCTTGATGATATTGAGTTGTTGATCGCCTTCTTTGAGGCGCGCCAAGGCCAGCTGAACGGCTTTCGCTGGAAGGATTGGTCGGATTATAAAACGAGCCGTTCCAGCGCGGATGTTCTTTATACGGATCAGGTTATTGCGATGGGGGATGGCGAAACGCTAAGCTTCCCGCTGATCAAGGAATATATCTCTGGCGAGGGCAAATATGCGCGTCCGATCACCAAACCCGTTGCGGGCACGGTTGTTATCGGGATCGGCAATGAGCAGCTGTTTGAAGCGGTGCATTGGACCGTCGATACCACAAGCGGGATGATCACCTTTGACACGCCGCCGCAAGTGGGCGTCGAGATCACCGCGGGCTTTGAATTTGACGTGCCTGTGCGCTTTGACATTGATCGGATCGCAACTTCTGTGGCCTCGTTTCAGGCCGGGGATGCGCCCAATGTGCCTGTTGTGGAGGTGCGTGTCTGATGGCGCTTTCTCCTGAATTTGAGGCTCATCTGCAATCGGGCGAAACCAGCCTTTGCCGCTGTTGGGCGCTGACGCGGCGCGATGGCGCGGTTTACGGCTTTACCGATCATGATATGGACCTGTCCTTTGAAGGCGTGACGTTTCGCGCCGATACGGGCCTGACAGCGCGCGCGCTTGAGCAGTCCACCGGGCTTTCGGTTGATAACACCGAGGCGCTTGGTGCGCTGAGCTCGGCGGCGGTGCGCGAAGAGGATATTCGTGCGGGCCGTTTTGATGGGGCAGAGGTGAAAGCCTGGCTGGTGAATTGGGCCAATCTCAATGAGCGCGTTTTGCAATTTCGCGGCACCATTGGCGAAATCACCCGCACGGGCCCAGCCTTTCAAGCCGAGCTGCGCGGCCTTGCCGAGACGCTGAACCAGCCGCAGGGCCGGGTCTATCAAAAGCCCTGTTCGGCGGTGCTTGGTGATAAGCGTTGCGCCTTTGATCTGGATACGCCGGGCTATGCGGATGAGCGCGCGGCTGAGGTGATTACAGACAACAAGATCTTTGGGTTTGCAGCGCTGGATGGTTTTGATCAGCGCTGGTTTGAGCGCGGGCGTTTGCGGGTTCTCAGCGGCGCGGCGCAGGGGCTTGTTGGGCTGATCAAAAACGATCGGATCACGGAGGCCGGGCGCGAGCTTGAGCTTTGGGAAGATTTGCGCGCGGATGTGACGCCGGGCGATATGATCCGGCTGGAAGCGGGCTGTGACAAGCGGCCCGAGAGCTGCCGGTTGAAGTTCAATAACTTCGCGAATTTCCAAGGGTTTCCGCATATTCCGGGCGAGGATTGGCTGATCTCTGTGCCGCGCACGGCGGGCAATAATGATGGCGGGAGCCTGTCATGATCTGCGCGGAAAACACCATAGATTGGGCCGCTTTGGCGCAGAGCTGGATCGGGACGCCTTACGTGCATCAAGCCAGTGCGAAGGGGGCTGGCTGTGATTGCTTGGGCCTCATTCGCGGCATGTGGCGCGAAGTCTATGGGCAAGAGCCCGAAGCCGTTCCTGCCTATACGCCGGATTGGTCTGAGCCGCAGCGCGATGAGCGGCTTTGGCGGGCAGCGAGCGCGCATTTGGTGGCCAAGGATTTGGCGGATCAGGCGCGCGGCGATGTGATCTTATTTCGAATGCGCAACGGGGCCGTTGCCAAACATCTGGGCGTCAAAGCGGGGAGTGCGGCGCGCCCCACATTTATCCACGCCTATACCGGGCATGGTGTTGTCGAAAGCCCGTTTAGCGCGCCTTGGCAACGCCGCGTCGTGGCATGTTTTGAATTTCCCAAGGAGGCGCTCTAATGGCGACGATTGTACTTTCCGCGATAGGGGCGGCTGCTGGCGCATCGGTCGGCGGCGGCGTTCTTGGGCTATCCTCAGTTGTGCTTGGGCGCGCGATTGGGGCGACCATTGGGCGGGCCATTGATCAAAGCGTTATGGGCGCTGGTTCGCAGGCGGTTGAGCATGGCAAGGTGGATCGGTTTCGCCTGACGGGGGCCTCTGAGGGCGCGCCATTGGGCCAGGTTTATGGGCGGATGCGGGTTGGCGGCCAAGTGATTTGGGCGACCCGTTTTCAGGAGAATGCCGCGACCAGTGGCGGCGGAAAATCAACCAGCTCCAAGCCAAAAACAACGCAGTATTCTTATTCGATCTCGCTGGCGATTGCGCTTTGCGAGGGCGAGATCACGCGGGTTGGGCGCATTTGGGCCGATGGCAATGAGATTGCGCCAGCGGATCTCAATATGCGCGTCTATTCCGGCGCAATGGATCAGGATCCCGACCCCAAAATCGAAGCGGTTGAGGGGGCTGGCATGGCGCCGGCTTACCGCGGCACGGCCTATATGATGCTTGAGGATTTGGACCTGAGCCAGTTTGGCAATCGCATTCCGCAGTTCACCTTTGAAGTGTTTCGTCCGACCCAGCCCATCGCGGATGAGGCCGGGATCACCCGTACGATCAATGCGGTCGCGATGATCCCGGGAACGGGCGAATATGCGCTTGCGACGACCCCGGTTTATTACAACGGCGGCCCGGGCGAAAAGCGCGCGGCCAACCTTGCAACCCCAAGCGGGCAGTCGGATTTTGCCACCTCGCTTGAAGCTTTGCGCGATGAGCTGCCCAATTGCGGATCGGCCTCGCTTGTTGTGTCTTGGTTCGGCAATGATCTGCGCTGCGGGAGCTGTGAAGTTGCGCCCAAAGTTGAGCAGGCCGCGCAAGATGGCGACACGATGCCTTGGGTGGTTTCTGGCGTTGCGCGCGGCTCTGCGCCGCTTGTCCCGCAGGATAATGAGGGCGCCTCTGTTTATGGCGGCACGCCCGCGGATGCATCGGTGGTGGAAGCGATCAAGGCGCTTCAGGACGCGGGTAAAGAGGTGATGTTCTATCCATTTATTCTTATGGATCAATTGGATAGCAATGGGCTTACCGATCCTTATTCCGGCGCTTCTGATCAGCCGCCTTTGCCTTGGCGCGGGCGGATTACTTCCTCGCTTGCACCGGGTCAAAGCGGCTCGCCGGATGGCACGGCCGCGGCGGACGCAGAGGTTGCGGCGTTTTTCGGTACGGCCCAACCAAGCGATTTTGCGATCTCGGGCGAGGCGGTTTCTTATAGCGGGCCGGCGGAATGGTCGTTTCGCCGGATGATCCTGCATTATGCGCATTTATGCGCGGCGGCAGGCGGGGTTGAGGCCTTTTGCATCGGCTCTGAGATGCGCGGGTTGACGCAAATTCGGGGGGCTTCTGGCTTCCCGGCTGTGCAGGCGTTGATCACTTTGGCTGGGGAAGTTCGGGCGATTTTGGGCAGCGCGTGCAAGATTTCTTATGCGGCGGATTGGTCGGAATATTTCGGCTATCAGCCCCCTGATGGCTCGGGCGATATTTACTATCATCTTGATCCGCTTTGGGCCGATGAGAATATCGATTTCATCGGGATCGACAATTATATGCCGCTGAGCGATTGGCGCGATGGCGATGATCACGCGGATGCCGATTGGGGCGCGATTTACAATCTCGATTACCTGAAGTCCGGGATCGAGGGGGGCGAGGGCTATGATTGGTATTATGCTGACCCGGCCCATATGAAAGCGCAAATTCGCACGCCGATTACGGATGGTGCTTACAACGAGGATTGGGTCTGGCGCGCGAAGGATATTCGCAGCTGGTGGGGCAATGATCACCATGATCGCATCGGTGGTGTGCGGGTTGAGACGCCAAGCGCTTGGGTGCCACAGATGAAGCCGATTTGGTTTACCGAACTGGGCTGTGCCGCGATTGATAAGGGGACGAATGAGCCCAATAAATTCCTTGATCCCAAGTCGAGCGAAAGCAGCTTGCCGCGCGGATCAAACGGGCAACGCGATGACTTTATCCAGATGCAATATCTGCGCGCGATGCATGAGTATTGGGGCGATCCGGCGTTTAATCCGACGTCCGTGGAATATGATGCGCCGATGATTGATATGAGCCGCGCGCATGTTTGGGCGTGGGATGCGCGGCCCTATCCGTTCTTTCCGGGCAATACGGAATATTGGAGCGATGGCGCGAACTATTCGCGCGGGCATTGGCTGAATGGCCGCTCGACCAATCGCGCGCTTTCGGATGTTGTGCGCGAGATTTGCGCGCGCTCTGGCCTGTCGCTTGATGCGGTTGAAACGGATCAGCTTTACGGGATTGTGCGCGGCTTTGTGGTGAGCGATGTGGATTCAGCGCGTGCAGCCTTGCAGCCCTTGATGCTGGCTTACGGGTTTGAAGCGATTGAGCGCGAGGGCAAGATCATTTTCCGCTCGCGGGATGGGAAACCTATGCGCACGCTTGCGCTTTCGCAACTGGCGCTGACGGCCGAGCAAGACAGTGCTGTGAGCCACACCCGTGCGCCGCAAGCCGAAGTGGCGGGGCGGGTTCAGTTGACCTTTGTTGAGGTCGATGGGGATTACGGCGCGCGGGCCGAAGAGGCGATCTTCCCGGATGAGGAAACGCTGACAATTGCGCGCACGGAAATGCCGCTTGCGCTGACCCGCGCCGAGGGCAAACAGATCACCGAACGCTGGCTGTCCGAGGCGCGCGTGGCCCGAGATGGGGCGCGATTTGCCCTGCCGCCTTCGCAGCTTGGGGCCGGGGCGGGCGATGTGGTTGAGCTGACAACAGAAGAAGGCACCGCCCTTTACCGGATTGATCATGCAAGCCACACTGGCGCGCAGATGGTTGAGGCCGTTCGGGTTGAGCCCGAAATCTATCAACCTTCTGATTCAACGGATGAATTTCCAAATATTCAGCCCTTTGCAGCGCCGGTGCCGGTCTTTCCGCTGTTTCTTGATCTGCCGCTTTTGAGCGGGGATGAGGTTCCTCATGCGCCCCATGTTGCGGCCGCAGCGCAGGCTTGGCCGGGATCGGTTGCGGTCTATTCTTCGGCTTCGGATGCGGGCTATGAGCTGAACCGGCTTTTGCCAGCGGCGGCGATTATTGGGACGACGCAAACGCCCTTGTTCAAGGCGCAAGCCGGGCTTTGGGATCGGGGGCCAAGCGTTCGGGTGAAGCTCATTTCGGGGGCTTTGGCCTCGGCGGAGATGGAGGCGGTTTTGAACGGGGCCAATGTGGCCGCGATCGGCGATGGATCAGGCGCGAATTGGGAGGTGTTCCAGTTTGGCGAGGCGGAATTGGTGGGCGAGCGGACCTATGAGCTGAGCTTGCGCCTTCGCGGGCAGGCGGGGACGGATGCGCTGGATGCTGAGTGGCCCGCGGGATCGCTTTTCGTGCTTCTGAATGGTGCGCCGCAGCAGATTGACTTGGCCCAATCGGCGCGCGGTTTGGCGCGGCATTATCGAATTGGCCCCTCGCAGCGCCCCTTTGATGATCCGTCTTATCAGCATTTCACCGAGGCTTTTGACGGCATCGGATTGCGGCCCTTTGCGCCCGCGCATCTTCACGCGCAGCGCGACAGCGCAGGTGATTTGGCAATCACTTGGGTGCGCCGCACGCGGATTGATGGCGACAGCTGGCAATCGGTTGAGGTGCCATTGGGCGAGGCCAGTGAGGCCTATATTTTGCGGATTTCCCAAGGCGGCGCGGTGATCCGCAACGAAAATATCTCAAGCCCGGCATGGGTTTACACCGCAGCACAACAAGCCAGCGATGGCGTTACTGGGGCATTCACGCTCGAAGTTGCACAGGTCTCCGACAGTTTCGGGGCCGGGCTTTTTAGAAAGGTAGAAATCAATGGCTGATACGTCTCGTCTTGAATTGCCGCTGGTTGAGCCAGCACAGGCGCAAAAACATGTGACCGTAAACGAGGCGCTGACGCGGCTTGATGGTTTGGTGCAATTGGTTTTGCAATCGGTCACGACAACGCTTCCACCCGCGCTTGCCAATGGCGGGGATTGTTATGGGGTGCCGCTTGGGGCGGTGAATGATTGGGCCGGGCAGGAGGGCAAGATTGCGATCTCTTCTGGCGGTGGCTGGATTTTTGCGCCGGCTCAAACCGGGTTTCGCGCCTATATTGTTGATCAATCGGCGCATGCGAGCTTTGATGGAACGATCTGGGCGGCGGGCGCGGCGGCGACATCATCCCATGGCGCGGCGATCATTCAGGAAGTGATCGAGATTGATCATGTGATTGGCGCAGGCGCCACGAGCGATGTGATCGCGGCCTTGCCGGCCAATGCGGTTGTTTATGGGGTCACGGGCCGGGTTCTGGCCGAGATCACCGGGACGCTCACGAGCTTTCGCATTGGGGTGAGCGGATCAGACAATCGTTATGGTTCGGGGCTTGGGCTATCGCAGGGCTCTTGGCTGCGCGGGCTGACGGGGACGCCGCTGACCTATTACTCACCCGAGGATTTGATCCTGACAGGCGAGGGTGGCGATTTTACCGGCGGAACTTTGCGCATCGCAGTGCACTTGCTGCGGCTGACTTTGCCCTCTGAATAGCGCCGAATCTATCACTTTTTTGGACCGTCCCGCGCATTGCATGGGGCGGTTTTTCTTATTTGGAACAGTGGATTACCAGAGTATTGCGATATGTGATTGGCGAAATCACAGCTTTGCGCTTTGAGAATGGCATCAGTTTGGTGTAGATATCGGGCAATCAAAGGATTTTGCCGATGGCCAAGACACGCACGAAACTGACTGAGCTTGATCCCGTTTGGGATCGGATCTCTGACGAGGCCCGCCAAGCGGTTCTGGATGAGCCGTTTTTGGGCGGTTTGGTGCATGCTTGTGTGCTGCACCACGCGACATTGGAGCAGGCTTTGGCTTACCGGATGGCGCAAAAATTGGCCTCCACAGAGATGAGCGAGCAGCTGCTTCGCGAGATTGCGGATGAGGCTTATGCGCGCGAGCCATCGCTTGGCCAATCGGCGCGGGCGGATATTGTTGCGGTTTATGATCGCGATCCGGCCTGCGGGCGGTTTTTGCAACCTTTGTTGTATTTCAAAGGGTTCCAGGCAATTCAGGCCTATCGGATTGGGCATTGGCTTTGGCAGCAGGGCCGCAAGGATCTGGCCTATTTCATCCAAATGCGGGTCTCTGAGCAATTCGGCGTCGATATTCATCCGGCGTGTCGTGTTGGCAAGGGGATCTTCCTCGATCACGCGCATTCGATTGTTTTTGGTGAGACGGCGGTTGTTGGGGATAATGTTTCGATCCTGCATTCGGTCACGCTTGGTGGGACCGGCAAAGAAGATCAGGACCGCCACCCAAAGATTGGTGATGGGGTGATGATTGGGGCCGGGGCGAAGGTTCTTGGCAATATCACGATTGGGCATTGTTCGCGGATCGCGGCGGGCTCGGTTGTTTTGGAAGATGTGCCGTGTTGTACGACGGTTGCCGGGGTTCCGGCGAAGATCGTTGGCGAGGCGGGATGCGATCAGCCTTCGGTTTCGATGAACCAATTGCTTGGGATTTGCGCTGATCCCGAAGAATGACCTCAGGCGCGCGGCGATTGCGGCGCGTTTGGGGATTTGAGCCAAGAAAAAGCCGAGGTCACGCAGAGATGACTTCGGCTTTTTGTTTTTTTATCGGGGAGTTGCGCGGCGATGTTAAGCCAGCATTCCCATTGGGTTTTCCAAGTTATCTGTGATTGCGGCGAGGAGCTCAGCGCCCAAGGCCCCATCAATCACGCGGTGATCGACTGAGAGCGTAACCGACATCACGGTGGCGATTTCGACCTGGTTTTCGGCATTGACCACGGGCTTTTTAACGCCTGCGCCAACCGCAAGGATCGCACCATGGGGCGGGTTGATCACCGCATCAAAATTGTCGATCCCCATCATGCCGAGGTTCGAGATTGCAAAACTGCCGCCTTGGTATTCGTGGGGGGCAAGTTTGCGGCTCTTGGCGCGCGTGGCGAGATCTTTCATCTCGGTTGAGAGGGCCGAGAGACTTTTGCTTTCTGCGTCTTTCAGCACCGGGGTAAAGAGCCCGCCTTCGATCGCAACCGCAACCGCAACATCGGAGGGTTTGAGCTGAAGCAGGCGATCAGAGGCCCAGACCGCATTGGCGGCGGGCACTTGCTGAAGGGCGAGCGCGCAGGCTTTGATGATGAAATCGTTGATCGAAAGCTTCACGCCGCGCGCTTCGAGCTGTTTGTTGAGCTGGCTGCGAAAGGAGATCAGCGCATCGAGTTTGATATCGCGGCGTAGGTAGAAATGCGGGATGGTTTGTTTGGCCTCGGTGAGGCGCGCGGCGATGGTTTTGCGCATGCCGTTGAGGGCGATTTCCTCGTATTCGCGATCCGCATACATCTTGAGCACGGTGTCGGTGCTTGGGCCGGCTGGCAATGTGCCGCTTGGGGCGCTGGTTGCTGAGGGCGCGGATGCTGCGGCTTTGGCCGGGGCAGGGGCGCTTGCGGGGGCGTCGATCACATCGGCTTTGACGATGCGGCCTTTGGGGCCGGAGCCTTGGATCGTTGTCAGATCAACGCCGTTTTGGGCGGCGATACGGCGCGCCAAGGGCGAGGCGAAAAGCCGTGTGCCATCAGCGGCTTGTGGGGCGGCTGGGGCCGGTGCGGCGGCTTCGCTTACGGCGGCGGGCGCAGGGGCCGCTGGGGCGGGCGCAGGGGCATTGCTTGCTTTTGGTGCAGGCGCAGCGGCCGCAGCATCGGCGCTTTCGCCCTCTTCAAGCAGAACCGCGATGGCCGTGTTGACCTTGACGCCTTCAGAGCCTGCCGGGATCAGAATTTTGCCGATCACGCCCTCTTCCACGGCCTCGAATTCCATCGTGGCCTTGTCTGTTTCGATCTCGGCCAAAAGATCGCCGGAGGAGACAGTATCGCCCTCTTTGACCAGCCATTTCGCGAGCGTGCCCTCTTCCATTGTGGGCGAGAGCGCGGGCATCAGGATTTCTATCGGCATCATGCTCTCCTATCGGTAAGTGACTGATTTCACGGCTTCAATCACCTCGGCGGTGGTGATGAGCGCGTGTTTTTCAAGGTTGGCGGCATAGGGCATGGGCACGTCTTTGCCGGTGCAATTGATCACGGGCGCGTCGAGATAATCAAAGGCGCGCTGCATGATCGTGGCGCCCAGATGATTGCCGATCGAGCCAACGGGCCAGCCTTCCTCAACGGTCACGCAGCGGTTGGTTTTCATCACGCTGTTGAGGACGGTGTCGTAATCAATCGGGCGCAGGGTGCGCAGATCGATCACCTCGGCGGAAATGCCTTCTTTGGCGAGCTCATCAGCGGCTTCAAGCGCGTATTGCATGCCGATCCCAAAGCTCACGATGGTCACGTCTTCTCCCTCGCGCCAGATACGGGCCTTGCCAAAGGGAATGGTGAAATCATCCAGCACCGGCACATCGAAAGAGCGGCCATAAAGCATCTCGTTCTCGAGGAAAATCACCGGGTTGGGATCGCGGATCGCGGTCTTCATCAGGCCTTTTGCATCGGCGGCGGAGTAGGGCATCACAACCTTGAGGCCGGGCACCATCGAATACCAAGCGGCATAGTCCTGAGAGTGCTGCGCGCCAACGCGGGCTGCGGCGCCATTGGGGCCACGAAACACCATCGGAGCGCCCATCTGGCCGCCAGACATATAGAGCGTTTTGGCGGCCGAATTGATAATATGATCAATGGCTTGCATGGCGAAGTTGAAGGTCATGAACTCAACGATCGGCTTGAGCCCGCCAAAGGCCGCGCCAACGGCGATCCCGGCAAAACCATGCTCGGTAATCGGGGTATCGATGATGCGTTTTGCGCCGAATTCATCCAGCAGCCCTTGGCTAACCTTATACGCGCCTTGATATTCCGCGACCTCTTCCCCCATCAGATAGACATCGCCATCGCGGCGCATTTCTTCGGCCATGGCATCGCGCAGAGCTTCGCGCACGGTCGTTGCTTTCATCTCTGTGCCGGCGGGGTAATCGGGCGCAACATTGCGCGGCGCGATTGGGGCGGCGGCGGCTTTGGCGGCGGGCTTTGCAGGCGCGGGATCGGATGCCTGCGTGGATGCGGGAGCGGCGGCGGCGGCAGGGGCGGCGGCAGAAGCAGGCGCAGCATCCGCGCTTTCGCCCTCTTCGAGCAGCACTGCGATGGCCGTGTTGACCTTCACGCCTTCGGTCCCTTCCGCGATCAGGATTTTGCCCATCACGCCTTCATCAACCGCCTCGAATTCCATCGTGGCTTTGTCTGTTTCGATCTCGGCCAGGATATCGCCAGAAGAGACCGTATCGCCCTCTTTAACGAGCCATTTTGCCAATGTGCCTTCTTCCATCGTGGGCGAAAGCGCGGGCATGAGAATTTCGAGTGCCATATTATTCTTCTCCAGCGGTCGGAGTGATCATTCCGACGATATTTCCTTGACCGTCCTCAACACAGGCCACGCGGCCAACGCCCGGGTAATCAGCGGGGGGCAGCGCTTCGGCGCCGCCGTTTTTGAGCGCCCATTCATAGGCCGCATCGCAATCATCGACCTCAAAGGTCATGGTGCCGCCGCGCACGGCGCTGCCTGCGGGATGGGCTGTATCGGGGCGGCGCGACAGGCCAACAGTGCAGCCTTTGTCCGCGCCGATATCGCGGCCAGTTGCCAGATGGTATTCCCACTCTTCCGCGCCCGGCATTGGCTCATAAGTCCAGCCAAAGAGGCCTGTGTAATAGGTCTTTGCGGCGCTCACATCGGCAACATAGATTTCAAAATGGGGCATGGTTTAAACCTCTGCGTAGATGTCTGTCCAAAGTTCCTCGAGCGCGGGCTCGGGGCTTTCTTTGGCGAATTCGGCGGAGGCATTGACGATGCCTTTGATCTCTTTGTCGATGGCTTTGAGATCGTCCTCGGTGGCGTGTTTGCCGGTGAGCAGCATGGCGCGGATCGCTTCAATCGGATCGCGCTCTTCACGCATTTTCTGCACCTCTTCACGGGTGCGATATTTCGCCGGGTCAGACATCGAGTGCCCCCGGTAACGGTATGTTTTTACTTCAAGAATATAAGGGCCTTTGCCCGCGCGGCAGTGGGCGACAGCCTTTTGCCCGGCTTCTTTGACGGCCAGAACATCCATCCCATCAACCGCTTCGCCTTTGATCCCGAAAGCCTCGCCGCGGGTGTGAATATCGGCCGAGGAGGTCGAGCGTTTCATCGCGGTGCCCATGGCATATTGGTTGTTCTCGATGACAAAAATCACCGGAAGCTGCCAGAGCGAGGCCATGTTGAATGTCTCGTAAACCTGGCCTTGGTTGGCCGCGCCATCGCCGAAATAGGTGAAGGTCACGCGGCCGTTTTCTTTGTACTTATCCGAAAAGGCGAGCCCGGCCCCAAGGGGCACTTGCGCGCCAACGATGCCGTGGCCGCCGTAGAAATGCTTTTCCTTGGAGAACATATGCATCGAGCCGCCTTTCCCCTTGGAATAGCCGCCCTCGCGCCCGGTCAGCTCGGCCATAACGCCGTCAGGGTTCATCCCGCAGGCGAGCATATGCCCGTGATCGCGGTACGAGGTGATGCGTTTGTCGCCTTCTTCGGCGGCGGCCTCCAGCCCCACAACAACAGCCTCTTGGCCGATATAAAGGTGACAAAATCCGCCGATCAGGCCCATGCCATATAACTGGCCGGCCTTTTCTTCGAATCGACGGATCAAAAGCATATCGCGGTAATGCTTTAGCAGGTCTTCCTTGGAAACATTTGATTTTCCAGCGGTTTTTCGGGTCGCCATGCGGCCTTCTCCTTGGAGCTGCGAGTATAGTTTAGTGTTAAACTATTTATACAGCAGTGCGCGGAGGAATGCACATGATTTTTGGGGGTGGGGCGCGGGGAAGGGTTTAGCGGATAACGATTTCATCGCCGCGCACCATGCCAAGCACATCGCGGGCCTGTTCATCCAGCAGATCAATATCAAGGTATTCATCCGAGAGGCGGTGGGTTTTGTTGCGCATCATCGCCAGCTCAATATCAAGCCTATCGATCTCTTTGCGCAGATCTTTGGCTTCGGCTTCGATTTGGATGCGGCGGAACAGGCCAAAATCGCCCTGCACAGAGGCGAACGCAAAATAGGTGCCGAGCGAAAAGACGACGGCGAAATATATAACAACCCCAAAACCGGGGCGCTTGCGCGGGGCGTTCATGGAAACCTGCTCACTCGATTTATTAACTCTGCCTCGGCACACCTCTTTGGCGGGCGTGCTCAGGCGAATCATTGCACAAGCGAATCGCTTTGTGAATCCCCTAAATTGGGAATCTTCGTTATTTTTAAGGTGCTTGGGGGAAGGGGGCTTGGCCCCTACCACATCTAGCGGTCGGGGCCGATTGGCATGGGCTGGCGCTTTGGCGCGGGCCGCTTAGGCTTTGCCTTTGTAGATGTCGATCAGCTGGCCAAGCATGGCGAGCGCTTCGGCGCGGTCGCGCTGGAACGAATTGCGCCCAATGATCGAGCCATTGCCGCCGCCATCGCGGATCGCGCGCGCATCATCATAAACGCTGTCAGCGCCCTTTTTCGCGCCGCCAGAAAAGACAACAATGCGCCGCCCGGCGAATGAGGCATCCATGCAATTGCGCACGCGCGCCGCTTGGCTCGCGATGTCGATTTTCAGATCTTGATAGACCTTCTTGGCCTCGGGCAGCATCAGGTGATCGGTGCTGAGTTTGATCTTGATGATATGCGCGCCGAGCAGGGCGGCGATTTGCGCTGCATAGGCCGCCACATCAATCGCTGTTTCGCCGTCTTTGGTGATCGCTTCGCCGCGCGGGTAGGACCAGATCACGGTTGCGATGCCTTTGGCCGCGGCCTCTTTGCGCATGGCAACGATCTCTTCATACATATCGAGCTGCGCATCCGAGCCGGGATAGATGGTAAAGCCGATGGCCGCGCAACCAAGGCGCAGCGCATCATCGACAGAGGCCGTGACCGCTTGGTTCTTGCCGGCGGTATCTGACATAAGCGAGTTGGCCGAGTTACATTTGAGGATCGTTGGGATTTGGCCCGCATATGTATCTGCGCCCGCTTCCAAAAGGCCAAGCGGCGCGGCAAAGGCATTGAGGCCTGCATCAATCGCCAGTTGGTAATGGTAATGCGGATCATAGCCGCCGGGGTTGGGCGCGAAGGTGCGCGCGGGGCCATGCTCAAAGCCTTGGTCGACCGGCAGGATGATCATTTTGCCCGTGCCGCCCAATTTGCCTTCCATCAGCATAGAGGCGAGCTTGCCTTTGACGCCGGGCGTTTCGCCCTCATAATTGGCAAGGATTTTCTGTACGGCGCGGGTGGTTTTCATCACTATTTCCTCGGATCAAACTGGATTTGTTCTTCACCTATCAGCCGCGCCGGGCAATGCAACATTGGTTGCGCTAACGCAGGCAATGGTTGCGCTAACGACTGGTTTTTGTGAGGAAAATGCCGACCAAACGGGCCATGAGCGCGCGCGGCAGCAATCGGCCGGAAAGCGCAAAGAGCTTGTTGATCGCGCCGGGAATGATTGTGCCGCGGCCGCGTTTCATCCCTTCCCAGCCGGCGCGCGCAACGCTTGCAGCATCGGCCATAGGGAAGAGCCGCATCAGCCAGGTTTCTTTCACCTGCGCGTCATTGAAAAATTCGGTTTTGGTCGCGCCCGGGCAGAGCGTTGTCAGGCTGCGCCCTGTGCCTTTGATCTCGACCCGCAGCGCATCATCAAGGGCAAGCGCGTAGGATTTGGTCGCGTGATAGACGGCCATATTCGGGCCGGGCAGGAAGGCCGCAAGCGAGGCCACAGACAGGATGCGCCCGCCCGGTTTCATCACGCTTAGGGCGGCTTTTGTGAGCGTGGTATAGGCGGCGACATTGAGCGCGATCGAGGTGTTTTCGCGCGCGCCGTCGCCTTTTTGGAAGCGGCCGTGATGGCCAAGCCCGGCGTTATTGACCAGGGTTGTGATCTGGTGGCCTTTGTTGGCTTGGTTCCAAAGGGTCAGGGCGGCGCCGGGGGTGCTCAGGTCGATTGTGATGACCTCGACCTTGATGCCATGGCTGATGCGCAGATCCGCAGCAAGGGTTTCTAGCGCTTGGGTTGAGCGGGCGGCGAGCACCAGATTGAACCCGTCCGCCGCGGCCAGCCTGGCAAATTCGCGCCCCAGCCCTTTAGAGGCGCCGGTGATCAGCGCCCAGCCGTTCATGCTTCAAGCGCCGCCACGCCGGGCAGTGTTTTGCCTTCCATCCATTCAAGGAAAGCGCCGCCTGCGGTTGAGATATAGGTGAAATCATCCGCAGCGCCCGCTTGGTTGAGCGCGGCAACCGTATCGCCGCCGCCCGCGACTGAAATCAGCTTGCCTGCGCGGGTGCGTTCGGCGGCATTGGCGGCGGCGGCATCGGTTGCGGTGTTGAAGGGGGGGATTTCAAAGGCGCCAAGCGGGCCGTTCCAGATCAGCGTTTGGGAGGCTTCGAAAACCTCTTTGATGCGCGCGACCGAAAGCGGGCCAGCATCCAGGATCATTGCCTCCGCAGGGCAGGCCTCAACGGGCAATGTCTCGCTTGCCGCACCTGCTTTGAATTCGCGCGCCACAACGATATCAAGCGGCAAGATGATTTCGCAGCCCGCTTCATCGGCCTTTTTGAGGATGTCGCGCGCTGTCTCGGCGAGATCATGCTCACAGAGCGATTTGCCCACAGTGATGCCCTTGGCGGCCAGAAATGTATTGGCCATGCCGCCGCCGATCACCAGATATTCAACCTTGCGCACCAGGTTGGCGAGCAGATCAAGCTTGGTCGAGACTTTGGCCCCGCCAACAAGCGCAACAACCGGGCGGCGCGGCGCACCAAGGGCAGCTTCAAGCGCAGAGAGCTCGGCCTGCATCAAGCGCCCGGCGCAAGAGGGGAGCAATTTGGCGATGCCTTCGGTTGAAGCATGGGCGCGGTGTGCGGCGGAAAAGGCATCGTTGCAATAGATATCGGCAAGGGCGGCCAATTCGGCGGCGAAACCGGGATCGTTCTTCTCTTCGCCCGGATGAAAACGCAGGTTTTCCATGAGGATAACATCGCCGGCCTCCATCGCCGCGACATAAGATTTGGTCGTTTTGCCGTTTGAGATATCCGCAAAGATCACCTTTTGCCCAAGCGCCTTTTCCAAAGCGGGCAGCACGATTGCGAGGCTCATCTCGGGGACAGTTTTGCCTTTGGGGCGGCCAAAATGCGCGGCCAAGATCGGCTTGCCGCCGCGCGCCAAAATATCGCGCACCGTTGGAATGATCCGCTCGATCCGGGTTGCATCTGTGACCGCGCCATTTTCAACAGGGACATTGATATCCACACGGGTCAAAACGGATTTTCCCGCAAGATCGAAATCGTCGAGTGTTTTCCAGCTCATCATAGGCTCCTTTGAGGCAGCGGCAGGGGCGGCAGGGGCGGCAGCCCTTGGTTCCCTCTCTATTGGCCCCAGAATGGGCGCGCCGTCAACATCGCCCTTTCCCTTATCTGGCGCGCGCCCTAATGTGCCGGCCAAACATATAAGGAGATGCCGCAGATGGCCGATATTAAAGATCCCGAAAACACGCTTTTGATGGAGCTCAAAGATGGCACTGTTACCATTGAGCTTTTGGCCGATGTCGCCCCGCTTCACACGGCCCGGATCAAAGAGCTCGCCCGTTCCGGCGCTTATGATAATGTTGCGTTTCACCGGGTGATTGATGGGTTCATGGCGCAAACCGGTGATGTGGCCAATGGCAATATGGAAAAGAATTTCAACCTGCGCTCGGCGGGAACTGGTGGCTCTGATCTGCCCAATGTGAAAGCGGAATTTTCCAAGCTGCCCCATGATCGCGGCACGATTGGTGCGGCGCGCTCTTCGAACCCGGATTCAGCTAACTCTCAGTTTTTCATCAACTTTTCCGATAATCACTTCCTCAACGGCCAGTATACCGTTTATGGCCGCGTGATTTCGGGGATGGAACATGTGGATGCGATTGCCCGCGGTGAGCCGCCCATGGCGCCGGATCGGATGATCTCGGTGAAAGTGGCTGCTGATGCGTAAAATTCTGGCAGTTGTGGCCGCTTTGGCGGCAGGGCCGGCTTTGGCAACAGGGCTTGAGATCACCGTCGAAGGCGAGGGGGCCAATGGTTTGATCGCGATTGATCTGTTTGAAGATGTGGCGCCGATGCATGTCAAACGGATCACCGAATTGGCCGCTGAGGGCGCTTACAATGATGTGGTGTTTCACCGGGTGATTGATGGGTTCATGGCGCAAACCGGCGATGTTGAATTTGGCAAAATGGGCGCGGATATGCGCCGCGCAGGGACGGGGGGCTCGTCCTCTCCTGATCTGAAAGCTGAATTCTCGGATCAGCCTTTTGAGGCAGGTGTGATCGGCATGGCGCGCTCTTCAAGCCCGGATTCGGCCAATTCGCAATTCTTCATCATGTTTGCCCCCGCGCCGCATCTCAACGGGCAATATACCGTTGTGGGCAAGGTCGTTTCGGGTATGGACGTTGTGAATGCGATCAAGCGCGGCAAAGGCGGCAATGGCGCGGTGATCGGCAAGCCTGATGCGATGACATCGGTGGTTGTAACGCAATAAACGCGGCGATCTGATCGCATTGAACGCATAGAGTTTTGTAGAAGGGGCGGCCTGTTTTGGCGGCCCCTTCTTTTGTTTTATGGCGATGTTTCAAAGGCTTACCGACTCTGTGTTTGCTGGTTTTGCGCTTTGCTGCGGTTTTGTTTGGGGCGAGGGTTGTAATTCCCTATACATATTCGTATTTCTGCAAGTGTAATGCTGAACAACAGCAATAATACGCCTCCCAAGCGGGCCAATGCGCGCAAAAGGATGCAGCAGATATAGGAAATGCGCGCCATGACGCATCACAACGCACAAAAGCCCAATGGGCAGGATACATCGGCGGGGTTTGCCCGATGATCACAGAGTTTACACCATATGCAGCGCTGCTTGGCGGCGGCCTTATCGGGCTGGCCTCGGCGCTTTTGATGATCTTTCAGGGGCGCATCTTTGGCGCGACGGGCATTCTTGCGGGGGTGATCACGCCTGCGAGCTCGTCTGATTGGGCCTGGCGCGCGATCCTGCTTGCCGGGATGATCAGCGCGCCGCTGGCTTACGCGGCTGTTATGGGCGGGTTTGCGCCGCTTGATGTGCCTGTGTCGCGCGCCTCTTTGATGGTTGGCGGTGTGATTGTCGGCATCGGGGTAACGCTCGGCTCGGGCTGCACCTCGGGGCATGGGGTTTGCGGGATGGCCCGGCTTTCGCCGCGCTCGATCGTGGCCACGGCGAGCTTTATGACAACAACCGCGATCACCGTTTATGTGATCCGCCATGTGATTGGGGGATAAGCGATGAAACATCTGACAACCTATCTGATCGGGCTGATGTTTGGCCTTGGCATCACCATTTCGGGCATGTCCAACCCTGCGAAAGTTGTGAATTTCTTTGACTTTGCAGGGACTTGGGACCCGTCCCTCGCCTTGGTCATGGGCTCTGCCTTTATCACCGCGTTTATCGGCTATCGCATCGCCTTTCGCCGTCCGGCCCCGATCCAGGAGCCTGTTTTCAACGTCCCCACAAGCCGCAGGATTGATGCGCGGCTGATCGGTGGATCGGCGCTCTTTGGCGTTGGTTGGGGCATCGCAGGCTTTTGCCCCGGCGGCGCTTTGCCCGCGCTCGGGACGCTTGACCCGGATGTTCTGATTTTCTTTGCGGCCCTTGTTCTTGGCATTTTCATCGCACGCGGCTGGATGCGGTTTTCAGCGCGCGCAAAAGCACAACCCGCCTAAGTGCAGCCCCCATTGGAGAGCCATCATGCAATCGAATTACCCCGTTGAAATGGATGTTATCCCGCCGGTTCAGGCCTTCTTTGATCCGGCGACAAATACCATCAGCTATGTGGTCAGAGATCCCGGGTCCACGGCCTGTGCGGTGGTGGATTCGGTTATGGATATTGATTACGCGGCCGGGCGGATCACCTATGATCACGCCGATCAGATCATCGCCTATATCGAGGCAGAAGGCCTTGATCTTCAATGGTTAATTGAAACCCATGTGCATGCGGATCACCTTTCAGCCGCGCCGTATATTCAAAGCAAACTGGGCGGCAAAATTGGCATCGGTGAGAAGATCACCGTGGTTCAGGAAACCTTCGGCAAGGTCTTTAACGAGGGCACAGAGTTTCAGCGCGACGGCTCGCAATTTGATCGCCTCTTTAAGGATGGAGATACCTATCAAATCGGCGGGCTGACGGCCTTTGTGATGCACACGCCGGGCCACACGCCCGCCTGCATGACCCATACAATGGGCAACGCGACATTCGTTGGGGATACGCTTTTCATGCCGGATGGCGGCTCGGCGCGGGCGGATTTCCCGGGCGGAGATGCAGGGATTTTGTTTGATTCCATTCAAAAACTTCTCTCCTTGCCCGAGGATATGCGCCTGTTTATGTGCCATGATTATGGGCCAAATGGGCGCGATATTGCTTGGGAAACCACCGTTGGCGCCGAAAAAGAGCACAATATTCATGTGGGCGCGGGCAAGAGCAAAGCGGAATTTGTCAAGTTTCGCACCGCGCGGGACGCCGAGCTTGATATGCCCCGGCTGATCCTCCCTTCGCTTCAGGTCAATATGCGCGCCGGTGCGCTGCCGCCAAAAGATGAGGCGGGCAAGACCTTTCTTAAAGTGCCGATCAACGGGCTTTAGGGCTGGCTCATGGGCCTGATTAGCGCGTTTGCGGTGTCTTTCGGGGCAGTGCGGGGCGCGTAAATTTTCGGGAGAGGTGCTAGGGGCCGGCGGTGCTAGGGGGCGGCGGTGAAGCGGGTGCGCAGGCAGGCGGCGTTTGAGGGCCGGCGGTGCTTGGGGATGAAAGGCGCGGCGGCGCGGTGAAACGGGCGGCACAGGCTTTTGAATAACGAGATGTTCTTACAGGATTAAGGGCGCTGAGATGCATACTTCCAAGGCCAGATTGCGCGGCTATTTGCCCATTCTTGATTGGGGCAAAACCTATTCTCGCGCGGCATTGATCTCGGATGGGATGGCGGCGCTGATCGTCACGATCATGCTGATCCCGCAGTCGCTGGCCTATGCTTTGCTGGCCGGGTTGCCGCCGGAAATGGGGCTTTATGCTTCGATCCTGCCGCTGGTGTTTTATGCGATTTTCGGGACAAGCCGCGCGCTTGCGGTGGGGCCTGTGGCGGTTGTCTCGCTTATGACAGCCGCAGCGCTTGGCGATCTTGGGATTACCTCTGCGGCGCAATATGCCATTGCTGCTGGAACGCTGGCGTTTATCTCTGGGTTTGTGCTTTTGTTGATGGGTGTTTTTCGCCTTGGCTTTCTGGCGAATTTTTTGAGCCACCCGGTTATTGCAGGCTTCATCACGGCCTCGGGCGTGTTGATCGCGGCCTCGCAGCTCAAGCACATATTCGGCATTTCGGCCTCTGGCGCGACCCTGCCAGAGCTGATCCTTTCACATATCGAACATTTCGGCGAAATCAACATTCCCACGCTTCTGATCGGCATTGGCGCGACCGGGTTTCTTTTTTGGGTCCGTAAGGGGCTGAAACCTTTGTTGATTTCTGCAGGGCTTAAGCCGCGGATGGCGGAGCTTTTGGCCAAGGCCGGGCCGGTGGCGGCTGTGGCGGTCACGGCGTTTTTGGCCTGGGGTTTGGCGCTTGATGAGGCAGGGGTGAAGATCGTTGGGGCCGTGCCAACCGGCTTGCCACCGCTGACAGCGCCAAGCCTTTCGCCCGCCCTTTGGGAGCAGCTCATAGGCCCGGCGATCCTGATTTCGATCATTGGTTTTGTTGAATCTGTTTCCGTCGCCCAGACCCTTGCGGCCAAGCGGCGCCAACGCATTCAGCCGGATCAGGAATTGATCGGTTTGGGCGCCTCCAACATCGCTTCGGCCCTGTCGGGGGGCTATCCGGTGACGGGCGGATTTGCCCGTTCGGTGGTGAATTTCGATGCGGGTGCGCAGACCCCGGCGGCGGGCGCTTTTACCGCCATCGGCATCGCTTTGGCGGCGGCCTTTTTGACCCCGGCATTGTTCTTTTTGCCCAAGGCAACTTTGGCCGCAACGATCATTGTGGCGGTGCTTAGCCTTGTTGATTTCTCGATCCTCAAGCGCACTTGGGCCTATAATCGCGCCGATTTTGCCGCCGTTACCGCGACGATCCTTTTGACCCTTGGATTTGGGGTTGAGATGGGGGTTTCGGCCGGGGTTGTGCTCTCAATTGTGCTGCATCTTTATACGACATCGCGCCCGCATGTGGCCGAGGTTGGCCTTGTGCCGGGGACGCAGCATTTTCGCAATATCCATCGTCACAGCGTGCAGACCTTGCCGCATGTGGTTGTGATCCGGGTCGATGAGAGCCTGTATTTTGCCAATGCACGTTTTTTGGAGGATTACATTTACGATCGGATCGCGCGCGACAGTGCGGTGCGCGATGTGGTTTTGATGTGCCCTGCGGTGAATGAGATTGATACGTCGGCGCTGGAAAGCCTTGAGGCGATCAATGCGCGGCTCAAGGATCTTGGCATTCGGTTGCATCTATCGGAAGTGAAGGGCCCCGTGATGGATCGCCTTGAGCGGACGCATTTCTTGCAAGAGCTCGGCGGGCAGGTCTTTTTATCGCAATATGAGGCGACCCAGACGCTTGGAATGGCCGATCCGATGCCCGTTGCGGCGGCTGAGCCCGAAGCCCCCGCCGCTTAATCCAGCGCGAAAAGCCTGACGTGAACCTGCCCGGCAAAGCGCCCGCCGGAGCCGATAAACAGCGTTTTATTGACCCAAGAATAGCGCGGATCGCCGCTTTCTAGGCGGGCGTGGGTGCGCATATAATATTCGGCCGGATCGACATCTTGACCGGCAGCGATGCGTGCAACAACTTCTTTGCTGCCGTGGCGGTAGCCGTAGTTTTTGATCTCAATCGTGGCGCCGTCATCGGTTTCGATCGCATAGCGGGTATCAAGCTCGGCCGTGCCATCGCCCCAGATGGTTTGCCAATCCGCGCCGAGGTTGAGAATTTTGCCATTGATCTCAGGCCCATGTGCGCGCCCGCCGATGATCGGGATGATGCGCCGCGCGCCGGCACGCCCATGGCCCATTTCGCGGATCGAGATCGACCTCAAGAGTGCAGACATGGCGCAGGCCGGGGGCAGAGATTTCAAACATGGGATGCCTTTCAAAATGTTTGCGCTTGAACTGGGGCGCATTTTGCAGGTATTGTTCTATCGGTAAACAATTTCCGAAGCGCCATTTATTTGGCGCTTAATATTGGTCGCAGAATGAATGGGGGGGCGTTAAATGGCAAAGCTAAAAATCGTTGAGGCGGCGCAGGAGGCCGGGAGCGGGGTTTCGCAGAATGATCTGTTGAGCCTTGTGGGCTATAATCTCAAGCGCGCCTATATGCTGATCCATGGCGATTTTCGCACCACATTAGAGGCGCTCAACGTTAGCCAGCGGACGTTTTCGGTTCTGTCTGTGGTGGTTGAAAATCCAGACATCAGCCAATCGGATGTGGCGCGCGCGCTTGGGATTGAGCGCTCGGGCACGGTTGTGATTGTTGATGAGCTTGAGAGCCGCGACATGATCGAGCGCAACAAAGTGCCCGGGGATCGGCGCGCTTATGCGCTGCGGGCAACCGATGCGGGGCAGCTGGCCTATAGCGAGGCGATGGCGATTGTGAGAGAGCACGAGGATAATATGCTGAGCGATTTCAGCGAGGAAGAACGCATCGTGTTGCGCGGGCTGTTGCGCCGCATTCACGGTGTGAGCCTGACAGAGGAGTAAGGCATGCAGATTTCTGGGGATATGGCCGCTGTTGTGACGGGGGGCGCATCGGGCTTGGGCGCAGCTGTGGCGCAGGCTTTGGCGGCAGCGGGCGCGCAGGTGACGATTTTTGATATGAACGAAGAGGCGGGCGCGGCGAAAGCGGCGCAGCTTGGCGGGCATTTTGAGCGGGTTGATGTGTCTGATGCGGGCGCGGTTGCGGCCGGGTTTGCCGCCGTGGAGGCGCGCGGTGTGCCGCTTCGAGTGGTGATGAATTGCGCCGGGATCGGGCCAGCAGCCAAGACCGTTTCGCGCGGTGAAGTGCATGATCCGGCGCTGTTTGCCAAGGTGATTGGGGTCAATCTGATCGGCTCGTTTAACTGTGCCTCGCAAGGGGCGTTGTTGATCAGCAAGGCCGCGCCGATCAATGATGATGGTGCGCGCGGCGTGATCCTTTCAACCGCGTCTGTGGCGGCTTATGAGGGCCAGGTCGGGCAGGTCGCTTATGCGGCCTCAAAGGGCGGGATCGTCGGGATGACATTGCCCATGGCGCGCGATCTATCCCAGATCGGCATTCGCGTTTGCACCATTGCGCCGGGGATTTTCCTAACCCCGCTTTTGGAGGGGCTTCCCCAAGAGGTGCAGGACAGTTTGGGCGCGCAGGTTCCTTTTCCATCGCGCCTAGGTGCCCCGGCGGAATTTGCAGCCCTTGCCCGCCATATCGTTGAAAATGACATGCTGAATGGCGAAGTGATCCGCCTTGATGGCGCAATTCGAATGGCGCCGCGTTAGGCGGGCCTGCGGGAAAGAAATCATGCAAGAGACAACAACAGGATCTGGGCCCGCGTTCTGGGCGCCTGAATTTAAAGTGGATCGCCGCGAAGACGGGGTGATTTATATGGAGCAAATGGCAGGCGATATGCCTGTTGTTCGTGCGATGCCGGATCGGCTTGTTCATTGGGCCAAGGAGCGCCCGGATGCGCCCTATTTGGCGCAGCGGGTTGATGGGGGCGATTGGCGCCGGGTGAGTTTTGCGCAGGCCTTAGAGATCGCGCGCAGCCTTGGCACGGCGCTTTTGGCGCAGGGGTTGGGGCCGGATCGCCCGGTTTTGATCCTGTCGGAAAATTCGCTGGATCATGCGTTGCTTGGGCTGGCGTGCCAATATGTGGGCGTGCCTTACGCGCCGCTTTCAACCGCCTATTCTTTGGTTTCCTCCGATCACGCCAAGCTCAAAGACATCTATGCCTTGCTCAAACCGGGCATCGTTTTTGCCCGTGATGGCGCGGCCTATGCGCGCGCGTTTGAGGCGATTTCGGGCGGGGATCATGCGGTTCTTTGTTCGGTGAATGCCCCGAAGGGCGCGCTTGTGTTTGATGATCTTGTGGCGACAAAAGCGGATGAAACGGCCCAAGCGGCCTTTGCGGCGCTTACCCCGCAAACAGTGGCGAAATATCTGTTTACCTCCGGTTCGACCGGCTCGCCCAAAGCGGTGATCAATTCGCAAGCGATGATCTGTTCCAATCAGGCGTTGGTTGAGGATTGCTTTCGCTTCTTGCGCGATAAGCCGCCTGTGTTTGTCGATTGGGCGCCGTGGAATCATACGGCTTCTGGCAATAAGGTCAGCGGCATGGCGCTTTATCATGGGGGCACATTCTACATTGATGAGGGCAAGCCAACGCCTGCTGGAATGGCCGAGACCCTGCGCAATCTGGCCGAGATTTCCCCGACCTGGTATTTCAATGTGCCGGCTGGTTATGAGGCGCTTGTGCGGGCTTTTGATGCGGATACGGGTCTGCGGGATAAGTTTTTCGCCAAGCTCGATATGATGATGTATGCGGGCGCCGGCATGGCCCAGCATACCTGGGATGCGCTGCTTGCGCATTCGCGCGCGGCAACCGGGCGCGAGGTCTTGCTCACCACAGGTTTGGGCGCAACAGAAACCGGCCCCTTTGCGCTGCAATGTGCAGAGCAACATGCGCAATCGGGCAATATCGGCGTGCCTGCGCGCGGGGTGAAATTGAAGCTTGTGCCCAATGGCGGCAAGTTGGAGGCGCGGATCAAGAGCCCCTCGATCACGCCGGGCTATTACGGCGATCCGGCCAAATCTGCCGAGATGTTTGACGAGGAAGGATTCTATTGTTTGGGCGATGCTTTGCGCCCGGCCGATATGGATGATCTGACGCGCGGTTTCTTCTTTGATGGGCGTACGGCCGAGAATTTCAAGCTCAACACCGGCACATGGGTTGCTGTTGGGGCTTTGCGCGCCGGCATGGTCAATGCCTTTGGCGGGTTGATCCGGGATGCGGTTATCTTGGGCGAAGGGCAGGATTATCTGGGCGCGATTGTGCTGCCGGATCTGGCCGCTTTGCGCGGGCTTGCGCCTGATTTGGGCGGTGAGGCCGATCTCGCGGCATTGCTGGCCGCGCCACAGGTTCATGAGGCGTTGCAGGATAAACTCGCAGCATTTGCTGGTGCTGCTACAGGCTCGGCGAGCCGCATTCGGCGGATGATTTTTATGCCGGATGAACCGAGCATGGATCGTGGCGAAGTGACGGACAAAGGCTCGATCAATCAGCGCGCGGTGATTGCAAATCGCCCGGAACTGGCGGCGGCGATCTATGCTGGTGATGAGGGTGTGTTCATCGTTTGAGGTGATGTACCAACGTTTGGCGGAGTGTCAAGCGGATGAGTTTTGGGGAATAGGGCTGCGGTTTTCGCGGCCCTTTTCTTTGGGTGGCTTGGCCAATGTGGAAGCCTCCGGCGGGGATATTTGACAACTGTGAAAAGGGCGTAGTGACAAAGCACTGAGCGTTTGGACTTTTTCTTGGTCTTAAATACTCATTGCGAGACAGGCAAAAGGCGCGCCCGGTTGAAGGGGCGCGCCTTTGTCTGTTTTGGGGGTGGTTTAGTAGAAGAGCCAGACTGTGAGCAATGTGATAGATGGGAAAGCCACAAGGATCACCACGCGGATCAGATCGGTGATCACAAAGGGCAGGGTGCCGCGGAAGGTTTCCGAGATGGGGATGTCTTTTGACATCGAGTTGATCACAAAGAGGTTCATCCCCACAGGCGGGGTTATCAGCCCGACTTCCACCACGATGAGCACAAGGATGCCGAACCAAAGGCCAAAGTCTGTGGGCGACATGCCAAAGTCGAGCGCCATCATGATTGGGAAGAAAATCGGCACGGTCAGCAGCACCATTGAGAGGCTGTCCATCACGCAGCCAAACACAAGGTAGAGCGCGAGCACCACGGCGAGCACTGTCCATGGGGAGTAGCCTTGCATGGCCACCCATTCAGCCGATTGTTGGGGCAGTTGGGTCAATGCAAGGAAGCTGTTGAAGAAGCCCGCCCCCAGCACAATCAGGAAGATCATTCCGGTTGCATTGGCGGTTGTCAGGATTGCCTCTTTGGTTTTGAGCCATGTCAGCCCGCCTGTCACCAGCGCAAGCAGGCCGGTGCAGGCAGCGCCCACGGCGGCGGCTTCGGTTGGGGTGAAGATGCCGCCATAGATGCCGCCGACCACGATCAGGAAGATGGCGAGAACGGGGATCACCGGCAGCAGCGCTTTGAAGCGTTCGCTATAGGGAAGGCGTTCGCGGGTGCCGCAGCTGTCGGGGTAGATGCGCACATAGATCGCGATACAGATCATATAGCCGATCGCGGCCAAGATGCCGGGCAGGAAAGCGGCCATGAAGAGTTTGGCGATGTTTTGCTCTGTCAGGATTGCATAGATCACCAGGATCACGCTTGGTGGGATCAGGATGCCCAGGGTGCCGCCGGCGGCGAGGGCGCCGGTTGCGAGCCGGCCTGAGTAGCCATATTTGCGCAGCTCAGGCAGGGCGACTTGGCCCATTGTCGCGGCGGTTGCGAGCGAAGAGCCGCAGATCGCGCCAAAGCCAGCACAGGCGCCAACAGCCGCCATGGCGACCCCGCCTTTGCGATGCCCAAGCCAGGATTCAGCCGATTTGAACAGCGCCGCGGACATGCCGCCGAGGGTTGCAAATTGGCCCATCAGCAAGAACAGCGGAATGATCGAAAATGAGTAATTGGAGAAGGTGCCATAGGTGAGGTGTTTGAGTTGGCTCATCGTCATGATCGTATTGCCATTGACGAAATAGGTGCCACAAAACCCGATGCTGAGCATGGCAACCCCGATGGGCACGCGCAGGAAGATCAGCAGGAGAAGGATGGGAAAGGACGCAAGCCCAATTTGTAGATCGCTCATTGGGCGAACTCCTTTTTGGCGCGCCCAATGGAGCGACCAAAGCAATAGAGGGACACGATCACAAAGACGACTGCGCCGAGCATGGCCGCGGCGTAGGCATAATAGACCGGGAATTGAAGGATGAATGTGGTTTCGGAATATTGCTTTTTATCAAGCATCCCAAGCCAGAGTTGGCGCGCGATCAGGGCCGAAACAACAAACATCAGCGCATCGGCCACCACATCAATCACCGCGTTCAGATAGCGGCCAAAAGCGGGCTGAAACAGATCGACAGAAGCATGCCCTTTATTGAGGTGACACCAGGGCAGGGAGGCAAAAACCGCAAAGCCAATGCCCATTTCGACCATCTCGAAATCGCCGGGAATGGAGGAGAGGCCGATGATCGACAGGGCGCGGCCAATGATCGAAACACAAGACATGATCACAACCGCGATCAGCACAATGCCGCCCAGAAGGGCCGTGTATCGCGCCAAAGCATATATGGAACTGTTCAGAAAGGAGCGTGCCATTGTGGTTCTCTTTCAGGGTGGTTTTGGATGTCAGCGATGGAAGCGGAAAAATCCGCCAAGACCAAGTGACATTTGGAAAAGCGGGCCGAAAGCACGAGGCTTCGGCCCGCAAAAAGAAAAAGAGGGCGCAAAGCGCGCGCCGCTCTTTGTTCTTATTGGCTTACTTCGGGGTGTTCTCAGCAATCAGCGCCTTTGTGCGCGCGATCAGAGCTTCGCCGTCGATGCCTTTTTCCTTCATTTCTGCGATCCAAGTCGCAACTACCGGCTCGGAGGCTGTTTTCCAGCGGGCCACTTCGGCTTCATCCAAAACGTCGATTTTGTTGCCAGCGTTGGTTGCGATATCGCGGCCGGGCTTATCATAATCGACCATGATTTTGGCCGCACGGGCCGAGAGTTTGGCCCCTGTTTCGCTATCAAGAACCGCGCGCTGCTCATCTGTCAGGCTCTCGTATTTGGCCTTGTTCATCACCATGATGATCGCCGCTGTATAAAGCGATGCATCGCCAGAAAACTCGGTGTGATTCTGGACAAGTTCGGCCAGTTTGATCGAGGGCGTGACTTCCCATGGGATCACGGTTGCGTTGATCACGCCTTTGGACAGACCCTCAGGAATGGCCGGAAGCGGCATGCCGATGGGCTGTGCGCCAAGCTCTGTGAGCAGGTTGTTGATCACGCGTGTTGGGCCGCGCACTTTGAGGCCTTCCATGTCTTCGAGGCTTTTGACCCCTTCGCGCGAGTGGATGAGGCCGGGGCCATGCACCCAAGCGGCAAGCACTTTGACATCATTATATTCGTTGGCTTGGAAATCTTCCTCAACGAGCTGTTGCAGCGCGAGGGATGTGCCAACGGTATCGGTCATCATGAAGGGCAGCTCAACCACTTCGGTGCGAGGGAAGCGGCCAGGCGTATAGCCGACAACGGTCATCACGATGTCAACGGCGCCATCTTGGGCCTGTTGCATCAGCTCTGGAGGACGGCCGCCGAGCGCCATCGCATCAAAGTGTTGGATCTTGATTGAGCCACCGGAGGCAGCTTCAAGCTCTTCGCCCCATGGTTTCAGCAGGTGTTTTGGCAGTGTGGCAACAGGCGGCAAAAACTGGTGCAGTTTGAGCGTAACATCGGCCGCAAGAGCCGCGCCGGATGACATGGCAAACAGGCCCGTGGCCAGAGCAGCGGATGCCGCCATCGCTGTAAAAGTACGACGTTTCATTGGTATTCCTCCCTTTGGTAGGGCGCCCGTTTTTGGGCTGTCCCTGATCGTGATTAGATACGGTCACAAATGTGATTTACACTGTCAACCAACTATCCTGTATTCCGTGGTATTTCCTCAAGTTTTTGATAGGTGGCGCAGAGTTAGCTCTGTTCTGTTTACATGATTCTTGCGCATTGAGTTATCAATTTACTGTTTAGCGAAACTTCGGTGCGCGTTTTTCCAAAAAGGCGTTAAGGCCTTCTTCGGCGTCTGGCGTGGTTTGGCTCAGCGCAGCAGAAAGGCTTTCGGTATAAAGCCCGTCGCTATGGCTCATATCGCTGATCCGGGCGATGGAATTGACCATCAGATAATTGGACATCGGCGCATTGCGGGCGATCTTTCCTGCAAGCTCCATGGCAAGAGGCAGGGCCTCATCTTCACCAACACTATAATGACACAGGCCAAGCGCTTGGCCCTCAACTGCGCCATATTTGCGGCCCGTGAGCATCATTTCGGTCATCCGATCCGCGCCTAGAATACGGCCAACCCGCACGGTCGCGCCGCCGCCAACAAAGATGCCGCGCCGCCCTTCGGGAAGCTGAAACTGCACGCTTGGTTCAGCAATGCGCACATGGGTTGAGCTGGCCAATTCAAGCCCGCCGCCCATCACCGCGCCCTGCATTGCCGAAACAACAGGCAGCCCGCCGAATTGAATTTTTTCCATCACACCGTGCCAGCCGCGCGAATGGCGCATGGTTTCTTCGGCCGAGCGGCGCACATGTTCGCTAAGATCAAGGCCAGAGCAAAAATGCCCCGCGCAGCCCGTCAGAACAGCCACGCGCGCCTCTTTGGGCGGGGCAGAAAAGAAGGCATCCAGCGCGGCCAGCAATGTATCATTCATCGCGTTGCGCTTATCGGGGCGATACATTGTGAGCGTGGCGATTCCCTCGCTCAGCGCGATTTTCAGGACATCTTCTTTAGAGCTATGAGCGTTCATTGGGCTAAAAATCTCGTGTTTGGCAGCTGTGAATTCGTCTTGATGTGTGTAAATCATAATTGTTCGGTTGAATAGCAATATTTTTGCTGTATGACATCACCAAGAGAGATATTCCATCGGGCAGAGCGGCCAAAAGGGGCTGATCTGCGGGCAACTTTATAAAGAGGGCTGCGCGATTGGCGGCCGGGAGAGGATAGAATGGTCGATTTTTCCAGCGTGCGGGCGATTGATTTTCACACCCATGCAGAAGAGCCCTGCGGCTGCCATGCGGATGATGGGTATGATGATCTGCAAGCGACCATGGCCAATTATTTCGGCGCCCCTTGGCAGCACCCGCCCACCATTCCCGAAACGGCCGCGCATTACCGGGCGCAAAACATCGCGGCGGTGATTTTTCCCGTCGATGCAGAGCGCGAAACCGGCTATCGGCGCTATTCCAATGATGAGGTATTGGAGCAGGTCAAAGACAACTCGGATGTGTTGATCCCGTTTGCCTCGATTGATCCGCATAAAGGCAAGATGGGCGTGCGCGAGGCGCGCCGCTTGATCGAGGATCACGGCATCAAAGGGTTTAAGTTTCACCCGACCTTTCAGGGCTTTTACCCCAATGATCGCATGGCTTACGCGATGTATGAGGTTCTGGCGGAACACGGTGCCGTTGCGCTGTTTCACACCGGGCAAACCGGCGTTGGATCGGGGATGCCGGGCGGCAATGGGATGCGGCTAAAGTATTCTAATCCAATGTATATTGATGATGTGGCGGTCGATTTCCCCGATATGCCGATCGTTATGGCGCACCCCTCGTTTCCTTGGCAGGAAGAGGCGCTCGCCGTCGCGCAGCACAAGCCGAATGTTTATATTGATCTGTCGGGCTGGTCGCCGAAATATTTCCCGGAAATTCTGGTGCGCTATTGCAATTCGATCCTCAAGAAGAAGGTTTTGTTTGGCTCGGATTGGCCGATGATTTCGCCCGAGCGCTGGCTTGCGGATTTCGAGAAGATCAAGATCAAGGATGAGGTGCGGCCGTTGATTTTGAAGGAAAACGCGATGCGTCTTTTGGGTGTGAGCGCTTGATAGGCTAGGTCGGGCTCCCGCCAAACAGGCGATTGCTGGCGCAATCTGTGTTTGTTGGGGGGGCGCCTCGCTTTGCTCGGCGTGCCTGCGGCGCGAGTATTTACACCAAGAAAAAGCCGAAGGTTTGCGCCTTTGGCTTTTTGCGTTTGTGCTATCGGGCCTTGCGAAGGCGGCGCGGCTTTGATTGGGTCTTTTGCAGGATATTTGGGAGGCTTTGATGGCGCTGGAAGATGCAAGCAAGCAGGTTGATTTGGCCTTTACCCGGGCTGAGCGGCGCGGATTGGCTTATGAGAATGCCTTTGGCGGGGCGCTTTCATTTTTGCGCCGCCGTTACAGCAAGGATTTGGCCGGGGTTGATTTGGCGATCACCGGGGTTCCTTTTGATCAGGCGGTGACAAACCGGCCCGGTGCACGATTGGGCCCGCGCGCCATTCGCGAGGCGAGCGCCTTGCAGCCGTTTGATGCGCCTTATGGCTGGGGGTTTGATCCGCTTGGGGCGTTTGACATCATTGATTACGGCGATCTGGCCTTTGATTATGCACGGGTTTCGGAATTTCCGGCCGCTCTTGAGGCGCATATCGCTGGGATCATTGCGCATGGGGCTGGCGCGCTGACTTTGGGCGGCGATCATTATATTTCCTTGCCGATCCTAAAGGCGATGGCGGCCAAGCACGGCCCGCTTTCCCTGATCCATTTTGATGCCCATAGCGATACGTGGCCGGACGATGACATGGAGCGGATTGACCATGGCACGATGTTTTACAAGGCGGTGAAGCTGGGGCTTGTTGATCCGGCGCGCTCGGTTCAGATCGGCATCCGGACGGACAATCCCGACACGCTTGGCTTTCCTATTATTGATGCGCGCGCGGTGCATGAGAAGGGCGCGGCTTGGGTCGCCTCTGAGGTGCACCGGATTGTGGGGCGCGAGGCGGCTTATTTGAGCTTTGATATTGATTGCCTCGATCCGGCTTTTGCGCCGGGCACGGGCACGCCGGTTTGGGGCGGTTTGGCCAGCTGGCAGGCGGCGGCGATCCTGCGCGATCTGGCCGGGGTGCGCCTTGTTGGGGGGGATGTTGTTGAGGTCTCGCCGCCCTATGATACGGGCGGGGCAACGGCGATTGCGGGGGCGCATGTGGCGATGGAAATCTTGTGTTTGTATTGTTGGTCTCGTGTGAAGTCTGGATCGTAAGGCTTTGAAATTTATACTAATTACCCTTTTCGCCTTTGTGGCTTTGCAAGCCTATCTGCGCTTGATGCCAAGTGCAGTGCGGCTTTGGCATATTGATCCATTTGCGGCGGCCGATCCGGGGCAAACGGGCGGGCGGCTGATTTTGAGCGCGGCGGATTTGCCGTTTGAGACGGGCGCAGGCGCGATGCAGGCGGCGCAGGATCAGATGCTTTTGCTGGCGCGCACCAAGCGGATCGCGGGCCATGTTGAGGATGGGCGGATGACCTTTGTCACGCGCAGCAAATTCTGGGGGTTTGCGGATTACACAACGATTGGCCTGCGCGCGGCTGACCCGGGCGATGAAGCGCGATATGAGATCGCGATGCTGGCGCGGCTGCGGTTTGGGCGCTCTGATTTTGGGGTCAATATGGCGCGTTTAAGAGGGCTTGCTGCGGCTTTGCGCGGCGGGCAATGATCCGCGCGCTTTGCCCAGCCACTTGACCTTGGCGCGCCCAAAAGGCATTGCAACATTATGGTTCCTTTAGACAAACTTATGCAGATTTCGCGCCGCTCGGAATTCCTTGAAGCCGCAATGGCGCAGGGGGATGGCGATTTGGCCGCTTTGGGGCGCGAATATGCGGAATTGCGCCCGGTTGTGCTGGAAATCGCCGCTTATCAGCAGGTTTTGCAGGATATTGACGAAGCCGAAGCGATGCTGCGCGATCCTGAGATGAAGGCTTTGGCCGAGGAAGAGCTGCCTGCTTTGCGCGCGCAATTGCCAGGGCTTGAGAAATCTTTGCAACTGGCGCTTTTGCCCAAAGATGCGGCCGATGCGCGCCCGGCGATGATCGAAATTCGCCCCGGAACAGGCGGCGATGAGGCCGCACTTTTTGCCGGGGATTTGCTGCGCATGTATCAGCGCTATGCCGAGGCGCAGGGCTGGAAATTCGAGATCGTTGAGATGTCGGAAACCGAGCTTGGTGGGATCAAGGAAGTGATCGCCAATATCAAGGGCGAGGGGGTTTTTGCCCGGCTGAAATACGAGAGCGGCGTGCACCGGGTTCAGCGTGTTCCCGAGACGGAAAGCGGCGGGCGCATTCATACATCTGCGGCGACTGTGGCGGTGCTTCCTGAGGCGCAAGAGGTTGATATTCATATTGATGCCAATGACATACGCATTGACACGATGCGCGCGAGCGGCGCCGGTGGGCAGCATGTGAACACCACGGATTCGGCTGTTCGGATCACCCATATTCCCAGCGGGATCGTCGTTGTTTCGGCCGAGAAATCCCAGCACCGCAACCGCGAGATTGCCATGCAAGTGCTGCGCTCGCGGCTCTATGATGCCGAGCGCCAGAAGCTGCATGATGAACGCTCGGGCATGCGCAAAAGTCAGGTCGGATCGGGGGATCGCTCCGAGCGGATCAGGACGTATAATTTTCCGCAGGGGCGCGTTTCGGATCACCGGATCAACCTGACGCTTTATAAGCTGGATCAGGTGATGCAGGGCGATTTGAACGAATTCATTGATGCGCTCACGGCGGATGATCAGGCCGCGATGTTGGCCGAGATGGAGGGATGAGCGCAATCGCCAGCGCCCAGACCGCCGCGCAGGCTTTGGCGATGGCCCTGAAAATGGGGCGCGCGCAGCTTGGGTTTGCGGGCGAGGGGGCGATGCGCGAGGCGCGGATGCTTTTGGCCAAGGCGGCAGGGATTTCGCCTGATCGGCTGTTTGATCTTGAGATTGGCGATTTCAGCGATGATTTGATCGCGCGCTATATGGGGTTTGTTGAACAGCGCGCGGCGCGCGAGCCGATGTCGCATATTTTGGGGCGGCGCGCCTTTTGGGGGCGGGATTTTATCGTGACCTCTGATGTGCTTGATCCGCGCCCCGAGACCGAGACGCTGATTGCCGCCGCGCTTGAAAAACCCTTCACCAAACTGCTTGATCTGGGGGTTGGGTCCGGCGCTATCCTTTTGACATTGCTGGCAGAAAACCCGCTCGCAAAGGGGATGGGCTGCGATCTTTCAGAAGCGGCTTTGGAGATCGCGGCAGCGAATGCGGCGGCGTTTGATCTGCGCAATCGCGCGCAGTTTCAAGCCTCGGATTGGTGGGAAAACGTTAGCGGCCAGTATGATCTGATCGTCTCCAATCCGCCCTATATTGCCGCCGATGAGATGGCGGGCCTCGCGCCGGAATTATCCCATGAGCCGCGCATGGCCCTCACGGATGAAGCGGATGGGCTGAGCGCTTATCGGATTCTAGCGGCGGGGGCGCGGGCGCATCTGGCGCCGGGCGGCTGGTTGATGGTTGAGATCGGGCCAAGCCAGGGCGCACAGGTTGCGGATATGTTGTTGGCGGCGGGGTTTCGCGCGGTTCGGATTCTGTGCGATTTGGATGGGCGCGACCGGGTTGTTGAGGGGCGCGCTTTGGGGGGATAAGCGCGCAATTCTGGCGAAAAACAGCATAAAACACTGAAATACACAGCAATTTATCTAAAATCTGCCATTTGGGCTTGTTTTTATGGGGTAGTCGTGTTTACTCAAGCCACGCAGACGGAGGGGCCAATTGCCCCCCTCGCTTTTAATCAACAAAACGCGTGACCTACGGATGAAGCATCCCCGCTCAAAAGACGCGGCACAGGTTCAGGCAAAGCCCTTGCAATAGGCTGGAACAATCACCCTATGAGATCTCCTAAATCACGTTCGCGTTCGAAGTCGAACAATCGCAATCGCTCGGTCGGCAATATTGTTAACCGTGTGTTTGAAAGTTCGGGCCCTGAGGGCAAAGTGCGCGGTACGCCGCAGCAAATCATCGAGAAATACAACCAGCTTGCGCGCGATGCGCAGCTCTCGAATGATCGGGTTGCGCTTGAGAATTTCCAGCAGCACGCAGAGCATTACACACGGATGCTGGGCGAGGCGCAGCGCGAGCAAGAAGTGCAGCGCGAACGCCAAGAGGCGCAGCAAGCCCAGCAAAACAACAATAGAAATCAAGGGGATGGTGGCCAAGGCGGCGATCGGAACCAAGGTAACTCTCATAACAATGGCGGCCAGAACAGCCAGAATAACGGCGGCCATCAAGGCCATCAAAACGCGCAAGGAAATGATCAAAACAATGATCAATCCGGGCGCGATGATGCGGGCAATGCGCCGCAAAATGAGCGCCGCCGCCGCACAGAGCCGCGCCGCAACAAACCGGCCCCAGCAAGCGATCCGGGCGCGGGCGAACAGCCCGATGTGATTGATCTTGGGCCTGACGCGCAAAGCGGGCTTGTCGAGACGCCGGAAGAGGGCGCGCGCCCTGCGCCAGAAGCGCCTGCGCCAAAGCCGCGCAAGCCGCGCGCACCACGCCGCAAGAAGTTTGAAGATCAGACCGGCGCTGCGCAAGAAACGCCCAATCCAGAAGCGCCCGAAGCCGCAGAATAAGGCGATTTGGCCGGCCTGTTTGGGCAAGCGTTAAGCAAAATTAACCCCGTCGAAGTGGCTGCACTTTGGCGGGGTTTTCTTTTGTTTTGTCGCAGGGTTCGGGGCGGTTTTTTTAAAGAATGTACCGATTTCTGGCAGCGTATTTTAAAGATTTGTACGTTTTGACGAGGTCTATTCGGCGCCTTTCAGGGCTATCCCCGGCCAAAGCGCCCCTAGGTGCGGGGTGTTAGCGGATTTGCAAGGAATTGCATGGCCGTGGGCCGGGAGGAGGTTGGCACAGGCGAGGTTGGCAGAGGGCGAGGATAGCGCGGGCGAGATGGGCACGGGCGAGATGGGCACGGGCGAGGTTGGCAGAGGCGAGGCTGGCAGAGGGCGATTTTGGCGCGGTTAGTTTTGTGCGGCGGCGACTTCGCGGGCGAGGGCGCAGAAGGCCTCGATTGAGACTTGCTCGGCGCGTTCGGTCGGTTTGATCCCTGCGGCCAGAAGATGCGCCTCAATATCGGGGGAGATGGCTTTGAGCGAAGAGCGCAGCATTTTGCGCCGTTGATTAAAGCCCGCAGCAACGACCCGGCTGAGCACCTCTGCATCGGCCTCAAAGCGCGGCTTTTCCAGCGCCGTGAGGTGCACCACCGCCGAATGCACTTTGGGCGGGGGCGAGAAGGCCTCGGGGGGGAGTTCCATCACGATTTTGGCCTCGGCGCGCCATTGGGCCAGAACGGCGAGGCGCCCATAGGCCTTGGAGCCGGGGGCGGCAATGATGCGATTGGCAACCTCGCGTTGAAACATCAGGGTGAGGCTTTGCCAGAAGGGCGGCCAGTCTTTGGGCGTGAGCCAGCGCACCAAAAGTTCGGTTCCGATATTGTAGGGCAGGTTGGAGACGATCTTGATCGGTGCGGTAAGGTATTGATCCGCTTGGATTTTCAGCGCATCCGCATTCTGCCATTCAAGGCGGCCCGGATAGGCGGCGGCGATTTCATCAAGGATCGGGGCGCAGCGGGTGTCTTTCTCAATTGCCAGGACTTTGCGCGCGCCTTCGGCCAGCAATCCGCGCGTGAGACCGCCGGGGCCGGGGCCGATTTCAAGGATATCCGCGCCGCGCAGATCACCGGCTTTGCGGGCGATGGCGGCGGTCAGATTGAGATCGAGCAGGAAGTTCTGGCCCAGGCTTTTGCGCGCGGCAAGCCCGTTGCGCTCAATCACGGCGCGCAGGGGCGGAAGATCGTCTATCGCGCTCATATCATGGGGCCTTTTGCTATCGGGGCTTAAGAATTCGCGCGGGTTGCAGCCATTTGGGCGGCCATTTGCAGAGCGGCGATAAGGGAGGTTGGATCGGCTTGACCTTTGCCGGCGATGTCAAAGGCTGTGCCATGATCGGGGGAGGTGCGCACAAAGGGCAGGCCCAGTGTGATGTTCACACCGCCGGCGAAATCAATGGTTTTGATCGGGATCAGGGCTTGGTCGTGATACATGCAGATCGCCGCATCATAGCCTGCGCGCGCTTTTGCGTGAAACATCGTATCGGCCGACATGGGCCCGCGCAGATCAAACCCTTGGGCGCGCAGGCGCTCCAGAAGCGGGAGGATCATATCGATCTCTTCATGGCCCATGGCGCCGCCTTCGCCTGCGTGTGGGTTGAGGCCTGCGATGGCGAGGCGCGGTTTTGGCAGGGCGAAATTTGCGATCAAAGCGGCGTGGGTTGTGCGGATGACTTGTTCGAGCAGCGCAGCGCTAAGGGCGGTTGGGACATCGGACAGGGGGATATGAATCGTTGCCGGAACCACGCGCAATTCGGGCGCGGCCAGCATCATCACAACATCAACACCGCCCGCCAGAGCGGCGAGATATTCCGTATGGCCGGGATAGGCGAAACCGGCGCCGTCTTGCAGCGCTTTTTTGTGGATCGGCGAGGTGCAAAGCGCGCTGGCCGCCCCGTATTGCACCAGATCAACCCCGCGCGCGATCACATCAATCACCCCTTGGGCATTGGCCGGATCGGGGATGCCGGGGGTGTTTTCGCCGCCAAAGTCATGGGGCAGAACCGGCATGGCGCGCGCACTTGTTTTGCGGGCCTCGCGGGGATCATTGATCAGCGCAAAGGGCGCATTATCGGGCAGGTGGCGCGGATCTCCGATCCAGAAGAACGGCAGGGTTGGCCCGAGTTTTTGCCATGCGGCCAGAGCGATTTCCGGGCCGATGCCTGCGGGCTCACCACAGCTGAGCGCGATGGGGGCCAGTGTCATGGGAGGCGGATATTGGCGTTGGCGCGCAGTTCAGCAAGGTAGAGATCGGCCTGTGCGGAGAGGCGCTGATTGAAGATGCCTTCGCTGACCGTGCCGGGATCGAGCTGATCCTCTTCGCTAAGGTGGGTGCGGTTGCACAGCATCAAAAAGACCAGCGTTTGGCCATTGGCGCGGGTCAGCGCGGTTGAGATTTCATTGACGTCGAGTTTGGCCAATTCAATGGCGATGTCTTGGGGGATTTCGGCAACGGATTTGGTGCCGCGCTCAAGGGTGCTTTCCGGCTCGCCTTTGGCTATCCCATAGAGATCATTGCAGGTTTTGACCTTTGCGCGCAGTTGTGCGGCGCGTTTTAGCCCCGGTTCAGAGCGGCCACCTGCGATGTAATAGGCGGCATATTCGATGCTCACATCCTTGGGAGCGGCGGCGCCGGTTTCTTCAATCGCGCGCAGTTGAAACAGAGCGAGCGCATTGCCTGCGTTCAGCGGCCCGGCGACCTGGCCGATTTGCAGCGCGCTCAGAGCCGCGGCAAGTTGGGGCGGCAGATCGGCCGCATCGACCCAGTTCACCCGCCCGCCTGCGCGCCCGGTTGGGGCGGCGGAATATTGGCGCGCATAGGCAGCAAATTGGTTGAGGCTTGTGGTGGCGGCGATTTTATTGGCAAGGGCGGTTGCTCTGTTTTGCTCGGCGGCATTGCGCACGGGCAGGAAGATTTCCGAAAACAGCAGCCGCACACCGCTGCGCTGCGCAGAAGGGGCGATGGCAAAGCGCAGGTCTTTATCGCTGACGCTCGTGAGCGCGCCGAATTTGGCCTGGACCACTTTGCGCCAGAGCAGCCCAACAGAAACGAAATCGCGAAAGGTTTCTTGGGCGACGTTGTTTTGCTCAAGGAAGCCTGCGAAATCTTCCAGCGAGAGCCCGCCGCGCGCTGCAAATTCTTCCATGCCGATGGTCAGCTCTTCGGGGGTAACGGCGAGCCCCATACGTTTGGCGGTTTGGGCTTGGATGCGTTCATTGGTCAGCGCGTCGAGGGCGAGTTTTTCCAGATCGCCCGCCGAGGAAAGCGCCTGCATGAAGGCCATGCGCTGCTCTAATTCAAAACCGGTGATGGCGCGATCATTCACAAAGGCAACCGGCGAGAAGAGGTTTTGCGCCTGCGCTTGCCGGGCGGGGAGAGTGACGGCCAGCGCCAGAGCCAGGACCAGAGCGGCCAGCCTTGCCATGGCTGCGCAGCGCTTTCCAAAGCTGCGGGCGCGCGTTTGCAAGAATTGGCGCCGCGGCCCGGATGCGGATTGGGCGCGGAAAGGTTTTGTTGCGGCGTCTTTTGTGGCGGCGTTTATGGTCTGGATCATGCCTTGCTCGTCCCGGTCTTGGTGCGATTGGATCGCTATGATTTGCGACTTTAGATCGCTTTGTTGGCTACGACCAGATCGCTTTCTTGGCGCGATTGGATCGCACTATTGGCGCGATTGGATCGCGGTGGTTTTCTCTGCGCTGCGCCCCTTTTGCCGCGCGGGGTTAGCGGGCGCAAGAGCGGCGGTAATCTCGTCCGTCCTGTGTGCCGCCAAATCCCGAAAGCGAGACCTGCAGCGCGGCCGTGGTTGTTGGCACCAGACTAGACGAGGAAGTGAACCTGCGCGAGACCGAAAGATCAACGTTCAGGCATTCATTGCGATAGCCCAGCCCCAGCCCCGCGCTTGCCGCGCGATCAGCTACGAAATCATAGCGCCCTTTGAGCGATCCGGTCCAGTGCCGGTTGACCCGGTAACTGCCGTCAAAGCGCATCTCGGAGGTCCGAAGGGGGCGATTTTCGGCCGTATCGGCGATCATATAGGTATAGGCGGCTGTTGCGTTGAGCTTTTCACCGGCCCAATTGAGGCGGGTTTCCGATTTGGTGAGCCCGAAGCGATCAGAGATCAGATTGCGCGACATCAGCGAGGTTTCCTGACCAAGCCCCATAGAGGCACCAAGCAGCCAATCCGAGCGGCTGCCATTCAGGCCCGAGGCGCGGGTAAAGGCGGTTTGCGGCTCTTGGTAGAAAACGCGCGCGATGCCAAGTGCGGCATTCCACTGGGTCCCGCGGGCCTTGTTTGGGGCAAAGCGGCTCCAACTCAGGCCAAGGGCTGCGCGCAGGCCGCGCTCTTTGCGATCCGATCCCGGAAAGCGCGCGAGCGACAGCAGATTGCCCTGATCAAATTCCACAAGCGCGCTGTCTTCATTCGGAACGCGCGCGCCGGCTTCCCCTGACCAAGCGATTTGTGCAATCGGTTCAAGGATTTGCACCCCGCCGTGCTGGGTTTCCTGACGGATCAGCGGCCAGCGCAGCTCGGCGGAAATGGCCGGGGTTATTTGCGATTGAAAGCGATCATAGGTGCTGTCTTGCGAGATCGCATAGAAATCCGCATCAAGATTGGTGTTGATCCGCGCCAAGACCCCGCGCGGCAAGGTCCATTCGCGGCTCCACTCAAGGCCTGCGCCGATATGCATCCCATCGCGGCCCAAAATATCCGTGCTTGAGGCGCGCCCATAGCCATTGAGCGCCAACGAGTACGCGCCTTGGCCGCCAATCGCGCCCGGGGCAAAGCGCTGTTCATAGAGCACATCCCCAAGCAGGAAGGGGAGCTGATCTGCGGTTGCGATTTCTGAGGCGCGCAGGGTTCTGATATTGATCAGACGGGCCGAGAGATATTCATCCCGTTTGATCCGGGTCAGCGCGATTTCATTGCTCAGGCGATCCTTGCTGGAGTAGCCATAATCCAACAGGTAAGCGGTATCGGAGGTCAATTCGAGCCCAAAGCTTAGGGTATAATCGCGCCCAAGATCAAAGCGGCCCGAGCCAAAGAGATAGGCGCGGGTTGCCCCTGAGCGCAGAGAGTCGCGCGAGGCAGCGCCGTTAAATTCAATTTCACCGCGGCGAAACATCTGCCGGTAGCGAAAGCCAAGGGTCGTTGTGACGGGCGAAAGGATCGGGGTGAGCGTGACATCTGCGTGATCGCCAAGGGTGATGAAATAGGGCATTTTGAGCCCGGTTTTCAGCTGGGTTGTGGCGATCAGCGAGGGGATGAGAAAGCCGGTTGCGCGTTTGACGGTTGGATCGGGCAGGCGCAGGCGCGGCAGGTAAAACACCGGGACGCCGCCAATTTCAAAGCGTGCATTCTCAAAGTAGAGTTGGCGGGTTTGGGCATCGTGGATCACTTTTTTGGCGCGGATTTGCCAAAGCGGCGTTGGGTTGGCGGCGCAGGTTTGGCAGCTTGAGGCGACGGTTTTGTAAAGCTGGGTATAGCGCCCTTCAACGCGGGCAATTTCAGCCGCAGCCAATTGCAATTGCTGATCAAGCACAAGGCGCGCAGAGGTCATAATCCCGTTGCGCAGATCGGTATCAAGCGCGGCGCTATCGGCGAGGATCACCGTTTCATTGCCATCGGTAAGGGTGATCGGCCCTTGGATTGTCAGGCTCTCGCTGGATTTGTCATAGCGCAGGGAAGAGGCGCGCAGGCGGCTCCCCTCATAGTAAATCTCGACATCGCCTTGGGCAATTATCACCGCATTGCCAAGCACTTGGACACGGTTGGCCATCAGAGAGACGAGCCCTTGGGAGGCGCTGCTGGCGGCTTGGGTTGGGCGCTCTTGGGCGCGGGCGGGCGCGATATGCGCGCTGATCCCAAGGGCCAGAGCAGCGCCCAACAGCGCGGCCAGAAGCCGGGCGCGGGCGGGCTTTGGCGCGGATGTCTTTGTGGCCGGCGCAGGGGATTTGCGCGCAGCCATTGGCGCGCGTGTTGGGGCTTTTGCTGGGGCCAAAGCCGGGGCCATTGGGGCCTGTCTCAGGGCGGGGCGCATCAGCCGTCCTCCAGATGTAGCAAGAGGCCAATGGTCATCATAATAGCGGCGATGGGCGGGCCCCAAACGGCCAGCAAGACGGGGATTTGCCCGTTTTCGCTCATGATTTTGGCGAAGTTGCGCAGGAAATAGATGCCAAAAGCCAGCAGGATCGCATAGAGCACCATCTGCCCGGTGCGCCCGGCGCGGGTGTGGCGCATGGTAAAGCCCGCCCCGATCAGCACCATCGCGACCAGCATCAAGGGCAGGCTCAGCTCCATCTGAAACCAAACGCGATGGGTGCGGGCGGAAAATCCGGCCTCTTCTAAGCGATTGATAAAGGCGGGTAATTCCCAGATAGGGATGATGCTTGGCGTGCCGAAACTGTCGCGGATCTGATCGCGGGTCAAATCTGAGGTCAGCATGATCAGGTTTGCGCGGGTTGCATCGCGCTCTGGGTTGGCGCGCCGCCCCTCAAGGCTGCCGCTGGCGATGCCCTCAAAGTTCCATTCCTTGGCATTTGTCAGCCGCCATGCGCCCGGGATCAGCTCGGCCTCATCTGCCTCAACGCGATAAGAAGGCCGCCCGCCTTCGCCAAAGCCAAGGAAAGTGACCTCAAAGAGATGGGTGCCATCGAGATTGGAGCGGGCCGCGCGGATAACGACTTGGCCATCCTCGCTGCCTTGGCGCAGCCAGAGCCCTTCGCGGCTGACCGAAAGGGTTTGCGATGTGCCGCGCGCTTCGCTCACGACTTGCTCGTATTGTTTGGTTGTGGCCGCCACGATCGGGTTAAAAATCGCCACGCTCAGCATGCCAATCAGCAGCGCCATCAGCACAGGCGAGCGCAAGGAGCGCAGCGCAGAGCGCCCCGCCGCGCGGGTCACGACAAGTTCAGAGCTGCGCGCAAGACTGAGATAGAGGGTGAGGGTGGCGAGCACCATGATCAAGGGCAAAATCTCATAGAGGCCCTTGGGCGCATTCAGCAGCGTGACTTTGAGGATCCAGCCCATGCCAAGCGTATCGGTGTCAAAACGGCGGATTTGCTCGACCATATCCAGCAGCAGATAGATCAGGAAGAACAGCCCAAAGACCATTCCAAAAGCGCGCCCGAAGCGATTGGCGAAATAGAGATCAAGCTTCATGTGCTGCTCGCTTTGCCGGGGGTATTTGGGGCGGCGGTTTTGGCGGGCTCGAGGCTGGGTGCATTGGGGCCGGGGGGCGCGCTTTGGGGATCGGGAAAGCGGGGCAGGCCAAAGCGGCGGCGAAACAGCGCCGGGCGTGCCGCCGCCCATAGGATCACCAGCAAAAGCCCAATCCCAAGCAGGGTCGCTGCATAGACCGCAGGCCATGCGCCATCGTTTTTCAACGCCACATCGATCATCGAATTGTCAAAGCTTTTCAGCCCCAAAAGCAGCACGATCGCAAGGATGATTTGCCGCCAAAGACCAAAGCGCGAAAAGCCCCCCAAAAGCAGTGTCGAAAAGCCCAGCATCGCCGCCACAACCGCCAAAAGCGCTTGCGAAATGCGCTCATGTCCGGTCTCGATCAACCGGCGCTTACTGGCCCCGGTTTCTTTGAGGATCGCCTCGCTTGGCCAGAGCAAATCCAGGGTCGACATGGCCGCTATCCCGCGATTCTGGATTAGGGAGCCTGGCAGTAACACACCGATATCATAGGCAAAATCATTAAACGAGGTCACAGAGAGGCGCTGATCTGCAAGTTCCAATGTTTGGGCCATTCCATTGATCATCACAAGTTTTGGCCCGGTCGGCTCGGAGAGCAAAAGCGCGCGGCGGGCGGAATAATTGGTCCGGGTTACGCCATTGCGCGAGTCCGACAGGAAGACATCCAAAAGCTCGCCTTCGGGGCTGATTTCGCGCACATAAAAGGTGATCCCATCGACCGGATGAACAAAGGTGCCCTCGGTCAGAAGGCGGGCGGTGATATTTTGCGAAATCCGGGCCTGGCGCTCTTTGAGCTCAAACACCGAGGTCGGCACGAGGATATGGGTCAAAACCGAGAGCAACAGCCCAACAATCAGCCCGAAATACAGCACCGGGCGCACCAAACGATAGGGCGAATAGCCCGTGGCCTGCACAACGACCAATTCGCTTTCGCTGCTCAGCCGATTGGCAACAAAGATCGCCGCGACAAAGGCGGAAATCGGCAAAACGATGCGGATCACATTGGGCAGGGTCAGCGCGGTGATCTCTAGGAATGTTCCTGCGGACTGGCCGCTTGCGATCAATGTGTCAAACAGCAAAACGGCGCGATTGACCCAATACACCAGCACCAGCACAAGCGAGAAAAATCCAAACAGCATCATCAGTTGCGACAAGAGATATTTGTCGAATCTGGCCAAGCGCGGCCCCCCGTTTGAAATTCATACCCTCAATTGGCGCGACTTTAGACCAAGCAGCGGGCGGTGAAAACGCATATCTGCGCGCGCGGGGCGGATGGGCGCGGCTTGGGCGAAAATGCGCAAAGCGCGCTTGCTGGGCGGGCGCGCAATCGGGGCGAAATAGAGGGCGCGTTGGAGGGCGAAATAGCGGGCGAATTGGGCGGCAAAACCAAAGGCCAGCAAGGGCAGGTGCGCAAGCCGCTGGCCATGCGCGGGGCGGCGCGTTAGGAATAGGCAAACAGCATCGGAGAAGCCCATGACCAGCCCTGCCAAAATCCAATTTGCCGCCGTCGACATTGATGTGATTGCAAGCCATGAGGGGCGTGTTGCGCTTTGTCTTGGCTCTGAGGGCAAGATGGATCGCGCCGCGCGCCGGGTCAATCGGCTGACGCGCGGTGCGGTCGAACGCTTTGCTGGATCCAGCGCGTTTGAGGCGCTCAAAGAGGGCGAGGCGGCCGAAATTCCCGTACCCCAAGGCATGGCGGCGGATGTTTTGCAGATCGTCAAGATCGAGCGGCGCGCAGGCGTTGAGATAACGCGCAAAGCGGGCGCATCCATTGGCAAGGCGCTGAAAGGCGGCGATATTTTGGCCCTTGCGGGCGGGTTGAAACATGCCGATGATCTGGCGCTTGGGGCGGCGCTCAAGGCCTATGCCTATTCCGATCAAAAGAGCAAAAAGCCCGATGCTTTGGGCGCGATCACTGTGGCCGTGAATGCGCCAGAGAGCTTTGATGCAAGCGCTGTTGCGGCCCTTGCCGAGGGCGTTTTCTTTACCCGCGATCTGGTCTCTATGCCTGCTAACGTTTTGACAACGCAGCATTTTGCCGATGAACTTGTGGCGCTGAAATCGCTTGGGCTTGAGGTTGAAGTGCTTGAAGAGAAGGATTTGGAAAAGCTCGGCATGGGCGCGCTTTTGTGTGTTGGTCAAGGATCAGTCAGCCCCTCCAAAGTTGTTGTGATGCAGTGGAAGGGCGGCAAAAAAGGGGCGGCACCTTTTGCGCTTGTCGGTAAGGGCGTCGTGTTTGACACGGGCGGGATTTCGATCAAACCGGCCGCCGGTATGGAAGATATGACGATGGATATGGGCGGCGCGGGCACGGTTTCGGGCGTGATGAAAGCGCTGGCGATGCGCGGCGCCAAGGCCAATGTTGTCGGCCTCGTTGGGATCGTTGAAAACATGCCCTCGGGCAATGCGGTGCGCCCCGGTGATGTGGTCAAATCAATGAAGGGCGACACGATCGAAGTGATCAATACCGATGCTGAAGGGCGGCTCGTTCTGTGCGATGTGATGTGGTATGCGCAGGAGCGGTTTAAGCCCACGGGCATGATTGATCTGGCGACTTTGACAGGCGCGATTATCATCGGTCTTGGCCATGACAATGCGGGCGTTTTTTCCAATGATGATCCGCTGTGCAATGCGTTTTTGAAGGCCGCGGGGCAAGAGTCTGAGGGCGCGTGGCGGATGCCGCTTGGGGCCTCTTATGATGATCAGCTCAAAAGCGGCATTGCGGATATGAAAAACGTAGGGGGCCGGCCTGCGGGCTCGATCACAGCGGCGCAGTTTCTCAAGCGGTTTGTGCGCGATGAGACACCTTGGATTCACCTTGATATTGCCGGGGTTGCTTCGGTGAAATCCGAGACAGCTTTGGCGCCCAAAGGCGCGACGGGCTGGGGCGTTTTGGCGCTTAACCGTTTGATTGCAAACATGTTTGAGGCGGAACCCAAAGCATAGGGGTAAGATTATGGGCGCGGCCTATTTCTATCATCTCACCCATGGCAGCTTGGAGGATACGCTGCCCATGCTGCTGAGCAAAGCGCGCGCGGCGGGCTGGCGCGTTGCGGTGCGTGGGCGCGAATTGGGGCTGCTCGCCTTTCTGGATGAGCGGCTCTGGACCCACCCGGCAGAGAGCTTTTTGCCCCATGGTTTGGCCGGCGGCGATCACGATGCGGCGCAGCCGATTTTGCTAACAACGGCGGCAGAGGCGGCGAATGATCCGGCCTGTGTGATGGCGATTGGCGGGGCCGAGATCAGCAGCGAAGAGGTGCTTGCGCTTGAGCGGGTCTGCATCCTGTTTGACGGGCATGATATCGAGGCGTTGGAGCGCGCACGCGGCCAGTGGCGGATGCTGACGGGGGCAGGCTGTTCGGCGCAATATTGGTCGCAAGAGGGCGGCGCTTGGGAGAAGAAAGCCGAGGCGTGATTTGCCCCTTATTCAGCGGGTGAGGATCAGGCGATCTTGGGCGATTTCGATCTTGGTGAAGCGCGAAAGATAGCTCATCCCAAGCAGCGAGCCGAACATTTCGCCATCATTGACATAGGCGGGGATATTTTCATCCCTGATCTCTCCAAGGCTCACATCCTCAAGCGAAATCCGTGCGGTGCGCACGGTTCCATTGGCGGTATTTGCCGTGCCGTTAAAGCGCAAACCATCGAGGGAAATACCGGCTTTGCGCGCGTCTTCACGGGTTAGAACGACCGAGCTAGCACCAGTATCTACAACGAATTCAATGGTTTTGCCGTTGATCTTCAAGTCGAGGTAATAATGCCCATCCTGCGCGCGCGGCACTTCGATTTGGCTCTCAGAGATCACCGCTTGGCGCGGGATCATTTCGCGCTGCACATCGCCCCAAAGCCCGTAGGCCGCCATCACGCCGATAAAGATCAGCCCCCAAAGCGCCATTTGGCGCAGCATTTGGCTGAGATTGCCGCGCGATTGCAGGATGAAATAGCCCAGAAGCGCGCCGCCAAGGAGCGAAAGATAGAGAAGTTGGCCGAGGTCGATACTGTCCATTTTGGCTCCGTCACATGCGCGGTCTGTACCGATGATATAGGGGCTGGGGCGCGGGTTTGCCAGATTGCGCGCGGATCAGCCGAGCATGGGGGCGAAATTGATGCCGCGCAGCCCGTCGATCACGAATTGCACCGAAAGCGCCGCGAGCAACATGCCGAGCAGGCGGGTGACCACATTGATCCCGGTGGCGCCCATCAGCCGTTCCATCAAGCCACCCGCAAGAAAGAAGATCAGCACCAGCGCAAGCACCGCCATAACGGCGAAAAACGCAAGCGGGCCATCGGCTTGGCCGGTGAGCAGAATGATCGAAGCGATGGAGCCGGGTCCTGCGATCAGGGGGGTGGCGAGCGGAAAGACAGAGGGATCATTGGCAGGCGTATCGACGCCAGCGCTTGCCTGATTGCCGCGCCGGGCCGCGCGCCGCTCAAACAGCATATCAAGCGCGGTGAGGAACAAGAGCACGCCGCCCGCGATCTTAAAGGCCGGCATGGAGATGCCCGCAAAGCCAAGCACCGCTTCGCCGAAAAGCGCAAACAGGACCAGCACAACAAAGGCCACCCCAACAGAGCGCAGGGCAATGGCGCGGCGGTGGGCGCTGTCTTCGCCTTGGGTGAGGGCGACGAAAAGCGGGGCAAGGCCGATGGGATCAATGATCACGAACATCGTGAAAAAGGCGGTGACAAGTGCTTGAAGTTCCATGCTCAACCTTTTGATTATCTTTGGTTTTTATCGCTTAGCCTTGATTTGCGCCCGCTGGCGCCGGATTGCGCCAATATGGGCCTGATTGCGCCCGTTTGCACCCGTTTGCGCCGCTTACTTCAGCGCTTTTTCAAGCTTGTCCTGCGCGCTAAGCCACATGGTTTCGGCGCGGTCTTGCGCCTCCATCACCTCGGCATATTTGCGCTGCCAGACAGCGGCTTCTTCGGGGCGGCCCTCTTCATAGAGCTTGGGATCGGCCAGTTTCTTGGCCAATTTATCGCGCATGTCGTGAATTTTTTCAACGCGCGCCTCGCATTTGCGCACCTCGCTGCGCAGCGCTTGGATTTCTTCGCGCGTGGCTTTTGGCGCTTCGGGTTTGGCCGGTTTGGCTTTGCCGCCATTGGCATTTGTGCCTTTGCCCTTACCGGAGGTATCGGGCGTGAGCAGCATTTTGCGGTAGGCTTGCAGATCGTCCTCGTAGGGCTCGACCGCGCCGTCTTTGACCAGCCAGAGCCGATCAGCGACCATCGAAAGCAGGTGCATATCGTGGCTCACCAGGATCACCGCGCCGGAATAGCGGGTCAGCGCGGTGACAAGCGCTTCGCGGCTCTCAATATCGAGGTGGTTGGTTGGCTCATCGAGGATCAGCAGATGCGGTGCGGGCAGGGTGGCCAGCAGCAGCGAGAGGCGCGCCTTTTGCCCGCCCGAGAGGCGGCCCACTTCGGTTTCGGCCTGATCCGCACCAAGGCCAAAGCCGGCAAGGCGGGCGCGCAGCTTGGCTTGGCCCTCGGCGGGGCGCTCGCGCAGGAGGTGCTGAAGCGGGGTTTCATCAATGTGCAGCTCATCCACTTGGTGCTGGGCAAAGAAGCCGATGCGCAGCTTGCTGGAGGAGACCATTTTGCCCGACATTACTTCAAGGCGGCCCGATAAGAGCTTGGAAAGCGTGGATTTTCCTTCGCCGTTGCGTCCCAGAAGGGCGATGCGATCATCTTGGTCGATGCGCAGGTTCAGCCCCTTGAGTATCACCGTTTCGCCGTAGCCCGTGCTTGCGCTTTCGGTGGCAATAATTGGCGGCGAAAGCTCTTCTGGCTCGGGGAAGGAAAAGACCGTGCGCGCCTCGTCTTCGGGGGCGGTGATGGTCGTCATTTTCTCAAGCATTTTGACGCGGCTTTGGGCCTGTTTGGCTTTGGAGGCCTTGGCTTTGAAGCGATCCACGAAGGATTGCAGATGGGCGCGTTTGAGATCTTGTTTTTTGGCCTGAGCGGTTTGGATGGCGCGTTGTTCGGCGCGTTGTTTGGCAAAACTGTCGTAGTTGCCGGTGTAATAGGTCAGTTTGCGGGCATCCAGATGCAGGATCGCGCCGACGGCCCGGTTGAGCAATTCACGATCGTGGCTGATGATCAGGACCGTATGGGGATAGCGGCCCAGATAGTTTTCCAACCAGAGCGCGCCCTCAAGATCGAGGTAGTTGGTCGGCTCATCGAGCAGCAGGTAATCGGGCGCGGAAAACAGCACCGCCGCCAGCGCGACGCGCATCCGCCAGCCGCCGGAAAAGGCCGAGCAGGGCATGCGCTGTTCTTCATGGGTGAAGCCAAGGCCGCGCAGGATCGAAGAGGCGCGCCCCTCGGCGCTCCAGGCATCAATATCGGTGAGGCGGTTTTGAATTTCGGCAATGCGGGCAGGGTCTTGGGCGGTTTCGGCCTCGATCAGCAGGGCGGCGCGCTCTGTATCGGCGGCAAGCACCGTATCAATCAGCGAGATCTCATTGCCGGGCACCTCTTGGGCCACGCCGCCGATGCGGGCGCGATCCGGGATGGTGATGGTGCCGCCCTCAAGGACCAGCTCATTGCGGATCAGCTTGAACAGCGTGGTTTTGCCCGCGCCATTGCGGCCAATCAGGCCAACCTTATGACCTGTCGGGATTGTTGCGGAGGCGCCTTCAAAGAGGGGGCGGCCTTCAACGGAATATGTGATGTCTGATATGCGTAACATGCGAGGCACATGCCTTAAGCGCGCGGGCGCGTCAATCGACAAGCGTGTTGGGCGGCAAGCGCATTGGGCGGCAAGCGCCTTTGGCAGAGAGAGCCAGGGGCGCGCTTGGGCCATTCGCGGCTTTTCAAGGCGCAAATCCCATGCTAAGCGAGCGCCAGCAAATTTGGCGGGCATGGTGCCTGCCGCCCCTTAGAAAAGGCAGATCTCCCATGGCCCTTGAGCGCACATTCTCGATCATCAAACCAGACGCAACACGCCGCAACCTGACTGGCAAAATCAACGCCAAGTTCGAAGAAGCTGGCCTGCGCATCATCGCGCAAAAGCGTATTCACCTCACCGTTGCCCAAGCGGGCAAATTCTATGAAGTCCATGCAGAGCGCCCGTTTTACGGCGAATTGTGCGAATTCATGGCCTCTGAGCCAGTTGTTGTTCAGGTTTTGGAAGGCGAAGGCGCCATTGCCAAAAACCGCGAAGTGATGGGCGCAACAAACCCAGCCGATGCAGCCCCGGGCACAATCCGCGCGGAATTCGCAGAATCCGTTGGCGAAAACTCGGTGCATGGTTCGGATGCGCCAGACACAGCCGCACAAGAAATCGCTTACTTCTTCTCGGGTCTTGAGCTGGTTGGCTAAGCCGCCGCTTTCGAGCTGAAAAGCTTGAGATTGAGAGAGATAGGGCCGCGCTTTGGGAGACCGAAGCGCGGCTTTTCTTTTGCGATGGGTTTGTGGGGAGCGGCTTGCGGGGAATTGGGCGGCCGGGGCGGGCGGTGCTGCGTGACTTGGCCGCGTGTCATTTGTGAAGATTAGCCTGCGCGGAGGCCGATCTGATCCATAAAGCGGGCGATCCCTTCAGGAAGGCCGGGGGCTGCGCCATCTGGCCCGGGCTTTTTGGCCATTGCTTTGAGCACATCAAATTTCTTGCGCAGGGCAGCTTTTTCGGCCCCTTTGCAATCGTTCCAAGGGCGCCCTTGCAGCCCCATCACAAGCGCGTAATAGGCGATGAAATGCGGCCTTGAGCCATTGCGCAGCAAGCGAAGGTAGGCCTCATCGGGCCCAAGCGCGCGCAGCTCAGCCGCGTTCTTAATCCCGGCGCGCGCATAGAGATCCTCGGAGGCCGGGCCAAGATTGCGGATCGCCGAAACGGGGGCGTTTTCATCCGTTTGCTTGGGGGGCATATCGTTGGGTTTTTGCGCGCTCATTTGAGATCCGATGCGAGTGGCAATCGCGGCTCAACTTAGAGGAATCGCGCATTGGCGCAAGGCTGATGGGTTATGGGCGCAGCCATTGAGCCAAAAGAGGCATGGTGCGCGGGCCCAAGAGCTGCGGGGATCAGATGCTGGCCCAGTCGGAATATTTTACCGGCTCGCGCGGCGCTTGGCTTGGCACGGGTTTTTGCGGCGCGTTTTGGCCTGCGGATTTTGGCTGAGAGGCCGCCTGTTGGATCGTATTCATTTGCCTGCTCCTTGTTAGGGATGTGGCCGATGGTCTGGCCGGGATTTGCTGTTTTTCTCTGTTTTTCTCTGTCTTGCGAGGCGCTTATTTGGCGGAGCCTCTGGGAAAAGCCAAGCATGGCGATGGGGCGCTCAGGGGGCTGAAATGTGGCAATTCTGGGGCAAGAGGTTTTGCGGGCTGAAAGTTCTTTTTAATCAACGGGTTATGCGGTGCCCCTTGGCGCGCTGATTTCTGCTTGGGGCTGAAATGTTTTGAAACATTGCCGGAGCAAAGAGGGTTTGGGCGCTTTTGGCGGCGCGCTCAAGGGGGAGGCGCGCGGGGTTTGGGGATGGGGAAGTTGACCAAGATCAACGACAAATCCCGCAGATTTTCATAAAGTGGACAGGAACTTAGGAGGATTGGACATGTTCAACATTGCAAAACCATCCGAAAACCGGGTGAATATCGAAATACGCGGCAGCCTTGATGCAGAGGCCATGCGGCTTGGGCTGGATGATTTGATCGAGAAATCCGAAGGCGTTCAAAACGGGCGCATGTTCTACAAGATTTCGGAGTTTTCCATGCCGAGCCTGGGCGCTTTCGGGGTTGAGATGTCGCGTTTGCCCAAGCTGTTTGGCTTGCTGGGGAAATTCGATAAATGCGCTGTTTTGTGCGATTCCAGCTGGATTCGAACAGCCGCCGCAGCCGAGGGCGCGCTTTTCCCGGGCCTCGAGATCAAGAGCTTTGAGTTTGATCAAGACGCGGCGGCGGAAGCTTGGTTGAACGCAGAAGCTGCATAGTGGGTTTGGCCTTAAAGCGGCGCTCACGGGGCGGGTTTTGAGGGCGGGGCTAAGAGGGGCCTAAACGCAATTGTGTTGTTCCGATTGAAGGGCGAAATCGCTTCGTTCTGAGATCCGTTATTTGCCTATTCCCAAGATGTGGAAAACAACTGCGATAGCCAAAAGGCCACCAAGAGAAACGACGGCAACGAAGACTGCTTCGTCTTTGTCATCGTCGTGAATATACATAGACCCGCCGCATTTAGGGCAAGGGCGCTGCATATTCTTTAAGTGCCGCTTGGTGGTCCAGCCGCAACTGGAACACTGTCCTTTAAATCCGCCTCGTGCTGACATTTAGCAGGAACCTCAAATACTGATTAAGCGACCAATGACATGTGTAATAGAGGGGCGATGTATTGCCAATACGTGATTGGGCGAGGCGAACATCACTTGAAAGCCCTGCGCGCCAATAAAAGAATTCACAACGTCGCCAAAACAAGAAAAACCCGCCGAAGCGGGTTTCTTGGGTAGCAATTCATCTCTTTCGGAGAGTTTTGGCTCCGGCGGTAGGGATCGAACCTACGACCAATTGATTAACAGTCAACTGCTCTACCGCTGAGCTACGCCGGAACACTGGCGCGTAATAGCAATGGGTTTGCGTGGCGTCTAGAGGCATTTGCCCGAAAGGGTGAAAAAGATTATGGGCGCGAAATGGGCAGGGGGATGGGGCGTTTGAGCTTGGTGGTGCTGGGGCAGAAATCAGGCCGTGCGGCGGCGGGGATGGGCTTGTTCTGCGGTGATTTGGTTAGATCAGGGCGAATTGGGCGGTGAGGGCGAGTTGGGGCGCGGCGGTGATTTGATCGCGTCTGTGCAGATCGATCAGATGGGCAAAGACATTGCGCGCAGCGGCCGGCAGCAGGGCGGGCGCGATGTCGGTATAGACGGCGCGGGTCAGGGCCGGGATGTCTTGGGGGCCGGATTGGAGCGCTTGCAGGATCGCGGCCTCGCGGGCGCGGCGATGCTCGATCAGCCATGTGAGGCGAGCGGTTGGATCAAGGATTGGATCGCCGTGGCCCGGATGCAGGGTTGCGAAATTGCGCGATTTGATCCGCGCGCAGGAGGCCATGAAATCGGTCAGATCGCCATCGGGGGGCGAAACGATCGAGGTTGACCAGCCCATGACAAGATCACCGCAAAAGGCAAAGTTATTGGCCGGGTTGCTGGCTGCATCATGCGGGGCAAAGCACAGGTGATTGCCAAAATGGCCCGGTGTCCAGAGGGCCTGAAGCGCCCATGATTTGCCCTCGATCACTTCGCCATCTTGGAGCAGGATATCGGGGGCGAAATCCGGATCGGCGCCTTCGCCGCCGCCAAGATCGGCGGCATCGCTGGTTTCTTTGAGGGTCTGCATCACCGCCGAGAGCCCGGCCTCAGAATCCCCAAAGGCAAGGATTGGCGCGCCGGTGGCGAGCGCAATATCGCGCGCGAGCGGGGAATGATCGAGATGGGAATGGGTCACCAAGATATGGCTGATCCGCTCGCCGGGTTTGAGCGCGTCCAGCAGGGCTTTGGCATGGATTGGATCGCGCGGGCCGGGATCGATCAGGGCCAGTTCGCCTTCGCCGTAGAGATAGGAATTCGTGCCCCAATAGGTAAAGGGCGAAGGGTTGGGCGCGATGATGCGCCGGATGCCGGGGGCCAGGGTCATGGGGCTGTCGGGGCGAGGCTGCATGATATGGGCTTTCTTTTCGGGGCCGGGCTGCGCTACCAATAGCGCATGTTCTTTGCTTGGCTCAAACGTTACATGCCGCGCGGGCTTTATGGCCGGGCTGCTTTGATCTTGCTGGTGCCGATTGTGGCTGTGCAGCTTGTTGTTTCTGTTGTCTTTATACAGCGCCATTTTGATGGGGTCACGCGGCAGATGTCGGCCACGATGATTGCGCAGGTCACTTATCTTTTGAACGAGGTGGATGGCGCGCCGGATCGCGCGGCGGCTGAGGCGCGTGCGGGCGAGATCGGCGCCGCGCTTGGGATGGAGGCGGTTTTCTTGCCGCAGGGAGATCCAAGGCTGATCTGGATGAAAAATCAGCGCATCCCCTTTTTTGATTTTTCGGGGCAAGTTGTGTCTGAGGAGTTTTTTGTTGCGCAATTGCCGATTCAATTCTTCGATCTGATTGCTGATTGGCGGCGCGTTTCGATGATCCTGAAAACGGCGCATGGGGATATGGAGCTGGGTTTTGGCCGCGAGCGGGTTTCGGCAAGCAATCCGCATCAGCTCTTGGTGTTGATGGTGGCGACGGGTGTGTTTATGTCCTTCATATCAATCATCTTTTTGCGCAATCAGCTGCGCCCGATCAAGCGGCTTGCGCGCGCGGCTGAGGCGTTTGGCAAGGGCGGGGTGATCCCTTATTCGCCCTCTGGTGCGCTTGAAGTGCGCCTCGCGGGGGCGACATTCTTGGACATGCGCGCGCGGATCGAGCGCCAGATTGAGCAGCGCACGATGATGCTGTCGGGGGTGAGCCATGATCTTCGCACACCGCTGACCCGCTTCAAGCTTGGCCTGTCTATGCTGCCCGAGAGCGAGGACAGAGCCGATTTGATGCGCGATGTGGAAGAGATGGAGCGGCTGCTGGATGCTTTCCTTGATTTTGCCCGGGGCGAGGCGCTTGATGACCCCAAAAAATGCGATCCCTTAGCGCTTGTGCGGCGCGTTGTTGAGGGGGCGCAGCGGGGCGGCGGCGCGGTAACCTTGGGCGAGATGACCGGGGCAGGCACGGTCTGGCTGCGGCCCATGGCGATTGAGCGGGCGCTTGGCAATCTGATCAGCAATGCGCTTCGATATGGCAAGGGCGCGCGGGTTTCGGCCAAGATCAGCGAAAAGGCGCTTCTTATCCGGGTCGAGGACGATGGCCCGGGCATTCCAAAGGACAAGCGCGAGGAGGCTTTGAAACCTTTCGTGCGTCTTGATGCGGCGCGCAATCAAGATGGCGGTTCGGGCGTTGGGCTTGGTTTGGCAATCACCTATGATATCGCGCGCCGCCACGGCGGAACGCTGCGCCTTGGGGCCTCAAGCGATCTTGGCGGGCTGGCGGCAGATATTGTTTTGCCGCGTTAGGGCCGCCGCTTAGGGCGTGTCTTGATTGAGCACGAATATGCCGGTTTCTCGAACAGAATGAGGGGTTTCCCCACCTCTGACGTGATCCACCGTGATCGTGCCAACAATCTCGTCTGCATTGGCGCCGATAAACAGGCCTTCATAGGTTCCGTCTGTTTGGAAATACCGATGGCCATCATCAGGATATTGCACTGTCGGGTCTGGGTTATCGGGATCATCGGCAGGGCTTGTTGCTGTGCCAAAGAAGGCCCCGTTTTCAATTCCGCCAAGTTCTAAGGTGATGTCTTTGGTTTGTCTTATGTTGGTGTAACCTGCGGCCAAACTATCCGTTTTTCGGTTTGTGATCGCGCCACTGACCCGTGCGGTTGCAAAATTCGCGCTCAAATTGACATCGCCGGAGTAAAAATAGGATGACGAATTGTCATAGGTTCTGACAGGATGCCCGCCCTCCTGGCTCGACGTTCCTGCGTATAGGCCTTTATATTCTGTGGTGCCGCTCACGGGTATTGTCGTGTCGCCCGTGCGCTCAAGCTCGATCGTGCTGATGGCATAATCCACAGCATCGTGGCTTTTGATCAATGTGGCTTCGCCTGCGCCCGAATTGGTTTTGCCGCGCCATAAGTTCTGGACCGGCCACTGCCAATAGCTTGTGGCGGTGCGATAATAGGCGATGGCTTGGGCGCCTTGTCCGGCCGGTGTATCGGCTTCGTTAGAGCTTTGCAGGCCGCTAAGAATGCGCCCATCCACAACGATTTGGGTGACATCTGCGTTGTTCACAACCGTATTATTGCCCAGAGATTTGGTTTCGGCGGCTACCGTATAAGGCGCTGGTGGCGGGCCGGCGGGGAGTTTGATTTCAGTTGTTGTGGCAACGGGCCCGCAGGCGCCAGCGGCGAGCAGGGTGCAAGACAAAAAAGCGGTGCGGATAGACATGATCGGACCCTCAAACTTGTTACTTTGCGCTTGGCCGCGCTGTTGCGTTAACTATTAGCAAGCTGGATAGGGCGCACAACCCAAAGCTGCACAGGCGCGCGATCTCTGCGCAATTTTTCGCAGCCGTTGCAAATCTGCCGCCCTTTGGCGGGCGAATAGATCCATGATTTTAACAGGTTAGGGCGGGGCGCGCTTTGGGCTGAAATGCGCGGGGATGCAGGCTGGTTGAGTTGAGAGCGGCGGGGCGAGGCGGGGCCACAAGGGCCAGAAGCGGCCAAACGCGGCCAGATGCGCGCGCCTGTTCTGCATAAAAGGGGGCAAAGCGGCGCGGTTTGCAGGAAAGGTGGTAGGCCCGGAGGGACTCGAACCCCCAACCAAAGCGTTATGAGCGCTCTGCTCTAACCAATTGAGCTACAGGCCCCCGAAAGGCCTTCCTGCGCGCCCTGATTAGGCGCGGCGCGCGAAGGGGTCAAGCATTGCCTTGCAGGAATGAAACTGCGAGGGTTTGCATGAGATATCAGGGGGAAGTCTGTGCAGGTACAAATCGGAAAGTTCACCGTGACCTCGATTGTGGATGCAGCCCAGGTCGATGGCCCGGCGCTTGTTTCTTATGAGCCGCGCGCGGCAGAGGCGATCTGCAAAGCGGCGGGTGTTGGCTTTGCCGAGGATAAGTTTCCCATGGCGATCCACGCCTTTGTGATTGAGGGGCCGGGGGTTTGCATCGCGGTGGATGCGGGCTCGGCCAAGGGTTTTGCGGATGGCAAAGCGGCGTTTTATGGCGAGAATTTTCACCGCGCGGGGTTTGTGCCTGAACAGATCACGCATCTTGTGTTGACCCATCTGCATGTGGATCACGTTGGTTTTATGCGTGATGCGCAAGGGGAGGGTTTTTTCGCCCGCGCTGAATTGGTGCTTTCAAAGGCCGAGCTGGATTTTGTCTTGGACCAAGGGATCTATGATGCGGGGCATCCTGCGCTGCAATCTTCAATGGATCTGGGGCGGGCCTCTATTGCGCCCTATGCGGATCGCACCCGGACAATTGATGCGCCGGGGCAGATCGTGCCGGGCCTCACTTTGGTGCCGCTTTATGGGCATACAATGGGGCATAGCGGCGTGATGATCGAAGACGATGGGGCGCGGCTATTGATCATTGGTGATGTGGTGCATCAGCCGATGATGCAGGCGGCGCGCCCGGATTGGTCTTGTGTCTTTGATGCCTCAAAATCGCGCGCAGAGGCCACAAGGCGCGCCGTTTTCGCAAAAGCGGCGGATGAAGCGCTGATGATCGCGGGGATGCATTTGGCCGCCCCCGGATTTGCCCATATGCGCCGCGTTGGGGATGCCTTTGCGATTGATCCTATTTCCTAAGCGCTTTTGCTGGCTGGTTGATTTACAACCTGCGCGCTATGGGCTATCGCGTGGTGCAAATTCGGCGCTTTCTGGGGATTGACATGACTGACGCAAAAAATGGCCTGACTTACGCCGATGCTGGTGTGGATATTGATGCGGGCAATGCGCTTGTTGAGCGGATCAAACCGGCGGCCAAGCGCACCGCGCGCCCCGGTGTGATGGCAGGGCTTGGCGGCTTTGGCGCGCTGTTTGATCTCAAGGCAGCGGGCTATTCTGATCCGATCCTTGTGGGGGCGACGGATGGTGTTGGCACCAAGCTACGCATCGCGATTGATACAGGCAATGTGGCGACAATCGGGATTGATCTGGTGGCGATGTGCGTCAATGATCTGGTCTGTCAAGGCGCTGAGCCATTGTTCTTCCTCGATTATTTCGCAACTGGCAAGCTCGAGCTGGATCAAGCCACGGCGATCATTGAGGGCATCGCACAGGGCTGCGCGCTTTCTGGTGCGGCGCTGATCGGTGGGGAAACGGCGGAAATGCCGGGCATGTATCAGAGCGGCGATTTCGATCTTGCTGGCTTTGCGGTTGGCGCGATGGAGCGCGGCGCGGATCTGCCTTCGGGCGTGGCGGCGGGCGATGTTTTGCTGGGGCTCGCCTCAGACGGGGTGCATTCCAACGGCTATTCCTTGGTGCGCAAAGTGGTTGAGATGTCCGGCCTTGGCTGGGCGGATCCATGCCCATTTGCGCGCGGCACATTGGGCGAAGCGCTGCTCGCGCCAACCCGGCTTTATGTCAAACAAAGCTTGGCGGCCGTGCGCGCAGGCGGGGTGCATGCGCTTGCCCATATCACCGGCGGCGGGCTCACTGAAAACCTGCCACGCGTTCTGCCCGATGATCTTGGCGCCGATATCAATCTGGATGTTTGGCCGCTGCCGCCGGTGTTCAAATGGCTCGCGACAACGGCAGGCATGGCCGAGGCTGAGCTGCTCAAAACCTTCAACGCCGGGCTTGGCATGGTGCTCAGCGTCGCGCCGGATCGCGCCGATGCTTTGATCGCATTGCTTGAGGATGAGGGCGAAACTGTCTTCAATATCGGCACGGTCACCAAAGGGCAGGGCGTGCGTTACACCGGCGCCTTGCTGTGAGCGAACCCGCACCAAAACGCGTTGCCATCCTGATCTCAGGAAGCGGCTCGAATATGGTGAGGTTGGTGGAAAGCATGCAGGGCGATCACCCGGCGCGCGCCTGCCTCGTAGCGTCCAACGTGCCCGGCGCGGGCGGGCTGGCCAAGGCCGAAAGCATGGGCATTGCAACGGCTGTGATTGATCACAAAGCCTTCCCCAAAGACCGCGAAGCTTTTGAGGCCGCGCTCAATGACGCGCTTGAGATCGCCGCTCCAGACATCATCGCGCTCGCTGGCTTTATGCGCATCCTCACACCAGGGTTCATAACCCGCTGGCAGGGCAAAATGCTCAATATTCATCCCTCGCTGCTGCCCAAATTCAAAGGCCTTAACACCCACGCCCGCGCCATTGAAGCGGGCGAAAGCCATGCGGGCTGCACTGTGCATGAGGTCACTGCCGAGCTAGACGGCGGCCCGATCCTCGGCCAAGCCAAAATCAAAATCGCGCCCGAAGATACCGCCGAAACGCTCGCGGCAAAAATCCTCCCCCTCGAGCACGCGCTATACCCCGCCGTTCTGCGCCGCTTTGCAGTGAATGACCGCACCCGCGTCGATCTGTAAGATCGCAAAAATAGTGAACTATAAGTTCGCAAATATTGTGATCTGTAAGATCGCGGAAATAGGGCTCCCAAAACATCGCAAATGCGGGCCTTAAGACCGCAAGCAGCCGCCCCCCAAATCCACTCCGGCCCAAATTCCCTACCGCGCAATCAAATCGCGCCCCAAACCCGATCCAAACAAACCCCCGCCCCACGCCCCCCAGACGCCCCATTTCACAGTTGCGCAAATATCCCCGCCGGAGGCTCCCAAAGCTGGCCACATCTCCCAAACGCCTGCCATCCCTTCCCATTGCCGGCAAAAATCCCTATCAACGAAGACAAATACAAAAGCGCAACAAGCAGGCACCTATGATCACCATCAAAACGACCGAAGAGCTGGCCGAATTCTGCACCCGGGCAAAGGCGCGCGCCTATGTCACTGTCGATACTGAATTCCTGCGCGAACGCACCTATTATGCCAAACTTTGCCTTGTGCAATTGGCGCTTCCGGGGGAGGCAGAAGAAGATGCGGTGCTGGTCGATCCGCTGGTTGATGGGCTCTCGCTTGAGCCGCTTTATGATCTGTTTCGCCATGAGGGCACGGTCAAGGTTTTCCACGCCGCGCGCCAAGATCTCGAGATTTTCTATATTGAGGGCGGGGTGATCCCCAAGCCGCTGTTTGACACGCAAGTTGCGGCCATGGTCTGCGGCTTTGGCGAACAGGTTGGCTATGAAACACTGGTGCGCCGCATCGCACGCCAAACCGTTGATAAGACATCCCGTTTTACCGATTGGTCGCGCCGCCCGCTTACCGATGCCCAACAGGTCTATGCGCTGGCTGATGTCACCCATCTGCGGGTGGTTTATGAACATCTGGCCGAAGATTTGACCCGCTCCAAGCGGCAAAAATGGGTTGAGGAAGAGATGCAAATTCTCACCTCCCCCTCGACCTATGTGATCGATCCAGAGGACGCTTGGCGCCGGGTCAAAACCCGCACAAATTCCGGCAAATTTCTTGCCGCCGTCAAAGAGCTTGCCAAATTCCGCGAGACCTATGCCCAAGCGCGCAATGTGCCGCGCTCGCGGGTCTATAAGGACGATGCATTGCTCGAATTGGCCTCGACCAAACCGCAGAACGAACAAGACCTGTCGCGCTCGCGTTTGCTGCTGCGCGATGCGCGCAAAGGCGATATTGCCGCCGGGATTTTGGAAGGGATTGCGAAGGCGGCGAAGTACAGCGCCGAAGACCTGCCCAAGCCCGATACGAGCCGCGATAAGCTTCAGGTGAATCCGGCGATTGCCGATATGCTGCGGGTCTTGCTCAAGGCGAAATCCGAAAGCATGGGGGTGGCGCAAAAGCTGATCGCCACGGCCGCTGATCTTGATCTGATCGCGGGCGGGCGGCGCGAAGTTGCGGCGCTGAATGGCTGGCGTGGGGAAGTCTTTGGTGCGGATGCGCTGCGGCTCTGCGAGGGAAAAATCGGCCTGGTTGTCAAAGGGCAAAACGTCGAGATTTTTGAAGCCTAGGCGCGCTATTCTGGCAGACACACTGATGATAAAGGCGCCATTGGCCGGGCTTTGCGGGCCGGGCATTACGGGCTAAGGCTTAGCGGGCTGAGGCTTTGCTTCAGCGGCGCGTTGACAGCGTGTTGGAGGCCGAGCGCACGGTGATCCGTTTGATCCCGGCCAGATCTTGCGCGGTCAGTTTCACCGCCACATCCACTTCGCGCTGAAGCTTCGTTCCGACAATCTCAACCTCGGGCGGCGGGCGCATGCGGAATTGAAACGCCAATGTGCCCGCGTCGCTCTCGGGCGCTTTGATCAGGTCTGCATCCCAATACCCAAGCGCAGGGGTGATGCCGCGCACGCGCAGGATCGCCCCATCATATAGTTTTTCGACTTTCAGCTCAGAAATCGCGGCCACATAGGGGCGCTGATCTTCGGCGCCATAGCCGCGCGGCAAAAGCGAAGATGAGCCATCAAAGGCCGCTCTCTCGCCGCGCCCGAACCAATTGAGCGGGTTGAACCGCGATTCAGAGACCCGCGCACAGCCGGACACCAGCGCAAAAACCGTAACGATTAGGATGATCCGCGATGTCATGCTGCCCCCTCAAAATACCCTGCTCAAGGCCTAACGCAATTGTTACGCCTTGAAAAGCCAGTTTGGCATGCCCGGCTTGGGGCTGGTGCGAATGATCGGCCCGCTCTGGACCTTTGCGCGCCTTGGGCCTATTGAAAACGGGCAATTTGATCCGCGCCTAAGGGAGGCTTTCATGGCCAGTGCCGCCTTTGAAGACATCGCCGAAACCTTTGATTTTCTCGATGATTGGGAGGATCGCTATCGCCATGTGATCGAGCTTGGCAAGGCGCTGCCCCCGCTTGAGGAGGCGCTCAAAGTTCCTGCGACCAAGGTTGATGGCTGCGCGAGCCAGGTCTGGCTGCACCCGCGCATTGAGGGCGATAGATTTGATTTTGCCGGCGAGAGTGATGCGATGATTGTGCAGGGCTTGATCGCGATTTTGCATGCGCTTTATGCGGGGCAAAGCTTGGCTGAGGTTGGCGCGATTGATGCCCAAGCCGAGTTGGCGCGCCTTGGCCTTGCGGATCATCTTTCGGCGCAGCGCTCAAACGGGTTGCGGGCGATGATTCAGCGCATTCGTGAAACGGCAGAGGCGGCGGCGGCTTAGGCGCTTTTGGCGGGCGCGACCCAGTCTTTGAGGCTGGTTTTCAGATCACCATAGCCGGTAAAGCGCTGCTCATAGTCCAGCCCCAAACGGGAGGCCGCCTCGCGGGCTTTTGCCTCAATGGCGGGGTCTTTGCTCTGCGCCAGATAGACGAGCTTTTCGTAATTCCCAAAGTAGATGTCGCGCAGCTCGGGGTGCTTTTCAAGGCCAAGTGGGCGCCAGACAAAGGCATCGAATTGGCGCGCAAGGAAATCGGTGAGGAAGAAAGATGTCACTTCTGCGCGCGCTTCAAAGGCGGCGTTGCCATCAAAAAACGAATAACAATGGGGGCCTTTGATCATCTGAACCCCCAGTTCCTTGCACTTTTCGAACAATTGCCCGCCTGTGCCGCAATCGGCGTAAGCGACGAAAATATCAGCATAATCCGCGCGATGTTTGCGCACGGCTTCTTCAACGGCTTGGGTGATCCGATCGGGATGGACATGCAGGATCGCGGGCAGGCAAGTGATATCCAGATGATCCCAGCCGCCCATTTCGCGCAGCGCAATGATTTCGCGGGCGAGCGCGCCGCAGGCAATCACAAGCAGGCGGCCCGTGCCAGATGCGGGCAGGCCATGCTCGGTTAGCGCGATATCGCTGAGGGTTTGATCGGGGCGGGATGTCATTGCAGCGCTCCTCAAGGGCGGGCTGAATTGGGGCCTGTTTGGGCCGTTGGGCGCGCGTGATGCCGCGCGCCCATCAGTTTGAAAGCGCGTTTAGCCAGCGGTTTGATTGTGTTTGCGGCTGATATAATCTTTGGCCGTTTCAACCGCCACAGCCGCATCACGGCAATAGGCATCCGCGCCGATCGCCCGGCCGAATTCTTCGTTCAAAGGCGCACCGCCCACAAGCACGATATAATCATCACGTTTGCCTTGGGCTTTGAGCGTATCAATCACGACTTTCATATAGGGCATGGTCGTGGTGAGCAGGGCGGACATGCCCAGAATATCGGCCTGTTCATTGGCGAGCGCTTCGATATATTCCTCGGCCGCGGTGTTGATCCCAAGATCGACAACCTCAAAACCCGCGCCCTCCATCATCATCGCTACAAGATTTTTGCCGATGTCATGGATATCGCCCTTCACCGTGCCAATCACCATTTTGCCCATCTTTGGCGCGCCGGTTTCGGCCAGAAGCGGCTTGAGAATGGCCATGCCGCCCTTCATCGCGCCCGCGGCCAGAAGCACTTCGGGCACAAAGAGGATGCCATCGCGAAAATCATCGCCCACGACTTTCATGCCCGCCACAAGCGCCTCTGTGAGGATCTTATAGGGCTGCCAACCGCGGCCCAACAGAATGTTGACCGATTCTGCGATCTCGTCCTTCATGCCGTCATAAAGATCGTCGTGCATTTGCAGCACCAGCTCTTCGTCGGGCAATTCGCTTAGGATGATTTCTTGATCTTCAGACATATCCGTCTCCATTCAGGGCGCGAAAAGAGGCGCCTGGGGCTTTATAACCTTGATGCGGCAGGATGAAACTGCCCACTTTACCGATTGCGACAGAGCGCGCGTTATTTGCGGCGCTTGGGGCGCGGTCTGGCTTTGCAATGTTCTCATTATGTTCTATATTTGGGGTATGAATCAGAGTGACACACCCGATATGGCCGAAAACGCGCTTGTTGATCCGCCCAAAATCGCGCTTGGGCTGCGCACGCCGGGGCGCGGGGCGCGCTCCAATCAGGAGGGGCGTTTTGAGAGGAAGAGCCGCGAGCCGGTGTTTGACGGCTGGGATATTCCCTATGAGGATCGCGCTTTGCGCACTACAACCCGGATCGAGACCCCGCGTAGCATTATCAGCCGCAATGCTTCGCCCGATCTGCCGTTTGATCGCTCGCTCAATCCCTACCGGGGCTGTGAGCACGGCTGTATTTACTGCTATGCGCGGCCCAGCCACGCGTTTTTGGGGCTTTCGCCGGGGTTGGATTTTGAGACCAAGTTGATCGCGCGCCCCGGTGCTGCGGCCCAGCTTGAGCGCGAGCTTTGCGCGGCCAAATACAGCGCCGCGCCGATCAAACCGATCGCGATTGGCACCAACACCGATCCCTATCAGCCGATCGAGGCCGAGCACCGGGTGATGCGCGACTGTTTGCAGGTTTTGGCGGCGTTCAATCATCCGGTGACGATCACCACCAAGGGCACGCTGATTGAGCGCGACATTGATATTTTGAGCGCGATGGCGGGCAAGGGTTTGGTGGGGGTGGCCATATCCATGACAACGCTGTCTTCGCAGATTTCGCGCCAGATGGAGCCGCGCGCGCCCGGGCCTGCGCGCCGGCTCAAGATGATTTCGCGGCTCAGTGAGGCGGGCATTCCAACGCGGGTTTTGCTCGCGCCGGTTGTGCCTGCTTTGACGGATCACGAGATCGAAGCGATTCTGAAAGCGGCGGCGGGGGCAGGGGCCTGTTCGGCGCGGATGATCATGCTGCGCTTGCCGCGCGAGGTTGCGCCGATGTTTGTTGAATGGCTTGAGGCGGTGATGCCGGATCGGGCCGCGCGGATCATGGGGCGGGTGCGCGAATTGCACGGCGGGCGCGATTATGATCCGGAATTTGGCAAGCGGATGCGCGGCGAGGGGGCTTTTGCCGAGCTGGCCGCGCAGCGCTTTGATCTGGCCGCGCGCAGGCTGGGATTGGAGCGCGGCATGGGCCCGCTGCGCTGTGATCTCTTTGCGGTGCCGCCGCGCGCGGGCGATCAGCTTTCGCTGTTTTGAAGGGATATGCGCGGCGGGATGCATGGCATGTAAGCCTTTGTGATCTTTATGATTTCGGCGCGGGTGCCGCGTTTGATTAGGCGCGGGGGCCGCGGCGGCGGCTGCGGGCGGGCGCGGCCTTTGCGGCTTCGCCTGTGCCGTCTGAGGCCGAAGAAAAGCCGCCCATGGCCGCCTCAATCTCTGCAAGATCGGGGCGTGGGCCGGGGGTGCGGGTTTCCAGCGCTTCTTTCATTGCGCGCAGGTGTTCGGGCGTTGTGCCGCAGCAGCCGCCGATGATGGTCGCGCCACAAGCGCGGGCAAGCACGGCGTACTGGGCCATCAGTTCGGGCGTGCCATCGTAATGGATGTGGCCTTCGTGGAATTTGGGGATGCCTGCATTGCCTTTGGCGATGATCGGGCGGGCTTTTTCTTCGGCCGAGAAGCCAAGGATGGTGCGCAGCAGATCGGCCGCGCCCACGCCGCAATTGGCGCCATAGGCCAGCGGCGGATTGCCCAGCTTTTCAACCATTTGCACCATGGCAGAGGAGGTCATCCCCATCATTGTGCGCCCGGCTGTATCGAAGCTCATGGTGCCGCACCAGGGCATATCGGCGCGCGCGGCGGCCTCGGCGCAGGCTTTGTATTCTTCGGGCGCGCTGATCGTTTCGGCCCAGAGCACATCCGCGCCGCCAGCCTTCAGCCCTTCGGCCTGTTCGTGAAACATCTCAACCGCGAGCTCATGGGTGAGCGGGCCGAGGGGGGCCATGATTTCGCCCGTGGGGCCCATGGAGCCGGCCACGATCACCCTGCGCCCGGCGCGATCGGCCACTTCGCGGCCAATTTCGGCGGCGGCTTTGTTGAGCTCATGGACGCGCGATTGGGCGTTGTGGAGTTTGAGGCGCGCCGCTGTGCCGCCAAAGGAATTGGTGAGGAAGAGATCGGAGCCTGCATCGACCGAGCCTTGATAAAGCGCGGTGATCTTTTCGGGCGCGTCTGTGTTCCACAGCTCGGGCGCTTCGCCGGATTCGAGCCCCATGTTGAACAGGGCGGTGCCGGTAGCCCCATCGGCCATGAGCCAATCGCGCGTTTCGAGCAGGCGGGAGAAAGCATCTGTCATCGGATTTCCTTCGGCATTGGCTGCGGCGGGCGCAGGGGCGTATTTTGTTGGGTCTGCTGGAGGATAGCAGGTTTGGGCGCGCGCGAAAGCGGCCCCCTTTGAGGGATCATGTGCCACGGGCAGGCGCGCGGCGCAAATTGATAAATGTCATGATGATTATGAATGGGATGAGGGTTGGGGCGGGGAGTGGGCTTTGATTACGGTGGAGCGGGGGCTTTGGGTGAGGTGTTGCGGAGGCTTTGAGTATGATGGTGCGGCGGCCCTGGAGGCGCGGGCGCAAAGGCGATGGGGTGCAGAGCGCGGGGCGCGGCGGGCGGCGCGGCGCGGGCACTTTGGTGGCGTAAGTGGCTGATAAGATTGTTGTATCGCGCGGATTAGCTGCGCTGACCTTGGGCAATTTTGCGCAGTTTATTGGCCGCATCGCTGGCAGCGCGCAGGCCTGCACGGACTTGCATTGGGTTGATGTTGGTGCGTTTTGGCGGGGCGGTGATGCGGCGCAGGATGCCAAGCCCGGCGATGGCAAGGCCCATGCGGCTTGGTGCTGCGGCATAGAGCGTTTCCCAATTGGGGCCAAAGGCTTTTTTGAAGCGGATCAGCCCTTCTGCGCCGGAGGTTTTTTGCATGCGTTTGCGCAGGCGGCCAATCAGAGGGCTTTTGTCTGCCCCTTGCCAGGGCACAGCCGCCAAAGAGACCCGCGGGCAGCCGTATTTTGCCGCCGATGTGATCGCCTCAACGATGAGCAATTGCATCACGCCCTCAGGCGCGCTGTCGCTTTGGCGCATCAGATCGAGGGTCATTTCATTGCGGGTTTCGTGGAAAGTGGCAAAGGCAACAAGCGTCTCGTCGTGCCAAGCGAGAAAGACCCGTTGGCAGCTTACGTAATCCTCGTCAAAGACGCCCATTGAGAAGCCGCGTTCGCCGCCGCGCGCCGCTTTCCATTCATCGGCCACCGCGCGCATTTGTGCCATGGGCAAGCGGCGCCCGCCTTCTTCAATGCGCAGGCCTGCGTCCTCGGCTTTGCGCAACAGGCGGCGCAATTGGCGCCGGGGCGCACCTTGGGTGGTAAATTCGGCCGGTTTGATCCAGGCTTCGCGCGCAATCGGCAGAACGGCCCAACCGGCGCGCCGGGCCACAGCCGCCATGCGCCCGCCGCATTTATAGATCGCAGGGAGCAGATAGCGCGCTTGGGCCGCCTCGCGCAGGGCGATGCGCGCCGCTTCGGGGCAGCCGCCGCGGATCATCGGATCGCTCAGCATAACGAGCGATTGGCCGATGGGCGCGGCAAGCGCGAGATGCTGGCCTGAGGGGATATGTTTTTGATCGGTTTTGGCCGCCGTCAGCAGCGCAAATTCGCCTTGGCGCAGCAGGTTTACCTCGGCGCGGGGGGCGGCATAAAGATGGGCTTCGAGCTGCGGCGAGAGGAAAGGCGAGCGATCGGTTTTGGTTAGGCTGGCGCGGGTATCCAATGAGGGCGCACGCGGGCCGCGCAGCACGAATGCAATCGCGATCATTGCCGGAATGATATGATAAACAACGCGAAATCCAAGCGCCGCCGCAAGCAGCGGTTCGGTTGGCACATGGGGCATAAGCGCCAGCAGAGTGACCTCAAAAGGGCCAACGCCGCCCGGGGTTCCGCCCAAAAGGCCCGCACCAAGCGCAAAGAGAAACGAGGAAATCAGCAGGGGCAGCGCCACATCAAGCCCCGGCGGCAAAAGCACATAAAGCGCCATGCCCGCCAGCACTGTATCGGCTGCCGCAAGCCCAATCACCGCCGCCATGGCGCGCAGCGATGGCAGGGGCAGGCGCACCAGCGCGCGCGGCGGCCAGATGGCCAGCGCAGCCATCACAATCCCAATGCCGATGGCGATAAAAACAAGTGTTTTGGACCATGGCAGCGCAGGTTGAAAGATCATGATGCCAAGCCCGGCAACAACCGCCCAACCCGCCAGAAAAGAAAGCGAAACCGCCGCCGAGAGGCGCAGCGCTTGCCAAAGGGTCATCTCGGGGATCATCCGCCAGCGCACCAAAGCGCCGGTTAATGCGCCAAGCCCGATGGCCTGAGCGATGGCAATGGCCAGGATGCCCGCGCGGCGGGCCGTTTGTTGCTTGATCCCTGTGCTGAGCTGGCGATGCACAACGCAATCATAGCGCCCCACGGCCCAGAAGGAGGCCGCACTAAAGACCAGCGCCAGCGCCCATTGCCCGCCCGTGACAGAGCTTAGAGAGGCGCGAATGGCGGCAAAATCAAGCGCGGCGGCATATTCCCAGACATACCAGAGCAGCACGCCCATAATCCCCAGCGGCACCAGCTGACGCAGGGCCAATTTACGCATATCGGCGCGGCTTAGATAAGAGGCGGGCTCTTGGGCGGCGGTTGCATCGCTGCGGGCCTGCGCAGCATCGGCTGTGCTCTTGAAATGCGCAGAACTGCGGGCGAGGAAAGGATCATGTTGTGCCATGGGCCGGGTTTAGCAGCCGTTCCCTTCCAGCCGCTTAACGCCTTCAATTTTAGCGAAATTTAGCGCCGGTTTTTCGCAATTATTGGCCGGAGCGCGCGCCAGGCAAGATCACGCTGGCCTGCCGAAAGATTGGCGCGCGAAAATAGATTAAGTGCGCGCGGTAACGTTTTGATTTTTATGTGTATTTATCTTTTGCGCACAGGGGTGCTGCATTGGGCAGGCACGGCGGCTTATGGGCGGCAAAACGGGCGGCAAATGGGCAGCGGGGCAAATCATCGCCCCGCCGCAGGATTTGATCTGTGGTGTTTAGTTGCTGGCCAGAAGCTCGGCTTTGGCAGCGGCAACACATTCGGCCATTTTGGCGCGGATCGTGGCCTCATCGGCTTTGCCGCCCAAATCGCCAGACACTTTGCGAAACACATCCTCATGGCCCGCTTCTTCGAGATCAGATTTGATCACTTCGCGCGCATAAAGATCGGCCTCTTCGCCGGTTTTGCCCAAAAGCTCTGCGGCCCAAAGGCCGAGCTTTTTATTGGCGCGGGCATCGGCTTTGAATTGCATTTCTGCGTCATGGGCGAATTTTGCTTCAAATGCGTTTTCGCGGTCGTCAAAGGTAGACATGGCTTTTCTGCTCCTTGGAATGATCCTTGCGGGTTGCCCTTGATATGCCCTTGGCGGGGCGCTGCTGCAAGGGGTCTGCACGGATATTAGGCCATTTATGCGGCCAGAGCAGCGCCAAAATCACTTATTCTTGCGGCGAGATCAGCCTTGGCCTATAGGGGCAGCAACAGGCGCGGCCGGATGGCGCGCCGCAATGTCACGGAGAGCGCATGGCACGCCGCAATAAGATTTACGAAGGCAAAGCAAAAATCCTGTATGAAGGCCCAGAGCCGGGCACTTTGGTGCAGTATTTCAAGGATGATGCGACCGCTTTTAACGCGGAAAAGCACGCCACGATTGATGGCAAAGGCGTTCTCAACAATCGCTTGTCTGAGTTTTTCATGACTGGGCTAACGGCTGTTGGTGTTCCCAATCACTTTCTCAAACGGCTGAATATGCGCGAGCAATTGATCCGCCAGGTTGAGATCATTCCGCTTGAAGTGATCGTGCGCAATTTTGCCGCAGGCTCCATGGCCAAACGGCTTGGCATGGAAGAGGGCACAGCGCTGCCCCGCCCGATCATCGAGTTTTCCTATAAGGATGACGCGCTTGGCGATCCGCTGGTGCCTGAGGAATATATCATCGCGTTTGGCTGGGCCTCCCAGCAAGACCTCGACGATATCTTTTCGCTCGCGATGCGGGTCAATGATTTCATGTCGGGGGTTATGTTTGGCGTCGGCATCAAGCTCATTGATTTCAAAATTGAGATCGGCCGCGTTTGGGAAGGCGATTTCATGCGCCTGATCGTCGCGGATGAGATTTCGCCTGACAGCTGCCGCCTTTGGGATATTGAGACCGGCCAGAAGCTCGACAAAGACGTGTTTCGCCGCGACCTTGGCAACCTGACGGATGCTTATACCGAAGTGGCCCGCCGCCTTGGCGTTTTGCCCACCAATACCGGCCCGGTTACCAAACCGACCCTGATCAACTGAAAGGCCTCGATCCGATGAAAGCCCGCGTCCATGTTATGCTGAAAAACGGTGTTCTTGATCCTCAGGGCGAGGCCGTGCGCCATGCGCTTGGGGCGCTCGGTTTTGAGGGGGTCAATAAGGTCCGTCAGGGCAAAGTGATTGAGCTTGATCTGGCCGATGGCACCACGGAAGCGCGCGTCAAAGAGATGTGCGAAAAGCTGCTCGCGAATATGGTGATCGAGAGCTACACGATTGAGCTAGGCTAGCACCCCACGCTAACGATCCAATACCCGCTGAACAAACAGAGTGCCACGCAAGTCGCGCTCTGTTTTGCGTTTGGGCGGGCTTGCGGTTCGGGCGGTTTTGCCGCTGCGGAGCCGGTGAATTGCATGTGATCCCTTCGCGAGCTTACGCGGCTTTTCTCATGCGTATCCAGCGGCTTAGCGCGATGAGCGCCCATATCCCTTCGGCGATGAAAAACGGGGTTGAGCCGATGAGCCAAGCATATGTCGCGGCCAGGGCGCAGCCTGCGGCAAAGATCAGCACAAAGATTGCGTGGCGCGCCTCAACCGCATAGGCGCCGACCATGATTACCACAGCGATAATGCCCAATTGATCGATCATGCGGGCTTCCTTTGAAGGGGTGCATCGCTTGGGCTGGTCAGGCAATCGGCAAGGCTTGGGCAGGCGCAGCTTTCGAATTTTGCCAACAGATCGTCCATCTTTTTGGCCTCCTCAATTTGGGCGCGCAAGGCGGTCCGCTTGTCGCTTAAAAACGCGCGCCAATCAGCCTCTGGTCGGCCCGCACCAAAGCCCATTTTCAGCAGCCGCTGCGCCTCGATCAAGGTAAAGCCGGCCGATTTGGCGAGCTTGAGAAAGCGCAGGGTCAGGATGGTTTGCGCATCAAATTCGCGCCGCCCCGAAATGCGCCCAACAGAGCGGATCAACCCGCGCCGCTCATAATAGCGGATCGCGGATGTGCTCATTCCGATTGTTTCAGCAACCGCACCGATCTGCATTGCTCTTTCCTTTCGTAACTGCTGCGCGCTTTTTTCGAGCATAGAGAAAATAAGCCGCGCCGCCCATGGCGATTAGCCCCAAGACGGCCAATTCCTTGCCCACAGCTGCAAGGCTTATGCTGGCAGCGCCGATCCCGGCAGCGGCCAAGAGAAGCGGCGCGGAACAGGCCAAGCCGCAGACCCCAAGCAGCGCGAAAACCTTGAGCTTGCCGCGCGGCTTGCTGTTTTTATCCGTGCCAAGGCTTAAGAAGTTCTGAGCGATCTCAATGCCTTGCCCTTGGCTGCGCACGGTCAGAGTTAGCCCCTCGGCACTGCTGGCGATGCGATGCTCAAGATAGTCACAGCAGCCTTTATCAAAGGTTACCAGCCGCTCGATTTGGGCGCGCATTTCGGGCGAGAGGGCAAAGCGCAGCCGCACCCCATCGCTCAGTTGCTCGCGTTCCAAAACCTGCGGCGCAAGATCGGCTTTCAAACGGGCGGTTTGGGCGCGTTGCTCGGGCGACGTTGGTGTGCAGGCGACGGGCTTGCTCAGGGTCTCATCATCCATGATAGCTCTCCTATTTCATCGGATGACCCGCTCGATAGCGGTTGAACCATGGTTCAAGTCAAGCGCTTTGTGCCACGTATTCCCCTCAATTCGTCGTTCATCCATCATCGCGGCGAGGCGCGCGCAGATGCCCTCAAAAGCGTGATCCATCCCAGCGCATATTGTTCATGCCCCATGTGATCGGGGCCACCAAGCTAACAGCCAAAAGGCACAAAGGTGCTCGCCATCCCCTCATTCATCGTCATGATCGTCAGCATATTGGCCAGCTCAAATTCCTGCGGGCTCGTCAAACAAATCCGCGCCTCTAATTCGCAGCCCCCTGCCATAAACCGCGCATTCGCGGCCAAAAACGCAGCACTCAACCCCTCATCCCCCTGAAGCGCAATCGCATCGCGCACAGCCGCCTGATAAAGCACACATTTTTGCGCCCGCCATGTCTTTCCCTCCAAAGATTGCGCATTCAAAGGCGCCGCCCCAAGCGCCGCAATCATAATACCAGCCCCAAAAACAGCCCCCAAAGCGCCCCTCAAACCCAACAAACCCATCCTCCACCAGCGCAAATCCATCAAACCGCCCTCACTTTTTCTTGGCATAAATACTCATCTCGCAACGCTGGCCCCAATTCAAGCCGCTCATGGCGCCGCACCAATCAGTGATCCAAACCCGCGCCGCCACATGGCCCAGAGCCGCCAAACCCCTTGACCCCGCCCAAGACATCGCGTCCTTTGAGCGAAATAGAATTTCGTTTTGGGAGGGCGAGCCATGCGCGCAGCAGTTTTAAGAGAATACAACAAGGATTTGTCGATTGAAGAGGTCTCTGATCCGGAATGCCCCAAGGATGGGGTCGTGCTCAAAGTGCATGCTTGCGGGATTTGCCGCTCGGATTGGCATGGCTGGACGGGCGAGCATCCCCGGGTCAAACCGGGGCAGATCGGCGGGCATGAATATTGCGGCGAAGTGATTGAGGCGGGGCCTGCGTCGAGCTGGAAGGTTGGCGATACGCTTGTTGCGCCCTTTATCTTGGCCTGTGGCACCTGCCCAAGCTGCCAGTCGGGCCATCAAAACACCTGCCCAAATCAGCGCCTCCCGGGCTTTCTTGAGCCGGGCGCTTTTGCCGAATATGTCGCGGTGCCGCTCGATCACAATCTGGCGCGTTTGCCAGAACAGCTCTCGCCGACGGTCGCGGCGGGGCTTGGCTGCCGGGTCACCACAAGCTGGCATGCGCTTACCGGGCGCGCGGCCTTGCAGCCGGGCGAATGGCTGGCAGTGCATGGCACGGGCGGGATCGGGCTTTCGGCGGCAATTCTGGGCAAGGCTATGGGCGCACATGTGATTGTCGTTGATATTGTGCAGGAAAAGCTCGATCACGCGCTCTCTTTGGGGATGGATTTGGCGGTGAATGCTGCGGACGGCGGCGCGGCGGAAAAGATCAAAGAGCTCACAGGCGGCGGCGCGCATGTCTCTGTCGAGGCGCTTGGCATTCCGGCAACGACCAATGCCTCGATTGAATGCCTGCGCCCCTTGGGCCGGCATGTTCAGGTCGGGATGCCTGTGGGCCACACCGCGCATATGGATATCAATATGTCGGCCGTTTATCAGGGCAATCTCGCCCTTTATGGCACGCGCGGCATGCCAAGCTGGCGCTATCCGAGCCTTCTGGGCTTGATCACCTCTGGTTCTGTCGATATGTCGCCCTTGATCGCCCGCGAAGTGCCGCTTTCACAGACAGGTGCGGAGCTGGCCATGTTCAATGGTCCAACCCCGCCCGGCGTGGCGGTGATCACCGATTTTACCAGCTAGGGAGCTGCCCCAATGAAAGCCGCTGTTCTTGTCTTTCCCGGATCCAATTGTGATCGCGATATGGCTGTGGCCTTTGAACGGGCAGGGGCGGATGTCACGATGGTGTGGCACAAGGAAAGCGAACTGCCCCAAGGGATTGATATCGTTGGGGTTCCGGGCGGCTTTTCTTATGGGGATTACCTGCGCTGCGGGGCAATTGCGGCCAACTCGCCGATCACCCAAGCGCTCAAAGCGCATGTGGCGCGCGGCGGCTATGCGCTTGGGGTTTGCAACGGGTTTCAGGTCCTCACAGAGGCGCAGATCCTGCCCGGCGCTTTGCTGCGCAATGCGGGGCTGAAATACATCTGCCGCACGGTGGGGCTGCGGGTTGCAACCACGGCGAGCGATTTCACCTCTGGATATGATCTGGGCGCTGAAATCAACATCCCAATCGCCCATCACGATGGCAATTATACCGCCGATGCGGCCGTTTTAGAGGCGCTTGCCGCCGAGGATCGCATCGCCTTTACCTATAGCGATAATCCCAATGGATCGGCGCGCGATATTGCCGGCATCCTAAGCGAAAATCGCCGGGTTTTGGGGATGATGCCGCATCCCGAGCGCGCCTGTGAAACCGCGCATGGCAATACCGATGGGGCGGCCTTCTTTGCCTCGCTTTCGGCGGCGCTGATCGCGGCCTAAGCCTTTGAAATCAATTTGCGCGCGGGCAGGGCGCGTGGCGCGGCCCGGGCTTTGCGCTTTTGCCTTGGCGTTTGGCTGTGAGGGCGCAGGCGGTTTTGCCTGCGCGGCGGCGAAATCCCGCCGCCATCCGTAAAGCCGCGCTTGAGGCGGCGCAAATGGGCGCGTATCCTGCGCATATGAACGAAAGTGCTGCCCTTTCGGAAACCGGCAATCTGCGCACGCTCACCTGGGCGGGGCGTTTGGCTGTGGCGTGTTTTATTGTTGCGGCGATTGCGATTGTTTGGGTTACAAATCAACTGCTTACCGAGCGTTATACCATCTCGACCCGCAACCGGGCCGAGGTGCGCCAAGCGCTTTATTCGGGCAACCTGATGAGCGAACTTCAGCGCAATTCGATTGTGCCGCTGCTTTTGTCGCGCGATCCTTCTTTGATTGGTGCGCTCAATTCCGATGATTATTCCAATAGCTCGCAGCGGCTGATTTCTTATGTCGAGGAAATCGGCGCCGCTTCGATCCTTTTGCTGGATGAAACCGGGCGGGTTGTTGCCGCGACAGACCGGGCCACCATCGGCGAGACCCAGCGCCAGACGCCCTATTTCGTTGAGGCGCTGCGCTCAAACGATACGATTTTCCAGACCGTGCACCGCGAAAACGGCGCATATGATTTCACCTATTCGCGCAAGATCGAAGTGGGCGGAACATTGGCCGGGGTGATCGTTGTTGAGGTTGATCTGCGCAAGTTTGAGCAGAGCTGGTCGGGGATTTCGGATGCGGTTGTTGTGACCAATTCGGAGGGGATTGTGATCCTTTCGACCGAGCCGCGCTGGCGGGGGAAATCCGAGACCGAGGCGCTTGCGCTGCGCTCTGTGCCTTCGGCGATTGCGCGGGCCTTGCGCCTTACTGCGGATTGGACAGCGCTTCCGGCGGATGCTTACTTGAGCGGCGAGGCGGTGATGCGGATGGAAACGCGGGTGCCGTTTCGCGGCTGGCGGATGACCTCATTTACCACCTATGGATCGGTGCGCGAGCGGGTGAATGGTGTGCTCGCGATTGAGATCATGGGCTTTGCGATCTTGCTGGCGGGGATCTTTTATCTGACCTCGCGGCGGGCCGTTTCGCGCGCGGGGCTTTTTGAGCAGGAATCGGCGGACCTTCGCCAGCTCAACGCGGCCCTCCAGCGGGAAATTGCCGAGCGCGAAAAGGCCGAACGCAACCTTGAAGTGGCTGAACAGACCTTGGCGCAAAGCTCCAAACTGGCCGCCCTTGGCGAGATGTCGGCCGCCGTTTCGCATGAGCTTAATCAGCCCCTTGCGGCGATGAAAACCTACCTTGCAGGCGCGCGGCTTTTGCTGACCCGCAAGCGGCCCGAAGAGGCGCTTTCTTCTTTCCAGCGGATCGACGATCTGATCGAGCGGATGGGGGCGATCACCAAGCAGCTTAAGAGCTATGCGCGCAAAGGATCGGATGCGTTTGAGCCCATTGATATAAGGGGTTCGGTGAATGCGGCGCTCTCAATGATGGAGCCGCAGCTCAAGCGCCGCGAGGTTGAGATTATTCGCACGATGCCGCGCGAACCGGTTTTGATTATGGGCGATCGGATGCGCCTTGAGCAGGTCTTGATCAATCTGATGCGCAACGCTTTGGATGCGACCAAATCGGTTGAAAACCCCTCCGTGGAAATCCTTGTTACAGGGGGCGAGCGGGCGCTGATTTCGGTGCGCGATAATGGCGCGGGGATTGATGATCTTGAGGCCCTGTTTGAGCCGTTTTATACCACCAAGGCCCCCGGCGATGGGGTTGGGCTGGGGCTTGCCATTTCCTCGGGCATCGTCAACGACTTAGGGGGAAGGTTAACGGCGCGCAACGGGCGCGGCGGCGGGGCTGTATTTGAGGTTTCGCTTCCCATATTAGATGAAGCGGCGAAGGCTGCGGAGTAGGAATGGCGCGGCGCGGGCTGCGGAGTAGGAATGGCGCGGCGCGGGCCGCGGCTTAGCAAATGGCGCGGCGCGGGCCGCACAGGGCAATTTTGGCAGCTTGGGCTGCGCAATGACAAAGGGCGGAAGCGAAGATGGCGACAGCAATGAAGATCGCGATTGTGGATGATGAGCAGGACATGCGCCAATCCATCAGCCAATGGCTGGCGCTTTCGGGCTTTGACACAGAGACATTCGCCAGCGCCGAGGATGCGCTCAAATCCTTGGGGACCGATTATCCCGGCGTTGTGGTGTCTGACATCAAGATGCCCGGCATGGACGGGATGCAATTTCTCAAAAAGCTGATGTCGGTGGACAGCACTTTGCCGGTGATCATGATCACGGGGCATGGCGATGTGCCGATGGCTGTCGAGGCGATGCGCGTTGGCGCTTATGATTTCTTGGAAAAGCCGTTTAACCCGGATCGGATGACCGAGCTGGCCAAGAAAGCCACCGCCAATCGCCGCCTTACCCTTGATAACCGCGCGCTGCGCCGCGAGCTTTCGGATGGCTCTGGCCTGATGAAAAAGCTGATCGGTTCCAGCCCGGTGATGGAGCGGCTACGGGAGGATATTCTCGATCTGGGGCAGGCCGATGGGCATGTTTTGATTGATGGCGAAACCGGCACGGGCAAGACATTGGCCGCCCATGCGCTGCATGCGGTTGGGGCGCGTCCGGGGCGCAAATTCGTGGTGTTCTCCTGTGCGGGCCATGAAGAGGCCGCGCTTGGCAAGCGTCTGTTTGGGCCGATGGAAGAGGGCGGTTCGCTATTGCCGCTGATCGAGGAGGCCCGGGGCGGCACGCTTGTTTTGGAGGATATCGAGGCGCTGCCCATGCCGCTTCAGGCGCGCCTTTTGACCTGGATCAACGATCAAGGCACCCCGCCCGAAACCCGCATCATCGCGATCTGTAACCTGCAAGAGCAGGGCAAAACCTGCGAAGATGCGCTGCGCCCGGATCTGTTTTACCGCCTTGCGGCGATGAAGATCACATTGCCGCCTCTGCGGATGCGCGGCGAAGATATTCTGACGCTGTTCACCCGGCTTTCCGAGCAATTCTCGGATGAATATGGCTGTGATGCGCCCGAGATCAGCGCCCAAGAAGCGGCGCAATTGCTGCAAGCGCCTTGGCCGGGCAATATCCGCCAGTTGATCAATGTGGCAGAGCGGGCGGTTTTGCAAAATCGCCGCGGTTCTGGCTCGATTGCCTCATTGCTGATGGCCGAGAGCGACGAGGATTCCGCCACAATGACAACCGAGGGCAAGCCGCTTAAGGAATATGTTGAGGCCTTTGAGCGGATGTTGATTGATAACACGATGCGCCGCCACAAGGGCTCGATTGTGAATGTGATGGAAGAGCTGTGCCTGCCGCGCCGCACGCTGAATGAAAAAATGGCAAAGTATAATTTGACCCGCTCGGATTATCTTTAACGGCAAAATACACGCCTAAGTTGAATGGCTTAAAGCGGCCTCTGCGCGATTTTGGTGCGCAGGCGCGCCGCAAAACGCGTGCAAAACTTTTGCCTGTGCAATTTTGCCCATTGTCATTGCGCCCTCATCCCCTCTATGCTCGCTGAACGGAAGAGCGCCCTTATGAGTGCTTGTTCCGGTGAAAGATTCGCTGGCCAACAGGCCCCGCGCAGGCAAATTCGCCGCCGCCGCCCCCTGGTCCAGACCGATAGTGCCGCAAGGCAACGTATACGCCCGAAGTTCAATTCATTTGGCCGGGCATTAAATGGGTGCTGCTGATTGGCTCAGCTTTTCGCAGCATCGGAGAAGAAACGCGATGAAACGCGCAGAGCAGTTATACGAGCAAGGAAGGGCCTTTTTTGCCCTCTTTATGCTTATGGCTCTGCCTTCATTCGCCCATACAGAACATCCCCCATTAAAAGCAGGCCCCCCGGGGCGCGCCAATAATGTGCGATGCCGAGAGATTTCATGGCTAAGAAAATGCTTATCGACGCCACCCACGCCGAGGAAACGCGCGTTGTGGTGGTTGATGGAAACAAGGTCGAAGAGTTCGATTTTGAATCCGAAAACAAACGTCAGCTTGCTGGCAATATCTATCTAGCAAAAGTTACGCGGGTCGAACCGTCGCTTCAGGCGGCTTTCGTTGATTACGGTGGCAATCGCCACGGTTTCCTCGCGTTTTCTGAGATTCACCCTGATTACTATCAGATCCCGGTTGCGGATCGCGAAGCTTTGATGGCCGAAGAGCGCGCCTATGCCAAAGCGCAGGAAGAAGAAGAGGAAAAGCCCAAGCGCCGCCGCTCGCGCGGGGGGCGTGGCCGCGCCAAAGCCGAAGAGAGTGTTTCGGATGATGCGGTTGAGGTGAAAGACCCGGCGATTGGCGCGATGGATGTTGTTGATCTGGGCGAAGAGGCGGATGATGCGGCTGAGGCCACGGATGCCACGGATGCCACGGATGCGCCCATAGAAGAGGGCACATCGCCTGCGTTCACGGTGCATGAAACGCCGGTTGAAACACCTGCGGCGGATGAGGCCGAGCCTGCGGATGAGGCCGGGGAAGAGGATGCGGATGAGGATGATCCGCTGCAAGCCACGGACCGCGATGAAAGCATCGAATCCGTTGCGGATGAGGATGTGAACGAAGAAATTCGCCAAGTGCGCAAGCCGCGCCCACGCAAATACAAAATCCAAGAAGTGATCAAGGTTCGCCAGATCCTTCTTATTCAGGTGGTCAAAGAAGAGCGCGGCAATAAAGGCGCAGCCCTCACAACCTATCTGTCGCTCGCAGGCCGGTACTGCGTTTTGATGCCCAACACGGCGCGCGGTGGCGGGATTTCCCGCAAGATCACCAATGCCGCGGATCGCAAGAAGCTTAAAGAAATCGCGCAAGAGATCGAAGTGCCCGATGGCGCAGGTCTGATCGTGCGCACCGCCGGCGCACAGCGCACCAAAAGCGAGATTGGCCGCGATTACGAGTATCTTCAGCGCCTCTGGGAGCAGATCCGCGCCCTGACGCTAAAGAGCATCGCGCCGGCGAAAATCTATGAAGAAGGCGATCTGATCAAACGCTCGATCCGCGATCTTTATAACCGCGATATCGACGAGGTGATCGTTGAAGGCGAAGCGGGCTATCGCACCGCCAAAGACTTCATGAAGATGATCATGCCGTCGCATGCGAAAAACGTGAAGAATTACTCGGAAAGCCTGCCGCTTTTTGCGCGTTTTCAGGTCGAGGGCTACCTTGCCTCGATGTTCAACCCGACAGTGCAGCTGAAATCCGGCGGCTATATCGTGATTGATGTCACCGAAGCGCTTGTTGCTGTTGATGTGAACTCGGGCCGCGCCACCAAAGAAGGCTCGATCGAAGAGACCGCGACCAAAACCAATTTGGAGGCTGCCGAGGAAGTGGCGCGCCAAATGCGCCTGCGCGATCTGGCGGGTTTGATCGTGATCGATTTCATCGACATGGACGAGCGGCGCAACAATTCCGCCGTTGAAAAGAAGCTCAAAGACAAGCTGAAAACCGATCGCGCGCGTATCCAAGTGGGCCGTATTTCCGGCTTTGGCCTGCTCGAGATGAGCCGCCAGCGCCTGCGCCCCGGCATGCTCGAAGCGACGACCCAGCCGTGCAACCATTGTCACGGAACGGGCCTGATCCGCTCTGATGACAATCTCGCGCTCACCATCATTCGCGCGCTCGAAGAAGAGGGCACGCGCCGCCGTTCGCGCGAAGTGCTGGTCAAAGCGCCTGTGTCGATCATCAATTTCCTGATCAACAACAAGCGCGAACATATCGCCCATATCGAGGCGCGTTACGGTATGGCCGTGCGTCTTGAGGCCGATCCGTTCTTGATTTCGCCGGATTATTCCATCGAGAAGTTCAAAACCGCGACCCGTGTTGTGCGCGAAGCAACGGCAGGGGTTGTCTCGGTTGATAGCTCGCTGATGGATGAGATCGATGATGCGGTGATTGCTGCGGATGAGGCCTTTGAAGCCAAGGTCGAGGCCGAAGCGAATGGCAATTCTGGCGTTGAGCCTTCCAATGGGGAAGACGGCGATCAACAGCCGCGCAAACGCCGCCGTCGCCGCCGCCGCCGCAAGAATGGCAATGGTGAAAACGGCGAGAATGGTGCTGAAAACAGTGCTTCGGATAACGGCGCTTCTGAAAACGGTGAAGGCGCTGCTGAAGCATCCGATGCATCAGATACCCCCGCCGCCGAGGGCGAAGAACCAACCAAGCCAAAACGCAGCCGCTCGCGCGGTGGCCGTGGCCGCAAAAAATCCGAGGATACAGGCGCGCCAACATCTGATGCTGCTCCCGCAGAACCGGCTCCCGCAGAACCGGCTGTAGAGTCCGCCACAGAAGAGGCCCCCAAGCCCAAACGGACCAGAACCCGCAAGCCAAAAGCCGCGCCTGAAAGCGCAGCTGAAGCCGCAGCAGCGCCCGCGCAAGCCGCTCCAGAAGCCGAGGCCGCCCCAGAAAAGCCCAAACGCCAGCGCAAGCCGCGGGTGAAAAAGGCCGATGCAGAAACCGTGGCTGAAGCCGCTCCGGCTGATGCAACCGCAACAAAAGAAGCAAGCGCGGATACAGCGGAAAAACCCGCGCCCAAACCGCGCAAACCCCGCGCGTCACGGGCCAAGCCAAAACCGGCCGAAACAGATGCCGCGCCCGAGGCCCCAAAAGCCAAAGCGCCCGCTGCAAAAGCTGAAACACCCGCGCCGGCGCCCGAGGCCCCCAAAGCCGAGCCCGCGCCCCAATCCGCCCAAGCGGATAAGCCCAAGAAAAAAGGCTGGTGGTCGCTCACGCGCTAAGCTCTAAATCCCTCTAAATACAACGGGCGGCAGATTGGATCTGCCGCCCGTTTCGCATCCAAACACCCCCCAAACCCACACAAGAATCCCCGCGCCCGCACTACCTCTCCCCGCCATTTCAGAGTTGCGCGAATATCCCCGCCGGAGGCCCCAAGCCCAAAACCATGCGCGCGCCCAGATCCGGCGCGCCACACAAACCCACACAAGAAACCCCGCGCCCGCACTACCTCTCCCCGCCATTTCACAGTTGCGCAAATATCCCCGCCGGAGGCTCCCGGCCCAACAGCAATCGCGCGCTCAATTCAGGCGCGCCAAACCGGCCTAAGATTGTGCCTGAACGATAAAAACAGGGGCCTCGGCAAAAATAACCGCATGCCCCGCCTCAGCACAGAAATGCGGGATGTCGATTGCGGCCATGGGATCGTCTGCTTCGATACGTAGCAAATCCCCGCGCGCCATGCCCGCCAAGGCTTTGCGCAGCCGTAAAACGGGCAGGGGGCACAAAAGCCCCAAAGCATCGATCTCAATTGCAAATTTCATCCCTGTCGCATAATCGCGATGTTTCAACCTGTCCACCAAGATGTGACAACCCGTCGGGTGACGCGCGCGCCAACACAGGCTAGAACCAAGCAAAGCGGGCCCGCCCGCGCCCCCAATTCGGCCAAATCCAACGGCCCAAAGGAACGCCATGTTCGGATTAGATCTTCTCGATGCAGGCCTCTTGCCCGCGATGATCATCGCCATGTTTGGCGGGATGATTTCGTTCCTGTCGCCCTGCGTGCTGCCCATCGTGCCCTCTTATCTGGCCTATATGAGCGGCATCACGATGAGCGAGCTGAGCGGCGAAGGCGAGGTCCGCCGCCGCCCAATCCTGCCCGCGCTTTTCTTTGTTCTGGGCCTTTCAACCGTGTTCCTCTTGCTCGGGTTTACCGCCTCGATGCTCGGCAAATTCTTCATCGGAAATTCGCAAATCTTTTCCGGCGCGGCGGGGATCGTTATTATGATCTTTGGCCTGCATTTCCTTGGCATCATCAAGATCGGTTTTCTCAATCGCGAGGCTCGGATGGACGCAGGCGATCAAGGCGGCAGCGCCTTTGGGGCCTATATCCTTGGCCTCGCTTTCGCCTTTGGCTGGACGCCTTGCATCGGCCCGCAGCTCGGCGCGATCCTAACGCTTGCAGCCGAAGAAAGCTCGGTTGCGCGCGGCACAATGCTGCTGGGGATTTATGCGATTGGGCTCGGCGTTCCCTTCCTGCTCGTGGCCGCCTTCTTCCCGCGGCTGCGCGGATTGATGGGCTGGATGAAGCGCCATATGGAGCGGATCGAGCGGATCATGGGCCTGCTGCTTTGGACCATCGGTTTGATGATGCTCACGGGCGGGTTTTCGCGCTTTTCCTATTGGCTGCTGGAAGTCTTTCCTTTCCTGCAAGCGCTTGGTTAAACACCCTATTTTTGCCCAAATTCCTCTGTATACTGTGCGCATGCGAGGGCAGATATGAGTGCGCCAGATCAAGATAATTCACCCGATCCGCAAAGCCTAGCCGCTGCGGATGATGGGGGCGTTTGGCGCGGCGATGTGGCCAAGCGGCAGGTCTTTTATATCCCCGGCTATGATCCGATCCATCCGCGCCGCTACCGCGAATTATACCGCAAAGAAAGCGCGCGACAGGGCGAGATTTCCGGCTATGACATCGCGCTATCGCCAAAGTCTGGCGGCGCGCAATATGGCTGGCATGTGGGGGCACAGATCGAGGGCGAAGAGATCCAAGCGGATGTCGATGTGCTGGTCTGGTCGGATATTGTGCGCAGCTCGATGAGCCACGGGATCGCGGCCACGTATGGCCAGCTTGTGCGCACCGCCTACACCTATATTTCCACCGGCGCGCTGCGCCGCTTGATGTGGCTGCGCAAAGGGCCGGTGATTGCGGCGCTTTATCCGGTTGGCATGCTGATCCTGCAAGCTTTGCTCGCAATTGGGCTGTTTTTCAGCGTCAAAGCGCTGCTGCTCTGGCCGCTCAATGCAGGGCTAAGCGCGCTGCCGCAAAGCTGGCAGGGCGGGGTGTTTCTGGGCGCTTTGGGCTGGCTGGCCTGGCTTATTGGGATGGGCGCGGGGGGCTATGCAGCCTATTGGTTGCTCACCTGGTTCAAGGCCAAAGACGGCAAGTTTTTCGCCCATTATCTGATGCATGATTACGCCTATTCGGCCCGATGGGGCGGCGCCAACCCGGAGGCGCTTGAGGCGCGGATGGCGGAATTTGGCGATACCATTGCGCAAGCGCTCAATTCAGACGTGGACGAGGTTTTGATCGTTGGCCATAGCTCGGGCGCGCATCTGGCGGTCTCTATTCTGGCCGATCTGATCCGCGCGGGGCGCGTGCCGAAAATCGGGCCAGAGCTTGGCTTTCTCTCGCTTGGGCAGGTCATTCCGATGATGTCTTTCCTGCCCAAAGCACAGCGCCTACGCCGCGATCTGCATGATCTGAGCCAAAGCGATGCGCTTACTTGGATTGATGTGACTGCGCCCGGGGATGGCTGTGCTTTTGCGCTTTGTGATCCGGTGGCGGTGAGCGGGGTCGAGCCGAAAGGCGGCAAGCTTTGGCCGCTGGTCATCTCGGCCGCTTTCACCAAGACATTGCAGCCCGAAACATGGGCCGCCCTGCGCTGGCGCTTTTTCAAGCTGCATTTCCAATACCTATGTGCTTTTGATAAGCCCGGTGATTACGATTACTTCCAAATCACCGCAGGCCCGCGTTCGCTTGCTGAGCGCTATGAGGGCCGCAAACCTTCGCAAAGCCGCATTGATATTGCCGCATCGCCCTATACGGATATGGCCGAATGAGCGCGCCAAACCTGCCGCCAAAGCCGCCCTCGCGGCCCGAAAAAACCAGCCTGCGCAATTACGTCCGGCTGTTTCGCAAGGATATCCTCTCGGCCCAACCGGCCAAGCTTTATCGCGCCTGGATGGCCGAGTTTAAGACCCCGTTTTTCCGCTCTTTCATGATCAATCAGCCCGCGCTGATCCGCACGGTTCTAAAGGAGCGCCCGCGCGATTTTCCCAAGTCTTCACGGATCAGCGAAGGCCTGCGCCCGCTGCTTGGCAATTCGGTTTTCCTGACCAATGGCGAGACATGGGAGCGTCAGCGGCGGATCATTGATCCGGCTTTTGAAGGCGGGCGCATTCGCGATACATTCCCTGCAATGGTTGCTGCGGGGCAGGCGGCTGTTGCGCGGCTTGGGGCGCTTGAGGCGGGCGAGGATGCACCGCTTGAGATCGAGGCGCAGACAAGCCATGTGGCGGCGGATGTGATTTTCCGCACGCTGTTTTCCATCCCGATTGAGCATGAGATCGCCGCGCAAGTTTTCTCTGAGTTTCGCCTTTACCAGCGCGCCCAACCGATCCTCAATATCGCCGCCTTCATCCCGCTGCCGCGCTGGATCCCGCGCTTTCACAAGGCCGAAACCAAGCGCACCGCGCGCAATATTCGCAGCCTCATCACCAAACTCACGGCCGCGCGGATGGCACAGATCAAAGCGGGTGATGCGCCCGACGATTTGGCCACCAAGATCATGACAACGGCTGACCCCCAAACCGGCGACATTTTCAGCACCGATGAGATGGTCGATCAGGTCGCGATCTTCTTTTTGGCTGGCCACGAGACAAGCGCCTCGGCGCTGGCTTGGGCGCTTTATCTGCTGGCCACCAACGAGGAGGCGCAGGCGCGGGTGGCCGAGGAGGCCGCCGCGTTTGGCCCCAATCCGAGCTTTGGCGATCTGAGCAAGCTGCGCTACACGCGGGATGTTTTCCGCGAGGCATTGCGGCTTTATCCGCCCGTGCCGATGATGGTGCGAGAGGCGGCACAGCCGGAGGAATTTCGCGAGCGCCGCGTGCCAAAGGGCGCGCAGATTGTGCTCTCAGCTTGGCACTTGCAGCGCCATGAGCGGATATGGGAGCGCCCGGATGAATTTGATCCAGAGCGCTTTGCAACCGAGAACGGCAAGGCCTGTTTGCGCGATGCCTATATCCCGTTTTCGGCGGGGCCGCGGGTCTGTACGGGGGCCGGGTTTGCCATGGTCGAGGGGCCGCTTTTGCTTGCGATGATTGTAGGCGCATTTGAGTTGCGCGCCCATGGTGCGCCGCCTGTGCCCGTTGCGCATTTAACGGTGCGCGCCAAGGATGGCATTTGGTTGACGCTTAAAAAGCGCGCCTAAGTGACTGAAATCACCGTTTTTTCTTTGGCTGCATCACCAGCCAGATCAGCGCGCCGCCCGCCAGCATCAAGAAGGGCGCCATGGCAAGGTTTACCGCTGTCCAGCCTTCCTGCGCTGTTCCACCTGAGCAATTCATCAAGCCGCCCGAGGCAAGGGATGCCAGCGTCACACAGCCAAAGACGATCATGTCATTCATGCCTTGCACGCGGCCGCGCTCTTCGGGGGCATGAGCGCCAGCGAGCATGGTTGTTGCGCCGATAAAGCCGAAATTCCAGCCGATCCCAAGCAGGATGAGCGCGCCAAAGAACTGCGGCAGCTCAACCCCGGAAAGGCCGACGACGCCCGCGCTCGCAAGGATCGCAAGGCCGATGGCAACGATCCGCTCGACGCCAAAGCGAGCGATCAGATGGCCGGTGAAAAAGCTTGGGATAAACATCGCGAGCACATGCGCTGTGACCACATCCGCAGCTTTGCCTTGATCATAGCCGCAGCCCACAACGGCCAGCGGGGTTGAGGTCATCACCAGGTTCATCAGCGCATAAGAAACCATGGCGCAGATGATCGCCACGGCCACGCGCGGCGTGCGCAAAAGCTCCAGGCGCGAGCGGCCCTTTGGGGCGTCTGCGGCGGGGGCTTCAGGGGCGGGGATTTTGAGGCCAAAGAACAGGCCCGAGCCGATGATATTGATCAGGACAACGGCGATATAGCTGCCCAAAAACGGGATCACCAGCGCATCAGAAGTGGATTTCACCAGCTGCGGCCCGATGATCGCCGAGGCAAGCCCGCCGGCCATGACATAGGAGATCGCTTTGGGGCGAAAGGCCTCGGAGGCGGTATCGGCGGCGGCAAAGCGAAAGAAGCCTTGGGCGGACATATAGACCCCGGTGAGCAGCGAGCCTGCGAGGAAGATCGCAAAGCTCGCCTGATAAAGCCCATAGGCCGAAATGATCGCGCCAAGAGCGCCTGCGCCCGAGCCGATCAGAAAGCCGGTGCGCCGCCCGTATTTCTGCATGATGCTTGAGAGCGGCGTTGCGGCGAGCATGGAGCCAAGCACGATGAGCGAGATTGGCAGCGTGGCAAAGCACAGGTTGGTCGCGAGCGATTGGCCCGCCAGCCCACCGATTGTAAACAGCATCGGCATTTGCGCGCCCAGAAAGGCTTGGGCCGCAACGAGGATCCAGACGTTGCGCATGGCGGCTTTGTCGGCGGGGATTTGGCTTTGTGCATTGCTCATTGGATATGAGTAGCGGCGCTTCGCGGGCTTGGGAAGGCGCAAAAGCGCGCGGTGCGATCAGGAATTGGAATGGGGTTCAGCGCAATCAATGATATGTGCAAAGGAGCCGCAGGTTTTGCCGCTTATCAGGCCCATCGGGGCAAGCGTATTGCCTTCGGCATCTAAGGCTTCAAGCAGCGGGGTTCCTTGAGCGTGGATCGTGCTGGCGTAGTGGAATTCGTGCGCTTTGAGCGGGGCTTTGAAGGGGTTCGCAGCATCGCTTGTGGGGGTAAGATCGCGGTAGCCGAGGTGCAATTTGCGGCGCTCAAAGCTTGTCTCTAGGTCGAGCAGGCCGAGCATTTCATGGCGTGCGCCGCCCGCATCTATCAGCCCTTGTCCAAGCACCATATAGCCGCCGCATTCGCCGTAGATTGGCGTCTTAAGGGCGGCGTCCTGCATCGCTTGGCGGAAGGTCTTGGCGGCGGCGATTTGGCCTGCGTGCAGCTCTGGGTAGCCGCCGGGAAGATAGATAAGATCGGCCTCGTTGGCGGGGGCCTCATCATTGAGTGGCGAGAAGAAGCTGATTTGTGCGCCCGCGTCGCGCCAGTCTTGGATCAGGTGCGGATAGCTGAAAGCAAAGGCCTGATCGCGGGCGATGGCGATATGTTGGGCCAATGGGAAGAGCGGCGTGCGGGCTTGGGCGGGTTGGGTCGGGGCCAGCGGGGCGCTTGGCAGGGCGGCGAGATCGACGTTGGCTTCGATGATATCGGCGGCTGTTTCGAGCCAGCTATCAAGGTCCGCGCGCTCGGACGCTTGGACAAGGCCCAGGTGGCGCGAGGGCTGATTGAGGCGGGGATCGCGGGGGATTGCGCCAAGGACGGGCGGGCCTTTGGCATCGGCAATGGCGCGGCGCAGCATGGTTTCGTGGCGCGGCGAGCCGACTTTGTTGAGGATCACGCCGGCGATATTGAGAGAGGGATCAAAGCGGGCAAAGCCTGCGATCAGCGGCGCGATGGATTGGGCGATATGGGAGGCGTCGACCACGAGGATTACCGGGATTTGAAAGAGCCGCGCGAGATCGGCGCAGGCGCCTTTGCCCGAGGGCGGCGCGCCGTCAAACAGGCCCATGGCCCCCTCGATAATCAGCAGATCATCGGCGGCAGCATTGGCGCGGGCGAGGGATTGGAGGCGCGTACGCCCCATTGCCCAAGCATCCAGATTGAGGCAAGGCGCGCCGCAAGCGGCCTCGTGAAAGCGCGGATCAATATAATCGGGGCCGGATTTTGCGGCGCGGATATGGGGGCCGGATTTGCGCCGGGAAAGGGCGCGCAGCAGGCCTAGAGTGATGCAGGTTTTGCCGCTGCCGGACATGGGCGCCGCGATGAGAACAGCGTTTTGGCCGGGCGTCTTCATCCGATTTGGGCGGGGCGGCCCCGGCCAAGGGGATCGAGATTGCGCGGCGCATCGCCTTGCATCATCCCTTGCCAATCGAGCACTTGGCGCATCAGGACCGAGCGGCCCACGCAGATGATGGCGGGCGGCTCAAGGCCGGATTTTGCGAGGTCTGCGACGAGGGTTCCCAGCGTCGTTTCAAGCACTTGTTGATCGGGGGTGGTGGCCGAGGTGACAACGGCCACAGGTTCATCGCTTGGGCGGCCAGCGGCGATGAGTTCGCGCGCGATTTGCGGCGCGTGTTTCATCCCCATATAGATCACCAGAACTTGGCTGCCCTCAGCCAGCGCTTTCCAGTTGAGCGAGCCGGGCGCTTCGCCGGATTGATCATGGCCGGTTACGAAGGTCACCGATTGGTTTACGTCCCTGTGCGTCACTGGGATGCCCGCATAGGCGAGGCCGCCGATGCCCGCCGAGATGCCCGGGATGATGCGCACGGGGATGCCATGCTGGATCAGTGTTTGCGCCTCTTCGCCGCCGCGCCCAAAGACAAAGGGATCGCCGCCCTTAAGGCGCAGCACCCGTTTTCCGGCGCGGGCGAGATCGACCAGTGTAAGGGAAATATCGACCTGTTTGGCCGAGGGTTTGCCGCCGCGTTTGCCTGCATACATCCGCTCTGCATCCGGGCGCGCCCAGTTGAGGATCGCAGGTTCAACGAGCGCGTCATAGACGATGACATCGGCCTGTTTGAGCGCGTTGAGCGCATGCAGCGTCAGCAGGCCGGGATCGCCGGGGCCAGCGCCACAGAGCCAGACCCAGCCCGGATTGAGGCTTGGCCAGTTGGAGGCGGGCAGATCGGGGGCGGTGATATCATGTGAATCGCTCATACCCGCTTTATGCCTTGGTGGGGCGGGAAGGGGAAGATGATGTTGGGGCGGTGTTTGTGGGATTTTGGGCCAGTGATTGGGGCGGTGTTGGAGCCTCCGGCGGGGATATTTTGGCAACGGTGAAAGCGGGGTGATTGGGGCATTAATCTGGGGCATGTTGAATGAGTTTTACCTGAGCGCGGGCTGGGTATAGGTTGCGGGATATGAATGATGCGCCCAAAGAATTGCGCCGGGGTTGGACCACGGGCGCTTGTGCCACGGCGGCTGTGAGGGCGGCTTTGATGGCGCTTTGGGGGGAGGGATTTCCGACGCGCGTTCGGATTACTTTGCCACGCGGGGAGCGGCCTGAATTTGCGCTTGAGATGACGGAGGCGGGCGATGGATTTGCGCGGGCGGGGATTATCAAGGATGCGGGGGATGATCCTGATGTCACCCATGGGGCGTTGATTTGTGCTGAGGTGCGGGCTTGTGATCCCGGCACAGGCGTTGTGTTTCGTGCCGGTGAGGGCGTTGGGACGGTGACGATGGCGGGATTGCCGATTGAGCCGGGCGAGCCTGCGATCAATCCTGTGCCGCGTTTGATGATGGCCCAAGTGGTTGAGGAGATGGCGGCGCGGCTTGGCAAAGCGGGGGATATTGAGATCACGATTTCTATTCCCGGCGGTGAGGCGATTGCGCAAAAGACGTGGAACCCGCGGCTTGGGATTGTTGGTGGTTTGTCCGTGTTGGGGACGACGGGGGTTGTGCGGCCCTTTTCCTGCGCGGCGTGGATTGCCTCTATTCATCGCGGTGTGGATGTGGCGCGGGCGGCCGGGATTGATCATGTGGCGGGCTGTACGGGGGCGACGTCTGAGCGGGCGGTTCAGGGGCTTTATGATTTGCCGGATCAGGCCATGCTGGATATGGGCGATTTCGTTGGGGGGTTGTTGAAATATCTGGCCAAGCACCCCATTGCGCGGGTCACAATTGGCGGCGGGATTGGCAAGATGGCCAAGCTTGCCCAGGGCGAGATGGATTTGCATTCCAAGCGCAGTCAGGTCGATTTGGCCCATTGGGCGGGGGCGATTGGGGACGCGCGGATTGGTGGCGCGAATACTGCGCTTGAGGCTTATGGCATTGCGGGTGATGCGTTTTCTGATGCGGTTGCGCGGGGGGCTTTGGCGGCGATTGAGGCGCGGTTTGGCGGGCTTGGGATTGTCTTCGATATTGTTGTGATTGATCGCGCGGGCGCGGTTATTGCGCGCGCCGGGGCGGATGTATGAGCCTTTTGTTGCTTGGCGGCACAGCAGAGGCGCGCGCATTGGCGCGAGAGCTGGCGCGGGCCGGGATTGAGGCGGTTGTATCTTTGGCCGGGGTGACGCGCGCGCCTGCGGTGATGGACTTGCCGGTGCGGATTGGCGGATTTGGCGGGGATGCAGGATTTGCGGCCTATTTGGCGGCGCAGGGGATTAGCGGCGTTATTGATGCAACGCACCCGTTTGCGGCCGTGATGAGCGAGCGGGCGGCGCGGATTTGCAGCGCGCGCGGCGTGGATTATCTGCGGCTGGAGCGGGCGGCTTGGGAAGCGGGGCCGGGCGATCTTTGGCACGCCGTCTCTGGCTTTGGCGATTTGGCCGGGTTGATCCCGAAAGGCGCGCGCGTGTTTTTGGCAACCGGGCGTCAAAGCCTGCCTTTGTTGGGGGATTTGGCGCAGGGGCGGCATTTGTTTTTGCGCCAGATTGAGCCGGCGCGGGGCGATGTTTTGAGCGGGGTTGAGATCGTTTTGGGGCGCGGGCCCTTTTCGATTGAAGATGAGGCGGCGCTTTTGCGCAAGCTTCGGGTTGATTGGTTGGTGGTGAAGAATGCAGGTGGGGCCGGTGGCCGGGCCAAGCTTGAGGCGGCGCGTTTGTTGGAGATGCCTGTGGCCCTCATAGAACGGCCCTGTGTGGCGATGATTGCGCGGCCCGCTGGCGGGGATGGCGCGCTTGTGCGGGATGTGGGGGCGGCGCTGGATTGGGCTGTTTTGCGGATGAGGGGGCGGAAATGAGTATTTATGCCAAGAAAAAGTTGGAACTGTGATGAGTGAATTGGTGCATCCGGTGGCCGGGCGGATCATTCAGACGCCCGATTGTGTGGCGGAAGGGGCGGCGGCATTGGCGGCGATGGAGCCGCGTTTTGGCCACGCTTTGGCGTTGACCGGGCCTTTGCCGTTGCGGCGGCGCAAGGATGGGTTTGCGGCATTGTTCAGTGCGATTGTGAGCCAGCAGGTTTCTGTTGCGGCGGCGGATGCGATTTGGGGGCGGCTGAAGGCGGCCGGTTTGATTGGGCCGCGCAAGGTGATTTGGGCCAGTGATGAGGAGTTGCGGGCTTGCGGGTTGAGCCGTCAGAAGATCCGATATGCGCGGGAACTCGCCGGGTCTGGCATTAAGTTCAGTGCTTTACGCGGCGTTCCTAATGAAGAAATATTTGCGACTTTGACAGCCGTTCCCGGGATTGGGATTTGGACGGCGGAGATTTACGCGATGTTTTCCTTGGGGCGTGCGGATGTTTTTGCGCCTGGCGATTTGGCATTGCAGGAGGCTGCGCGGATGCTGTTTGATCTGCCTGAGCGGCCCAAAGAGCGGGCGTTTCGCGAGATGGCGGCGGATTGGGCGCCGTGGAGAAGCGTTGCAGCCCGGCTTTTATGGGCCTACTACCATGTGGCAAAAGAACGGGAAGGGATCCGATGACACGTAGCCTTGAGAGCAAGAACCGCGCCGCAAAATCCGGGCAAACCAGCACGGTAGTGATTTTTCTGCATGGGTATGGCGCGGATGGGCCGGATCTTTTGGGGCTGGCCGATCCTTTGGCCGAACACCTGCCCGATACGGCGTTTTATGCGCCCAATGCGCCCGAGCGTTCGGTGGCAAATCCGATGGGATTTCAATGGTTTCCGATCCCCTATATCGACAATTCCTCTGAGGAGGAGGCGGCCGAGGGCTTGCTGCGCGCGACAGGTGATTTGAATGCCTATCTGGACGAGGTGATGGAGGCCGAGGGCGTTACTGAGCGCGACATCGCCCTTGTCGGCTTTTCGCAAGGCACGATGATGGCGCTGCATGTGGCGCCGCGCCGCGATGCGCCTTTTGCCGGGGTTGTCGGCTTTTCGGGGCGGCTGTTGCAGCCGGAAATGCTTGCGGATGAGCTGCTGTCCAAACCGCCCGTTTTGCTGATTCACGGCGATGCGGATGAGGTCGTTCCGCCGCAAAGCTTGCCTGAGGCGGGCAATGCGCTGTCAGCGGCGGGGTTTGATGTTTTCGCTCATATTTCCAAAGGCACAGGGCATGGAATCGCGCCGGATGGGCTTTCTGTGGCGCTGGCCTTTTTGCGCGAAAAATTGGGCTATGATGCGCCCTAACGCCTAAGTTTGCGTCAAATCGAAACGGATTGTTAAGGAAATCGCGCCATTTTGCCCGCACCGCTTGACGATGCACAGGCGCGTGCCTACCTATAAAGGGTCTGGTTGGAGGATGAAGCGATGGATATTATTGTAAGCCTATTTGCCCTTGGTGCGACGGCTGTGCTGGCCCTCCATATGCTGCCATCAGCCCCCAAAACGCGCCCAATCCCGGTTCGCAGGGATGAGCGCCCTTTGCGCTGATCCTGCCTTTGGGCAACATCGCGGCAAGCTTGGCAATAACGACGTGACCTTGGCAAAGGCGCCGCACCTCACCGGGAATGCGCGCGGCGATCTCATGCCTATGGCTTCAGCGGCACTCCCTGCCTATGGCGCGCTTTTGAGCGCTGTGAAAATCTGGCCCGCGATCAAAAATATTGCCTGCAATGAAAATCGTCATACAGCCGTCATTTTCGCCCCCTAAAGCTTTGTCCTGACCAAACCCATATCAAGGGGGTTGTCAGGCTTTTGCCGCGATATATAGTATCCATATGAGGCGCTCGCTGCGCCTTGCTGCTGGCCCAGACCAAGCCACCAAACGGGAGCGTTTGTTTAAGGATGGACGGAAGTTTTAGAACGGATTTTGTCAGAGAGCCGGGGCGGCTGCGCCAACACCCGGCGCTTGTGCTCAACGCGGATTATCGCCCGCTGAGTTACTACCCGCTTTCTTTATGGCCCTGGCAAGAAGCCGTAAAGGCGGCGGTCTTGGAAAGGGTTGATATCGTTGCACAATACGATGAAGTCGTGCGCAGCCCCTCGACCGAAATCCGCATCCCCTCGGTCGTTGTCCTCAAAGATTATGTCAAACCTCAAAAGCGCGTGGCCTTCACGCGCTTTAATTTGTTTTTACGGGATGAATTTCATTGCCAATACTGCGGCGCGCGTGGGGATTTGACCTTTGACCATGTCATTCCAAGGGCGCGCGGTGGCATCACCAGCTGGGAAAATGTCGTCGCGGCCTGTAGCCCTTGCAACCTGCGCAAAGGCTCCAAAATCCTGCACCGCTCGGGGCTTTCCTTGCGCAAACCGCCGCGCCGCCCAAGCGCCGAAGAGCTGCGCAACACAGGGCGCAAATTCCCGCCCGGCCACCTGCATGAAAGCTGGATGGATTTCCTCTATTGGGATGCGGAATTGGACGCCTAAAATCGCCCCCTTCACGGTTGCTCAAATATCCCCGCCGGAGGCATTAAACTTTTTACCGCGCCCAAATCGCACAGATCAAGCCGAACAACTGGCCCCGCCAAGCACACAGAATTTCGCACAATGCGGATGGTTGAGCGCCACATCGCCCTCGGCCTCTGCCAATGTTTCGCCAAGTTCAAATGCAGCGTCATAGGCCAGCAAAGTACAGGCCAAAACGGCCGGGCGATCCGCCCCTTTGCGCTTGACCACCATACGCGAAGAAGAACACATCACATCCCGCGGTGATTTGCCCAGAATATCCCAACATTGCGTTGTGATTTCAGGGACATCCGCCTTGATATCCATTTCTGGGAAAAGCACGGTTTCGCCCGGGTTCTGCGCATCAATCGCATAGCCGCGCGCCGCAAAAAGCGCGGCAAACCCTGCGCGCGCCGCAGCTTCGCTCTCGCCCCAAAGACTGCGCCCCGCAACAGCCATCTTAACGCCTGTGTCGCGCAGAAAATCCATGCCCCGAAGTGTCTTGTCAAAGGCCCCTTTGCCGCGCATCGCATCATGGTTTTCGCGGCTGTGGTGATCCAACGATATGCGCAGGGTCAGCTTGCCGGGATAGGCGGCATTCAGATGGGCAATCCCTTCGCGCATGTTCGGGCGCATCATCGGCAGCATCGCATTGCTCAGCACCAAAACCTCATACCCGCGGCTCAAAGACAGGCGCAGCATCTCGATGATTTGCGGGTTCATAAAGGGCTCACCGCCGGTAAAAGCAATCTCGCGCACAGGCCAATCGCGCGCCGCGATCTGATCCAGATAGTTATAAACCTCTTCGGCCGTGATATAGACCAGCGCATCGTTTTCGGGCGAGCTTTCGATATAGCAATTCACGCAGGTGATGTTGCACAGCGTTCCGGTGTTGAACCAAAGCGTGCTGGGCTGATCCAGCGCCACACGGGCGCGCGCTTCGCCTTTCGCGGTAAAGTCAGGATCGCTGAACTTTTCGGCACGGCCGCTCACATCATCTTTCATGCCAAAAACTCCCGTAATGCGCTTTTGCCCAAGGTAGTTTCTTGCCCCAAGAGAGAAAAGCCGCCATTTGAGACCTAGCGCAGTTGTGATGGCGGCGCTGCGTGCTAGACTCGGGCTTGTCTGGGCGTTATGAGAGGCGCGTTAGCGCTAACGGCATTCAGCCAAATGCGATCGTAAGGAGAGCCTGATGGTTTCGCGCGTCATACCTGTTGAGAGCTTTGATCTTGTCATCTTTGGGGGGACAGGCGATCTGGCGCGGCGCAAGATTTTGCCAGGGCTCTACCGGCGCTTTTGTGCCGGGCAAATGCCACAAGACGCGCGGATTATCGGCGCAGCGCGTTCGGATTTTGGCGCCGCGGAATACCGCGATTTTGTGCGTGCCGCGATTGATGAATTCGTGGCCAAGAATGATTGCGGCCCCGAGCGGATCGAAGATTTTCTCAAGCGTTTAGAGTATATTGCGATTGATGCCAAAGGCGAAGCGGGCTGGAAAGAGCTCGCGCAAATGGTGCGGCGCGATGTGATCAATGCGTTTTATTTCTCGGTCGGGCCGAGCCTGTTTGGCGCTCTTGCGCAGCATTTGCATGATTACGATATCGCAACTGATGAAAGCCGCATCGTTGTTGAAAAACCTTTCGGGCGCGATCTGGCAACGGCCAAACAGCTCAATGCTGTTCTGGCCGCGCATTTTGACGAAACACAGATCTACCGCATTGATCATTACCTGGGCAAAGAGACAGTGCAAAACCTCATGGCGGTGCGCTTTGGCAATATCCTGTTTGAGCCGCTGTGGAATTCGCAATTTGTCGATCACATTCAAATTACGGTGGCAGAAACGGTCGGCGTTGGTGGGCGGGGCGAATATTATGATCGCTCGGGCGCGATGCGCGATATGGTGCAAAATCACTTGATGCAATTGCTCTGCCTGATCGCGATGGAGCCGCCAAGCCGCTTTGAGCCGGATTCAGTGCGCGATGAAAAGCTTAAAGTTATCAGAGCATTAGAGCCGGTTGATTATCATCATATCGTGCGCGGGCAATATGCCGAGGATGGCGATGCGCCGGGCTATCGCGCGGATGCGGGCGATCCCAAAAGCCGCACAGAAAGCTTCATTGCGATGCGGTTGCATATCTCAAACTGGCGGTGGGCTGGCACCCCGTTTTATCTGCGCACGGGTAAGAAACTGCGCGCGCGCGCCTCTGAGATTGCGGTTGTCTTCAAGGATGCGCCGCATTCGATTTTCGGCCCCGAAGCGGGCAATCACCGCAATATTCTGACCATCCGCCTTCAGCCCAATGAAGGCATGACCCTGAGCGTGACGATCAAAGAACCGGGGCCGGGGGGCATGCGCTTGATTGATGTGCCGCTTGATATGTCCTTTGCCGAGGCTTTGGGCGAGGATGCGGATGATATTCCAGATGCCTATGAGCGGCTGATTATGGATGTGATCCGCGGCAACCAAACGCTGTTTATGCGCGGGGATGAGGTCGAGGCGGCCTGGGCCTGGACGGATCCGATTATTCAGGGCTGGGAGGATCGCCATGATGTGCCCAAACCCTATGAGGTTGGCTCTGTTGGGCCTGAGGATGCTGCGATGATGATGCATCGGGACGGGCGCAAGTGGCGGGGTATAAAGCCTTGAAATTTATCGAATATCCAGATCGAGAGCTGATGCTTATGGATCTTGCGGATACGCTTGCGGGCGATTTGCGCAATGCGCTTGAGCGGGGCGATCGGGCCTCTTTTTGCGTGCCGGGCGGGACAACGCCGGGGCCGATTTTCGATGTGCTTTCGGCGGTGCATTTGGATTGGGGCCGGGTCGATGTGATGCTCAATGATGAACGCTGGGTGCCGGAAAGTTCGGATCGTTCCAACACCGCTTTGTTGCGCAAGCGGCTGCTTGTTGGCCCGGCTGCGGCGGCCAATTTGATCCCGCTTTATGCGCCTGTCGCGCGGGCCGAAGAGGCGATGGAAAGCCTGAGCGCGGGGATTGCGCCTTGTTTGCCGCTGTCGGTTTTGCTGCTTGGGATGGGGGCGGATATGCACACCGCCAGCCTGTTCCCCGGCGCGGATCGCCTTGATGAGGCGCTTTCGCCGGATGCGCCGCTGCTTTTGCCGATGCGCGCGCCCGGCGCGGGTGAGCCGCGGATCACGCTGTCTGCGCGGGTTCTAAACGGCGCTTTGGCCAAACATATTGTGATTATGGGCGATGAAAAACGCGCCGCTTTAGAGGCTGCGCGCCATCTTTCGCCGCATGAGGCGCCGGTGGCATCGGTGCTGTCGGGCGCGATTGTGCATTGGGCCGCTTGATGAAGATCGCTGCACAAATGATTGTAAGGAAACGAAAATGATTGATTGGAAAGCGCTGAAAAAGGATGCGGATCGCGCCATGCAGGTGCCGATTATGGATCTCTTTGCAGCGGATGCTGATCGGGCCGAGCGTTTCTCGGCGCAGTTTGGCGACATGCTTTTTGATTATTCCAAAACGGCGATTGATGCGCCTGCGCGCGCCGCGCTGATCGGGATGCTTGAGGCGGGCCAAGTTGCAGCCAAGCGCGATGCGATGTTTCGAGGCGATGCGATCAACGAGACCGAAGGGCGCGCGGTTTTGCACACGGCTTTGCGCAATTTGGATGGCGGCCCGGTCATGGTTGACGGGGCGGATGTGATGCCCGGGGTGCGCCACACGTTGCGCCGGATGGAGCGGTTTTCAGAAGGGGTGCGCCGCGGCGAGATCGCAGGCCAAGCGGGCGCGGCTTTTACTGATGTGGTCAATATCGGCATCGGCGGCTCGGATCTTGGCCCGGCGATGGCGACCCTTGCGCTTGCGCCCTATGCCAATGGGCCGCGCTGCCATTTTATTTCCAATGTTGATGGGGCGCATATATCTGATGTGTTGAGCGGGCTTAACCCACTGACAACGCTGGTGATTATTGCCTCCAAAACCTTCACCACCATTGAGACCATGACCAATGCCCAAACCGCGCGCGCATGGCTTTTGCCCCATGTGGGCGAAGAAGGGATCGAGCGCCATTTTGCCGCCCTTTCCACAGCGCGCGAAGCAACGGCTGCTTTTGGCATTGATCCTGATTTGGTCTTTGGTTTTGAGGATTGGGTCGGCGGGCGCTATTCGATGTGGGGGCCGATTGGGCTTTCGCTGATGATCGCGATCGGGGCCGAACATTTTGCCGCGTTTTTGCGCGGGGCGCAGGCGATGGATCGCCATTTCTGCGAGGCGCCTTGGGAAGAGAACCTGCCTGCGATGCTTGCGCTTGTCGGGGTGTGGCACAATCAGGGTTGCGGCTATGGAACGCGGGCTGTTTTGCCTTATGATCAACGGCTTGCGCGGCTTCCGGCCTATTTGCAGCAGTTGGAAATGGAGAGCAATGGCAAGCGGGTTGCGATGGATGGCAGCGATCTTGAGGTTGCCTCTGGCCCGGTTGTTTGGGGCGAGCCGGGGACCAATGGGCAGCATGCGTTTTATCAGCTGATCCATCAGGGAACGCGGATTGTGCCTTGCGAATTCATGGTCGCGCAGCGCGGGTTTGAGCCGGATTTGGCCCATCAACATCAGCTTTTGGTGGCCAATTGTCTGGCGCAATCTCAGGCTTTGATGAAGGGGCGCTCATTGCAAGAGGCGCAGGCATTGATGGCGGCAAAGGGGCTGAGCGAGCCGGAGCTTTCGCGCCAAGCGCGGCACCGGGTTTTTCCGGGCAACCGTCCTTCAACAACGCTGGTTTATCCCAAGCTAACGCCGGAAATGCTTGGCAAGATTGTTGCGCTTTATGAGCACCGGACCTTTGTTGAGGGGGTGCTTTTGGGGATCAATTCCTTTGATCAATGGGGTGTTGAGCTTGGCAAAGAGCTGGCCGTTGCTTTGCAGCCTGTGCTGGCCGGTGAAGCGAGTGCTGAGGGCAAGGATGGCTCGACGCAGATGTTGTTGCGCTATTTGATGGGGTGAATTTCGCGCCTTATCAAGGGCTTGTGCGGCGAAGTTAATCTAGAAATTCGGTAAGTTTCAGCGCAGCCCGGGGATCGCCTTTGATCTTGAGCTTGCCTGTCATCACGGCGGGCATCACTTTGACAGAGCCGTCAAGCAGGCCAAGCATTGTTTTCTCGTTGGCAAAAATCGCGCAGTCGCCGCGTTCCTCGCTGAGGCGCGCGCCTGAGCTGTCAACCAGAAGCGTGCCGACATTTTCAATCACCAAAGCGATGGATTGTTCAAACTGCGTGCCTTTGATGCGGGCGTTTAGCTGTTCAACGGCGGCTGTGAAAATATCGTTCATTTGGGCTCCTGCGTTTGCGGCAGACTGGACAGGATTGCGAAGGCGCGCCACAGGGCCGTTGCGTCAATTGGCTTTGGGGCAGGGATTGAGGCGTTTGGAGCGGGTGAAGGGAATCGAACCCTCGTATTCAGCTTGGGAAGCTGCTGCTCTACCATTGAGCTACACCCGCTTATGGCGCTGGAGGTATGCAAAGAGCTGCGCGGCGTCAAGAGGGGGCGCGGCGGATTTGGCGCAGTTTTTTGTTAGCGATCGCGCCGGCGTTTGCGCCCGCCGCCATCGCCTGCGTTAAAGCTGGGTTCGGGGAGGGTGATTTGGGTTGCCAGTTCTGCAAAGGGCGCGGTTGCATGGGGAATGCCATTGGCGGCGACGAAATGCTCTTGGAAACGCGGCTCAATGGCTGTCTCGATCTTGGTGATTTTGCGCACCAGCGCCTCGATATGGCGCCGCGCCTTGCGCGAGGCGAGAGCGATTTGTGCGCCTGTTCCGGCGGCATTGCCGGCTGAGGTCACATGCGCCAGCGGGCAATCGGGGATCATGCCGAGGATGGCGGCGTGTTTTGGGCTGATATGCGCGCCAAAAGCGCCGGCGAGGATCACGCGATCCACGCGCTCAACGCCGAGCTCGTCCATGAGCAGGCGCGCGCCGGCATAAAGCGCGGATTTGGCCAGTTGGATCGCGCGGATATCCCCTTGGGTGACGAGGATGCGCGGGCCGCCATTGGCTGTGCCGTCATGCAGCAGGTATGCGTGGGTTCTGCCTTGCGGCTCAATGCGGGGCGCGCCGGTTTGTTCGGCGGATCCGATCAGGCCGGAGCGATCCAGCAGGCCCGCGGCGCGCATTTCTGCCACGGCCTCGATGATGCCCGAGCCGCAGATGCCGGTGATGCCGCTTGTGGCGGTGGCCAGATCAAAGCCGGGCTCATCCGACCAAAGCTCAGAGCCGATGACGCGAAAGCGCGGCTCTTTGGTCTCAACGTTGATCTCGACGCGCTCAATGGCGCCGGGGGCGGCGCGTTGGCCGGCAGAGATTTGCGCGCCTTCAAAGGCGGGGCCTGTGGGGGATGAGCAGGCCAGAACCCTGTTTTTATTGCCTAATATGATTTCAGCATTGGTGCCGACATCGACGATCAGGGTGAGGTCTTCGGCCTTTTCGGGCGCCTCTGAGAGGGCCACGGCAGCCGCATCCGCGCCCACATGGCCTGCGATACAGGGCAGGATATAGGTTTGGGCTTGCGCATTCAGGCCAAGATCAAGCGCGCTTGCGGGCAGATTGATCGCGTCCGATAGCGCAAGCGGGAAGGGTGCTTGGCCAAGCGGGGAAGGGTCGATGCCGAGCAACAGGTGGTGCATCACCGGGTTGCAGACAAAGACCGCCTCGAAAATATCCGAGACGCTGATTTTGGCCTCTTGGGCGAGATCGGAGGCGAGCTGATTGAGGGCCTCGCGCACGGCGCTTGTCATCTCGGCCGCGCCGCCCTCGTTCATCATTGCGTAAGAGACGCGGCTCATCAGATCTTCGCCAAAGCGGATTTGCGGGTTCATCAGCCCGCCGGAGGCAACAACCGCGCCGGATGAAAGATCGCTCAAGTGGGCGGCGATGGTTGTTGAGCCAAGGTCAATCGCGAGGCCATAGAGCGGCGCATCATGCAGGCCGGGCCAGAGCGCGACGACTTGGTTTTCGCCCTCAACGGCGGCATTGATCGCCACAGTAATTTTGTAATCGCCTTTGGTCAAAACGGGCTGAAGATCGGCGAAAAGGCCTGTGGGGAGGGTCGCGTTTTGGACATCCCATTGGGTTGCGAGCGCGGCTTTGAGGCGCTCCCAATCGCCCAAGGGGGCGTGCATATCGGGGGCTTCCAGCTCGACATAATAAAGCCGGGTGGCGGGGTCCATCTCGATCACGCGGTCGGTGGCGGCTTTGCGGATCACCTGTTTGTGGACCTGGCTTTCGGCCGGCACATCAATGATGATATCGCCCTGAACCGTCGCCTGGCAGCCCAAGCGGCGGCCCGGTTTTAGCCCGCGGATGCGATCATAGCGCTCTTCCACAGCATTGATTGGCGAGAGCGCCTCAATGCGTGCGGTCAGCCCATGTTTGGGGAATTCGCCAAAGGAGGGCTGCACTTGGCATTTCGAGCAGATGCCGCGCCCGCCGCACACGCTATCCAGATCAACGCCAAGTTGGCGCGCCGCTGTAAGCACAGGGGTTCCGGCGGCGAAATGGCCGCGCTTGCCTGAGGGCATGAAGATTACCAGCGGATCGCTCATCGTTTTGTCCATCAATTGCTCGCCTCGGCGCAGGATGATCCAATGCGCGCGCGCCGTATAGGGGCGGGCGGGATTTTCCTGCGGGTTGTGGCGGTTGGGCCTGTTTTGGATCAGCCGCGGCGGCGTGCGGAGCGCCCAGTGCGCCCGCCGCGCCCGCCACCAGCGGCCGCTTTGGAGGCTTCGGCAAAGGGGGTTCCTTCGGCCACCGCATCCAGAACGCGGCTAAAGTTGATCCACTGGGCGCCGTTGGCATCGTGGTTCATCAACAGGTTGGCCGCGCGGATTGCTTCCATTTCAACCGGGCGCACCGGGTTCATGATCGCGCTGGTCATGCCCGCGCCAATCGCCATGGGCAGGAAGGCCGCATTCACCCCGTGGCGATGGGGCAGACCAAAGGAAACGTTGGAGGCGCCGCAGGTGGTATTGACCCCAAGCTCATCGCGCAGGCGGCGCACCAGCGCGAAAACTTGCTGGCCCGCTGTTGCCATCGCGCCGATTGGCATCACGAGGGGATCAACAACGATGTCATGCGCCGGAATGCCGAAATCGGCCGCCCGCTCGACGATCTTTTTGGCCACAGCAAAGCGGACATCCGGGTCTTCTGAGATGCCCGTATCATCGTTGGAAATCGCCACAACGGGGACGTTGTATTTCTTGATCAAGGGCAGCACCAGCTCAAGGCGGTCTTCCTCGCCGGTAACGGAATTGACCAGCGGGCGGCCATTGGCGGCGGCGAGCCCGGCCTCAAGCGCTGCGGGCACCGAGCTGTCGATGCAGAGCGGCACATCGACCAAGCCCTGCACCAGCTCGATCATCGCGCGCATCAGGGGCGGCTCTGTTTCATTGGGGTTTGGGTTGGAGTTGTAAACAACGCCCGCGTTCACATCCAAAACCATCGCGCCGCAAGCAACCTGCTCCAAAGCATCGCGCTCAACAGTGCTGAAATCGCCTGCTTCAAGCTCGGCGGCAAGCTTTTTGCGCCCGGTTGGATTGATCCGCTCGCCGATCACGCAGAAGGGTTCGTCAAACCCGATGGTGACGGTTTTGGTTTGGCTCTCAAGAACGGTGCGGGTCATGAATTTCGGCTTTCTGTTTGATTTCGCCGCTTTATAGCGGGGCTTTTTGGGAATTGGCAGGGGTGCTTTGGGCGGCTTGGATATTGGTGGGCGCGGCGCAGGTTTTCTGGGCCCATGTGGCGGCTGTTTCAATGCCGCCAAGGGGGAAGAGATGCAGCTGCGCGATATTGCTTGTGGGAAGTGCTGCTTTGTGCGCGGCGAGATCGGCGAGCAGCGCATCGGGGGTATAAGGCAGCACGAGTTTGGTCACATCCATTGCGCGTTTTTGCAGCACGCTCAGCGAAGGGCCAACGCCGCAAGCAATGGCAAAACGGATCAGCGTTTGCAGCTTGGCTGGGCCTGCGATGCCAAGATGGATGGGCAGGGTGATGCCCTCGGATTGCAAGCGCTCGGCCCATGTGATCACGGGGGCGGCCTCAAAGCAGAATTGCGTGGCTATGGCCATTTGCGCATCGGTGCGATTTGAGAGCGCCTGTTTGATATGCAGCGCTTCCATCACAGCGCGATCCGAGCCATCGGGATCGATATCGCGGTTGCCCTCTGGATGGCCCGCGACATGCAGGCGGGTAAAGCCAGCCGCATCGAATGCGCCGCTCTCCAAAAGCTGAATGGAGGAGTGAAAATCGCCGACTGGCGCGGCGTTATTGCCTGCCAGCAGGAGCGCTTGGCGGACATTTGCCTCGCCGCTATAGCGCGCGATCCAATCCTTCAGCGTGGCTTTGTCTTTGATGATCCGGGCGGGGAAATGGGGCATGACCTCATACCCATCGGCGCTAAGGCGCGCGGCGGTGGCGACCATATCCTCAATCGGGGTGCCCTCAATATGGGCGATATAGACGCGCGTGCCTTTGGGCAGAAGGGCGGGGAAATCCGCGATCTTGGCGGCGGTGCGCGGCATCACCTCGATCGAGTGGCCGTTGAGCAGAGCAGCAACCGCGCCGGGATTTGGCGCAGTTGGTTCAGGTTTCTTGCGAAAGTTAAGCAAAGCCATGGCGGCCTCCCATATGCGCGGGCGCGTCATTCGCGCCCATCATTTGCGATCAGGGATTTCAGCCGCTCTTGGGGGTATTCTGCCTCAAGCTTGGCGGCCTGAGCATCCGCAACGGCAGCGTCTTCGCCTTCAACGCTAAAGGGCGCGGCTTTGCGCCATTCGGCAAGGTAGGCATCGCTATCACGCGCCCCGATCTTCATGGCGGCGCGATCAATCGCTTGCTCGAAGCGCTCTGACAGAGGGCGTTTGGTGCCACGGCGGCCGCGGCCCACCATCACCTGAGCTGGAATATCGCGCCAGTAAAAGATCGTAACATCGGCCATGGGCTGATTCTCTCCTGTTCGTAGTATTTTTCTACGCAGTGGGCCCTGCATAACGGGGGCGTTTTTCGACATGGCTTGGCCCGAAGGCGACGTTTTGAGGCGCTGCGCGGTTTGGGCTTTTGCTGGGCTATGGCTAGTGCAGGCGGGCATTTGAGGGAAGGGGGCGCAATTGGAAAACTTCTCATGAAGGTTATGAGGGCGGGCGACGCTTGGCTTGCGCGCAGGGAGCAAGTGGGGAGCAGGCGGGGAGCTGGGCGGGGCGCGCGGGGCCACAGCGGGGCGGCGGGCAGGGCTGTGGGTTGGCCAAGTGGGCTGGCCTGTGGGCTGGCGGCTGTGCGCTGGCTGTGGGAGGGGGTGCGAATTTGGGCGAATTGTGCGGATTGCCAGATTGCCAAATCACCCTATTGAGCGTAACTTATCCACAAGCCAATATATTGGAGGGCGTGATATGGCGCCCAAGCGTCCCAAAAGTGGGGCTGCGTTCCCAAGACCGGTTGAGCGCGCTCTGCCAACGACCCCCGATCCCGCATCGCTTTATGCGGCGCTTGATTTGGGGACAAATTCTTGCCGTATGTTGATTGCCCAACCCAAGGGCAACCAATTGCATGTGGTTGATAGCTTTAGCAAATCTGTCCAGCTTGGGGCCGGTTTGGAGGCAACGGGGCGGCTTTCGCGCGCCTCGATGGCGCGCACCGTTCAGGCGCTGCGCGTGTGCCGCAAGAAGCTTGAGAAACACGAAGTGACCCGGATGCGCCTTGTTGCGACCGAGGCCTGCCGGCGCGCGCGCAATGCGGGCGATTTCATCCGCTATGTGCATCGCGAAACCGGGCTGAAGCTTGATATTATCGAGCCAGAGGAAGAAGCGCGGCTTGCGGTGATTTCCTGCGCGCCATTGGTGAGCACCAAGACCGAACAATTGCTTGTTGTGGATATTGGTGGCGGTTCGACCGAGCTTGTTTGGGTTGATCTGAGCCAGGTGCCCAAGCTTGATCGTGCGCGCGCGATTATGCGGCTTCACACCGGGTTTAATCCGGCAGTGGGCAGCCCGTTTCCCCATGCCAAAGTTGTGGATTGGATTTCTGTGCCGCTTGGGGTTGCGACGCTGAAGGATCAGTTTGAAGACGTTGAGGACGATTCTGCGCGTTTTGCTTTGATGAGCTGGTTCTTCGAAGAGAGCATGTCGAGCTTTGCGCCTTATGCGGATGTTCAGGCGCGCGAAGGTTTTCAGATCATCGGCACGAGCGGGACGGTGACGACCGTTGCAGCAAGCCATCTTGGCCTGCGGCGCTATGATCGCAATCGGGTGGATGGGCTGCGGATGACATCGGATCAGATTGATAAAGTGATCCGGGGCTATTTGGATTTGGGCCCTGCGGGGCGGCGCGCGGATCCACGGATTGGGCGGGATCGCCAGACTTTGATCATGTCGGGGGCGGCGATTTTGCAGGCTTTGTTGCGGGTTTGGCCGACGGATCGTTTATCGGTTGCGGATCGCGGGCTTCGTGAGGGGCTTTTATATGCGCAGATGTCGGCTGATGGTGTGCTTGAGGACGGGCCGTATTAGCGGCGGATTTGCGGGACGGCTTTGAGGGCTGTTGCGACGTTGCGCATCTGTTGAGGTGTCGCGCGCTTTGTGGCATTGGCCGCAGTGAGTATTTAGACCAAGAAAAAGCCAGGCGGTTTTTCGGATTGGCGGGAATTGAGACATGGCGAAGAAAACAAGCGGGCGCGGCGAGCGCGATTTGCGGGTTAAGGTGAAATCGGCGCGGGGGCGCAAGCTTTCCTCGACCCTTTGGCTTGAGCGCCAGTTGAACGATCCTTACGTGAAGCGGGCGCGGGCCGAGGGCTATCGCGGGCGGGCGGCGTTTAAGATTTTGGAGCTGGATGATAAGTATCGCTTTTTGGTTCCGGGGGCGCGGGTTGTTGATCTTGGCTGTGCGCCGGGGGGCTGGTGCCAGGTTGCTGTGAAGCGGATCAATGCGCTTGGGGAGCGGTCTGATAAGCGGGTCGGGACGATTTTGGGCGTTGATTTGCAGGAGATTGAGGCGATTGCCGGCGCCGAGTTGCATCAGCTTGATTTCATGGCAGAGGGGGCGGATGCGCAAGTGAAGGCTTGGCTTGGGGGCAAGGCGGATGTTGTGATGAGCGATATGGCGGCGGCGTCTTCGGGGCATAAGCAGACCGATCACTTGCGGATTATTTCGCTATGTGAGGCGGCGGCCTATTTTGCTTTTGATGTTTTGGAAGAGGGTGGCACTTTTATTGCCAAGGTTTTGGCCGGCGGTGCTGAGGGGGATTTGCAGCGCCTTCTCAAGCTGAAATTCACCAAAGTGATGCATATGAAGCCGCCTGCGAGCCGTTCGGACAGTTCGGAGAAATTCGTTGTGGCGACTGGATTTCGCGGCAATGGGGATGCGGATAGCGAAGACGCCTAAGGGCTTTGCGCCGGGTGATCGGGCGGGATCCTATGGGCGAAAGCCTTGGCCACAGTGACCGAGAGCACGATCCGCAACACATGATGCGCGGCCACGTAAACCACTGATATATGAAGCGAAATCGCCACGAGCGACATTTCTGCCAGCCCGCCGGGGGCGAAGGCCAGAACAACCGCTTCGATCCGCTCATCGACGAGGGCGTGGATCAACAAAGCGATGATTACGGCCAAGCTCATCGTTGCGCAGATATTGCCAAAGGCCAGAACGAGCGCTTTGAAAAAGGCATTGGCGCGCATCCCAACAAAGCGGGTTCCAAGCGAGACACCGATCACAAGCTGGGTGATTTCGATTAATGGGCGCGGGGGGGAGGCGGTTATCACGCCGGTGAGATGGCCGATGCCCGAAGCGAGAATGGGCCCGGTGATGATAAAGGCCGGCATGCGCAATTTTCGCCCGGCAAAGAAGCCAAGCACACAGATCAGCGCCTGTTTGATCACCTCTTGCGTATCAAGCACTGATCCAACGGGCGCTTGGATTTGGGCGCCTGCGGCCGAGCCGACAGCCGCGCCATTGAGCAAGCTAAAGGCCAGCGGCACGAGCATGATGGTGAGGATCAGGCGCATGAATTGCAGCGCGGTGAGCATGCGCACATCGGCGCCGGCCTCTTCGCCCATAGCGATACATTCCAGAAGGCCGCCCGGGACGCCAGCAAAATAGGCGGTGTTTTGCGAGAGGCCACCGAGGCGATAATAGCCCCAATATCCAGCGTAATGCGCGAGCGGAATATAGAGAAACAGCGCCACGAGCGAGGGCCACCAGCGGCTGATTTCATCCAGAATTTCCGGGGTAAAGGCTGCGCCGATCGAAAGGCCAATGATCGGGATAAAGAACAGCCGCAGCCAGAACGGGACCTTTGGCGGCTGCCCGCCCGGCTCAAACCCAAGGATCGCAAGCGCGCCGACCATTGTAACCGAGCCGAGCAGCATGGGCAGCGGCATCCCAAGGGCTTTGAAGCCAAATCCGCCCGCGATGCCCACGGCAAAGGTGAGAAAAAGCGTTCCGGGGTGAATGTCTTCGCCAGCGATTCTGAATGTGCGCATCGGAGTTATTTCGCGCGCGGGGCGCGGCGGCTTTCGGTTGGTGTGATCTTGGGGGAGTGTTTCACTCATTGCGGGATTGGGCAAGCGGGATGCGCCAAATCGGCGCGGCAGAAACACTCCCGCAGGCGCGCAAAGGGATTGACGCAAAGGCGAGCAGTTCATAGCCTTGATGAAATTGCAAAACTGAATTTTGCATGGCGAAAGGCCGAAACGGCCGAAATGGGAGGAGCTTAGATGCGAAAGCGTGAAACTACATCCTTTGGGATGGGGTATTTGTTGGGTTTGGATGCGGCATTTGCTCTTGGCCCGGCCGCAGAAAATTCCGCTCAAGAGATCGGGATGATCGCGCTGCGTACTATGCGCAAAGGGGGCCGGGCATGAGCGCGCTGAAACGCCCTTGGTATAATCTTTACGCAGATGGGGTCGATCCTGAGTTTGTGCCTGAAACGACAACGATCAATGCCTTGATGCGGGTGGCGTTTGAGCGGTTTCACGATCTGCCGATGTTTGAATATTACGGCCAGGAATTCAGCTATGGCGACATCCGCGATAAGGCAGCGCAGGTGGCGGCAGCGCTTAAGGCGGAAGGGATCGAGCGGGGCGATCGGGTTGCGCTGCATTTGCCCAATTCGCCTTGGCATCCGATCTTTTTCTTTGGGGCTTTGACAGCGGGTGCGGCGGTCACGCATCTGTCGCCGCTGGACGCTGAGCGCGAGTTGCAACACAAGCTAGAGGACAGCGGGGCCAAGCTTGTTGTCAGCCTGAGCACGCCGGAATTTGCCAATCGTTTCAAGCTGTTGATCGCTGAAAAACATTGCCCGAAAGTTGTTTTGTGCCCGGACTTCGTTTCGGCGGCGGGGCGCGATTGCCCGATTTTTGAGGGCTGTGTTGGGGCAGAGGCATTTCTTGCTGGCTTTGAAGGCGCGCCTTATGCGCCGGTCGATATGCGCCCTGATGAGATCGCTTTGCTGCAATTTACCGGGGGGACGACGGGCGTTCCCAAAGCGGCGATGCTGACCCATGATAATCTGGCCGCATCGGTGCAGATTTATTGTGAGGCCTCGAAAAATGAAGTGGCTTCTCGGACGGGGCAATCGGGGCTTTTCTATTCGCCTTTGTTTCACATTATGGGGCTGAGCGCGGGTATGTTGAAACGGGCCAATGAGGGCGGAATGATGCGCCTTCGGTTGCGGTTTGATGCGGCAAGCGCGGTTGATGAGATCGAAAAACATGGGGTGTCTTCGCTTGGCGGCGTGCCCACGACATGGATCGCGATCATGCAGATCCCCGACATTGAAAAACGCGATCTCAGCTCGCTTGAATATATCGCCTCTGGCGGCGCGCCTTTGCCGGTTGAGGTCTATAATCGGATCAAACAGCTGACCGGGCGCAAGCTGCGCGGCGGCTGGGGGATGACAGAAACATCCCCCGCGGGGACGTCGGTTCCGATGAATATGCCGGATGAAAAGCTCGGGACGATTGGCATTCCTTTGCCCGGTTTGGACATCAAAATCGTTGATGTAGAGGACCCGACCCGCGAGATGCCGATTGGCGAGGCGGGCGAGATGATCATCAAAGGGCCCAATGTGACCAAAGGCTATTGGAAACGCCCCGAGGCGAGCGCGGAATGCTTTGTCGGCGGGTATTTTCTGACCGGTGACATTGGTTATATGGATGCAGAGGGCTGGTTCTATATTGTCGATCGCAAGAAGGATATGATCCTGTCGGGCGGGTTCAATGTTTATCCGTTGGTGATCGAAAACGCGGTGCATGAGCATCCCGACGTGGCCGAAGCGATCGCGATTGGTGTGCATGATGAGTATCGCGGCGAGAGCGCCAAGGTTTTTGTCGTGCTCAATCAAGGCGCGGCGGAATTTTCGCTTGCTGAGCTTCAGGCGTTTTTGGCTGATAAGCTGGGGCGCCACGAAATTCCGCGCCATTTGGAATTTCGCAAGGAGCTGCCGCATACCGCTGTGGGCAAGCCTTCGCGCAAGGATCTAAAGGCCGAGGAAGAGGCGCGTTTGGTCAACGTTTGATCAAAGAGCGCAGATATTTGGCGACTGAATTGAAAAGGCGGCCCGCAATGGAGCCGCCTTTTTGGTCTGTTCTGCTTGGTCTGTTCTGCGGGCCAGTGCAAACTGCCCTTGGCCCAATATGCGTTAGCGCTTCCAGCCCAGAGTTGCGGCGAGGCGGGTTTGGGCGGCGACATATTCGCGCTCGAGCTGATCCACCAATTCACCGGCAGACATGATTTTATCAATCGCACCAATGCCTTGGCCCGAGCCCCAAATTTCTTTCCAGCTTTTGGGCTTTTCGCGGGCTTCGCCGAAATTCATCTTGGACGGGTCAGAGATTTCAAGCGCATCTGGATCCATGCCTGCGGCGGCGATGGAGGGTTTGAGGTAATTGCCCCAAACGCCGGTGAAGAGGTTGGAATAAACGATGTCAGAGGCGCCGCCATCGACGATCATTTGTTTATAGGCCTCTTGGGCATTGGCTTCTTTGGTGGCGATAAAGGCCGAGCCCGCATAGCCGCCATCCGCGCCAAGCGCTTGGGCTGCTAGGATACTATCGCCTTTTGCGATTGCACCAGAGAGGAACAGCGGGCCTTCAAACCAGCTGCGGATTTCTTGGATCAAGGCAAAGGGGGATTGCGCGCCCGCATGGCCGCCTGCGCCCGCGGCCACAGCGATAAGCCCATCGGCGCCTTTCTCAATCGCTTTATGGGCAAAGCGGTTGTTGATCACATCATGCAGCGCAATGCCGCCGCAGCTATGGGCCGCATCATTCACCTCAACGCGCGCGCCAAGCGAGGTGATCCAGATCGGCACTTTATGTTTGACGCAAATCTCAAGGTCGCGCTCAAGGCGGGCATTGGATTTATGCACGATTTGATTGACCGCAAAGGGCGCGGCGGGCTGATCGGGATTGGCTTGGTTGTGGCGGTCCAGCTCTTCTGTGATACGGGTGAGCCATGCATCCAGTTGGATCGGATCGCCTGTGCCTTCGCGCGCGTTGAGGGCGGGAAAGGAGCCAACAATCCCGGCCTTACATTGGGCGATCACGAGATCAGGATTGGAGATAATGAACAGCGGCGATCCGATCAAAGGGATGCGCAGATTTTGCAAAGCTTGTGGCAGGGCCAAGTCGTGTCCTCCTCAGGAAATGGTGCGAGCAGCCTCGCGGCGCCGCCTTGGGGCGAGTTAAGTATGGGGGCGGGGCAATGGCAATGGCTGAGCGCAATTGTGCCGCAGGGTCAGTTTGGGAAATGGGTGTTTGGCAGCGGTTCTGGCAGGCGTTTTGACACGAAAATGGCGCGTGTTTTGCCCCGCTTTGCGCAGGCCTCGGGGTTTGCGCGTGCCCTGCGCGCCGGGCGCATGGGGCGCGCGTTTGGATCGGTGCTTGGGGCAGGCGCGCGGCGCCAAATACTTATGAGCGTTCAGGCGTTGGCGGCATCTGGGGGGCGGTTGAGCGCTTCTTCTTGGGCAAAAACGCCGAGCAATTCTGCCTGGCGCATGGGGCGGTAGAAATAATAGCCCTGCACATAGGGCAGCCCAGCTTTGCGAACGTTTTCAAGCTCTTCTTCGGTTTCGACACCTTCAGCAATGGCCGGAATATCAAGCGCTTCGGCCATTTTTGCCACCGCATGTAGGATCAATGGCCCGGCGTGATGGCGCGAAGAATTGACGACCAGCGAGCGATCAATTTTCAGCGTATCGCTTGGGTATTGCGGCAAGTAGTTGAGCGAGGAATAGCCCGCGCCAAAATCATCCACCGCGATCAAAACACCCGCTGCGCGCAGGCGGGTCAGATTGCGGATCACCAGATCAGAATTCTCCAGCAATTCAGATTCCGTGATCTCAACGCAAAAGCGTTTTGGCTCTGCGCCGTGCTGCTCCAACATGCGCAGAATGGTCTTGTAGAAATCCGCCTCCGTCAGCTCATGCGCCATCACATTGACCGTCACCAAGACGTTTTCAGGCCATTGTTTTACCGCCTCAAGCGCTTGGTTCATCACCAAAGCGCTGAGCGGCGCAACCATATTGGAATAGCGCGCCGCGGTGACGATTTGTTCGGGGGTGATGACGCCCAATTCGGGATGATCCCAGCGCATCAACGTTTCGCAGCCAGAGATGGTTTGATCCTCAAGGCGCACGATGGGCTGAAACTCGCAGTAGACCTCGCGCGCCCGAATGGCCGCCGGAAGATCATTGGCGATGCGGCGCTGTTTGAACAGTTCGTGGCCCAAGGTTGGGTTGTAATGTTCAAGCCGCGCGCGGCCTTTGTTCTTGGCAAAATAGAGCGCGCGATCCGCTTCTTTTTCCAGCGTCTCAAGCGCCGCCGCGCCGCTATCGGCGCGCGCAACACCCATGGAGCAAGAGAGATCGAGGCGGGCGCTTTCAAAGGCGAAATCACGGCAGATCGCGCCAAGGATCGTATCGGCGAAATCTTCGACATCCCCTTGTTCTACATCGAAAATACAGGCGAGAAATTCATCGCCGCCCTTGCGTGTTACGAGGCCATTATCGCCGACTCTCGCCGAGAGGCGGGTCGCAATGGTCTGGATCAAAACATCGCCCGCGGCATGGCCATGGGTATCATTGACGCTTTTGAGATTGTCCGCATCAAGGAAGATAAACACCACGCAGCGTTTGCTCATATTTGCGTTGAATTCGCGCATCCGCTTATGGGCTTGTTCATGGAAGGTTGCTGTGTTGAGCAGCCCGGTCATGACATCATGGGTCGCGAGGAATTTGGCGTTTTGTTTGGCGTGATATTCGGTTGTGATATCGCGCGAGAAGCCTTCATACCCAACAAGCATGCCGGATTCCGAGATGGATTTGCGCACGAAAACCGAAAAAATCCGCTCATGCGGCGTGCCGGTTTGGATGCGCAGGGTGATGTCAAATTGGGTCGGAACTGCGTCTGGCGGGCCGGTCAGCCGGCTGAGCATCGCTGCATCGCTTTCCTTGATCGGGCTGGCCCCGGCGCGCCCCAAGAGGCCGCGAAGGGGCATGCGATCAACGGTGAGCCCGGACATTTTCATCGCGTTGAGCATGCCGGGCGCGATATTGCGCATGCGCAGGCCCGCATCACAGCTCCAGAGCCAAGCCGAGCTCGCCTGTTCGTAATCGCCCATCAATAATGTGATCACATCGCGCTGTGCTGCGGCTTCTTCTTTGCGCAGAAACTCGCCCAAAAACAGCATCGCATGTTTGGCAATCGCTTGGTAGACGAGGATCATAAATGTAACGGAAACAAAGACATATGCGCCACCAAGCGCGTTGCCATGCAGGATCAGCGCGCCCAAGCCCATGACAATAAGCCATGTGCTGAACAGCACCGCCGCCAGGGGCACAGGATAGAGCGCAAGCGCCCCGCCAGCCACCATGCCCGCTGTGACAGATGAGATAAAACCAACATGAACCGGTGAGGCATCAATCAGGAAATAGATCGGAGAGAAGGTCCAGACCAGGGCGAGCAAACAGGCATGCATCACGATGGCCCCGGAGGCGCGCTCTGAGGCATGGGATTTTTCAGAGAAATTGGTTATGCGATTGGCGTAAATCGTGAGCATGCCATAGAAAATTGCAACGCTGCTCCAGATGGCCGGGGCAAGGCGCAGGCCGCCATGAATATAGGCATCAACAAGTGTTAATGTGACCGAATTTATCATGGCGATCATCGTGACTGGCAATGTGATCGAGGAGAGCGCATTGATTTGGGCAGAGCGGATGCGCCCGAGCATGTCTTCGGTCAGATCAATGTTGGGAATTTTCTTGCGGGCTCTGCGCAAGAACAACAGCGTAACCCGGTCCGAAAGGTCGCCCAATACGCCGTAAAGTCTTCGCACGATCATTATTTGGCTCCACCAGTGCTCATTAACATATCTCTCTAAATGATTAACGCAGTGTTAACATTTAGCCCCCAGATCAGAATCACCTTACGTCAAGAGGGTTTACGCTTCGTTTGATTTTGGACGGGTAGGTACAAAGCTATGTATTTTTATAGCGATATGGGCCTTTGAAAGCGAGGTTTTTGCAGCTTTGGGGTTTGGAGCAGGGCCGTCTGGCGGGCAGGGCGGCCGGAAGAGCGCCGTCCTTTGGGCTGATTTGGCCCGGGATTGGCAGGGGAGGTGGGACTGCCGGAGGGATTGGGGGGCGCAAAGGCATACCCTGCGCCAACGGCTATTGCTGCGGGCGTTGACCCCGACGCCGACCGCTTGATTGTGGGGATACCGAGCGAAGCATTCTTCATGCAGCGCCGAGTTTAAGTCTTGCGCCCTTTACTTTGGACAGATTAGCGACGGGCACTAAAGCCGTTGTAAGTCTCAGGCGAACAATAAAGTCTATTGAATTATCGCGTCCGCAACCGAAGCTAATATTTCCGGGGGCTTTAAATTTAATTCCAGTATAGCAGTTGGTTGCGCTACAGCCTGAAAAATGGTTCATATATGCATCAACGATGCGTCCATCCTTTGTGATCTCCACCGTAGTCCCATTATGACTGATCTTTGCTCGTTCGATCTTGATCGTTTCAGGGGGTAAAAAACGAAGGATAAGAGAATAATTGCGGGCACGAGACCGAATTACAATACCGTTGCCGCTAGTGGAAACGTCCCATAATTCGTCACCTACAATCCATTCGTTTTTTTTGATTTCAAAAACAACAGTTCCAGTTTCATCGCGAAAACGTGCATTGAGATGGAAGCCTTCAGCGGGGTCATCTGGTTTGGTGAACCAAAGCACCTTTTCGCCAGCAACTTCTAAAATTACCCTACATTGCCGAAATTCAGAGGTTCCAAGCAGTACAACAGGATTATTGCCGGTGAGACGAAATTTTCCGAACGCACTCCCATTCTTTTTGCAGTACGGATCGGCATTCATCGTTGCTACTTGGCTATTTGAAAGCAAGCCATGATTTTTCTCGTCATGGCAACTACCGCACAACAAGGTTATCCCATCGACATTGTGTTCAGTGGCATCAACGTACTCAGGATCGAAATGATCGTATTGAATAATACCGCGCCCGCACGATACGCAACCAAATCCACATCTTTGCCGAACTGCCATTTTGACAGGATCTGGAATTCGTCTCGAAAGGCCAAAGCGATTTACCGCGGCAGGTTTAGTCAAGATGCAGCCCTCACAATCAAATATTCACCCACACTCTCATAGAGAGAATTCTAAAGAACCTCAAAGGTTTCATTCACGAGTGCGTGACCGGTTCGCGCCAGTCCGTCAGTATTTACAGCCAAATCCGCGACATGCAGCGCAACATGCAAAGCAACAATCGCCCTTCAATTTTTGAAGTAAAAACAATAACTTAAACGGAATTGTGGCGGAGAGACAGGGATTCGAACCCTGGGAACCCGTGAAGGCTCAACGGTTTTCGAGACCGCCCCGTTCGACCACTCCGGCACCTCTCCGCGGGGGTCTGGTGGCGCGTGATTTAGCGAGGCGGGCGGGGGTGTGCAACCTCTTTTCGTGTTGAGGGTTGTGGGATGTGCGATTGGGGCGTTTGGCGCGGCTTTGATGGAGCGGTTTTGGTTGGGCCTTTGGCAGGATATTTGGACAGGTGTGAATGGGTGCGCGCTTTTGGGCGGCGTGGCGGTTGTTTTGGGGCGCGGGCTTTATTGACAGCGGGGGCGCGGTTTGGGCCGGGCTTTGGCTGGGATTTGGCCGGGGGAGGATATTTTGGGTGGGCGTTTTGCGTTGTGATTTGCGCTGCGGTTTGTTGCTGGGCTGTTTGGCGGCGATTGTTGGAAGGGGGCGCGCGGCGGTGTTTCGGGAGCGAAAACACGCTGAATTCTGGGGCTATCTGTTTGTGAGGGCTTGGAAATGCGGTGCGGGATGCCTACCCTGAAGGGGAATTGTTGCGCCGTTTGGCTTTTGGGCCGTGCTGGTGGGCGCGGGGGTTGGCGAGATGCCATGGGAGAGGAAATTCGATGTTGCGGATGATGATCACTGTATGCGCTTTGCTGGGTGCTTTGCCGGCGATGGCGGAGCGGCGGGTTGATGCTTTGGCGCAGGCTTTGCAAATTCGCGGCGTTGTTGAGGTGATGCGCATTGAGGGGCTGGAATATGGCCAAGAGATCGCGGCCGAGATGTTTGGTGCGCGCGGTGGCGGGGCTTGGGATCAGCTGCTTGATAAGATTTACGATGCGGATGGTTTGGAGGAGGTCGTTGTCGCGCGGCTTGAGGCGGAGCTGGAGGGCACGGATTTGGCCCCGCTTGAGGCCTTCTTTACCTCTGAGCGCGGGCGGATGTTTACCGAGCTTGAAATATCGGCGCGCCGGGCCATGCTTGATGAGGCGTTTGAGCAGGCGGCCAAGGATGCAGCGCTGCTTGCGGCCCAGGATGACACGCCGCGCCATCAGCTTTTGGAGCGGTTCAGCGATGCCAATGATCTGGTTGAGACCAATGTTGTTGGGGCGTTGAATGCCTCTTATGCGTTTTATACAGGCCTTGCGGATGGCGGCGCATTTGATGCGCAGCTCACCCAAGAGCAGATCATCACCGATGTTTGGGGCCAGGAAGAGAGCATTCGCGATGAGACGCAGGAATGGGTTCTTAGCTTCCTTGGGCTTGCTTATGAGCCGCTGGAAGATGCGGATATTGAGGCCTATATCGCCCTTTCGACAACCGATGAGGGCAAGGCGCTGAACCGCGCACTTTTTGCCGCGTTTGACGAGATGTATGTGGGCGTTTCGCGCGGGCTTGGGCTTGGCGCGGCGCAGTTCCTCTCGGGCGAGGATTTATAGCCGCTTTATCCTTGACTAAAAGGCGCAATCCTTAGATAAGCCCGGTTCTGGAGCAGGGATTCTGCCCGGATTTTTTAAATGACGCCCATTGGGGCGCGCCGTTCGAGGCGAAGCGCAGGCTTCACGAACACCCTTTGATAGGGGGCCACAGAACGCGGTAGATGAAGGAAAGACGCATGTTTGCAGTCCTTAAGACTGGTGGCAAACAGTATCGGGTTCAGAGCGGCGATGTGCTGCGCGTAGAGAAACTCGCTGCTGATGCTGGTGAAACGATCCAATTCAATGATGTTCTGATGGTTGGCACAACTGTTGGCGCGCCGCTTGTTGCGGGTGCTGGGGTTCAGGCCGAAGTTATCGAGCAGATCAAAGGCGTTAAGACGATTCACTTCGTTAAGCGCCGCCGCAAGCACGGCTCGCAGCGCACCAAAGGCCACCGCCAGCAACTCACATTGCTGCGCATCACAGATATTCTCGAAAAAGGCGCGGATAAGTCCGGCGTGAAAGCAGCCATCGGTGCCGCTTCTGCGCCTGCCTCCGTTGCATCGCCTGAGGCAAAGAAGCCAGCGGCGAAAAAGCCTGCGGCCAAAAAAGCGGCTGCTCCCAAAGCGGAAAAAGCTGCTGCGCCAAAAGCAAAAGCAGCCCCAAAGGCCAAAGCCGCCGCTGCTGAAAAGAAACCTGCTGCTAAAAAAGCGCCGGCCAAAAAGCCAGCCGCTAAAAAAGCAGCTGATAAGGAGTAAGACCCCATGGCACACAAAAAAGCTGGTGGTTCATCCCGCAACGGCCGCGACTCAGCTGGTCGCCGCCTTGGTGTAAAACTCTACGGTGGTCAAAAAGCGATCCCCGGAAATATCATCGTGCGTCAGCGCGGCACAAAGTTTTGGCCAGGCGAGGGCGTTGGCCTTGGCCGCGACCATACAATCTTTGCCGTGACTGAAGGGGATGTGACTTTCCACAAAGGCCTCAAAGGCCGTACCTTTATTTCGGTTCTCCCGGCTGCAAAAGCCGCTGAATAAGCCGAGACCTTAGATACAAAATGAGGGGGATCGGCGCCAAGCCGGTCCCCTTTTTATTTGCCCTGCCAGAATGGCGAAAGGGGCTTGTTTACATTTCTTGTTTAGGGGTGCTTCTCGCCGCCCCAATGCTGCGATCCGGGGCGCGACATGGGCCCTGTATAATGCCAAGATTAATGCCAAGAAAGATTGTTCTCCTCGAAAGGAGGCTCTGATGAGTTTGACAAAGCAAGTGGCCCAGCCACCCGTTATTGAAACTGAGCGTTTCGTGCTGCGTCCGCTGCGCGTATCGGATGCTGGGCTTTTGTCAATGTATGCAGGCGATGAACGGGTGGCGCGCTTTACCCGCACCATTCCGCATCCTTTGCCGCCGGGCTCAACCGATGCTTTCATCAAACGGGTGCTTTCTGAGGGCAACCCCAATCAAACCTGGGCGCTGGATGGCTCAAATTCGGGCCTTGGCGAAGTGCTTGGCGTGATCAGCCTCAAACCGATGGAGCGCGCTCAATCCGAAGTGGGCTACTGGGTTGCGCCGGCCTTTTGGGGCACAGGGCTGGCCTCTGGCGCGCTGCGAGCGATCATCGAGACCAATCCGCAGGCTTCAAAAACCCTCTTTGCCGAAGTCTTCCAAGACAATGCAGCCTCGGCGCGCGTTGTCACCAATAATGGCTTTGAATATCTGGGCGAGGCGGAAACATTTTCGGTTGCGCGCAATGCAACTGTGCCAACCTGGACCTATCTGCGCAAAATCACCTAAAGCCAAAGCGCACGCCCATATAAGGCCTAAAATCAATCGGTTAAGAGGCAAAGCTCATCCATATCCGCGCGCCCCATACCCGCATCACCCCCTGATCGGCCAACTTTTTCTTGGCCCAAATACTCAAATCCCACATCCGCCCCAAATCCTGCCAATTGTTTTCTGCTCCAAAGCGCGCAAAACCAGCCCATATCGCGCCCAAGACTTGAGCAAAGCGCCAGAGTAACGTATCGCGGGGCAACACATCCTATTAAGGCCGCATCATGAAATTTCTCGATCTGTGCAAAGTCCATATCCGCTCTGGCGGCGGCGGCGGCGGTTGCGTCTCGTTTCGCCGGGAGAAATATATCGAATACGGTGGCCCCAATGGCGGCGATGGCGGGCGCGGGGGGGATGTCTGGGCCGAGGCGGTTGAGGGGCTGAATACGCTGATCGATTTTCGCTATCAGCAGCATTTCTTTGCGCGCAACGGCCAAGCGGGCATGGGCCAGAACCGTACCGGCAAAGACGGCGATGATATTGTTCTGCGCGTTCCGGCCGGCACTGAAATCCTTGATGAAGATCAAGAAACCGTACTGGCGGATATGACCGAAGTTGGTCAACGGGTCTTGCTGGCCAAGGGCGGCAATGGCGGCTTTGGCAATCTGCATTTCAAAAGCGCCACCAACCAAGCGCCGCGCCGTGCCAATCCCGGGCTTGAAGGGGTTGAGCGGACCATCTGGCTGCGGCTCAAACTGATTGCAGATGCCGGGCTCTTGGGCCTGCCGAATGCGGGCAAAAGCACGTTTCTCGCAGCCACTTCAAACGCGCGCCCAAAGGTTGCGGATTACCCCTTTACAACGCTGGTGCCCAATTTGGGCGTTGTGGCGGTTGATGGGGCTGAATTCGTTGTGGCGGATATCCCCGGGCTGATTGCGGGCGCCTCTGAGGGGCGCGGCCTTGGGGATTTGTTCTTGGGCCATGTGGAGCGTTGCGCGGTCTTGCTGCATCTTGTGGATGGCACGGCGGATGATGTCGCTTTGGCGCATGACACGATCATTGGCGAGCTGGAAGCCTATGCCGAAGCCCTTGCCAAAAAGCCGCGTGTGACGGTGCTCAACAAGGTCGATGCGATTGCACCCGAAGAGCTGGCGCAAAAACGCGCCGCGCTTGAGGCAGCCAGCGGCGGGCGGGTCTATGAAATGTCTGGTGTGGCGCAGCTTGGGGTGACAGAAGTTCTGCGCGCGCTGAAGGCCGAGATTTCGATGGATCGTTTGCGTGCGGTCAAAGAAGAGCAATCAGACGAGGAGGGCGCCCCTTGGCAGCCTTAGCGGAGGCACGCATCCTCGTTGTAAAGATCGGCTCGGCCCTTTTGGTTGATCGGGCCACGGGCTCAATTCGCGGCGAATGGCTGGCGGGATTGGCGGCCGATGTTGCGGCCATCCGGGCGCGCGGCACCCGGGTTATTCTTGTCTCCTCTGGCTCGATTGCTTTGGGGCGCGAAGTGCTTGGTTTGCCCGGCGGCGCGCTGCCGCTTGAGCAATCTCAGGCCTCGGCTGCTGTCGGCCAAATTCGCCTTGCGCGCGCCTATCAGGAGGCTTTGATGCCCCTTGGCGTGATCACCGGGCAGGTCTTGATGACGCTTGAGGATACTTCGGATCGGCGCCGCTATTTGAATGCGCGCGCCACGTTGGATCAGTTGCTTGCGCTTGGGGTCGTGCCGATTGTGAACGAAAATGATACGGTGGCGACCGATGAAATCCGCTTTGGCGATAATGATCGTCTGGCGGCGCAAATCGCTGTGACCGTTGGCGCAGATCAGCTGATCCTGCTTTCGGATGTGGATGGGTTTTACAGCGGCGATCCGCATGGCGCAAAACCTGTCGATTTTTACCCGGTCATTGATGAGATCACCCCCGAGATCGAGGCCATGGCGGGCGATCCGATTTCGGGCCTTTCCAAGGGCGGGATGAAGACCAAGCTTTTGGCGGCCATCACCGCAACGGCGGGCGGCTGCGCCATGGCGATCACCCAGGGCTCTGTTTTGCGCCCCTTGCAGGCGCTGGAAAACGGCGCGCGATGCACTTGGTTTACCGCCCAAGGCGATCCCCATACGGCGCGCAAAAGCTGGATTGGGGCGATGAAACCGCGCGGCGATATTATTGTTGATGCGGGGGCCATTCGGGCGCTTAACAACGGCAAATCTTTGCTTCCGGCCGGGGTTGTTGGGGTGCGGGGCGGCTTTGGGCGCGGCGCGCCTGTTGCAATTGTTGGGCCGGATGGGGCGCGCATTGGTGTTGGGCTGATCCGCTACACAGCGCAAGAGGCGCGCTTGATCAAGGGCGCGCAGTCGGGTGACATTGAGGCGATTTTGGGCTATTCGGGGCGTGCGGCGCTGATCCACAGGGATGATATGGTGATATGAAAGATCTGGACACAAACGACATTCCCGCTCTGATGAATGCGATTGGGGCAAGGGCGCGGGCGGCTTCGGCGGAGCTTGCCTTTGCGCCGTCTGCGATCAAACAAGCCGCGCTTGAGGCCGCCGCAGATGCGATCATGGCGCGCGCCGATGAGATCATCAAAGCCAATGCGCTTGATATGGATTATGGCCGCGAAAAGGGGCTTTCGGCGGCGATGCTGGATCGGCTTATGCTTGATCGGCCCCGGGTTGAAGGGATCGCGGCCAGCCTGCGCGCGGTTGCCGGGCAAAAGGATCCTGTTGGCGAAGTGATGACCGAATGGGATCAGCCAACGGGCCTGCATATCAAGCGCGTGCGCACGCCGCTTGGGGTGATCGGGGTGATCTATGAGAGTCGCCCGAATGTGACGGCGGATGCGGGCGCGCTTTGCCTGAAAGCGGGCAATGCGGTGATCCTGCGCGGCGGGTCCGAAAGCCTTCATAGCTCGGGCGCGATCCATGCTTGCCTTGTTGAAGGGCTGCGCGCAGCGGGCCTGCCAGAGGCCGCCATTCAGCTTGTGCCAACGCGCGACCGCGCCGCGGTTCAAGAGATGCTGACCATGGTCGATACGATTGATGTGATCGTGCCGCGCGGCGGTAAGGGGCTTGTTGGGCTTGTCCAGCGCGAAGCCCGCGTGCCGGTTTTTGCCCATCTTGAGGGCATCGTGCATGTCTATGTGGATGCGGCCGCCGACCCTGACAAAGCCATGCGCGTTTTGCTCAATGCCAAGACCCGGCGCACCGGGACTTGCGGCTCGGCCGAATGCCTATTGGTGCACCGCGCGGTGGCCGATGGTTTGGGACAGGCGCTTGTTAAGGCGTTGATTGAGGCCGGGGTTGAAGTTCGTGCGGATGCGGATTTGGCGCAGGTCGCCGGGACCGTGGCCGCCCAAAGCGATGATTGGGGGCACGAGTTCCTTGATATGATTATCGCCGCGCGGGTTGTTGAAAGCATTGACGATGCGATTGCCCATATCCGCACCTATGGCTCGAACCATACCGATTGCATCATCACCGAGGATGACGCCGCCGCCGATCGCTTCTTTCAGCGGCTCGACAGCGCGATTTTGATGCGCAACACCTCGACACAATTTGCCGATGGGGGCGAATTTGGCATGGGGGCTGAGATCGGGATTGCGACAGGTAAAATGCATGCGCGCGGGCCGGTTGGCGCCGAACAGCTGACCTCGTTTAAATATCTGGTGTCGGGCGAAGGGATCGTTCGGGCCTAGGGCGCTAAAAGCGGAAGGTTGCGCCTTGTTCAGAGGTGAGCACCGTCAGTTTGCGGCCCATCTCCGCCGCACTTAGGGGCGCGAGCAGGAATTGGATCTGCGCCGCCGAAACATCATGGGCCGACATAGGATTGCTGAGCACTTCCCAAAGGTCGGGCTCGATTTTTGTGCGATCCGCCACGCCGCTCATCGTCCAAGTCTCGCCGTCGCGCAGAACAGAGACTTTGCCGCCCCAAGGCATGGCCGTTTCAAAGCACTGGATCACCAAGAGCGCCAGTTTGGCTTCGCGCCGGGGCGTATCTTCATCGATCAGCCACTCAACCTCAAAGCGCGATCCGGCTGTCATCCCATGCAGGATATCGCGGATTTCGCGCGCCGAGATCATCTGCCCCTCGGCCGCAGCGCCAAAGGCCACACGAAAGAACCGGATGCGCGCATTGGCATTGGTCACGCTTTCTGCAATCAGCGCCATTTCCGGCGAATTGCCCATGCCCGACATGGCCAGCAATTCGACCCCGTTGCTGATCGCCCCCAGCGGGCTGATAAGATCATGGCAGATGCGCGAGCCGAGCAGGGCGGTCAGATCTCTTGGGGATGTTGTCATGCGTTGCCTTTCGGTCTGGCGGGCCGTTCTGGCCGATTGCGGATCGGGCGAAGGGGCGGGCTGTGGTGTTTGCATATGCTGGGCTCGTTTTTAAAGCTGTGCCGTGGTAGATGCGGTATCAAGCGTGGCGCGCCAGATTGGGGCGGATTTGCCTAAAATTGTAACGGACAGGGTTGCGGGATGTCGATGATGGATTTGAATGCGATGTTGGAGCCGGGTCAATTGGTCCGTCACCCGGGCCAGCCGGATTGGGGGCTTGGCCAGGTTCAGACGAATATTAACGGCAAAATCACGGTTATGTTTGAGCATTCTGGCAAAGTTGTTATCGACGGTTCCATTGTGCATCTCACGCTGGCATTACCAAATGGTTAACAGCTGATGAATGAGCCGGCGCGGGCCATTGTTTTTTCTCGCCCCGGGCGCGGGCAATGCATGCGCGCGTTTGCTTGCAATGGATCGCGGCAAATCGTAGAACCCGCGAAACCTTTTCGTATGCAACGCGCGCCCAAACCTCATCTGGCCCATCCTCACGCCATCCCGCTTCTTGCGCGCAATCGCCGCGCTACACCGTTTCGCCCTATGCCTTTGCGCCCGACATCTCAGATGTTTGGTGCCTTACCTCAGAACAAGCCGAGTAGATGACAGCCAAACCTCCTCCCCAATTCGAGCTACGTTTTGCGCGTGATGAGGCGGATCTGCGCGAGGCGCAGCGGCTTCGCTATGTTGTTTTTGTTGAGGAATTGGGCGGCGATGGGGATATGGTTGATCACGAGGCGCGCCTTGAAATGGATGCGCTTGATCCGTTTTACCGCCATTTGATATTGTTTGATCACGCGCGCCCCTTGGGTGAGCGGGCGATTGGTGTTTACCGGATCATGGGCAATGAGGATGCTGCGCGCGCGGGCGGGTTTTACACCTCTGCGGAATATGATCTGAGCGTGCTTGAACAATCGGGGCGCCAGCTTTTGGAGCTTGGGCGTTCGTGTTTGCATCCAAGTTATCGCGGCGGATCGGCGATGTATCAGCTTTGGAACGGGCTTGGCGCCTTTGTTTTGGAGCATAAGATTGATGTTCTGTTCGGCACGGCCAGCTTTCATGGCACAGATATCACCGCGCTGACCCAGCCGCTTTCGCTCCTCCATCATCGCCATCTGGCGCCCGAGCCATTGCGCGTGCGGGCCCATAGCGCGCATTTTCAATCGATGGATTTGCTGCCCGATGATCAGGTCGATCGCCGCCGCGCGATTTTGGAAATGCCTGCGCTGATCAAGGCTTACCTGCGCCTTGGGGGCTGTGTGGGCGAGGGGGCCTTTGTCGATCATGCGTTTAACACAACGGATGTCTGTCTGGTGATGGATACGGTCGCGATGAATGCCAAGCAAAAGGCGCTTTATACGCGCAAACGCACCCTGTGAGCATGATCTGGCATTCCGATGACTATCCCGAGGAGGCGGCGATTTCTTTGGGCGGTTGGCTGCGGGTTGTGCTGCGCGGCGGGGCGATTATCGGGCTGATCGGGCTGTGTTTGCCGCTGTTGTTGATTGCGCGCGGCGCTGAGCGGCTGATCGTTGGCGCGCGCCGGCCGATTTCGGCGTTTTTCCCCAAATTCGTGAGCCGCGCGGCGTTTTTCATTCTTGGGATCAAGCATAAGACCCGTGGCGAACAGATGCGCCATGCGGGGGCCGTTGTTTCTAACCATGGCTCCTGGCTGGATATTTTCGCTCTGAACGCGCGCAAACGGGTCTTTTTCGTTTCAAAGGCCGAGGTCAGCAAATGGCCCGGGATCGGCTTTATGGCGCGCTCTACGGGGACGGTTTTCATCAACCGGGATCGTCGGGAGGCGCGCTTGCATATCGCCCAGTTTGAAGAGCGGCTGCGCGCCGGCCATAAGCTTTTGTTTTTCCCCGAAGGCACATCGACCGACACTTTGCGCGTTCTGCCCTTCAAGACGACCCTATTTGCCGCCTTCTATGCGCCTGAGCTGATTGATTTGATGCATATTCAGCCGGTCACGCTGCGATATAGCGCGCCGATTGGGGCGGATGCGCGGTTTTACGGCTGGTGGGGCGATATGGAATTTGGCGCACATTTGCTCAAGGTTCTGGCCGCGCGCAAACAGGGCACGGTTGAGGTTGTTTATCACGCGCCGCTTAAGGTGCGCGATTTTGAGGGGCGCAAGGCGCTTGCGGCCCATTGCGAGGCGGTCGTGCGCAGCGCGCTATAAAGAGTCGTGCGAAGCGCGCTATAGCTGAAAACGTGCGAAGCGCGCTATAAAGAGATGTGCGAAGCGCGCCGCTAACGGCCAGAGACAGCGCGCATTAAAAAGCATTTGGCAGGGGCAAACGCGCTGCTTTGAGCACCTTCTCAAAGCGCCATTTTTTGGGAATGCACCTTGCAAGTCTATGCGGTTTCAGGTCTAAATTTCTTATAAAGCGCAGGATATAGTTAACCCGTTAAACCTTTTTTAACCATCCTCAGAATACCCTCGCCGCTAAATGAAATGAGGTTTTCGAGATGGAGCAGGGTGTTCGCAGCAGCGATAATGGACCTGTGCGCCTACAGGTTTTCTTGGACGAGCAAGGCGTTTTGCGGCTTTGGTCTGTGCGTATCGAATTTGAACGCGCAAAGCATGAGATATCCTTTCCTGAATGCAATCGCGCCAGCAGTGCTTTGGTGCCTGTTCTGGCGGTTCATATGCGCCGGATCGCGGATCTTTTGCGCTCTGGCGGGCGGCTTGATCGCCCCGGGCCGATGGTCGAGCTCGAAGGCGGGCTGCTCTCTGATTTAACCGCCTGCGCGCGCTTTGGCAGTTCGGGGTTTGTTGAGATTGATGTCACTTATGCGCATTTCTTTGGCACGATGTCTTGCCTGTTTAGCCGGGCCAAAACGGCGCGCGATCCTTCCTTAAAGGCGCGCGAAAAGATCGCGGTTGAAGCGCTTGTTGATATTGCCGGGCCGCTGCTTGGGATCGCTCAGCAAGCGGGCGAGATTGGCGCAGCAGAGGGCGAGGCGTTTCGCGCGCAGCTTGCGCAAATTGGTGCGCGCGCCCAAGAGCTTGAAGATCGTTTGCAGCAATTGCGCAGCTATCTTAGCGCCTTGCAATCCGGCCCGCCAAGCGGCCTGTCCCAGCCTCTTGCCCCAATGCGCCGGGCCGCGGCAAGCGGCGCGCCCGCCAATGCTGCGATGAGCGCGCGCAAATCTCAACGCGCGGCAGAGGCGCCCCCCTCCAACATCTTCGTCTTCCCAAAGACCGATCCCGCATCCAAATAGCGCGGTCAGTGTTTCAAGAGGTCTTGCCGCTTGCGGCCAAGCGCCTTAGCCCATCGCCGCGCGCAAAAGAGCAAGCGTGGCGATCGCATCCTCTTCGCGCCAGATCTCTTCGCCAATGCCAAAGAAATCGGTGTAGGGCGCAAGCTGGCGGATGGTTTCAACGCTCAGCGCCCCCTGCGCCACAACCGGCAGTTCCACAACCTCAGACCACCATTCAAACAGCTCAAGGCCTGCTTTGCTGCCATCGCCAAGCGGCGTATCACCTGCGGGCCCAAAGGCGATATAATCCGCGCCGCATTCGCCCGCCGTTAGCCCATCATGGCGCGACGCCCCGCAAAAGGCGCCGATAATCGCGTCTGCGCCGAGGGTTTTGCGCGTGCTGCGCACCGAGCGCGCACCATCCAAAAGATGCACCCCGTCAAGCCCTAGCCGCTCCACCAGCATCACATGTTCATCAATCACCAAAGCCACATCGCGCGCATGGGTCACTTCGCGCAGCGCATCCGCCGCGCGCGCGATCTTATCCTCATCCTGGCTCGCCATGGCCAGCCGCACACAGGCAATCTCCTGCGCATCCAATACCGCAGCAAGGCGCGCAGGAAAGCTTGAAAGCTCAAACTCGGGCGGGGTGATCAGATAGATTTGCGGCTGCTCTGTCTCGGCCATGGCGCGCTCCTTTGGCGGTTTGGCGCTCTATAGCGGGGTTTGGGCGCGGGCGGAAGGGGCGGCGCGCATCCCAAGGGCTGCCCTTTCGCCCATAACCACAGCGCTTGATCAACTTTCAGCCGCGGTATTGCTGCGCCAAACCCGCCCAGAACCCGGCCAGAACCCGGCCAGAGCCCCGCCAAACCCGCCCCGAACCCGCCCAAATCCACAGCCCGTCCACAGCCCAACCCGCGCCCATCCTGCCCCTTGGCCCCCGCGCGGCCTTGAACTCATCGCGCGCCGCCCATATCAACCGCCCTAACTGCTCGCCTTGTCCAAATGCCAAATACCCAAATTCCCGGATGCGCCCCATGACCAAGCCAACCTTCATCCTGATCCGCCCGCAAATGGGCGAAAATATCGGCGCTGCGGCGCGCGCGATGTGGAATTTTGAACTGGACCGAATGCGCATCGTTGCGCCGCGTGATGGCTGGCCCAACCCGCGCGCCAAAGCCCTTGCCAGCGGGGCCGGGCGCCTGCTGGATGAGGCCACACTCCATGAAACAACTGCCGATGCGCTCAAGGATTGCAACTTCGTCTTTGCCACAACCGCGCGCGCCCGTGGATTGACCCAGCCCGTGATGACCCCCGAACGCGCCATGGAACATGCCCGCGCGCTGATCGCCTCTGGCCAAAAGGTCGCGGTGATGTTCGGGCCAGAGCGCGCAGGCCTCGAAAACGAAGACATCGCCCATGCCAATGCGCTGATCTCGGTCCCGGTCAATCCCGAATTCCCCTCGCTGAACCTTGCCCAATGCGTGTTGCTCACCGCCTATGAATGGCGCCGCCAAACGGCTGAAATCCTGCCCGAAACGGTCGAAATGGCCAAAACCAAATGGGCCGAACAGATTGAGATCGAAAAACTCGCCGAACATTACGAGGATCAACTCGAACAGGCCGGTTTCTTCTACCCAGAGACCAAAGCCGCCAGCATGAAAACCGCTGTCCGCGCCATGTGGAGCCGCCTGCCACTCACCCGCGCAGATGTGCAAATCTTCCACGGTATGCTGCGCCAAATGGTCCGCTGGAAAGAGCGCGGCGATGAGGATCAAAGCAACTGACCCGGCCAAAGACGGCCCCCATCGCCTGACTTTTTCTTGGCAAAAATACTCATTCCAAACGATGCACCAATTCACAGCCTCACATCCCATCCGCACCTCCAAAGCCCGCCACCAAAGCCAACCGTCACCACCCACATCCCAAACCCCTCCCTAACTTCTCCGCCCTTAAAACGCGCCGCCTTGCCAATTTCGCCGCCAGTCTCTTGCCGTTCGCCCGCGCGCGCCCTAGGTTCCTCAAAAGCAGCTTAAGGATCAAAGATGAGCCAGAAACGATCGATCTTTGAAGAGGTCTCGGAGACCACAGGCAAACAAACGCAGATCGCCCAACCCGGCGTCATTTCCCGCCCGCGCGGCGCGCGCAAAGGCATTCGGGCCTGGCTGATCCTGCTGTTTGTGATGGTGTTCGCGATGATCCTGATCGGCGGGCTCACGCGGCTCACGGATAGCGGCCTGTCGATCACTGAATGGAAGCCCGTCACTGGTGCGATGCCCCCGATTGGCGTTGAGGCTTGGCAAAATGAGTTCGCCAAATACCAGCAAATCCCCGAATATCGCTTGCAAAACGCGGGCATGAGCCTGGCGGAATTCAAAGCGATTTACTGGTGGGAATGGGGCCATCGCCAGCTTGGGCGCACGATCGGGCTGATCTGGGCGCTTGGGTTTTTCGGCTTTCTCGTGGCGCGCAAAATCCCGGTGGGCTGGACGCCGCGCTTGCTTGGTATTGGCGCGCTTGGCGGGCTACAGGGCGCGATTGGTTGGTGGATGGTGTCCTCGGGCCTGTCGGGCGAGATGCTCGATGTCGCCTCCTACCGGCTCGCGATCCACCTTGGCCTTGCTTTCATCATCCTTGGGTTCATCGCTTGGTATGTGCTGGCGCTGTCGCGCCCGGAGGCCGATTTGATGCAAGCCCGCCGCGCGCGTGATGGCAAGCTTTTCACCAAAGTCTCGGGGCTGATGCATATGGCGATGCTGCAAATCCTGCTCGGCGCGCTTGTTGCGGGGATTGATGCAGGGCGCAGCTATCCCGATTGGCCGCTGATGAATGGCGGGATTTTTCCGCCTGATCCGTTCAGCATCACGCCGCTGTGGCGCAATTTCTTTGAGGATGCGGGGCTTGTGCAATTCATGCACCGGGTCATGGGCTATCTGCTCTTTGCTTACGGGCTTTTTGCTTGGTCGCGTGGCCACGCAAGCGCCAATCGCGCCACCTCCCACGCCTTTGATCTGATGGGCCTGTTGCTGATCGCGCAGGTCGTGCTTGGCATTATCACCGTCATGCAGGGCGCGCCGCTTTGGCTTGGTCTGTTGCATCAATTTGGCGCTGTTGCGCTTTGGGTTGCGATCCTGCGGGCGCGGTTCTTGGCGCAATATCCCCTTAGCCAAACCATTAAAGGAACCTGATCCATGGGTGCATATGATGATCTGATGGGGTTCGTGCGCGAAACCGGCGCTTTGGGGCAAATCTCGGGGCGTTTGGGCTGGGATCAAGAGACAATGATGCCAAGCGGCGCGGCCGATCAGCGCGGCGAAGAGATGGCGGCGATTGAAGGCATCCTGCATGCCCGGCGCACCGATCCGCGCCTCGCAGAATGGCTCGATCAGATCGACGCAAGCGCGCTTGATCAGGTTGCTCAGGCCCAAATCCGCGAGATCACCCGCGACTACACCCGCAACACCAAAGTCCCCGCCGCCTTGGCCGCCGAGCTTGCCCGCGTTACATCCGTGGCCCAAGGCACATGGGCGCGGGCGCGCGCTGATGAGGATGTCGCGGCCTTTCTGCCAACGCTCAAAAAGGTCGTCGATCTGCGCCGTGAAGAGGCAGATGCGCTCGCCCAAGGTGGCGCGCGCTATGATGCGCTGCTCAATGATTATGAGCCCGGGGCAACCGCCCAAAGCATCGGCGCAATGTTTGATGCGCTGCGCCCGGGCCTTGTTGATCTGCGCGCGCGGATCATTGCGGCGGGCGATCCGCCCAAAGGCATCACGGGGCAGTTCAATGAGGCCGAGCAAATGGCGCTGACCCGCGAGGTTGCCGCCGCCTTTGGCTATGATTTCACCCGTGGGCGGATTGACAAAGCGGTGCATCCGTTCTCATCCGGCTCCGGCGCGGATGTGCGCATCACCACCCGCACCGCGCTCGATGATCCGTTCAACTGCATCTACTCGACGATCCACGAGGTCGGCCATGCCTGCTATGAGCAAGCCATCGCGCCGGATTATGCGATGACCCCATTGGGCAGCGGCGTTTCCATGGGCGTGCATGAAAGCCAAAGCCGGATTTATGAAAACCAACTGGGCCGCAGCGCAGCTTTTACCGGCTGGCTTTATGAGCGGATGAAGGCGATTTTCGGGGATATGGGCCTTGCGGATGCGCAGGCATTCTACGGCGCCGTGAACCGCGTCGCGCCGGGCTATATCCGCACCGAAGCGGATGAGGTCCACTATAATCTCCACGTCATGCTGCGCTTTGATCTTGAGCGCGCGCTGATCGGCGGCGCTCTTGAGGTCGCTGATCTGGAAGAGGCATGGAACAGCCGTTTCCACGCTGATTTCGGCCTCAAGGTCGATCAGCCCTCACACGGCGTTTTGCAGGATGTGCATTGGTCGGTCGGCCTGTTTGGCTATTTCCCGACCTATACATTGGGCAATGTCTATGCGGGCTGCTTGTATCAGAGCTTGCGCCAAGCGGTGCCTGATCTCGATGCACAACTGGCACGCGGCGAAACCAGCGCGGCCACCGCTTGGCTCGCTGAAAACGTCCAGCGCCACGGCGGGCTCTATAGCCCCGTCGATCTGATCACCCAAGCCTGCGGCCAAACCCCAAGTGAGGCGCCGCTTTTGGCCTATCTTGAAGAGAAATTCAGCGGGCTCTACGGGTTTTCCTAATCGGCTGTGCGCCCCGAAAACGCGCCTGCGCCTGACTTTTTCTTGGCAAAAATACTCATAGCGCGCGCTTGGCTGCGAGCGCAGGGATTTGAGTATTTAGACCAAGAAAAAGTCAAAGGGTTTTTGGCCCTAAGTTGGTGTGATCGGCCAGCGTGTGGCGAGGTCTTGGAGGCCGGCTTTGATCAGCTCTTCGAGCACGGTTTCATCTATATCCGCGAGCTTGTTGATATAGAGGCAGGCTTTGCCGGTCTTGTGTTTGCCAAGGCGGGCGAGAAGCGGCGCGAAATCGGCGTATCCGGGCATGATATAGAGCGAGAGTTTGCTCTTTTGTGGCGAGAAACCTGTGGCAAGCGATGTGCCGCTGCGCCCGGAGGCATATGTATAGTCATAGCGGCCGTAGCCGATGATTTTTCCCCAGAGTTTGGGTTTGAACCCCGAGGCGCTTTGCATGATCTCGTTGAGTCGGATCGCGTCGGCGCGCCGGGTTGGCTTTTCGATGGCGTCCAGAGCGGCGCGGACCTCTTCCTTCATGGCTGGCTCCAATTCGGATCGCGCTTTTCGATGAAGGCGCTGATGCCTTCGGCGGTATCGGCATCCAGCATGTTTTCGACCATGACTTGCCCGGTAAAAGCATAGGCCTGCGGTAGCGGCATTTCGAGTTGATCGTAGAAGGCGCGTTTGCCGATTTTGACGGCCGAGCCGAGTTTGGCGGCGATGGTCTGGGCGAGCTCCATGGTTTGGCCCAGTTGCTCTTCATGGGGGACGGCGCGATTGATCAGGCCAAGCTCAGTCGCGCGGTTCGTGTCGATGAACTGGCCTGTGGTGAGCATCTCAAAGGCCTGTTTGCGCGGGATATTGCGGCTAAGCGCGACCATGGGCGTTGAGCAGAACAGCCCGATATTGACCCCGTTCACGCCAAAGCGCGTGCCTGTCGCGGCGATGGCCAGATCGCATGTGGCGACCAATTGGCAACCGGCGGCGGTGGCGATGCCGTGGGGCATGGCGATCACAGGCTGGGGCAGGGTGATGATCCGCTGCATCAGGGCGGCGCAGCGGGCGAAAAGATCGGCGAAATAGGCCGCCCCTTTATCGGGGGCAGCGCGCGCGGCGGTCATTTCTTTGAGATCGTGCCCGGCGCAAAAGGCCTTGCCTGCGCCCGAGAGGATCACGGCGCGGATGGCCGGATCGGCGGCGATATCATCAAGCGCTTGGGTGAGATCACTGATCATCCCGTCGCTCAGCGCATTGAGGCTGCCGGGTGTGTTCAGTTCAAGATGCGCGACCGCGCCTGTATCGTTTCGGTTGATCCGTTGCATCTTGTTCTCCCCATGGTTTTGGGAAAGTGTAGGGGGCAAGTGCTTTTGGGGGAAGACCGAAATGAGCGATGAATTGGCGATGGACGGCGCGGCTTTGGAGGCGTTTTTGGCGCGTGATTTTGGCCAGGTGGCGCAGGAATTTGCGGTTGATGCGGTCTCGATTGAGGGGATCACCGTGCGCCTGAAGGTGGCCGAGCGGCATCTGCGCCCAGGCGGGACGGTCTCTGGGCCTTCGATGTTTGGGCTGGCGGATGTATCTGTTTATTTGGCGATTTTGAGCCGGATCGGGCCAAAGGCGCTTACAGTCACGACCAATTGTTCGATTGATTTTATGCGCAAACCTGCGGCGGGCGTTGATCTGATTGCGCAGACGCGGCTTTTGAAGCTGGGGCGGGTTTTGGCGGTTGGCGATGTGTTGATGTTTTCCGAGGGGCAGGCGGCGCCTGTTGCCCGCGCAAGCCTGACCTATTCGATCCCGAAAGGGTAGCGGAAAGGCCAGCGGAAAAGGGCCGCGGAAAAGGGCCGCGGAAAAGGGCCGCGGAATAGGGCCGCGGAAAGGGCGGCGGAATAGGACCGTGGAAAAGGGCGGCGGAAAAGGGTAGCGTGCGGGGCCAAAACGCGGGCAGTGCGGGCGGCCTTCACTGTTCCTGTGGCGCTGTTAGGGAGCATTGTTCTGTGTGGAGCGCCCGCTTGGCAAAACCCCAAAGGTTGCGCGGTATTGGCGGGCAAAATGCGAGCGCGACGCATAGCCTGCGGCATCGGCTGCGGCGGTTGCGCTCATGCCGTCAGCGATCAATCGGTGCGCCGCTTGCATGCGGGCGGCCTTAAGGATTTCGCGAAAACTTGTGCCATCGCGGGCCAAACGGCGGCGCAGCGTTGAGCCACCAAGGCCCAGATCAGCGGCGGCTTGGGGCACTGTCCAGCGATGATCCGGGCGTGCGGCGATCCGCCATGCAAGCTCATCCGCAAGGCTGCGGGTGAAGATATGGCGCGCCGCAGGATCATCCCGCATCAGGGCCAGCATTTCAGCAAGGCGGAGGGTTTTGATATCGTCGCGGGCGGCGGCGCCAACAATGGCGGTAGCTGCATGGGCGATGGCTTCTATCAGATCTTCGGTGAGGCGCAGCTGCAAGGGGCCCACCCCGGCGCGCTGCGGCGCATGGGGCAGGGTGGCGATGCTGTTGGGCAATGTGGTGATCTCAAAGATCAGCGATTCATAGATGCCTTCAGAGGGCGAGGGAATGTTTACAAAATCCATTTTCACCCCGCGCGGCGCGCAAAAAACAGTGCCCGGGGTGAGCGTTTCAGCCGCATTGCCAAACCAGACCTCTTTGTGGCCGCGCAGCACGATGCCGACCACAGGATGGGGCAGGGTGATCGCTTCAAGGCGTTCTCGGGTGAGTGCGCAATATGTAAATATCTGTGCGCCTTTGGTGTTATGGCTTTCGGGCGGTTTGCTGCGCAGGCCGCGCGAGAGGCGATCCAGCAAACGTTGACGCAGGGCGCCATCTTGAAAAGGCGATTGTATATTCATGGCCTCATCTACCAGCAGGACGCGGCGAAAATAAAGCACCTAGCTGAGCGTTTCGGGCGCAAAGCTGATCATGCGCGGCCCAAGGGCGGGGCTGTGCTGTGAGATGTTCATCCGATCATAACAGGAGAACATGATGATCAAATTTTCCCTCGCCCTTTCCCTGAGCCTTGCTGCGGGAGGGGCCGCATATGGCGCAGATGTTGAATTGTGGCGGCTTGATTGCGGCGCGATCAGCCTTGGCGATATGGGCGCATTTTCGGATAATTTCGCCTATGAAAGCGCGCAAAAGGTGCTTACCAACAGCTGCTATGTGATCCGCCATGATGCGGAGTATCTGCTTTGGGATGCAGGGTTTCCGGCCGCACTTCTTGGGGCGCCGCTTGATCCTGCGGCCCCCATTTCGATGAGCCTTACAGCGGATTTGCCCTCTCAGCTGGCGCAAATTGAGGTAACGCCTGCGATGATTGGGCTGGTTGGCATCAGCCATGGCCATTTCGATCACACGGGCCAAGCCAGCAGTTTCCCCCAAGCGACGCTTTTGATCGGCCAAGCGGATTTCGCCGCCATGGCGCAGACCCCGCCGCCCTTTAGTTTTAACCCGGCCTCGCTTGATCATTGGCTTAATGGCAATGGCGCGGTTGAGCCAATAAGCGGCGATCACGATGTCTTTGGTGATGGCAGTGTTACGCTGCTTTCTATGCCTGGGCATACCGATGGGGAATTGGCGCTTTTGGTGCGGCTGGCCGAAACGGGGCCGGTGCTTCTTTCTGGGGATGTGGTGCATTTTCATGAGCAGTTCGCCGCAAAAAGCATCCCGCCGTTTAACGCGAACCGCGCTGAAAGCCTGGCATCCATGGCGCGGATGCAAGAGATCGCGCAGAACCTAAACGCGCGTTTGGTGATCCAGCACGATCCAAACGACATCGCCAAGCTGCCCGCTTTTCCAGAGAGCGCAAAATAGGCGCATGGCCAGATAGGCCCGGGGTAGGCGGTCTGCGCCTGCCCCAACTGCAACCGGGATCTCAGCGCGCCTTGAGATAGCGGGCAAAGGCGATGATCGCCCAGAGGCCTTCTGCGATCACAAAGAGCCATGAGCCGATCAGATAGGCGTAAAAGGCGGCCATGGCGCAGCCAATTGCAAAGCTAAGGATAAAGGCCGGGTGGCGCCGCTCAAGCGCATAGCTTGCGACCATGAGAAGCACCGCGGCAGAGCCGATTTCAGTTGCGTGGGATGTGATCAGAGCAGGGAGCATTGGGGGCTTTCGATCTTGGGAATTGGGGCGCTGTGTTGCGCGCTTTCAAGATTATGGCGGCTGGGATATTCAATATACAGCGGTTTTGCGGGCCTATTGCGCAGATTTTGCCTGTTGCGGGCGATCGGGGGGGCAAAAAGGCGCTTGAGATTTGGGGTAAAATGATACCTATTTCGCAACCCTTTGAATTTGCTTATTTATATTGCGCTCATCGCGCTTGACTGCGCCGCCAAAACCCTTAGAACACAGCAATCCGAATTCCTCGCTAAGGGCGAACACATGAAAACTTTCACCGCAACACCAGCGGATATTGATAAAAAATGGATCATCATCGACGCTGAAGGCGTTGTTCTTGGCCGTTTGGCATCAATCGTCGCTATGCGCCTTCGTGGTAAACACAAGGCAACCTTCACACCGCACATGGATATGGGCGACAATGTGATCGTTATCAACGCTGACAAAATTCAGCTGACGGGCAAAAAGCGCACCGACAAAACCTACTACTGGCACACAGGCCACCCTGGTGGGATCAAGTCGCGCACAGCCAGCCAGATCCTCGAGGGCAAGTTCCCCGAGCGCGTTGTGACCAAAGCGGTTCAGCGCATGCTGCCCGGTGGCAAACTTTCCCGCCAGCAGATGACAAATCTGCGCGTTTATGCAGGTGCTGAGCATCCGCATGAAGCCCAATCGCCCGAAGTTCTTGACGTTAAAGTCATGAACTCGAAAAACACGCGGAGCGCATAATCATGGCTGATCAAATCAATACTCTTGAAGAGCTTGGCGCTGTTGCTGAAGCCACTGCGGCCCCGGTTGAAATCGCGGCCCCCCGTGAGCCTCAGCGCGATGAGCTTGGCCGCGCATATGCGACCGGCAAACGTAAAGATGCGGTTGCCCGCGTTTGGATCAAGCCCGGTTCCGGCAAAGTTGTTGTAAACGGCAAAGACATGGACACCTATTTTGCACGCCCCGTGTTGCAAATGATCCTGCGTCAGCCCTTTACAGTCGCTGGCCGCGAAGGCGAGTTCGACGTGATGGCAACCGTCAAAGGCGGCGGTCTTTCGGGCCAAGCTGGCGCGGTAAAGCACGGGATTTCCAAAGCGCTCCAGCTTTACGATCCCTCCCTGCGCGCCGCCCTCAAAGCCGCCGGCTTCCTCACCCGCGATAGCCGCGTTGTTGAGCGTAAGAAATTCGGTAAAGCCAAAGCGCGTAAGAGCTTCCAGTTCTCCAAACGCTAAGGTTCCTTGCGAATACATTCGGAAAGGGCTCGCCATTGGCGGGCCCTTTTTGCTTTTTTGGGGGGTATGGGCGGGGAGCGGGCGTTCGCTGCGGATGCCAAGCAACCACTGACACGGCCACTGGAGAAGTGCGCTGTCCGGCGATCCCTTACTGGCATTTCACGGACGTAGCAGCAGGCGCAACGATCATGTCATTACGAGCGTTCTACAGCCCCAAGAACCACTTTGCGAACCGGCCTTGGGGGCCGCGTACAATATTTCACACGGTATTCATCAGCAATCCGCTTTACGTTCTTAAGCCGCATTTCTTCGTTCAGATCATGGCAGATTGCACTGTTCCTCTGGCTCCAGGACAGGCTTGGGGAGGAATCGTACAAGAATTCATTCATCCCGGTCGCTTGAATGAGCATCCACCGCACATGACAATTTTGGTAGGAGGGCCTAATGTTTTCCCTGAATACCCCGGGTTTGAGGATTATCCGATACGATGATTGATATCATACATCTCCCTAAGTTAGGCGTTGCCGAAACCATCGAGCTTGCCCGTATGCTCCTGGCGCGAAAACTCATGCCGCAAGATCGGAAGGGTACGCTTAGTCCAATGGTGAACGCAATCTTGGCGCAATGCGTTCTTCTGCATGCGCCAATTCCCGTTGCCCTTGCAGCATGGCTTCCACGCCTAAAAGATCAATTCGTGCAGGAAATGTCAGATGCGGACGCCGATCCCTCTTTGAGCCGTTTTCTTGAGGGCTTAGAAAATGAAGCCGCCCGTGAGAACATAATCCGTCAATACTTTCTACCCTTTCCGGCTGATCAGGATTTCGAAACGTCTTCCCCGCAGTCTATTGCCGAATCCTTCGGCGCAACGGTCAATTTTCCCCATTCCACTTTTGATATGGGGCCGCTTTATCCAACAATGCCAGTTGATGGATTGATCGCATTGCCGCGCCCCTTTGCCAGCTCAATTTTTGACCAAATTTTGATCGGAAGACATAGCCACATCCACTTAGAGCTCCTTGGCTGCGGGGGCACAAACAAAGCGGCATCTGATGCGGTGATACATGCATTTATTGACGCCCTAAAAGCATCAAGTGACAGCGGATTAGAGTTACAACCCTTTCATTCGCATCAGTTGCGACATAGCGATTTTTCCCAAAGTTTCGCCTATACCCAAATGATGGAACTCGGTTTGTCACGCGAAGAAATGGTAGTTGCGCTCTCCCCGTGGACATTAGTGAACTGATGGTAAATTGGCGAACGCCAGCTCTCTGAGGCTCATATTTATGGTTGGGCGGGCATTTTGGCGTCATAGCAACGGTTAAGATCTTTGTGTCGGCTTCTGAAGCTGTGAAAGTGGTGAGTACGACCCGTGGCATGGCGTTTTCGTCGTTCGAGTTCCTAAAGATCGGCGCAGGCGGTGAATAGCAGCTTTCGAGAAGCGCGAAGATCGACCGTGAGTTTGGCGAATGACCGGTATGGGCCGAATGTGTCCAAGCTACCCCTCCAAAAAAACACGCCGTATATCGCACGCCCTCTCGATTGCGGCATTTTGAGCGCATCTATTCTCGGCTGAGTATTCATACTGTGCCGCGCGTCTGAAGGCGCCAGCGGTTGCGCCCGCGGTTTTCGTTTGCGGGGCAGATTTGATCTGGGATCAAGGCGCGGAGTGTTGCAGCGAGGCTGGTGTTTCGCGCGGGAGCGTGTCCGGAGGTTTTTTGGTGAGTGCGCGCATTGGTGCCGTTTAAGGCTGTATGGCCCCCTGAAACCAGAGGGCCATAGCGCGTTATTTCATCGCCTTAATATAGCGACGCATGCCGATATAGAGGCTGACGCACATCGCGAGCAGGACGATCGAGAAGGGGAAGCCTGTCGAGACGGCCATCGCTTGAAGTGCGGTAAGCGCGGTGCTGCCCCCCACAAGCAGCAGGGTCGCTGCGACCACGCCTTCAAAGACGCACCAGAACACCCGTTGTGGCACCGGGGCGTCGATCTTGCCGCCGGCTGTGATTGTGTCGATCACCAGCGAGCCGGAATCCGATGATGTCACAAAGAACACCAGCACGAGCATAATGCCGAGCAGGGAGGTGATCGAGGTGAGCGGCAATTGTTCGAGCATGACGAAGAGTTTGAGCTCTTGAGCGGCGCTGATCACAGGGGCGGAGGCATCCGCCATCACTTGTGACACAGCTGTGCCGCCAAATGCGCCCATCCAGATGACGCTTGCCACCATTGGGATCAGGATCACGCAGGTCAGGAATTCGCGCACTGTACGCCCGCGCGAAACCCGGGCGATGAACATGCCCACAAAAGGGGACCAGGAAATCCACCACGCCCAATAGAACGCGGTCCAGCCTTGCGAGAAGTTGGCATCATCGCGGCCAAAGGGATTGGAAAGGGGGATGATATCGCGCGCATAAGCGATCCCGCCCGAAACGATCGTATCAAAGATAACGCCCGTGGGGCCCACGATGATAATGAAGATCAACAGCAAAACCGCGAGCGCGATATTGATCTCAGAGAGGATTTTAACGCCGCCATCAAGCCCGCGGATCACCGAGATCGTGGCCAGTGCTGTGATCACCGAAATCAGCACGACTTTGGCAAGGTTGCCCGTGCCCCAACCAAAGAGGAAGTTAAAGCCTGCGAGGGCTTGTTCGGTGCCAAAGCCAAGCGATGTGGCCAGGCCAAACAAGGTCGAGAACACAGCGAGGATATCAATGACGTGGCCGGGCCAGCCCCAGACGCGTTCGCCCAATATCGGATAAAAAGCTGAGCGCAGGGTCAGTGGGAGGCCGTTGTTGAAGGTAAAGAACGCCAGTGACAGCGCGACGACTGCATAGATCGCCCAAGGGTGCAGGCCCCAGTGAAAGATCGTTGCCGACATGCCCAGATCACGCGCGGCCATGGCATCTCCGGCCGCTGCGCCAAGGGGGGCCCAATCGGTGCGGGCGCCGCCCTCGATTGAGGTGCCGCCCATGGAGGAGGCAAAATGCGACATCGGTTCCGAGACGCCAAAGAACATCAGGCCAATGCCCATGCCGGCGGCAAAGAGCATCGCAAACCAGCCCAGATAGCCATATTCGGGCCGCGCTTCTTTGCCACCAAGGCGAATTTTGCCCATCGGCGAGATAACAAGAAACAAGCAAAACAGCACAAACACATTGCCCGCGCTGAGGAAGAACCAATCAAAGGTCGAGGTGAGAAAGGGCCGGAGCCAGCCAAAGAAATCCGTGGCTGCGGCTTGGAACATCAGCGTGATGATCACAAAAGCAACGATGGCGATGCTTGAGATGGCAAATACCGGATTGTGGATATCAAAGCCAAAGGGCTTTACGTTGTCCTGCCCAATTTCATAAGCGGTTTCAACGGGATGCGGGATAGTATCTAGGTTTGGATCGTTTGATGACTCGGTCAAAAGCACTCCTTTCGGAATCAGCGCAAGTTGCTTTTGGAGTGGCAAACAACCGACAAACCAATTCACATTTTACTAGTATCCTTAACCAAATGTGTAACACGGGTACTTAAAAACGCAAATGTCGCGCTAAATGCGCAGGGCTTTCCTGTATGTGCGGCCGCTCAAACGGGTGGCCAATATCGGCCGAAATCTGGGCGCAAAGGACAGGGCCATATCAAAGGGGTTGGGGCGCGATTTGGTAAGAGATCGCAATCCCACAGCGGATATTGCACGCTCTCGCTGATTGCCGCATATTGATCGCATCTATCCTCAGCTGAGAGTTCATCCAGTGCTTAACCCCTACGGCGATCTGCCATCGCAGGCCTTTTGGCGCACAGGCGTGGTCAGCACGGATCGCGCGGCCTATCCGGGGCTGTTCGCGCCGAAATTTCCGATCAAAGCTGAGACGAAAGTTGCCACGGCGGGTTCTTGTTTTGCCCAGCACATCGGGCGCTATCTGCGCCAATCCGGCGTTGAGGTTTTGGATTGCGAGCCTGCGCCTTCGGGGCTAACGCCCGCACAGGCCAAGCGCTTTAATTTCGGCATTTATTCGGCGCGCTATGGCAATATTTATACGCCGCGCCAGATGGTTGAGCTGCTCCAAGATGTGATTGATCTGCGCCTTGATGAGGCTTTGGTCTGGGAGCGGGGGGGGCGGTATTACGATGCGCTGCGCCCAGGGGTTGAGCCTGAGGGCTGCGAGAGCGTGGCGGAGGTTTTGGCCTTGCGCGAATATCATCTCAGCCGGGTTGGCGGGATGCTGGCGCGCGCGGATGTGTTTGTCTTTACGCTGGGATTAACAGAGGCCTGGATGGATACCGAATTGGGCCGCGTTTATGCGATTGCGCCCGGGGTGATTGCCGGGGAATACGCGCCCGAACGCCATGTGTTTCACAATTTCACCCATCCCGAATTGATCGCCGATCTGGAAAAGATGCGCACGCTTTTGCAGATGATTCAGCCCGAAATCAAGCTGCTGCTTACCGTCTCGCCTGTGCCACTGACAGCGACCGCATCCGATGAACATGTGCTCGCAGCAACGACCTGGTCCAAATCGACATTGCGCGCAGCGGCGGGGGCTTTTAGCGATGCATATGAGGATGTGGATTACTTCCCGTCCTATGAGATCGTCACAACATGGGCCGCCCCTCAGCAGATGTTTGAGGACAATCTGCGCTCGGTGCGCCCTGAGGGTGTTGCGCAGGTGATGGGGGTGTTTTTGGGCGCGCATGGGTTTGAGGCGGGCGATGGTGAAATCGAGCGCGCAGCGGCGCCCGGGGATGCCCCGATTGAGGCCCAAGAGGCGGCAGCGCAGGAGGCGGATGAAGATCTGATCTGCGAAGAAATGCTGCTTGAGGCTTTCTCAAAATGAAGAAACGCGGCTGTATCATCGGCAATTCTCATGTGGCGGCTTTGATGGGCGCTTGGCGCGCAGAGCCGGGTCGCTGGGGCGGTATGGATCTGGATTTCTTCGGAATGCCGGGGGGCAATTGGTGGGGCTGCACCTTTGATGGGGTGGCGATCCGGCCCAAGAATGAGGCAACACGCGATGCGCTTGAAAGCGTGAATGGGATCGCGGCCATTCCGCTGCAAAGCTATGATTTCTTTGCGGTTATTGGCCAAAAGCTGAGCGTTCAAACGGCGATTTGGAGCTATCGCGCCGGGGTCTATCTTGGGCTGCCATCGGTGAAAGCCTTGGCGGATATTGAAAAGCACAATCGCCCGCTGCGCTCGCGCGCCTGTTTTGAGCAAGACCTGCGCGATCGGCTTGCCAAGACCAGCGCATTGCATCTGGCCAAGCGGTTGCATGAGGTCACCGGGCAGCCGGCTTGGGTGCTGCCGCAGCCGAATTTGGACATCACCGTGCGCCAAGATAAAGAGGGCTATGAGGGCTTTCGCTATACGGCCCGGATGGGCGATGGGGATGCGCTGATGGGGCAGTTTGAAGCGCAGGTCAGCGCGGTCTGCGCCGAGCTTGGGCTTGGTTTTGTGCCCCAGCCAGAAAAGACCCGCATTGAGGGCATCTTTACCCAGAGCAAATTTATGCAAGGGTCGAAAAGACTAACCGGGGGCGGTGCGGCGCATCCAAAGCGGGATCGGTTGCACGGGAATACCGATTATGGCGCGCAGGTTCTGGATGCCTTTGAGGCGGCGGTTTTGCAGGGGGAGCTGTGATGAGATTTGCCAGGTTTGCCCGCTCGGATCAGGCGCGCGGGATCGCGATCATCAGCCCTGTGGCGCTTTATGCCTTGCTGCTTTTGGCCATTCCGCTTGGCGCGATCATCTGGATAAGCTTTTGGACGCAAACGGGAATTCGCAGTTTCGATACGGAATTAACGCTTGCCAATTACATCAAAGCCTTCACCCAGCCGATTTATCACGAGCTGATGGCGCGCTCTTTGGCCATCTCTGGCGTGGTGACATTTGTAACCGTGATCACGGCATTTCCGATCGCTTATTTCGTTTCGTTTCATGTGCCTGCGCCGCGCAAATCGCTTTGGATTTTTCTGATCACCATCCCGTTCTGGACCTCCTATTTGATCCGGGTGTTTCTGTGGAAAGTGATCCTTGGTTATAACGGCGTGCTCAATTCAGGGCTTACGGTTTCGGGCCTGATCGAGGAGCCGCTCAGCTTTATTCTTTACAATGCCAATGCGGTGGTGATCACGCTGGCCCATGCTTATGCGCCTTTTGCGATCCTGCCGATCTATGTGGCGCTGGAAAAGATTGATCGCGCGCTTCTCGAGGCGGCGCGCGACCTGGGCGAGAGCCGTTTGCGCGCTTTTACCCGGGTGACTTTGCCGCTGGCGATGCCCGGGGTTGTGGCGGCCTCTTTGATTGTTTTTATTCCGACCATTGGCGATTATATCACGCCAAAATTGGTCGGTGGGCCGGGCGGGCTGATGATTGCCAATATGATTCAGACGCAATTTCTGCGGCTCAATGATGCGCCGATGGGGGCCGCGCTTGCGGTTCTTGCGATGCTGATTGTTGGGATGATCGCATTGGTGTTTGTCTGGGCGATGGGGCGGGTTTTTGGCAAGGTGCGCAGTCGATGAAATGGGGCAAGGGCAAGGGCGGCTGGCTGCGCGGATATGCTTGGGCCTATCTGCTGTTTCTCTATGCGCCGATCCTGCTTTTGCCGCTGTTTGCTTTTAATGATGCAACGGTGATTGCCTTTCCGCTTTCGGGGTTTACTGGCAAATGGTTTGGCGAGCTGGCAGGGATTGACGCGCTGCACGGGGCGGTGAAAAGCTCGCTCTTTGTGGCGGTGACATCAGCGATTTGTGCCACGATATTAGGGGTTTGCGGGGCGATGGCGGCAACGCGAAAGCGCTTTTTCGGCCAGCGCCCGATCATGGGTTTCATTATGTTGCCGCTGGTTTTGCCGGAAATTATTGTTGCGGTCTCCCTGCTGGTTGTGATCCTGCGCGCCGGGCTTGATACCGGGCTTTGGGCGGTGATCGCAGGCCATACGCTGATCTGTACGCCCTTTGCGATTGCGATCCTAACGTCGGCTTTTGGGGCGCTTGATGGGGCAATGGAAGAGGCGGCGATTGATCTTGGTGAGACGCGGTTTTCGACCTTTCGCTTGATCACTTTGCCGCTGGTGATGCCGGGGATTATATCGGCTTTGCTGATTTCTTTCACCATCTCGATGGATGAGTTCATCATCGCGTTTTTCCTCTCTTCAAGCGAGCCGACGCTACCGGTTTATCTTTGGTCGATGCTGCGCTTTCCCAAGCAATTGCCCGCCGTTATGGCGCTTGGCACGATCCTTGTGGTCGCCTCGATCCTGCTTCTTATCATCGCTGAATATTTCCGCCGCCGCGGGCTTGCGCGCGCAGGTGGAGAGCAAACTGGAGGCTTCCTGTGACAGCTGAAAAACCGATCATTTCGCTTCGGGATGTGCAGAAATTCTATGGCGATTATCACGCGTTGCGGGGCATTGATCTTGAGATCGCAGCGGGGGAATTCTTCTCTCTGCTTGGCCCCTCAGGCTGCGGCAAGACAACGCTTTTGCGGGTGATTGCGGGGTTTGAGGATGTCTCGGACGGGGTCGTGATGATTGGCGGCGCGGATATGGAAGGGGTGCCGGCCAATAAACGCCCGACCAATATGGTGTTTCAGTCCTATGCGATTTTTCCCCATCTCAATGTGGCGCAGAATGTTGGCTTTGGGCTGCGCAAACGCAGCGATCTGAGCCGCGCGGATAAGCGGGGCTTGGTTGAGGAAGCGCTTGAAATGGTTGGGCTTACCGGCTTTGGCGCGCGGGCGGCCTCGGCGCTTTCTGGCGGGCAGCGCCAGCGGGTTGCTCTTGCGCGGGCGCTTGTGCTCAAGCCGAAAGTTTTGCTGCTGGATGAGCCGCTCTCGGCGCTGGATAAAAAGATGCGCGATCAGATGCAGCGCGAGCTGCGCCGCCTTCAGCGCCATGTGGGGATTACCTTTATTCTGGTCACCCATGATCAGGAAGAGGCGTTGATTATGTCGGATCGCATTGCGGTAATGTTTGACGGTGAAATCGCGCAACTCGCTGATCCGCAAAGGCTTTATCGCCGCCCGATCAGCCGCCGGGTTGGGGAATTTATCGGGGTGATGAACTTTTTGCCCGGCACGGTTGAGATCACGGATGGGCGCGATATCAATGTTTTGGTTGAAGGGCTTGGTGCGGCAAAGATCAGCGAAGAGCAATGCCCCGGGGGGATCGCTCCGGGCGCGGCCAGCATCGGCATTCGCCCAGAGACGCTTTCGATCCTGGCGCCAGACGAGCAAACCACGCGCGAGGTCACTGAGGGCGAGGTGATCGAGGTCACGTATTACGGCGATATGACCTATTATGAGATGCGGCTTGCGCAGGGCGCGGGTGCGGCGACGCTGACAATCTCGATGAAAAACCTGGTTGGGCGCGAGGTTTTGGCGCGCGGCGCACGGGCGCGGATCGCTTGGGATGCGGGATCTTTGGTGGTGTTTGGCGCGGATTAGGCGGCTATTTATCCGGTGAGATCAGGCCAAGCCCGCGCAGGTAAATCCCGATGCCCGTTTCAAGCAGATCCTCTGGCGGGAAGGGGCTTTTGGTCCCCGGTGAGCCGCGCGCAAACAGCTCAACCACCCCGTGACTGAGCGCCCAGATATGAGCCGAGAACATCGCGGCCGGTGGGCGTTTGTCTGCCGGGATTTGCTTGGATAGCTCGGCCGCGGCGCCCTCAAGCACGCCAAGCGCGCGGGTGGCAACCAAATTGAGCTCGGGTGAGCGATTGATCGAGATGCCGCTTTCAAACATCGCGATATAATGGCCCGGATGTTTGCGCGCAAAGGCAAGATAGGCGCGCCCGGTGGCCTCAAAAGCGGCAAGCGGGGATGGATCGCCTTTGGCGCGGGCGTATTCCATCAAATCGGCAAAGATTTCATAGCCTTGGCGGGCAATTTCGGCGATCAGATCTTCGCGCCCGGCAAAGTGGCGATAGACGGCGGCCGGGGTGACACCGGCGCGTTTGGCGGCCTCTGAGAGGGTAAAGCCGGTTGGGCCTTTTTCCTCAATCAGGATCAGCGCCGCATCGATCAATGCCTGTTTGAGATTGCCGTGATGGTAGCCGCGTTTATGCATGCCAGATGTCCGGCCCGCCGCAGATTTTCGGATCAATCGCGCCTATTTTATCGGTGTCTTTGCCGTCAAAATCGATCACATGCAGAATGCTTTGCAGCGCGGCAATGCGGGCGCGAAATTTATCGTCTGAGCGGATGATCGTCCAAGGGGTCACATCGCGGTGCGAACGTTCGAATGTCTCGGCGATGGCGGCGGTATAAGCATCCCATTTCTTGAGCCCCTCAACATCAATCCAAGAGAGTTTCCACTGTTTGAGCGGATCGCTTTCGCGCGCGATAAAGCGGCGCAGCTGTTCGGCGCGCCCAACACTGAGCCAGATTTTGATCAGGGTGATGCCCTCAGAGGCGATCATATCCTCAAATTCGGGAAGCTGGTGAAAGAACCGCTTGCGCTGCGGCGCATCACAAAAGCCAAAGACATGCTCAACCACGCCGCGATTGTACCAGCTGCGATCAAAAATCACCATTTCGCCAGCACTGGGCAGATGCTCCACATAGCGCTGAAAATACCACTGGGTGCTTTCATCTTCGGTCGGTTTGGGCAGGGCCACGATCCGCGCGTTTCTTGGATTAAGGTTCTCGCGTAAGCGCTTGATTGTGCCGCCTTTTCCGGCAGCATCTCGCCCCTCAAAGAGGATCACAACCCGTTTGCCGCTGGCTTTGATATCGCTTTGCAGGCGCACAAGCTGAAGCTGCAAGGCTTTCATTTGCTCCTCATAGTCGGATTTTTTCAGCCAGCGTTCATAGGGATATGTGCCCGAGAGGATTTCCTTTTTGTCGCTCTCTTCGATCGCTTTGCGCATTTCTTCTGGCGTGTCGTTTTGGAAAAATGCGCTGATGGCGCCGTCAAAGGGAAGTGTCATATGTGGCCTCTGTGGATCGGGGCGGATGGGGCGAGTATTGCGCTTATTGTCTTTGGGTGCAAACGCGGCCTTGGCGGGGGGCTGCTTTCAAAGGCGTGGGTTAAACTGTGCCAATTTTGGCCAGATCATAATGGGTCGTTTGGTATATCTCATTGATCCAATTGCCATAAAGAAGATGCGCATGGCTGCGCCAGCGGTTCATCGGCAATTGGCTAGGATCATCATCCGGATAGTAGTTGCGCGGCACATCAATCGGCTTTCCGGCCGCAATATCGCGGTCGTATTCCTCTTTCAGGGTCAGGCTATCGTATTCCAGATGGTTGAAAATATAGAGTGCGCGATGCTCTGGATCTTGGACAAGACAGGGGCCAACCTCATCCGAGCCAAGCAGGGTGATCAGCGCGGGATCGGCATCAATCTCGGCTTGGCGCATCTCTGTCCAGCGGCTCACGGGGATGACGAAATCATCGGAGAAGCCGCGCAGATATGGCGAGCTTGGCGCAAGGTTTTGGTGGCGATAACAGCCGAGCAATTTGTTGGGCAGGATGTGTTTGGGCGTGCCGTGGAAATGGTTGATCATCGCCATGCCGCCCCAGCAGACGCCCATGGTCGAATGCACATGGCTCTGGGTCCATTCAAAAACCTGCGTCAGCTCATCCCAATAGGTCACCTCCTCAAAGGGGAGATGCTCAATCGGGGCGCCAGTGATGATCAGCCCGTCGAATTTTTCACCCGTGGCGCGGACTTCGGAAAAGGGGCGGTAGAACTCTTCCATATGTTCCGCGGCGGTGTTTTTGGCCTCGTGATCCGACATGCGGATCAGGCTGAATTCGATTTGCAGAGGGGTTGCGCCGATGAGGCGGGCAAACTGGTTTTCGGTCTGGATTTTCTTGGGCATCAGGTTGAGCAGACCGATGCGAATGGGGCGGATTTCCTGCTCTGCTGCGCGGCCCACGCCCATCACCATGACGCCCTCATTGGAGAGAACATCAAAGGCGGGCAGGTTTTCGGGCAGGGTGATCGGCATCAGGTTTATCCGGTATTGTTGGTTGGGCTTAATGGGGCTTACAGAGGGGTGAGATAGGGTTAGTCACCCGCATTCTCAAGCCTGCGGGTGATGGCGCGCCCGATCAGGGCTTCGAAATCAGCAGGGGTTTTGAGCGCGGCGATCTCTTCTGCGCAGACTTTGATCCCGTAGCGTTTGGCCATGGCTTCATAGCGCGGCTGGCGATGCGCAAGGGCGCGCGCATAGGTCCAACGGATGAAGCTATCTGGATCAACGTCGTCCTCAACAGCATTGTTTTCGCTTAGGTATTCCTCCCAAGCGGCATCAAGAAACTCGGGCTGATAATACATCGGTTTGGGCGCGCGATCAAAGCGGCGGATCAGCTCGGCGGTATGGGCGTCCGAGCCCTCAATCCACACAAGCAGCATTGTGTCGGCAAGCGCTTGCAGCACCGGATCGTGATCTGCAAAGGGATCAGCCACTTCGCAGATCGAGCCGCCGCTGTCGCAGACGAAATTCTGATAGCCATAGAGCTTATCGGCGCGCTCAATGAAATGGGCGCTGTCATGCAGGGCGGCGATCTCGGCCGTGGCGTGTTGGGCTTGGCGTTTGCGGTATTCTGCGATCGGCAATCCGCCGCGCGCCGGATCGCCCGGCTTGCCAAGATAGGTGCTGAGCGGGGCGAGGTTTTCAAAGGTAATGTTGGAGCCAACATAGATGCTATCGCTGCGCAACAGCTCGGCCAGAAAGGGATTTTTCATCGCCTCGGCTTTGAAATTATCGGCGATATGTTCGCCCATATAGCGCGTGCCAATCCGGTAATCGACGGAGTAGTGAAACCAGGCGCGGCTTTCGCGCAGCATGGTCGAGACATAGGTTTTGCCAAGGCCCGACATGCCAAACAGCATCACCCGTTTTTGCGCCGCGTTTTGCCAGCTTTTTGCGTCTTTATAGATCATTTTCGCGCCCTTACCTGCTCTTGCCCCCTTGGTAGCGCCCGGATTGGGGCGGGGTCAATGTTAGGCGCGATCTTCGCGTGCGAAAATGCGCAAGAGCCGCCCATCGATCACAAGCATGCCAAGGGCGATCAGGGCAAAGCCGCCGTAAGCTTGGGGGGCGAGGCTTTCGCGCAAAAGCAGCGCGCCAAGGGCCACGGCAACCGGCGTGACAAGCAGGGTGACGAGGGCTGTGTTGCCTGTGCCGGCGGCGGCAAGGATGCGATAATAGAGCAGATAAGCGATGCCGGTTGAGAGGATCGCGAGGTAGAGGGTGGCCATGAGTGTCTGGCTGGTGAGCGCGAGGTTTGGCGCGCCGCTGATCGCATAGGCCAGCGGGATCATCACCAGTGAGGAGCAGGTCAGCATGCCTGTCGCTGCGATTTCGGGGCGGATGCCGGAGAGGCGCGCGCGCGCGAAAGTGGCCGAAAGCCCATAAGAAACGGCCGCGCCCAGAACGGCGAGCTGGCCGATGGAGGCAAGCGAAAAGCCCTTCAGCGCGCTCAGCCCAATCACCAGCACAACACCGCCAAAGCCAAGCGAAACCCCGGCGATTTTGCGCGCGGTCAGCCGCTCATCAGAAAAGACAATGGCCGCGATGATGATGGCGAAAAAGGCCGTGGCGGCATTGAGGATCGAGGCGAGGCCCGAGGCGATATGCTGTTGGCCCCAAGCGATCAGAATGAAGGGGACGACATTGTTAAACAGCCCCATAATCAGCAAATCGGCCCAAATGCGCGCGCCGCGAGGCAAGCGATAACCGCGCGCGATCACATAGATCCAAAGCACCAGCGCGCCAAGGCTGACCCGCGAGGCGACGATCCAATAAACGCTCATTTCTTTGAGCATAACTGCATTGGCCATAAAAGAGCCGCCCCAGATCAGGGCAAGCAATCCAAGGCCGATCCAAGCGGCGAGGCTGATTTGTTTTTGGGCAATCATATGGGCACGCTAGGCCCGTTAATGGCGCGCCGCAATCCGATATTTGCGCTTAGCTAGGGCGCGGTTTTTTGGCGGCGCGGGCCTCGCGCAGGATGTTGATATAGTTCGCGCCAAAGATCAGCGCGGCCCCGATAAAGACATTGATTGCAAAGGGTTCTGCGTAGAAGTTCATCCCGATTATGGCAATGAGCGGCAGGCGCAGGAAATCGACCGGGATCACCACTGTGGCGGGCGCGAGCGATAGCGCCGTTGTCAGGCTGAAATGCGCGCCAAGCCCGGCAAGCCCGATCAACGCAAGCCATGGAAGCTGCTCAAACGTTGGCAAAGCAATATCGCCATCAAAGCCTGCGCAGATCGCACCAAGGCCAAGCTGGATCACCGAGAGCCAAAAGAGGATACAGGTCACCGAAGCATGCGCTTGGCTGGTGAGCTTTTTGGTGAAAATGATCGAGCCGGCAAAGCCAAAGGCGCAGAGGATCGCAGCGATGACCCCGGGGGAGAGCCCTGCGCCATCAAAGGGGTTGGCGACGATCAAAATGCCGATGAAGCCAAGCGCTGCTGTGAGGGCGCGCATCGCGCTCATCCGCTCATTCAGCAAGAGCGGCGCGAGCAGGGCAACGATCACCGGAGAGGTGAATTCAACTGCGAAAAGTTGCGCCAGCGGGATCAATGTTAGCGCATAGAGCCAGAGGTTTTGGCCGATGAAGTGACTGATATTGCGGGCGAAATGCAGGGGCATGGCGCGGGCTGTGATCGTGTGACGCGTGCCAAAGGCGGAGGAGACCAAAAGGATCGTCACCAGCCCAAGACCGGAGCGGTAGAACATGATCTCGAATGTATCAAGCCCCGCGGCCAGCTCGCGCCCGGCAATCGCCATGGAGGAAAAGCCGATCAGCGCGCCGATCATCCAAAGGGCGGCAAGCACCGGGCGATTGGGCGCGGATTGGGCGGCTGAACCTGCGGCGCTCATCCCTCTGAAATCTCATATTTGCGTTTGATTTGGCCGGTTTGGGCAAACCATTCGGAGGCGCGGGTGCGGGTCTGATGGGCCTCAAACGCGGCGCGATTGGCAAAGACCTCGGCCACATCAAAGCGGCAGGGATCCTCATCCGACTGGCTGACAGAAAAGGCAATACAGCCCGGTTCCGCCCGGGTTTTGCGGATGTGATCGGGCAGGGCGCCAAGCACCAGCTCGATTTCTTCAGGCATGCAAAGAAGCGCGCCGCGCAGCATGATTTTAGGCATCAAATCCCCCAAACAGGCGTTTGCCCTGCGCGAGGTTAGGCCAAGCGCGCGGCAAAAGGGAAGCGGATTACGCGCCTATTCCCATTCAATCGTGCCGGGCGGTTTTGAGGTGATATCATAGGTGACGCGGTTGATCCCTTGGACCTCGTTGATGATCCGGGTCGCGGTTTCGCCAAGGAATTCATGGCTGAAAGGGTAATAATCGGCCGTCATCCCATCAACGGAAGTGACCGCGCGCAATGCGCAGGCGAAATCATATGTTCGCCCGTCGCCCATCACGCCAACAGTGCGCACCGGCAGGATCGCCACGAAGGCTTGCCAGATCTCATCGTAAAGCCCGTGTTTGCGGATCTGATCGATGTAAACCGCATCGGCTTTGCGCAGAATTTCCAGCTTTTCGCGGGTGATCTCGCCGGGGCAGCGGATCGCAAGGCCGGGGCCAGGGAACGGATGGCGCCCGATGAAAGAGGCGGGCAAGCCAAGCTCATGGCCAAGCGCGCGCACCTCGTCTTTGAACAATTCGCGCAGCGGTTCGACCAGCTTGAGACCCATCTTTTCGGGCAGGCCGCCAACGTTGTGATGGGATTTGATCGTAACCGAAGGGCCGCCAAAAAAGCTAACGGATTCAATGACATCTGGATAAAGCGTGCCCTGGGCAAGGAACTCAGCGCCTTCAATATCATTGGCGTATTTCTGGAACACATCAATGAAGAGCCCGCCGATGATTTTGCGCTTGGTTTCGGGGTCAGAGACGCCCTCAAGCTTGCCCAAGAAGAGATCGCTTTCATCGGCGTGGATCAGATTGAGGTTGTAGCTTTCGCGGAACATCTTAACGACTTCGGCCGCTTCATTCAGCCGCAAGAGCCCGTGATCGACAAAGACGCACGTGAGCTGATCGCCAATCGCCTCATGCAGCAAAATCGCCGTGACCGAGCTATCAACCCCGCCGGAAAGCGCGCAAATCACCTGTTTGTCGCCAACCTGTGCACGGATCGCCTTGATCGCTTGCTCGCGGTAGGCTTCCATCGTCCAATCGCCGGAAAACCCAGCCTTGCGGATGAAATTTTCATAAAGGGTGGCGCCGTTTGGCGTGTGATGGACTTCTGGGTGAAACTGCACGGCGTAGAAATTGCGCGCGGTATCGGCAGTAACCGCAAAGGGCGCATTGGGCGAGGTTCCAAACACCTCAAAGCCCGGCGCAATGGCCGAAACATGATCGCCGTGGCTCATCCAGACCTGCTCTTTTCCCTCGATAAACCAACCATTTAGCAGATCAATGCGGGAGTCTTCTGGAGTTACATAGGCCCGCCCAAACTCGGCCGTGCCATGGCCGCGCTCGACCTTGCCACCCAGCATATGCATCATCACTTGCTGGCCATAACAGATGCCCAAAACAGGCACGCCGATAGTGAAAACGCTCGCTGGGGGGCGCGGCGATTTTTCATCCAGTACCGAAGCCGGCCCGCCCGAGAGGATCACGGCTTTTGGCGCGAATTCGGCCAAAAACGCATCTGTGACGTTTTGATAGGGGTGAATTTCGCAATAGACATTCAGCTCGCGCAGGCGGCGCGCGATCAGCTGCGTAACCTGGCTACCAAAGTCGATAATAAGAAGGCGGTCATGGGATGTTTTGCTCATGGCAATGCAATAGGGCGCGCGCGGATTTGGCGCAAGGGGAGGGCGCGCGGATTCTGCGGCTTTGGGGGCGGGTTTTGCGCTTTGGGCAGACGGGATGTCGCCTTTTTGGAGCGATGCGCCGGAAATGCTGCAAATTGCGCGGGCTTGGCTGCGTAACAATGGAGAAAAGCGGCAGGCGAGGAATCACTATGGTTGAGACAATTCGGCGGGGCCGTTCGGGCGGCGGGGCGGCGCGACGGGCCGAGCGCAGCATCATGCGCATCGAGGCCGCGCCCTATATTCAGCGCCAAGTGCCCAATGTGGATATGCTCTCCTCCGAGGCGATCGAGATTATCGAGGCCAATGCGGAGACGATTCTCGAGGAAATCGGCGTTACCTTTAGCGAAAACCCTGCGGCTTTGGCGCGCTGGCGCGAAGCGGGGGCGGATGTGCGCGGCGATCGGGTGCATATTCCGCGCGGATTGGCGCGAAAATTATGCGCAACGGCCCCCAGCTCGATCACCCAGCACGCGCGCAATCCTGAGCGCAATGTTGAGATTGGCGGGCGCAGTCTTGTTTTGGCGCCGGTTTATGGCCCGCCTTTTGTGCGCGATGCCTCCGGCGGGCGGCGCTATGCGACGATTGAGGATTTCCGCAATTTTGTGAAGCTTGGCTATATGTCCAAACATGTGCACCATTCCGGCGGGACGCTGTGCGAGCCGACGGATGTGGCGGTGAACAAGCGCCATTTGGATATGGTGCGCGCGCATATGGAGCTGTCCGATAAGCCGTTTATGGGCTCGGTGACCGATCCAAGCCGCGCGGCGGACAGTGTTGAGATGTGCAAAATTCTCTTTGGTGAGTCGTTTGTTAACGAAAATACAGTCATGACGAGCCTGATTAACATTAACTCCCCGTTAAGTTTTGACGCGACGATGATGGGCGCGCTTGAGGTCTATGCGCGGGCCGGGCAGGCCTGCATTATTTCGCCGTTTATTGTTGGTGGGGCGATGGCGCCTGTCACGGTCGCGGGGACATTGGCGCAGGTCTTGGCCGAGGTCATGGCAGGGGTTGCCTATAGCCAGCTGATCCGCAAAGGCGCACCGGTGATTTTCGGCGCATTCGTGACTTCGATTGATATGAATTCCGGCGCTCCGACCTTCGGGACACCTGAGGCAAGCCAGATCACTTATGGGGCCGGGCAATTGGCCCGGCGGCTGAACCTGCCCTATCGTTCGGGTGGCGCATTCAATGGCTCAAAACTCCCCGATGCGCAGGCCGCCTATGAGACCGCAAATACGCTGAACACGGCGCTGTTTTCCGGGGTCAATTTCATGCTCCATGCCTGTGGCTGGCTCGAGGGCGGCTTGGTGAGTTCTTATGAGAAATTCGTGATGGATGCGGATCAGCTTGGGGCGCTGCAAAAGCTCGCTTCTGGGATTGATATGTCGGAAAATGCCCAAGCGATGGATGCGCTGCGCGAGGTCGGGCCCGGCGGGCATTTCCTTGGCTGCGAACATACGCAATCAAACTACAAGTCGGCCTTTTGGCGCTCGGAAGTGTTTGATTACAAACCATTTGAGACTTGGGAAGAAGAGGGCGCGCGCGACACGCAGATGCTTGCCTCTGATCGGGTTGCCAAGCTTTTGGCGGGCTTTCAGGCGCCTGCATTGGATCAGGGCATCAAGGACGGGCTCGATGAATATGTGGCGCGGCGCAAAGGCGAAATGCCCGACGAAATCGGCTGATTATTTCGCGATTTGATCGAATGATAGAGATTAATATAAAGCGGCGCCCAGTTCATCCGGGCGCCGCTTTTGGTATGTGATTTGGCTTTAGGCTGCGGCCTCTTTTTGCGGCAAAAGGCGCGCCTCGCCCATGATGGCGATCAGGATCTCAACATGGCGCGAAACCGAGTAGCTCGCATCGCCGGTTTTGCGCGTTTCTTCTAGGCGCGCTTCTTCATCCATCAGCCGGGTGACGGCCTTTGCGGGGGGCGGCGGGCTGATCGCGCTGATCAAGCGTTTGAGATCACGTGTGCGATCATATTCATCAAGGCCAAAGCGGGCGGCGCGGATCAAAAGGCGCGGGCGGCGTAGGGATGCGAGCAGGGTTGCGACGTCTTTCATTGGGTGGTCCTCCTAATTGCTGAAACCACGTTTGCACAACCTAAGCGGGTGTTGCGTATCCCCGTTTTGGGGCGTTCGATCCCTTACTGATATGTTTATAAAGTAGAAACAATCATAGAGATCGCGATAGATATTAACGCTCAGGTAATAAATACAACCTTAGGTTGTTATTGGCTCTGGCAAACCTCCGCTGCCAAAACATGCGTCACGACATGTAGGAGGGTGAGCTGAAATGCTGGAATGCAGCACATGCTGCTTGAAGATCATTGGGGGAAAATCAATGAATGCTGGATATGAACTACCTGCCGTGCCGAGTTTGCCAAACTGGGTTCCGGTCGAGGCCAAAAATTACCTGGTGCATACCGAAATGGGCTGCTCAATCCGCGCTTTGGCGCGCGAGGCGGGCTGCCATGCCTCAACAATCATGCGCCAAGTGCATAAGGTTGAAGCGCGCCGCGACGATCCGCTCGTCGATGAAGCGCTGAACCGCCTGGGCCGTATCAATCGCAAAGACCTTTCTGCATCCGCAGGACAACTGAGCGAGGATACCCTTTCAATGAATGACCAGACGCCCCATTCAAACGATACGCCGGATCAAGCGACGATTGATCGCGAGGCGCGCCGTATTTTGCGCAGGCTGAGCGAGCCTGGCGCCTGTTTGGCCGTTGCCAAAGACATGGACAAAGCTGTTGTTGTGCGCGATCTGCCCGATGGGCGCACGACCCGCACGGCCGTTTTAGAGCGCGCGATTGCGCAGGCTTTGGCGCTTAAAGAGTGGATCGCCTGCGGGCCGCAAGGGCGGATCACCCGTTATCATATCACAGCGGCGGGCCGCACGGCGCTGCGCCAATTGCTTGCGGCGGATGAAAGCGCGCGGGCGGGATTTGGCGAAGCACCGGCGCAATTTGATAGTGCTTGGGACGAGGCCGAATTCGGCGCGCAGGTTTCGGGCGAAAAGCCAAAGCGGGTTCGTTATAATGTGGCCGAAAGCCCGGTTCAAACCTTGTCGCGCCGCCGCGATCGCGATGGCAGCCCGTTTTTGAGCCCTGATCTTGTTGCTGCGGCGGAGCGTTTGCGCGAGGATTTTGAGCTGGCGCAGATGGGGCCGAATGTGGCGCAGAATTGGGATCATTTCCTAACCGGTGGCACGGCTGGCAATAGCACAGCAAAGGAGGCCCCGCGCGGCCCGGCGGATGCGCGCGATCGTGTTGCCAAGGCTTTGGCGGATTTGGGGCCGGGGCTTGGCGATGTGGCGCTGCGCTGCTGTTGTTTTCTGGAAGGGATGGAGGCGGCGGAGAAGCGGATGGGCTGGTCGGCGCGCTCTGGCAAGATCGTTCTGCGCATCGCGTTGCAGCGGCTCAAGCGCCATTATGAAGAACATGGCGGCAGCTATTTGATCGGCTGAGTGGGCGCGATGCCGATCATTCAAAGGGCGCAGTCATTTCTGATTGCGCCCTTTTTTATTGCTTTATCGCAAAGGGTTAGCCCGCATCCGCCGCGCGAACACCCGCTGCATAATCCGGGTGCACTTTTTCAAGCACAGCAAGCCAACGCTCCTTCACGGACGCCGAGCAAGGCCCAAAGGCGGCGGCCATATTCTGATGCAGGCGGGCGCGCTCTTCGTCATTCAAGACTTCTGCATAAAGCGCGCGAGGTTGCACATAATCCGCGTCCGTTTCGGGCTGAGCATAGCGATCCGCATCGCCATTGATCCGCAAAGGCGGCTCGGCCACGGATGGATCGGGCTTGGCAGAGGCCTGATATTGGTTGGGCTCGTAATAGGCATCAATATGGCCGGTGCGCGCGCCCATAAAGTTCATCTCGCCGTCTTTGTGATAGGAATAAACCGGGTTTTTCGGCGCATTGGCGGGCAGGGCCTCGTAATGGGTGCCAAGGCGATGACGATGCGCATCCGCATAGGAAAACACCCGCGCTTGCAGCATTTTATCCGGCGAAAAGCCGATGCCGGGCACCCGGTTTGAGGGGCTAAAGGCCGCGTTTTCAATCATTTGGAAGTAGTTGTCGGGATTGCGATTGAATTCCAACATGCCAACAGGGATCAGCGGATAATCCGCATGTGGCCAGACTTTGGTCAGATCAAACGGGTTGAAGGGCGCGTTTTCTGCATCCGCCTCGGGCATCACTTGGATGTTGAGCTCCCAGCGGGGGAAATCGCCCGCTTCGATCGCGCCAAACAGATCCTCTTGATAGCTCTCGCGGTTTTTGCCGATCAGGGCTTCGGCCTCTTCGTTGGTGTAGTTTTTGATGCCCTGCTGATTGCGGAAATGGAACTTGACCCAGTGCCGCTTGCCCTTGGCATTCCACATCGAATAGGTGTGGCTGCCGTAGCCGTGCATATGCATTGGGTTCACCGGAATGCCGCGATCCGACATTAGAATCGTTACCTGATGGATGCATTCGGGCTGCGCGGCCCAGAAATCGAACATCGCTTCGGGCGAGCGCATGTTGCTCTTTGGGTGGCGCTTTTGGGTGCGGATAAAATCGGGGAATTTGATCGCGTCGCGCACGAAAAAGACGGGCGTATTGTTGCCCACCACATCCCAGTTGCCCTCATCTGTGTAGAATTTCACCGAAAAGCCGCGCACATCGCGCTCGGCATCTGCCGCGCCAAGCTCGCCCGCAACGGTCGACCAGCGGCTGAGAATATCGCAGGTTTTGCCGACCTTTGAGAAGATATCCGCGCAGGAATATTGGCTGATGTCATTGGTCACTGTGAAGGTGCCCTGCGCGCCCCAGCCCTTGGCATGCACGACCCGCTCGGGGATGCGCTCGCGGTTTTGGTGGGCGAGTTTTTCAATCAATTCATAGTCTTGCAGCAGCACAGGGCCGCGCGCGCCGGCGGTGATCGAGTTTTGATTGTCGGCGATGGGTGCGCCGGCTGTTGTTGTCATTCTTTTGTCGTTTGGCATGGGGCCCTCCAATGGCTGCTGTGTGGCTGTGTGTTCGCGTTGGCCCCATCATGCGCCCAGTTTGGAATAAATAGAAATTGCAATTTTTAGGCATAGCTATATCCTCACCTTATGGATATCACCCTGCGCCAGCTGAGCTATTTTGAAGCCCTCGCCGAAACCCGCTCCTTTAGTGCGGCTGCGGCCAAGGTCAATATCTCGCAACCGGCTTTATCCATTCAAATCAAAGAGTTGGAGGCCCGCCTTGGCGCGCAATTGATCGAGAGATTGCCCCGCGATATTCGGCTCACACGCGCCGGGCAAATCGCGCTGGAACGGGCGCAAAAGCTCTTGGCCGATAGCCGCGCCCTGCATCAGGCCGTGCGGCTGCAATCCGGGCTGGCCGGGCGGCTGACTTTGGGGGTGATCCCAACGATTGCGCCCTATCTTTTGCCCCAAGCGCTGACCCGCATTCGCGCCGCTGATCTGTCGCTCGATATCCGCGTGCACGAGGCCCAAACCGCCACTTTGCTTGCGGAATTGGCGCAAGGGCGGATTGATGCGGCGGTGCTTTCCTTGCCGATTGCGGAGGCGGGGCTTGATGTCCGCGCGCTGTTTGAGGATCGCTTTGTTTTGGCCGGATCGGCGGCGCGGATTGCGGGCTTGCGCGAGCAGGGCGAGGCGTTGCGGCCAACCCATATTCCCCAAGATCAACTGTTGTTGCTCGACGAGGGGCATTGCCTTGGGGATCAGGCGCTTGAGGTTTGCGGGCTGGATCGGCGCGGCGCGCGGGTTGATCTGGGGGCCTCGTCTTTGGCGACATTGGCCGGGCTTGTGGCCGAAGGGTTTGGGCTTACGTTTTTGCCGCAGATCGCCCTTCGGACAGAAAGCCAAGCCGCGCCTTCGCTTGCTTTGATGCGGTTTCGCGCGCCCGAGCCGCGGCGCAGGATCGCTTTGGTGCGGCGCAAAAGCAATGAGGAGGCGGGATGGTTTGGCGAGCTTGGCGATTTGCTGGCCGAGGCGGGGGCGGCGCTGCTTGAACAGGGGGCGCAGGCCTGCGTTCCGCTATGAGCATGGCGAAACCCCGCTATGCGTGCGAAATTTCGCGTGCTCATGCTGCGCTCGCAAAGAAAAACGGCCTAACCGATCGCTCAGCCAAGCCGTTTAACGTTTTCTCAAAACCGGTATTATGCGGCCGCTTCTTTTGAGGCTTCCGAAAGATAGCTCAAAACTGTCTCTGGTGAGGAGACGCCATAGGGATCTTCGCCGTGATTGTCGGCGAGGCCGGGCTCTTCAAACCAAGCTTCGATCTGGCCGTTATTGACCACAGCCGCATAGCGCCAGGAGCGCAGGCCAAAGCCCAGATTGTCCTTGCGCACGAGCATGCCCATGCGGCGGGTAAATTCGCCCGCGCCGTCGGGGATGACTTTGATGTTTTTGATGCCTTGCGCCTTTGCCCATTGGTTCATCACGAAGGAATCGTTGACCGAAAGGCAATAGATTTCATCAATCCCGAGCGCTTTGAAATCGGCAAAACCATCCTCAAAACCGGGCAATTGATAGGTCGAGCATGTGGGGGTAAAGGCGCCGGGCAGGGCAAAAAGAACGACCCGTTTGCCATCGAAATAATCGGCGGTTGTTTTGTCTTCCCAGCGGAACGGATTGTCGCCGCCGATGGCTTCATCGCGCACGCGGGTGTGGAAGGTCACTTGGGGCAGTTTCTGGCCGTTTTTCATCTCTTGGTATCCTCATAATCTACGCAAATCACGCGCCACGCAGGCGCTCTTGGGGCCGGGGTAGAACGATTCTAAGGGCGGTTTCAACCGTTTGGCGGCAAATTTCTCGCGGTTGCAGCGAAGGCAGCGTTTGAACGTTACATTCTGCGGCGCTATGGCTATATATGAGGCAAAGGAGTGCATCATGCGTGATCTGAAAATCCCCGGCGAACGGCATCCTGAAAAGGCGCATCGCGCTGATAATGCCCAGCCCAAAAAGCCGAGCTGGATACGCGTTAAAGCGCCCGGCGGCGCCGGTTATGCCAAGACCCACGCGATCATGCGCGAGCATAAGTTAACGACCGTCTGCGAAGAGGCGGGCTGCCCGAATGTTGGCGAGTGCTGGTCGCAGGGCCATGCCACGATGATGATTATGGGCGAGGTTTGCACCCGCGCTTGTACCTTCTGCAACATCGCGACCGGCAAACCGCCTGAGGATCTCGATGTGTTTGAGCCGGGGCGTGTGGCCGATGCGGTGAAGAAATTGGGGCTGAACCATGTGGTGATCACATCGGTGGATCGCGATGATGTTGAGGATGGGGGGGCTGCGCATTTCGCCCAGACGATCCGCGCCATTCGCCGCCAAGCCCCTGATACAACGATCGAAATTCTAACACCCGATTTCATCAAATGCGCGCCTGAAGCGCTGGAAGAGGTGGTTGCGGCCAAGCCGGATGTGTTCAATCACAATCTTGAAACGGTGCCCGGGCTTTATCCCGAAGTGCGCCCCGGCGCGCGGTATTTCCATTCCTTGCGGCTTTTGCAGCGGGTCAAGGAGCTTGATCCCAGCATGTTTACCAAATCCGGCATCATGGTTGGGCTTGGAGAGGATCGCCAAGCGGTGATGCAGGTGATGGAAGACATGCGCGCCGCTGACATCGATTTTCTGACCATTGGCCAGTATCTCCAGCCAACGCCAAAGCACCACGCGGTGGATCGCTTCGTGACACCAGAGGAATTTGCCGCCTATGAAAAGGCCGCATATGGCAAAGGCTTCTTGATGGTTTCGGCAACCCCGCTGACGCGCTCCTCGTATCACGCGGGCGATGATTTTGCCCGGCTTCGCGATGCGCGCATGGCAAAGCTTGGCCGGGTTTAGCCTTGATATCAATGCCTTGCGCGGGTTTCTTAAAGCGGTTTAGGGCTGCGCCGGCACCCGTTTGAGATAGGCCGCGATGGCGGCGCGATCGCTTGCGGGCAGTTGGGCAAGGTTTTCAACCACGGCTGTCATATGGCCGCCCACTGTATCAAAATCGGGCGTGAAGCCGGATGTGAGATACTCAAGGATTTCGCCCTCAGACCAATCCAGCCCGCCGGGTGTGATATTTGGTATCTCGCCTTTGCCCGATGGATTTGGCGCACCAGAGAGCCATTTGCTGCGTTGCGGCCCGCCAAGGATATTGCGCGGCGTGTGGCATTCGGAGCAATGGCCAAGCGCTTCGGCAAGATAGCGGCCGCGGGTTTCTTCATCAGTCAGATCGCCGGGATCGATAGTCCAACCCGCGCGCATAAACAGCAGTTTCCAGCCGCCCAAGCTGCGCCGGATATTGAAGGGAAAGCCCACATCATGGGCGCGCGAGGGGGTTGCATCTTGGGGCAGGGTTTGCAGATAGGCGTGGAGCGAGACGATCTCGGCCGGGTCGGCATTTTGATAGGTTGTATAGGGGAAGGCGGGGTAGTAATGGGCGCCTTTGGGGGATGTGCCATGCTGCATCGCATTGATCAGATCGAGCGCGCTCCATCCGCCAATCCCTTGTTCTGATGGGGAAATATTTGGGGCATAGAAAATCCCGAAGGGGGAGTCAAACCCCATGCCGCCCGAAAGAACAAGGCGATCATCGGCCCCTTCAACCGCGTGGCAAGCGCTGCAACCGCCTGCGATGAAAGTCTGTTCGCCAAGGGCCAGATCCGGCGCGATACCCGCGATAATGTCTGGATCGGCGCGTTTTGGCGCGGTGAGAAACCATGCGGCGATGGCGGCAACAAGGGCGAGGGCGATCAGGCGGCGCAGGTTTTTTTTCATCTTTTGATCCTCATTCCGTTTCGGTTAGCGGCCAATGCCGCGCGGCGGGCGATCCAGCGTTAAAAAATCCGGCCAGCCGATGAAATATTCGACCCCGACAAGCGCAAGGCACATGGCGATCACCGCCGCCCCAAGCACGACCCGTTTCCACGAGGGCGGATTGCGCGCGAGTTTTGAGGCGCGCAAGAACCAGCGCGGGTTCACTTTACCGCCTCAGCGGTGGTTTTGGCGCTTGCCTCCGCGCCGGTAAAGCGGACTTTGCCGATATAGGGCAGGTTGCGATTGCGCTGCGCAAAATCAATTCCGTAGCCAACGACGAATTCATCCGGGATTTCAAAACCCGTCCATGTGGCCTTGAACGGCACCTCGCGCCTTGTTGGTTTGTCGAGCAGGGCGATGGTCTCAATGCGGGCCGGATGGCGCGAATTGAGCAGGCTCATCACATGGGTCAACGTGTGGCCCGTATCAACGATATCCTCAACGACCAAAACATCGCGCCCCGAAATTTCGCCGCGTAAGTCTTTGAGAATGCGGACTTCTCGCGAGGAGTGCATGGAATCGCCGTAAGAGGAGGCCTCCAAGAAATCGACCTCAACCGGCAGGTCCAATTCGCGCACCAGATCGGCGATAAAGACAAACGAGCCGCGCAAAAGCCCGACGACAACAAGCTTATCCGTATCGGCATAATGATCGCGGATCTCGCGGGCGAGCTCTTCAATCCGCGCCGCAATGGCCTTGGCCGAAATCATTCGATCTATCACATAGTCGCGCTGCGGCATGTCACCCCCTTGCATTTCCCGCCTCAGTTTAGTTGATCGGGGGCGAATGTCACCAAGCAGATGGCCCAATGACCACACATAATGAGACCCGAGTGATGCCCTATAGCGCGCGCCAGATGTATGATCTGGTGGCGGATGTGGCGAAATATCCTGAATATCTGCCGTGGATTTCGGCCGCGCGCATCCGTTCAACGACTGAGAATAGTGATCATTCGGTGATGGAGGCGGATTTGGTCGTTTCTTTCAAAGTGTTTCGCGAGCGCTTTGGCAGCCGGGTAACGATGTGGCCCGCCACGCATCGGATTGATACGGAATATCTGGACGGGCCGTTTAAGCATCTGGTCGCGCGGTGGGATTTTGCTGATCTTGATGAGGGCGGTTGCGAGGTTAAATTCTTTGTCGATTACGAGTTTAAGAATGTGATCTTGCAGAAGGTCATTGGGGTTGTGTTCAATGAGGCGATGCAGCGGATCGTGCGGGCCTATGAGGCGCGGGCCAAGGCGCTTTATGGGGCGGCGGTTTAGGCGCCCCTGCGCGCTTTGAAGAATGAAAAACGGCCAGCCCTGTTGTAAGGACTGGACGTTTTTCGTTTGTTTAGAGCGCCTTAAGAGACGTGATCATAGGCACTTTCGCCGTGTTGGGTGATGTCGAGCCCGGCGTGTTCTGTTTCTTCGTTGACCCGGAAGGTCACAAAGATGCGCGTGATCAAAACGAGGATCACCGTTATCGCGATTGTCCAGATGCCGACCACAGCCAGCGATCCAAGTTGGGCGATCCATGTGCTATCCTCGACAAAGGCGGCGATCATGATCGTGCCGAAAATCCCGCCAACGCCGTGCACCGCGAAGACATCGAGCGTGTCGTCGATCTTGATCTTGTTGCGGATCAGGCCCACGGCTTCTTGGCACAGGATGCCGGCAACCGCGCCGATGATCAGGGCTTGAACAGGGGTCACAAAGCCCGAGGCGGGGGTGATCGAAGCAAGGCCTGCGATTGTTCCGGTGACGATGCCAACAAGGGAGGCTTTGCCAAAGCGGATGCGTTCCCAAAGCGCCCAAGTGAGCGAGGCCATAGCGGCCGAGATATGGGTCACTGTGATCGCCATGGCCGCGCCGCCATCGGCTGCGAGCTGCGAGCCGCCGTTAAAGCCAAACCAGCCAACCCAGAGCATCGCCGCACCGATCATCACATAGCCCGGGTTATGGGGCGGTTTGTTTTTCACTTTGCGCGCGCCAAGCATCACCGCAATCACGAGGGCCGCAAGGCCAGCCGTTTCATGCACAACGATGCCGCCAGCAAAATCACGCGCGCCGATGGCGCCGAAAATCCCGCCATCCGCAAGCATGCCGCCGCCCCAGATCCAATGGGCCACAGGCGCGTAACAGATCAGCATCCAAAGGGTTGAAAACAGGACAACAAAGCCAAAGGAAATTCGCTCAACATAGGCGCCGACGATCAGCGCAGGCGTGATGATGGCGAAGGTCATCTGAAAGGCAAAGAACAGCACTTCGGGGATGGTTCCCGAAAGCGTATCGGCGGTGATCCCGCTTAGGAAGGCTTTGCTCAGCCCGCCCCAATAGGCATTGCCCTCGCCAAAAGCGATCGAGTAGCCAAGGGCGAACCAGGCGATGCTCATCGCGCAGGCAATCGCATAGCAATGCATGAAAACGCTAAGCACATTGCGCGCCCGAACGAGCCCGCCATAAAACAGCGCGAGCCCCGGCAATGTCATGAATAGTACAAGCGCCGTGGCGGTAATAATCCAGGCTGTATCAGCTGCGAGCATAGTCCCCTCCCAAAGGTGTGATTTGGTTTTGAGGGGTCAAAGCGTCTTTGCGGCGCAAAAGAAAGGGGCGAAGCGGGCTTTTACTTGCTGAAAAACTGGGCAATCTGCAAAATGCATAATATTTGCACGGTCTGGCGTGTGGTTGCGCATAAAATGGGCGGTTTGCGAAGTTGCTGGCCTGTCTTGGCGGTTGGCCGCGCGATTGGTTTTGGGGCGCGGTTTGGGTGCGGGGCTTTGGGTTTGGCGCGCGCCTTCCTGCGGCTTATTCCTGAACCATCGCATCCATCAACAGGCTAAGCGCATGATCGACGCTGGCATTGCGCACAGCGATCCGCCCGATCGGGCCAAATTCAACGGTTTCCGCAAATGTATAATCGGGGGCGGCCACTGCAAAGCAAACGCGCCCCTCGGGTTTGTCGCCTGTGGCGCCGGGGCCTGCAACGCCTGTGATGGCAACAGAAATATCCGCGGCGCTATAAGTGATCGCGCCTGCGGCCATTTGCCGGGCAACCGCTTGGCTGACCGCGCCATGTTTGATCAATGTGCCCTCAAGGACGCTGAGCATGGATTGTTTGGCAGCGTTGGAATAGGTCACAAACCCGGCTTCAAAAACATCCGAAGAACCGGGAACCTCGGTCAATGTGGCGCCGAGCAGCCCACCAGTGCAGCTTTCGGCCACAACGATTTTCCAGCCGCGTGCGCGCGCCTCTTCAAGAACTTCTTCTACCGAGAATTGTGATCTCATATCATAAATCCATGCCAGAGCGCCCCAAGCGCAATTACCGTGAGCGCGGCCAGAAGCCCCGCGATCATATCGTCAAGCATCACCCCAAGCGGCGTATGTTTGCGATCGGCCCAGCCAACGGGGCCGGGTTTGGTGATGTCATACAGACGAAACAGCACAAATCCGGCGATCCAGCCGGGCCAGAGCGCCAAAACATCCGCGCCCATGAACATCGCCCCATAAGAGACAGGCCAAAGCGCAAGCCACTGGCCCGCAACCTCATCAATCACGATCTCGGATGGGTCATGATCTGCCTCGCCCCGCGTGGCCTCAATCGTTGCCCACCAGCCAAGCGCGAAAACGGCCAAAGTGGCGAGGGCAACAAGGGCAAATCCGCCCAATTGATGCAGCAGCCAGAGCAGGGGCAGGGCCGCGGCCGAGCCCCAAGTGCCCGGCGCGGGGCGCAGGGTTCCTACGTAAAAGAGGGTCGCGATCATACGGGCAAAGCCTTTCATGCGGTTGCCCCGCTTGCATTGATCAAGCTGGCCGTCGCAATCGCTGCGATCCCTTCTTTGCGCCCGGTAAAGCCGAGCTGCTCTGATGTGGTGGCCTTCACCGATATGCGCTCCTGCTCGACGCTCAATATCTGCGCCAAAACCTCAATCATTTTGCCCGCATGGGGCGTTATCTTTGGTTCTTCGCAGATAAGAGTTACGTCTGCGTTACCAAGCGCAAATCCGCGGGCGCGGGCGCGTTGGATGGCATGTTTGAGGAAAATATCAGAGGCCGCGCCCTTCCACTGGGGATCAGAGGGCGGGAAATGGCGGCCAATATCGCCATCCGCAAGCGCGCCGTAAATCGCATCCGTCAAAGCATGCATGCCCACATCCGCATCGGAATGCCCCACAAGCCCTTGATCATGCGCGATTTTCACCCCGCACAGGATCACATGATCCCCGGGGCCAAAGCGGTGCACATCATAGCCGTTGCCCAGCCGTATATCCATTTGATCCTCTTTCAACATCTTCTCTGCCCGGGCGAAATCCTCGGGGTGGGTGATTTTTAGGTTTTGCTCGCTGCCCTTGGTGATGGTGATGCGCATCCCGGCCGCGCGCGCCACCTCGACATCATCCGCAGCGCCGCCTGGATGGCCCCTGTGCGCGGCGAGAATTCCTGAGAATTCAAAGCCTTGCGGGGTCTGGGCGCGAAACAGCCCGTCGCGCGATTGGGTGCCAGAGACCTCATGACCTTCGCGGCTTTGCGCCTTTGCCGTCCAGAGCGCATCTGTAATGGCAAGGGCAGGGGCGGCGCCGGGGGCCGATTGCAGCGCAGTGATGACCTCGGAGATCACCGAATGATTGATCATCGGGCGGGCAACATCATGGATCAAAACATGGCTATGGGCCTCGTGATGCGCATCGAGCGCCTCAAGCCCGGCCAGAACCGAAGCGGCGCGATCCGCCCCTCCGATAACGATTTGTGCTGATGTATCAAGGGATTGCGCGCGGTTCTTATCATCGGCATGGATCACCAGGATGATGTGATTGATCTCTGGGTGGCTTTCAAAAGCGGCCAGGCTATGGGCGATGATCGGGCGCGCGCCGAGGCTTTGCCATTGTTTGGGAAGCGTGCCGCCTGCGCGGGTGCCGCGCCCGGCCGCAACGATGATTGCGGCGGTTTTTGGGGCGGCTTTTGGCTCCGTGCCTGCCGCTGAGCGCGGATTGGGCGTATTTGGATCGATATCGGGCATTCTGGCTCCGCTGAATTGCTTGATATGTCTAAGTGTTGCGCAACTTGCTGACAATGGGCGGCGCTGCCGCAGGGTACTGTGCTTAAATATTAGGCGAATGCTGTTTTTGCGCCAATATTGCCCGCGAGAGAGATTGCACCTTGGGGGGCGCTCGGCTAGTCCTGATGAAGAGTGCACAAGGATTAAGCGTTTGGCTATCAAATTGGCAGATACCACCTTTACGACGCCGGTGTTTCTGGCGCCGATGGCCGGAATCACCGATCTGCCCTTTCGCAATCTGGTTCAGGGATTTGGCGCGGGGCTTGTCGTTTCGGAAATGGTCGCCAGCCAAGAGATGGTGCAGGCGCGCGCCGGAACGCGCGAGCGGGCCGAGCTTGGGATTGGCGTGGCCAATACGGCTGTGCAGATCGCCGGGCGCGAAGCAAGCTGGATGGCCGAAGCGGCGCGTATGGTCGAAGCGGACGGCGCGCGCATTATTGATATCAACATGGGCTGCCCGGCGAAAAAGGTTGTGAATGGATATTCCGGCTCGGCTTTGCTGCGCGATTTGGATCATGCTTTGGGGCTGATTGAGGCGGTGGTTGGCGCGGTTTCGATCCCGGTGACGCTCAAAACCCGGCTTGGCTGGGATGATGCGCTGCATAATGCGCCAGAGCTTGCGGCGCGGGCCGAAGCGGCGGGCATTCAGATGATCACGATCCATGGGCGCACCCGCTGCCAGTTCTATAAGGGGCGCGCGGATTGGGCGGCGATTGCGGCTGTTAAAGCGGCGGTGAACATCCCCGTCGTGGCCAATGGCGATATCACCGATACGGCAACGGCCCGCGCCGCGCTGAAAGCCTCTGGTGCGGATGGGGTGATGATTGGGCGGGGCATTCAGGGCGCGCCTTGGCTGCTGGCGCAGATCGCGGCCGGGCTTGCGGGCCAGGCCGAGGCGGGCGCGCCAAAAGGGGCGGATTTGGCCGAGATTGCTTGCCGACATTACGAGGAGACGCTTGTGTTTTATGGCCGTGATCTGGGCGCGCGGGTGGTGCGCAAACATCTGGGTTGGTATATGGATCGGGCCGCAACGCCGGGCGATCTGCGCCGCGAAATCCTAACAAAAGCTGAGCCAAAACAAGTGCTTGCCCTTCTGCCTCAGGCTTTGGCCGATCAGCGGGAGGCGGCATAATGTCTGCAAAACCGATCCTGCCGCCGCTGAATGAAAACATCTGGCCAAGCTTGCCTGTTCCGGCGCTGATCATCGGCGCGGATGATATGATCGTTGAGACAAACCCCGCCGCGGAGCAGTTTCTCAATGCTTCGGCGAAATCCCTGCGCGGCAAGCCGGTGTTTGATCGGCTCGCGATTGATGCACCGCTTGAAGAGGCGTTTTTGCGGGTGCGCCGTGATACAGCGCCGATGTTTATCAACAATGTCGATGTCTCGGGTGGCAACGCTGCACCGGTGCAATGCAATATGCAGATCGCGCCGCTGGTGGGATCGCCGGGGGCGGTGATCCTGCTGATGGAGCCGCGCCAGATCGCGGATCGTTTGGGGCGGGCGTTTTCGGTCAAATCTTCGGCCCGTTCGGCGATCGGGATGGCGGAAATGCTGGCCCATGAGATCAAGAACCCGCTTGCCGGGATCACAGGGGCGGCGCAGCTTCTCTCGATGGGTTTGCCGCCTGCGGATCAGGAAATGACCGATCTGATCGTGGCGGAAAGCAAGCGGATCGTTGCCCTATTAGAGCAGGTCGAACAATTCGGCAATCTGCGCCCGCCCGAACGCAAAGCCGTGAATATTCACGATCTTTTGGATCGCGCGCGCAAATCGGCCAAGGTAGGTTTTGCCGCCAATATGCGCATTCACGAGGAATTCGATCCCTCGCTTCCGCCAACCTTTGTTGATGGCGATCAATTGCTGCAAGTCTTTTTGAACCTGCTCAAGAATGCCTCTGAAGCGGCGGGAAAAGCGGGCGGCACCATCACCATTCGCACCTTTTATGATCTGGCGCTGCGCTTGCGGCGCAAGGATGGATCGGGCGGCGCTTTGCCGCTTCAGGTCGAGATTATTGATGATGGGCCGGGCCTGCCGCCCGAGATCGCCGGCGATATTTTTGAGCCTTTCGTATCGGGGCGCGAAAACGGCACAGGGCTTGGGCTTGCGCTGGTCTCCAAGATCATCTCGGATCACGATGGCTGGATCACCGTTGATAGCAATCCCGGGCGCACCGTGTTTCGCATTTCGCTGCCCGTTGCCCCCAAAGACACGCTGCAAGTGGCTGATAGTAAATGATTATACCCATAACCAGTCGCCTCAATTTCCCCCAATAACCCGACGGAGAATACCCAATGGACGGCACAGTTCTTGTTGCTGACGACGATCGCACCATTCGCACGGTGCTTACCCAAGCGCTGACGCGGGCGGGCTGTAAAGTGCATGCCACATCCTCGCTGGTGACCTTGATGCGCTGGGTTGAGGAGGGCAAAGGCGAGCTGGTGATTTCGGATGTGATGATGCCCGATGGCAATGGGCTTGAGGCGCTGCCGAAAATCGCTGAATTGCGCCCCGGGTTGCCGGTGATTGTGATCTCGGCGCAAAATACGATCATGACGGCGATCCAAGCGGCTGAAGCAGAGGCGTTTGATTATCTGCCCAAACCGTTTGATCTGCCCGATCTGATGAAACGGGCCAATCGCGCGCTTGAGGTCAAACGGCGCGCAACCCCGGCCCCCAGCACAGCGCGCGGCCCCTCCGAGGGCGCGGCCCAAGATGATCTGCCGCTGGTGGGGCGCACCCCGGCGATGCAGGCGCTTTATCGGCTTGTGGCGCGGGTGATGAACACCGATCTGCCCGTGCTGATCACCGGCGAAAGCGGCACAGGCAAATCGTTGATTGCGCGCGCGATTCATGATTTCTCGGATCGGCGCAATCTGCCCTTTGTGGTCGCCAGTGCGGCGGATCTTGATACGATGGACGGGCCTGCAACGATCCTGAGCCGGGCGAAAAACGGCTCGATCCTGTTTGATGAAGTGGGCGATCTGGACGAAGAGGCGCAGGCTCGCATTGTGCGCATGCTTGATAGTTTTACCGATAATGCGCCGCGGATCATGGCAACCTCGCAAAGCGATCTGTCCAATCGGCTGGAGGAGGGCGCCTTTCGCCAAGATCTTTTCTATCGGCTCGGCGGGGTAACGCTGCATGTGCCGTCTTTGCGCGAGCGGGTCGATGATATCCCGCTTCTGGCCGAGCATTTCCTTGGCCGATCAGAGCGCGATGGGCTTTCTGCGCGCCGCTTTTCGGAAGAGGCGATGGATCTTGTGCGCGCCTATTCCTGGCCGGGCAATGTGCGCCAGCTCGAAAACACAATCCGCCGCCTCATGGTCACCTCGTCAGAAGAGATGATCAGCCGGGCCGAGGCCGAGGCTGTTTTGGGGAATCAGCCCGCGATGGAGCCGCTGCAAACCGGCGGGGGGGGCGAGAAACTGAACGCTTCCGTGGCCAAACATCTGCGCCGCTACTTCGATTTGCACGGCGGGGTTTTGCCGCCTCCGGGGCTATATCAGCGGATTCTGCGCGAAGTTGAGATGCCTTTGATCGAAATTGCGCTGGATGCAGTCGGCGGAAATCAGGCTAAATGTGCTGATTTACTTGGGATCAACCGCAATACCTTGCGCAAAAAGATCACAGAGCTTGATATTCAGGTGACACGGCGCCGCAAATTGATGTAAAACCGCAACATAAGATGTGGCGAATGGGGCGCAGTCCCTTAAGGCCACCAAATGAGCGGTATCAAGGGGTGAGCGCGTGCGCGCCAACGTGCGATCGACAACATGGCTCAGGCTGGTTCGCCTGCGCCGCATGCGCCGGTTTCAAAACGGGCTAACGCTGGGCATTGTCGTGCTTGGTCCGGTGCTCGCCGTGGCAACTTTTGCAGTGCTTGGGCCTTTGGGGCAGGGGATTTCCTCGCCGGCGCTGCGCTATGTTTTGCTGGCAGATTTGGTCTATGTTTTGGTCGTTGCGGCGCTGGTGATGCAGCGGGTGGCGCAGATGATTGCCGCGCGCCGGGCGCGGTCTGCTGGCTCGCAGCTTCACCTGAGACTCACAGCGGCTTTCGGCCTTTTGGCGCTGATCCCGACAGTGATCGTTGCGGTTTTTGCCACGATCACGGTGAATTTCGGGCTGGAGGGCTGGTTTTCGGATCGGGTGCGGCTTGTTGTTGGCAATTCCCTGGCGGCCGCAGAGGCCTATGAGCGCGAACACCGCGAGGATATGGCATCCGATACCAAGCTTTTGGCCGGGTTGATCACGGATGCGCGCCGCCAGGCCTTGATCTATGACGATGGAGATCTGCGCCAAATCCTCTCGGAGGGGCAGCCGCTTGTTCAGCGCGGGCTCTCGGAGGCCTATGTGATTGATGGGCTTGGGGAAATTCGCGCAAGAGGCGAGCGCAGCTATCTGTTTTACTATGAAAAACCCTCAGAGGAGCACCTGCGAGAGGCGATCTCGGGCGAGGTGATCCTCATTGAGGATTGGGACAATTCGGAGTTTCGCGGGCTGGTCAAAATCGCCGGTTTTGCCGATCGCTATCTTTATGTGAGCCGCGAGGTTGATGGCGAAATTCTCGCGCTTTTGGACGATACCCAAGAAACCGTGCGCCTTTATACCCAGCTTGAAAATGAGCGCGGGCGGCTGTTGTTTGAGTTTGGGCTGCTTTATCTGGGCTTTGCGGTGATCCTGATCCTGGCTGCGATCTGGCTTGGCCTTTGGTTTGCCGAACGGCTGGCGCGGCCAGTTGGCCGGCTGACCTCGGCGGTTGAACGGGTCGGGGCGGGCGATTTCGATGTGCATGTGATCGAGGAAGAGGGCGATGATGAGATCGCCATGCTGGGGCGGATTTTCAACCAGATGACCCGCCAACTTAAGGGCCAACGCGAGGATTTGCTTGAGCGTTCGGATCAGATTGATCGCCGCCGCCGCCTGTTTGATTCGGTGCTTGGCTCGGTCACGGCGGGCGTCGTTGGGCTTGATCCAGAAGGGCAGGTCACCTTTATCAATCGCTCGGCTGAACGGCTCTTAGAGATTACCGATGGCGCGGCCTCGCAGGGCAGTTTGGGGGCGCTTGTCCCTGAATTTGCTGATCTTTTTGAGCGGTTAAGCCAGTCTGGCGCGGAGGTCGCTCAAGAGGAAATCCGGGTTGTGCGGGCGGGCAAGCTGGAAAGCCTGCTGGTGCGCATGGCAACCCGGCGCGGCAATGATGGGGCGCTTGAGGGCTATGTTGTGGCCTTTGATGATGTGACCGATCTTGTCTCGGCGCAGCGCATGGCCGCTTGGGGCGATGTGGCGCGGCGGATCGCCCATGAGATCAAAAACCCGCTCACCCCCATTCAGCTTTCGGCCGAGCGGATCAAGCGCAAATTCGCCGCCAAATTGCCCGAGGAAGACAGCGCCGCGCTTGAGCAATATACCGATGTGATCGTGCGCCAGACCGGCGATCTGCGCCGCATCGTTGATGAGTTCTCGAAGTTTGCCCGCATGCCAGAGCCCGAGCGGCGCAATGAGGATCTTGTTGCTTTGGTGCAGGGGGCGGTGCTGCTGCAAAGCAATGCGCAGAGCGGCGTTCAGATAACCAGCGATCTGCCCAAGGGGCCTTTGATGATCAATCTGGATCCAACAATGATCGGGCAGGCGCTTACCAACTTGATTAAGAACGCCGGAGAGGCCATTGAAAGCCTTGAAGAAAATGGCGCACCAGAAAAGCACATGCCGCGTATCCATGTGCAGATGTCGCTAGAGGATAGCGCGGTTTTGGTGGCGATTACGGACAATGGCATCGGCCTGCCCGAGGATCGCTCGCGCCTCTTTGAGCCCTATGTCACAACCCGCGAAAAGGGCACGGGCCTTGGCCTGCCCATCGTGAAGAAAATTATCGAAGAACATGGCGGCACGTTGATCCTTACGGATGGCGCGCCGCTTGATCCCTCCGGGCAAATCGGCGCCCGCGCTGAAATGCGCCTCGGAGGGCTTATGGGCGCAGGCCAATCGGGCTTGCGAAAGCCGCGCGAATGAGAGAACAGGAGCATGCGTTATGATTAATGTGGGGGGCCACCATGGGTGATATTCTGATCGTCGATGATGAGCGCGATATTCGCGAACTCATCTCGGATATCCTGAAAGATGAAGGGTTTACGACCCGTCTTGCAGGCAATTCCGATGAGTGTATGAAGGAAATCGCCGCCGAGGCGCCCTCGTTGATGATCCTCGATATTTGGCTCAAAGACAGCCAAATGGATGGGATCGACATCCTCAAAACGGTTAAGCGCGACACGCCGGAAATTCCCGTGGTGATTATCTCGGGGCATGGCAATATCGAGATCGCCGTGGCCGCGATCAAACAGGGCGCTTATGATTTCATCGAGAAACCGTTCAATATTGATCAGCTGATGGTGGTGATCACCCGCGCGATGGAAACCTCGCGCCTGCGCCGTGAGAACAGCGCGCTCAAGCGCCGCGAAACTGCTGCCGTCGAAATGGTTGGTTCAAGTTCGGCCTTCAAGATGCTGAAATCACAGCTTGAAAAGGTTACCAAAAGCAATGGCCGGGTGATGCTGACCGGGCGCGGGGGCTCGGGCAAAGAGGTCGCTGCGCGCTATATCCATGCGCATTCCAACCGCGCCGATGGCCCCTTTGTTGTGGTGAATTCCGCCTCGATTGAGCCCGAGCGGATGGAAGAGGTGCTCTTTGGCCGCGAAACGCCAGAGCGGGGCATTGAGCCGGGCCTGTTGGAGCAAGCCAACAACGGCATCCTGTTCTTTGATGAGGTCGCCGATATGCCCCTTGGCACCCAATCCAAAATCCTGCGCGTGCTGGTCGATCAGCAATTTACCCGCGTTGGGGGCAGCGATAGTATCCGCGTCGATATCCGCTTTATTTCCAGTACAAACAAGGTCTTACAGGCCGAAATTGAAGCTGGAAACTTTCGCGAGGAGCTCTATCACCGGCTCAATGTCGTGCCAATCCAAGTGCCTTCCTTGCAGGACCGCCTTGAAGATATTCCCGAACTGGCCGATGCCTTTATCCGCCACTTTAATGAAACCCAAGGCCTGCCAGCGCGCGCCCTGAGCGCAGATGCGATCGCCCTGCTGCAAACGATGCATTGGCCCGGCAACCTGCGCCAATTGCGCAATGTGATTGAGCGGGTGCTGATCCTTGGCGAAGGTTCCGATGAAATCTGCGCCGCCGATCTGCCCCAATCCGAAGAAGCGCCAAGCGAAGAGGGCAAGGTTGTCCTCTCTGGCGCCATGGCCTCGCTGCCGCTGCGAGAAGCGCGTGAATTGTTTGAGCGCGAATACCTGCTCACCCAGATCAACCGCTTTGGTGGCAATATCTCTCGCACCGCAACATTCGTTGGCATGGAGCGCTCGGCCCTGCATCGCAAACTCAAATCCTTGGGCGTTGTCACAGCCAATAAATCGGGCGGGCGGGTCGCCTATGTAGAAGACGAACCGGCTTCATAGGTGTTTAAATATCCCCGCCGGAGGCTCCCAAAACCAATGCAGACGCTGGCCTTTCTTGTTACGGCGCGCGCCCCGCACCCGATGCCCCTTTCGCGGTGCAGGCCCAAAGAATTGACGCGCCAAGCGTCCTCTGCCATGCCATTCTTGGGCCAATACGGCTGTGAGTGGCCCCTAATTGAGGTGAGAAGATGAAGGTCATCATTTGCGGCGCAGGTCAGGTTGGCTGGCAAATCGCGCGCCATCTTTCCGGCGAGAAAAACGATGTCACGGTTGTGGATAACAACCCGGAATTGGTGCGCCGCGCCACGGATACGCTTGATGTGCAGGGGGTTTCGGGCTTTGCCTCTTATCCGGATGTTTTGGACCGGGCGGGCGCGCGGGATGCGGATATGGTGATCGCGGCGACCTATTCGGACGAGGTCAATATGGTCACCTGCCAAGTGGCGCATTCGGTTTTCTCGGTGCCGCGCAAAATCGCGCGCCTGCGCAGCCAAAGCTATCTCACGGCGATTTATTCCGATCTGTACCGGCGCGATCACATGCCGATCGATGTTGTCATCTCGCCCGAGCGCGAAGTCGCCGAGGCCGCGCTGCGCCGTCTCTCGGCTCCGGCCGCCTTTGATACGCAGAGCTTTTTGGAAGGGCAGGCGCAGCTTGTCGGGATCGCTCTGGATGAGGATTGCCCGGTGATCAACACGCCGCTGCGCCAGCTGACGGATCTGTTTTCAACCCTGCGTGCGATTGTTGTTGGCATCCGGCGCAAGGGCAAACTGTTCGCACCAGAGCCCGGCGATCAGCTTTTCCCCGGCGATCAGATCTATACGTTTTGCCACACGGATGATCTCAAACGGATGCTCGAAATTTTCGGCAAGAAATCCCATAAGCAAGAGCGCGTGGTGATTGTTGGGGGCGGCAATGTTGGGCTTGGGGTGGCGCGCGCGCTTGAGGGCCAGGCCAACCGGGTTCGTGCCAAGATTATCGAGAAAAACCGCGCGGTGGCCGAACGCGCCGCTGATACGCTTGAGCGCACGATTGTGCTGCATGGTGATGGGCTGAACACAGAGCTTTTGGCCGAAGCCGGGATTGGCCGCGCCGATGCGATTTTGGCCGTCACCGATGACGATAAAACCAATATCCTCACAGCCGTGCGCGCCAAATCTGCGGGCTGCCCGATGGCGATTTGTCTGGTGAATGATCCAACATTGGTGCCGCTGCTCGGGGCGCTCAAGATCGATGCCTATATCAATCCGCGCGCAACGACGGTCTCTTCGATCCTGCGCCATATTCGCCATGGGCGGGTGCGCGGGGTCTATTCGGTTGGCGATGCAGAGGCCGAGGTGATCGAAGCGCAGGTGCTTTCGACCTCGCCGATTTCCGGGCGCTCGATCCGCGATATTGAATTTCCCGAAGGCGTTCTTGTTGGGGCGATCATGAAAGGCGGCGAGGTGATCAAACCGACGGGCGAGATCAAGATCGAGGAGGGCGATGTGATCGCGCTCTTTGCTATGGCGCATGATGTCCCTGAGGTGGAGCGGCTGTTGCAGGTCTCCATTGATTTCTTCTGATGATGGCGCGCCTGCTCCAATTGCCGCTGATTGTGATCCTGATGGGCATCTCGGCGCTTGCGATGCTTTTGCCGGCCGCGCATGGGGCCGCGACGCAGGATTTTGTCTCGATGCGGGCGTTCTTTTATTCAGCATTGATCCTGCTGATTGTCGCAGGTTTTGGCGGCATCGCAACCGCCGGGTATCAGGTCCGCCGGCAAGCGCGCTCGCATCTGATAACGCTGGTTGTGGCCTATACGTTGCTGCCGGTTTTGCTGGCCATCCCTTTCCATGAAGCCGTGCGCAACACTTCGTTTTTAAACGCTTATTTTGAAATGGTCTCGGCCATAACAACCACCGGCGCTACCCTGTTTGATGAGCCGGCCCGCCTGAGCCATTCGGTTCATCTGTGGCGCGCATTGGTGGGCTGGATGGGGGGCTTTTTGGCTTGGGTGACTGCGATTGCGATCATGGCGCCGCTCAGCCTTGGCGGGTTTGAGGTGCTGGCCTCCAGCGGCATCGGGCGCGGCGCCTCTGTGCCCACGCCGATCCATAAGGTCGCCGATGCCTCGGAGCGATTGACCCGCTATGCGAGCAAGTTGTTTCCGATCTATGCCGGGCTCACGCTTGTGCTTTGGATCGCGCTTTTGGTGCTTGGCGATAGCGCATTTGTTGCCCTTTGCCATGCGATGAGCACGATGGCGACCTCAGGGATTTCGCCCGTTGGCGGCTTGCAAGGCGAAGGGGCTGGCTCGGGCTATGTGGGGGAGGCATTGATTTGTATGTTCTTGGTTTTTGCTTTGTCCCGCCAGACTTTTACCACCGATAGCGGCGTTGATGGGCGCAATGCTTTGCTCAGCGATCCTGAGTTTCGCCTCGGGCTTGCGCTGGTGATTGGTCTGCCGATCCTGCTGTTTTTGCGCCATTGGGTTGGGGCTTACGAGTTGGCCGAGCAACAAGACATTGCCGGGGCGGCGCGCGCGCTTTTGGGTGGGGTGTTTATGGTGATGTCCTTCCTGACAACGGCTGGTTTTGAAAGCGCGGCTTGGGGCGAGGTGCGGCTTTGGTCTGGCTTGCAAACGCCGGGGCTTTTGCTGCTTGGGCTGGCGATCTTTGGCGGAGGTGTTGCAACGACGGCGGGCGGGGTCAAGCTGCTGCGGGTCTATGCGCTTTATCGCCATGGGCAGCGCGAATTGGAAAAGCTCGTGCATCCGTCTTCGGTGGGCGGCTCTGGGGCTTCTGCGCGCCGGATGCGCCGCCAAGGGGCTTATGTGGCATGGATTTTCTTTATGTTGTTTGCGCTTTCATTGGCGGGGGTGATGCTGGCGCTGGCGCTGCTGGATACAAGTTTTCAGGATGCGGCCGTGCTCTCAATCGCGGCGCTGTCAACAACCGGCCCCTTGGCCAGCCTTGCCTCTGATGCGCCGATTTCTTATGGCGCGCTGCATGACGGGGCCAAGATGATCCTGGCGGCAACGATGGTTTTGGGGCGGCTTGAGATGCTGGTGATCATCGCCTTTCTCAACCCGGCCTTCTGGCGACAATAGAGAGGCCGCAACACGCCTAGATTGTATGCGCCTGCGGCATATTTGGCGTTGCGCGCTATTTGGGCTGGAAACTTCCGCCGCCAGACGCCATAATGCGTTTACCTAGACGTAATCCCTGCCGCCGAGAGGCAGATCGCACAAAAAGCGCAAGAAAAAGGCATATAAAAATGGCTGGTGATAAGCAGAATTTGCAAGATGCATTTCTGAACCACGTTCGCAAAACGAAGGTTCCGGTAACAATTTTTCTCATCAATGGTGTGAAGCTTCAGGGCGTTATCACTTGGTTTGATAACTTTTGTGTGTTGTTGCGCCGTGATGGCCAATCGCAATTGGTCTATAAACACGCGATCTCAACGATCATGCCATCCCAGCCGATCAGCCTTTACGACGGCGAAGAATAGCCGTGGAAGAGACAGAGGTTCGCGACACGCGCGCCTGGGTATTGCATCCCGAACTGACATCCGAACGCATCCGCCGCGCCTCCGGGCCGGCGCTTGAAGAGGCCATCGCTTTGGCCGATGCTTTGCCCCATCTCGAGGTGGTTGGCGCCGAAGTCGTGCGCTTGCCAAAGCTGCATGCGGGCATGCTCTTTGGCAAAGGCAAGATCGCCGAGATCAAGACCCGCCTTCAGGAGGCCGAGGCCGAGCTTGTGCTTGTCGATGGGCATGTCTCGCCGGTGCAGCAGCGCAACCTTGAAAAAGAATGGGGCGTCAAACTGCTCGATCGCACCGGGCTGATCCTTGAGATTTTTTCGGATCGCGCCCGCACCCGCGAAGGCGTGCTTCAGGTCGAAATGGCCGCGCTTTCCTATCAACGCACCCGGCTTGTGCGCGCCTGGACCCACCTTGAGCGCCAACGCGGCGGGCTTGGTTTTGTTGGCGGCCCCGGCGAGACCCAGATCGAGGCCGACCGCCGCGCCATTGATGACCAGATTAACCGCCTGCGCAAACAGCTCGCCAAAGTGGTGAAAACCCGCGAATTGCACCGCGCCGCGCGCGCCAAAGTGCCGTTCCCCGTGGTCGCACTTGTCGGCTATACCAATGCCGGCAAATCGACCCTGTTTAACAAAATCACCGGCGCGGATGTGATGGCCAAAGACATGCTCTTTGCCACGCTTGATCCGACAATGCGCGGGCTCACGCTGCCCTCAGGGCGCGAAATAATCCTCTCAGATACGGTGGGGTTTATCTCTGAACTGCCAACCCAATTGGTCGCCGCCTTTCGCGCCACGCTCGAAGAAGTCCTCGGCGCCGATCTGATCATCCATGTGCGCGACATCAGCCATGCGCAATCGCGCGAACAGGCCCGCGATGTGGAAACCATCCTGCGTGATCTCGGCGTCGATCCAGAGATCAAACGCCTTGAGGTCTGGAACAAAGTCGATCTGCTCGCCCCGGCCGAACAAGAGGCGCTTCATACAGCGGCCGAGCGCACCGATGGCACCTACACGCTTTCGGCCATCACAGGCCAAGGCATGGAGGCCTTCCTTGATGGGATTTCGGCCGCCTTTGACGAAGAAAAAACCATTCGCGAATTGGTGCTGCCTTTCTCAGAGGGGCGCAAACGCGCGTGGCTCTTTGAAGAAGATGTGATCACCGAGGAAACCACTGAGGAAGACGGCTACCATATCACTGTGCACTGGACCGCGCGCGAAGAAAAACGCTACCGCGAGCTGTGATGCGCGCAGGCTAAGGCACAGCGCCCGCCTTATCAACAACGCGCCGCGACGTTCCATTCGCGCCGCTTTTCAGCCATTCACCCCCGCCGAACTATGCCCAATACAATCCCTGCGCCCAGACTTTTTCTTGGCAAAAATACTCATAGCGCTACCGCCGCCCAATAGGCATCAGCCGTTAAGGCGCAACAAACCTATGCCCGCCCATTATAATGCCAATCTCTCTCAAAACGCGCGACTGCGCCCCACTACTGCGCCCCAACCGGATGCAACACAGTGATCCCAACAGCGGCCGCGCGCGCAAGCTCTGGATCAAGCGACATCGGCACATATTCACCGCGCCGCCACAGCTCGCCCAGATCATCATAATGACGGCTGAGGAAATGCCCGGATTGCCCCGTTGAGGTCACAAAAACCGAGGAATCCGGATCGGCAAAATCATAAACGCCGCGATAGCCCGCGCCATGAACATTCAAAAACGGCTTTGGATCCGTGCCTTTGGTCACACCGCGCATCAATGTGTTGTCGCCCCCCGATGTGCTCTGGCGGATGTTCACAAACCAGCGCAGCACCGGCACATTGCCAAGCACCGCGTGATCATGCATCGCTTCATGGGCATCGCCCCAACGCAGGCTTTCCAACGCGCTGCCATGGTTCTCGGCGATCCAAAGCAGGGCCTCATCGAGCGCGATCCGCGCGATATCGGCACAGCTTTCCTTGGCCGCCGATTGCAACACATCACACCAGACAGATGCGCCCTCAACATCGCGATACACCCGCTCAATAAACAGTGGCTCAATATGGCTGAAACGGCGCGCCAAAGGGCCGAGCTCATCGCGGATCAGGCGATCTTGCAGCGCGCGCACCCAAGCCGAATAAATCAACGGTTCGGGCAGATGTTCGGACATTTCACCATTCCATTCGGCCAAGAGGGCAAGCGCGCGTTGGCGTTGGCGCTCGGGCGTGCCTTCGGGGGCGGCTTCGCCGGTAAACCATAGCTCAGCGGCGATCAGGGGCAAAAGGCTGCGCGCAGCAGGCGAAACCGTATCAAGCTGGGCCTCGATGAAGCTTTCGCGGGTATGGACTTCGCGGCTTTGCATCAGGCGCTGCCAGCGGTTCACGCGCTGCGTATCGCCCCAAACATAAGAGATATGCAGCGGGAAGGGGCGATCGATCATCTTGTTGTTTGTATTGCCTAAAATCCCGCCCTCTGGCACAGCAAAAGAGGGGTTGGCGCCATAGCCCATGCGCCCATCCCAGCGGTTTTCCTTGATCCAACCGGGGGCTGGCATGCGCCCCATGCTTTGATGGACTGCGTCGCGGCGCGGGATCTGGCCAACCATCTGCATCGCGATCGCGCCTGCATCTGTGAGCGTCATATTCAGCGCAGGGGCAACAATCGCGCGCCCGGCCTCGATCCCTTGGGAGATGGATTTTGCATGCATCAACTCAAGCACACCGTCCATGGTTGTGTCTTGCTCGGAAAGCGCTGTCCACGCGAGCGAAGCGATATAACCGGGGGGGGTGACGGCAGAAAGATGGAACTGATCGCCGGGAATGATCGGGCCGTTTTCGCTCCACATCAGATCGATGGTCTTGGGCTGTGCGTCTTTGATGCGGATGATGGATTGGCGCGTTTTGAGCGGTTTGAAACCCTCCGGGGTCAAAACCTCAAGCGGCGCGTCAGGATTGACCTTCTCGATATAGATGTCCTGATCGTCCAAAAAGGCGGTGGTCATCCCCCAGCCAAAGCCCTCCGAGCGCCCGCTTAAAATCGCCGGAACGCCCGGCATGGTCGCGCCGATCACCCCGCCAGAGGCAAGCTCAAGCCGCGCCAGATACCAAACGCCCGGCGCGCTGAAAGGCATATGGGGATCATTGGCCAGCAGGGTAGAGCCTGTGGCAGAGCGCGAGGGTGCTGCGGCCCAAGCGTTGGAGGCGCCGCCAAAGGGGGCATTGGGCAAAGGGTTCAGCGGATCATAGGTTTCGGGCGCAGCCTTGGCAAAACGCGGCGCATCAGGAAAGAGGCTTGCATAGGCGGGCAGGGCCGCAACGCCTGTTCCGGGCACATCGGGCAGAATATCGCGCACGCGGGCATCGGGCAAAGCGAGCGAGACCTGCGCGCGCAGCACCTCAAATTCTGCATGGGTCGAGGCCTGCAAAGCCATGAGTTTGAGCATGGCAAGACTATCGGCGGGCGACCAGGGCATGATCTCATTTGAAAAGACAAAGAATTCAGGCGCTCCGCGGCCACGCGCGCCAGCATTGACCTCTTGCAGCCAAGCGTTAACGCCGGCGGAATAGGCCTCAAGGGCGGCGCGGGTTTGTGGCTTTAGGGAGGCAACCGAGGCTTGGGCCGCCGGATAAATCGCCAAACGGCGCATCAGCTCATCGCTTTTGAGGCTGCGCGGCCCGAAAACCTCAGCAAGTTTGCCCTGTGCGGTGCGCCGTTTGAGCATCATCTGCCACATGCGATCTTGGGCATGGGCAAAGCCAAGGCCAAAGTAAACATCGCTGTCGGTCTGGCCAAAAATATGCGGCACGGAGGCGTTATCGCGCACGATCTCAACATCGCCACTGATGCCTGCGACCTTTAGATCGCCCGAATATTCGGGCAGGCTGCGCGAGGCGAGCCAATAGATCAAAAACAGCGCCGCAAGACCCAACAGGATCGCGCCGGTAAACAGACGAAGGAGAATGCGAAAGAGGCGAGCCATAATCGGGGCGTGATCCTTATCGGGGCGGTTGGGCGCGTGTTTGCGTTTGATGCGCAGCCGGTGAGCGGCTAGCGTGTGGCAACTGTTTAGGCGAAACTGCACAGAGGGGAAAGCCATGGCGCGTGTTGCATTTTTAGGGCTCGGAGTGATGGGCTATCCGATGGCGGGGCATCTGGCAAAAGCTGGGCATGAGGTTGTGGTTTATAACCGCACGGGCGCGAAATCGGCGGCTTGGGTGGCGGCGCATGGCGGCACGGCGGCGGATACGCCAAGTGCGGCCGCTTTGGGCGCGGATTTTGTGATGGCTTGTGTTGGCAATGATGAGGATCTGCGCAGCGTTTGCACCGGGCCCGATGGGGCCTTTGGCGCGATGAAGAAGGGCGCGATTTTCGTGGATCACACCACGGTTTCTGCTGCGGTAACGCGCGAGATGAATGAAGCAGCGCGCGCGCTTGGCCTTGGTTTTGTTGATGCGCCGGTCTCTGGCGGGCAGGCGGGCGCAGAGAATGGCGCGCTTTCTGTGATGTGCGGCGGGGATGCGGCGGATTATAGCGCGGCCGAGCCGGTGATTGGGGCTTATGCGAAGATTTGCAAACGCATGGGCGAAAGCGGCGCGGGCCAGCTCACGAAAATGTGCAACCAGATCGCGATTGCCGGGCTTGTGCAGGGGCTTTCCGAGGCGCTGCATTTTGCCCAAAAGGCCGGGCTTGATGGGGAGGCGGTTGTTGAGGTGATCTCGCAGGGCGCGGCGGGCAGTTGGCAGATGAGCAACCGCTACAAAACCATGCTGGCGGATGATTTTGACCATGGCTTTGCAGTGGATTGGATGCGCAAGGATTTGGGGATTTGTCTGGATACAGCGGATGAGAATGGCGCGAGCCTGCCCGTGACCGCGCTTGTGGATCAGTTCTATAAGGATGTGCAAAAGCTTGGCGGCGGGCGGTGGGATACCTCCAGTTTGATCAAGCGGTTAACGGCTATGGGCTAGGTGAGCTTTGGCTTGTATCACGCTGAAATAAATATGAAAAAGCCCGCTCAGATCGCTCTGGCGGGCTTTTTTTTGTGAGTGGTGGTGCGCTTAAGGAATGATACGCGAATATTTGGTGCCTTCAATGGTGGCGCCTGCGATCAATCCGGTTTGGCCAAAGACAAAGCCAACAACGGGCGAAAGCGTCGTTGTTGTATCGGCCGAGATGTTTTCGCCTTGGTTGGCAAAGACATATTCAACATCCGCGCCCGCCGCCCAACCGGGCGAATTGCGGAAATCAGCAAGGGCGGCTTCGGTCATGAAAAACAGCGTATGGGCGTATTGCTGCGCGCCGATCTGGATGCCAAAGCTGGCTTGGGTCGCGGAGTAGTAATCGACCGTGCTTTGGCCAACCCGCAGCGCGCCGCGCCCATATGATCCGCCAAAGCCAAAGCCTGCCTTGGTGACCAGCGGCATGACCAAAACGCCAACCGATTTGTCGCGCAGCTCATTGGTGCCGGGGAAGGTGCTGTAGAGGTAATTCAGCGTGGCATCGACGCGCGCATCAATCGTGCTGGCGCCGCTGCCGCGCAAACCGTTATCGCAGCCCGCCGTTGCCATCAGCCCCAGTGCGCCTGCGCCAAGAATAAAACGGCGCCGGGTGGCGGGGGATTGCAAAAGCGGCAGGGAATTGCGCGCGGATGGGGTCTTTGGATTGCTCATGGGGTGCTTGCCCTCTTTCTTGCCTTGGTGCCTCTTGCCCGCGGTTTTGATGCGGATCGTTGGGGCAAATATAGGGCCTGGGGGGCGCGCTGTCACGTTATTCTGCTTGGTCGGCGGGGAATTGCCGCCCTTGGCCGGGATCCGCTGGCTTATGTGCGCAAAATCGCTGCGGCTTGGGCGGCAAAATAGGTCAGGATACCGTTGCAACCGGCGCGTTTAAAGGCGAGCAGGCTTTCCATCATCACCTTTTCGCCATCAATCCAGCCCTGATCCGCCGCGCCCCGGATCATCGCGTATTCGCCCGAGACTTGATAAGCAAAGGTCGGCACGTTGAACGTATCTTTGACTTGGCGGCAAATATCCAGATACGGCATGCCCGGTTTGACCATGACCATATCCGCGCCCTCAGCCAAATCACGCTCAACAAGGCGCAGGGCTTCGCCGGCATTGCCGGGATCCATTTGATAGGTTTTCTTGTCGCCGGTCAGCGCGCCAGAGGCCCCAACCGCATCGCGAAACGGGCCGTAAAAGCCGCTCGCGTATTTGGCGGAATAGCTCATGATCGAGACGTTTTGATGCCCGTCAGCCTCTAATGCGCGCCGCATTGCGCCGATGCGCCCATCCATCATATCCGAGGGGCCGATGATATCTGCGCCCGCTTCGGCTTGGGCCAAGGTCATCTTGACCAGTGCCTCAACCGTGCGATCATTAACGATCTCGCCATTCTCAACAAAGCCGTCATGGCCGTTGATATTATAGGGATCAAGGGCAACATCCGTCATAATGGCAAGCTCGGGGACTTCGGCTTTGATCGCGCGAATGGCGGTGTTGGAAAGGTTATCTGGGCTCCAAGCCTCGGCGCAATCTTCGGTGCGCTGTTCTTGGGCGGTATAGGGAAAAAGGCAGATGGCCGGGATGCCAAGTTCGTGGATTTCAACGGCGCGCCGCACCAGCCGATCCACAGAGAGCCGCTCCACCCCGGGCATTGAGGGGATCGGGGAGGCGCTATCATGCCCGGCCTGAATAAACATCGGCAGGATCAGATCATTCACGCTCAGCTCATATTCACGCACCAGATCGCGCAGGGCGGCGGATTTGCGGGTGCGGCGCAGGCGCGCGAGCGGGAATTGAGCAACCGTTTTGGCCATGATCTGTCTTTCCTTTGTTACACTCCTTGGGTCGCATGGATTTTGCTTGCGCTCAAGGGTGGGAATCGCCGCGCGCGCGAAGTAACCTGCGGCCAAATGCGGTGGATGGCCTGCTGAAGTGGCCGATTTTTCTAAGGATGCAGCCTTGAACGTTTATCAAACGATCTTTGAAGTCATTGATATGCGATCGTTTTCCAATCTTTGGTATTGGATTGCCTTGGCGGTTATCTGGTCGACGGCTTCGCATTTTGTGCTTGGGGTGCCGTTTGATTTGGTGCTGCGGGCCAAGCGCAACGGCGGGCAGGTGGCGCAGGACGTGGCGGATTTGGTGCGGATCAATACCAATCGCATCCTCTATATCGCGCAGGTCTCGGGGCTTTGGCTGATCGGCTTTGGCTGCGCCTTTCTAACGGTGCTTGGCCTGCTTGGTTTTGTCTATGATATCGAGTTTGCGCAGGCGCTGTTCTTGCTGGCTTTTCCGATGTCGATTGTCGGGGTGATCTCGGTTTCGACCTCTGCGCTGATCTCCGGCGCGCAGCTTGAGGGCGAGGCGCTTTATCGCCAGCTGCGCCGCCATCGGCTCTATACACAGATCGTTGGGATGTGCTCGATTTTGATCACGGCGATGTGGGGCATGTATCAAAACCTGGTCTATGGGCCTTTTGGCTAAGCGACGGGTATAATGGGCAAAAATAGCGATCATATCACGCTCGGCGGGGCGCCAGAGGGCTTTGATGCTGCGCTTTTGGCCGAGGAATTGGCGCGCGCAGAAGGGCCTGTCATCCATATTTCGCGCGATGACAAACGCATGGCGATGATGCAGGCGGCATTGCGGTTTTTCGCGCCGCAAGCGATGGTGATCACGCTGCCGGGCTGGGATTGCCTGCCCTATGATCGGGTCTCGCCCAATGCGGATGTGTCTGCGGCGCGCATGGCGGTTCTGGCCGCTTTGGCCACTGGTGCTGTGCCGGGCAAATTCATCCTGTTAACAACGCTCAATGCCGCGACCCAGCGCATGCCTGCGCGCGCGATCCTGCGCGAGGCGGCATTTGTGGCGCAGGTGGGCCAGCGGATTGACGAGGCGGCGTTGCGCGCCTTTTTGGTGCGCATGGGCTTTACCCAAGCGCCAACCGTGCTTGAGCCGGGCGATTATGCGGTGCGCGGCGGGATCATTGATATCTATCCGCCGGGGCAAAGCGGGCCGGTGCGCCTTGATCTGTTTGGCGATGTTTTGGATGGGGCGCGCCGCTTTGATCCGGAAAATCAGCGCACCACCGAAAAGCTCAGCCAGATCGAGCTTGCCCCCGTTTCCGAGGTGATCTTGGACGAGGCGGCGATCACCCGGTTTCGCCAGAATTACCGTATCGAATTTGGCGCAGCCGGCACCGATGATCCGCTTTATGAGGCGGTCTCGGCGGGGCGCAAACATCAAGGGATTGAACATTGGCTGCCCTTTTTTAACGAGACGCTCGAAACCCTGTTTGATTACCTTCCCAATGCTTCAATTATGCTGGAAGATCAAAGCACTGCATCGCGTCTTTCACGTTGGGATGGGATCAAGGATCAGTATGAGACCCGCAAACATGCGATGGGGGCCAAGGGGCGGGTTGATACGGTTTATAAGCCATGCCCACCGGGGCTTTTGTATCTGGATGATGCGGCTTGGGAGCGGGCGATTTCTGCGCATCGCGTCGTGCAGATGCATCCGTTGGCGCAGGCCAATGGGCCGGGCGTTGTTGATGGCGGCGGGCGGATCGGGCGCAATTTTTCGCCAGAGCGCCAACGCGAAGATATCAATCTTTTCGATGCCTTAGAGAAGCACATTGAAGTAAAACGGCGCGAAGGGCATGTGGTTGTTGCTTCCTATTCCGAGGGGGCGCGCGAACGGCTTGAGGCGCTTTTGGAGGATCAGGGGCTTGTTGGCGCCAAGGCGATTACCGATGCGCGCGATATCCCTGAGGGCAAAGGCGGGGTGTATCTTGCGATCTGGCCGCTTGAGCATGGGTTTGAGGCGCGCGATCTGACGGTGATTTCCGAGCAGGATGTGCTTGGGGATCGGCTGATCCGCCGCCCTGGCCGCAAGAAACGGGCGGAAAACTTCCTTACCGAGGCGCAATCGCTCACGCCGGGCGATCTGATTGTGCATGTGGATCATGGGGTTGGGGTTTATCGCGGGCTTGAGGTGGTTGAGGCGATTGGCGCGCGCCATGAATGCATCCTGCTGGAATATGCGGGCGGAGATCGGCTTTACCTGCCGGTCGAAAATATCGAGCTGCTCTCGCGGTTTGGCCATGAAGAGGGGCTTTTGGATCGCCTTGGCGGCGGCGCATGGCAGGCGAAAAAGGCCAAGCTCAAGGAACGTATCCGCGAGATCGCCGATCGGCTTATTCGCATCGCGGCCGAGCGCCACCTGCGCAAAGCCCCGATTATTTCGCCCCCCGATGGCATGTGGGACGCGTTTTGCGCGCGGTTCCCCTATCAAGAAACCGAGGATCAGATGAAGGCCATCGAGGATGTGCTTGATGATCTTGAGGCGGGCATTCCGATGGATCGGCTTGTTTGCGGCGATGTTGGCTTTGGCAAAACCGAAGTGGCGATGCGCGCGGCCTTTGTTGCGGCGATGGGGGGGATGCAGGTCGCGATGATCGCGCCAACGACCCTGCTTGCGCGCCAGCATTTCAACAGCTTTGCCGAGCGCTTTCGCGGCTTTCCGATCAAGGTGCGCCCGCTGTCGCGTTTTGTCGGGACGCGCGATGCGGCCAAGACCCGCGAAGGGCTGCTCAGCGGCGAGATTGATATCGTTGTGGGCACCCATGCTTTGCTTGCCAAACAGGTGAAATTCAAGAACCTTGGGCTGCTGATTGTTGATGAAGAACAACGCTTTGGAGTGAATCACAAAGAGCGACTCAAGCAGATGCGCTCGGATATTCACGTGCTCACGCTTTCGGCCACGCCGATCCCGCGGACCTTACAAATGTCGCTCACCGGGGTGCGCGATCTGAGCATTATCGGCACGCCGCCCGTCGATCGCCTCTCGATCCGCACCTATGTCAGCGAGTTTGATACGGTGATGCTGCGGGAGGCTTTGTTGCGCGAACATTATCGCGGCGGGCAGAGCTTTTTCGTCGTGCCGCGCATTGCCGACATTCCCGAGATTGAGGACTTCTTGCGCGATCAAATGCCCGAGCTGAGCGTTGTTGTCGCCCATGGGCAGATGGCAGCGGGCGAGCTGGATGATCGGATGAACGCCTTTTACGACGGCAAATTTGATGTGCTTTTGGCCACGACAATCATCGAGAGCGGCATCGATATTCCGACCGCCAATACGATGATCATCCACCGCGCCGATATGTATGGGCTTGCGCAGCTTTATCAAATTCGCGGGCGGGTTGGCCGCTCCAAGGCGCGGGCCTATGCGTATCTGACGACGAAACCGCGCCACAAGTTAACAGCAACGGCCGAAAAGCGCCTGCGGGTTCTGGGCAGTCTGGATACATTGGGCGCGGGCTTTACGCTGGCGAGCCAAGATTTGGACATTCGCGGCGCGGGCAATCTGGTTGGTGAAGAGCAATCGGGCCATGTGCGCGAAGTCGGGTATGAGCTCTATCAAGCCATGCTGGAAGAGGCGATTGCCAAGATCAAATCGGGCGAGGCTGAGGGCTTGGATGATCTGGATCAGGGGGCTTGGGCGCCGCAGATAAACTTAGGCGTTTCTGTATTGATACCAGAGGCTTATGTACCTGATCTTGATGTGCGTTTGGGGCTCTATCGCCGCCTTTCCGGGCTGAAAACCAAAGTCGAGCTTGAGGGTTTTGCCGCCGAGCTGATTGATCGCTTTGGCAAGCTGCCCAAGGAGGTCAATACGCTGTTGTTGATCGTGCGGATCAAGGAGATGTGCAAACGCGCCGGCATTGCCAAGCTTGATGGCGGGCCGCGCGGCGCGACGATCCAGTTCCACAATGATAAATTCGCCAATCCGGGCGGGCTTGTGCAATTTGTGCAGGCGCAAAAGGGGCAAGCCAAGGTTAAAAACAACAAGATCGTGGTGATCCGAGATTGGGAAAAGACCTCGGACAAGATCAAAGGTGCCTTTGAGATTGCCAAGGATCTGGCCAAATTTGCCGAGGCGGTTTCGCGCGGTTAAGCCTCTTCAATCAGGGTGCGCACGGCCAGATAGCCAAGCAGCGAGCAGATCAAAGCACCAATCGCCAGGGGCGTGGCTGTCCCGTTGAAGGCAAGGCCGATGGGGGCCGCAATCATCACCGCCAGAACCGTTGAAAGCCCGCCGATGATCGAGGCGGCAAGCCCGGCCATATGGCCCATTGGCTCAAGCGCGAGGGCGTTGAGATTGCCAAACAGCAAGCCGTTGGAAAACAGCAAAAGCACCGTCCAGATAAAGAAGGCCGCAAAGGCGGGCGTGCCCGAGAGCAGCGCCGTTTGCAGCAAAATCAGATAGGCTATGGTGCAGAGCGCCAGGGCGCCAAATGTCCAGACCACGAGGCGGCGCATCCCAAGGCGCATCACCAGCGCGGCATTCAAGATCGTGCCTGTGCCAGAGAAAAGCGCCGTAAGTGCAAACCATTTCGGGAAGCTTTCTGCGCGATCAAAGGTGATATCGTAAATCGGCTGAATGCTTGAAATCGTTGCGAAAAGTTGGCCAAAGCCAAGGGCTGCGGCAAAGGTGCAGATCATCACCCGCTTGTTGGTGCAGACCTCAAGGACGCCGCTGATCAACAGGCGCAGGTTGAGCGGGCGGCGCTCCTTTGGCGGCAGGGTTTCGGGCTGGCGCAGGGTCAGCCAGATGGCATTGAGGGCGGCGAAAATGATGAAAGCGCCAAAGATGCCGCGCCAGCCAAAGGCCGGGATGATCAGCGATCCAAGTAGCGGGGCAACAGCCGGAATGAGGATAAAGATCATCATCACAAAGGAGGTGATTTTGGCCATGGCGCGGCCGGAATATTCATCGCGGATCACCGCAAGCCCCACAATGCGCGGGGCCGCCGCGCCCAGCCCTTGGAGGAGGCGGGCGGCTATCAAGGTCTCGAAATTCGGGGCGATCATCGCGAGCAATGCGCCGATCCCATAAAGCGCAAAGCCAAACAGGATGGTGGGTTTGCGCCCCAAAGCATCTGATATTGGCCCGATCACAAAAGTGCCAAGCCCAAGTCCAAGCACAAAAGCGGTGAGGATCAGCTGTTCGATATTATGTTGGCCCGGCGTCAGCTCGGCGGCGATTGTTGGCAGGGCGGGCAGCATGGAATCAACGGAAAAGGCCACCATAGCGAAATGCGTGGCCATCAGGGCGATGAATTCGGGCTTTGAGAGCGGGTTTTGAGGCGAGAAAAGACGCATAGCGGACCTTTATGTCAGGGGTTCAGACCTAACACGCGAGAATTTGGAGGCAAGCGGCTTTGCGCCTTAGCTCTGTGATTTGAGCTCTTGGATGACTTTTCCCCAAAGGCTTGCGGGCTGAGCGCCGGGCACGGCATGTTGTTGCGCGACGACAAATGTCGGAACGCCGGTCACGCCGCGCTCGCGGGTATGGGCATCGCGCGCGCGGATTTCTTCGATGTCTTCATCCGTGTTGAGCAAGCGGCGCGCAAGGGCGGCATCCATGCCAAGGCTATCGGCGATATCGGCCAGCGTATCCACATCGCCAATGTCGCGCCCCTCAACGAAATAGGCTTTGAACAGGGCGGAGACGGCGGCCGTTTGGCGCCCCTCAATGCCGGCCCAGTGGATTAAGCGATGCGCGTTGATCGTATTTGGGGTGCGTTTGATGGCGCCGAAATCGATGTTAAGGCCGGCTGCTTCGGCGGCCTCAAGAACTGGCGCATAGGCTTTGACCGCGCCGTCTTTGCCGCCGAATTTATGCTCAAGATATTCAACCCGGTCCATGCCGCCCTCGGGCATATCGGGGTTGAGCTGAAACGGGTGCCACTCGATTTCAAACGGGTGGTCGGGATTGGCCTCAAGCGCGCGGTCAAGTTGGGCTTTGCCGATGTAGCACCAGGGGCAAATCGGATCGGAGATAATATCGAGCTTGACCATAGCGGCATCCTTTTTCGCGCGAAGCTTTGGTTTGGGCCTAGAGGGCGCGGGGGCTTGCGTCAAGCAAGGGCAGCTTTTGGGCGGCGGAAGTGGGCGCGATTTGCGCAGTGTTTTGGTTGTGGTTTGGCTGTGGTTTGCCCAGTGATTTGGCTGAGTTTGGCGGGATGGCGGCCCGGGCATGCTGCAGCGCGGCGACAGAAAGGAAAATATTCTTCCTGATCACAATTTCCAAACAGGTCGATGTTCTGCTTGGCCTATATCTTGTGTTTTGCAGGGTTTGCAAATTTGCAAACTGGGCCATTTTCGCCCTTTGTTCGCGCCATGTTCGCATTATTTGGCGGTGAAAACGTTACAGCTTCCCTTGCGTGACCTGCGCAGAAATCTTTGCTAAGCTGATGTCAATAAACGAGAAAACTCGTATTCCTTCATTGAGGCCTTCACAGGCGAAACTTATCGGGCGACAGTGACGATGACATATGTTCAAGAACTTCCCTCGCGCAGCAAATCCGGCTCCTCCGGCGGGCATGCAGGCGCATCCAAGGCCCCCCGCAAGCGGGCGCGTATTCCTTTTATGACGCTTCTCGTGGGGGGCGTTACGGCGCTTTCGATCGGGCTTGGTGTGATGAACACCTACCTTGAAGATTGGGCCATTGCTTATGTTGATTTTGGTTCGTTGAGCTCGGTTGAGTTCATTTCGGCCGACATCGCACAAGATTAATCGGCTTCGCGCAGCTGTTTGCGAAGCAGTTTGCCATTGGCGTTTTTCGGCAGTTGCGCCACATGGACAAACTTTCGCGGCTGTTTATAGCGCGCAAGGGTATCGGCGGCGATATCACTCAGCAGAGCCTCCGCAAGAGGGGCATCGGCAGTATAATACAGGCAAATGACGGTGGTGTTGGCTTTTACAGTCAGCGCCACCGCGGCGCTTTCATGGATGGCTTCATGGGCGTTAAAGACGCTCTCAATCTCGATCGGTGAGACGCGAAACCCGCCCGCATTCATCATATCATCCGCGCGCCCCAGATAGGTGATTGCGCCATCCTGCGCCATAAGGGCGGAATCGCCAGTGGCAAACCAGTGTTCGCTTGTTGCGCCGGATTTGGTTTCGATGAATTTCTCTTTCGTGGCTTCTGGCGCGCCGTAATAGCCAAGCATCAGCCCATTGTCGCGCGCGCTGATGGGCAGAATACCCGGCTCATCGCGCGCAGCCAGGCCGTTTTCGCCCAGGATCGCAACGCGTCGGCCTTTTTGCGGATAGCCAAGCGCGCCTTGCGGGGCAGGATGGGCGGGGCTGCCGGAGATGAATGTGCTGCATTCTGACATGCCGAATGCCTCAAAGATATGCGTGTTTGTGGCGTTGTTCCAAGCGGCGCGGATGGCTGGGCTAAGCTTTTCGCCAGCCGAGAGCCCGTGGCGCAGATGCGGCATTGCGGGGATATCTTGCTTGAGGATTTGGCGGTAAACCCCCGGAACCGCTGCAAAAATCGTGGCGTTATGTTTTGCGATCAGGGCGGGGAACTCATTGGGGCTTGTGCCTTCTGCGGCGATCAATGCGGTGGCGCCGGCGCTCCAGGGATCCATCAGGCCGGTGCCAAGCGTATAGGTCCAATTGAAGGCGCCTGCGTGCATCAAGCGATCATTCTGGCGCAGCCCATACCAGCCTTCATGCATCATTTCGCGCGCCCAGATGGCCCGATGCGCATGGATCACCGCGCGCGGGATGCCGGAGGTGCCTGAGGTATAGATCATATAGGCCGGGCGGTTGGGATCGCCCAGATCAAAGGCGGCGGGCGGCAGGGTATAGAGCGCGGGAAGCTGCGCTGCGTTTAAGATGGGGGCGGGGTGATCCGGCAGGGCGATACCTTGAGTTGCGATGATCAATTTGGGCGCGATTTCATCGGCGATTTTGGTGATTTCGCGTTTGGTGAGCTGCGAGGAGGTAGGGATCGGGATCAGGCCTGCTGTGATGCAGGCGAGGTAAGTGATTGGAAAGTCAACGCTATTTGAGAGGCGCATCAGGATGTGATCGCCCGGCGTAAGGCCGCGCGCCAAGAGGCCAGTGGCAAGGCCGCGCACGGCGCGCGCGACATCGCGAAAGCTCCAGATATGCGCGGGCTGGCCCGGGCTTAGCAGTTCAAGCGCCGGTTTCTCGGGGAGATCATCGGCGTGGCGCAGCACATGGGCGGCCATATTAAAGCGGGCGGGCGGCGGCGTTTGAGCGCCTTCATCATGGATCGCGGTTTTCATGGATTAGGGGTATGCGCGGCGCTGCGCAGTTGCAAGGGGGCGGGCTATCGCATTATGACATGGCTATGGAGAAAACATCTGAACCCTCATTGATCCGTTTGGCCCGTGAAAGCGGCGGCCAAGATGCGCCCAATCCGCTTGATTTGGGGGCGCGGGTGCGCGAGCTGCGCAAGGCCCGCGATTGGACGCTTGAGCAGGCGGCAAATCAGGCCGGATTGGCGCGATCCACCCTATCCAAGATCGAAAATGGCCAGATGTCGCCCACTTATGAGGCGTTGAAGAAACTGGCGGTTGGGCTTGAGATTTCGGTGCCCCAGCTCTTTACCCCGCCGCGCAAGGCGCAGGTTTCGGGGCGGATGGTGACGGTGCGCTCGGGCGAGGGAGCGGCCCATGCCACGACGACCTATGAGCATGAGATGCTGGCCGCAGGGCTGACGAAAAAGCAGATGTTGCCGTATCGCGCACGTATTCGGGCGCGCGCCTTTGAGGAATTTGACGGCTGGGTGCGCCATGACGGCGAAGAATTCTTGTATGTTTTGACCGGGGCGATCCGGCTGATCACCGAGTTTTATGAACCTGTCGAGATGCGGCGCGGGGATAGCGCGTATTATGATGCCTCGATGGGGCATAATGTGATTTCGATCTCCGAGGATGATGCGACCATTCTGTGGGTGACCTCACTGGATTAGGCGCGTTGCGGCCTTGGGATTGAGTATTTTTGCCAAGAAAAAGTATGGCTTGCGGCTGAAGTGCGGGCGTGCTGCGCATTGCGCGGTAAATGGGAGATTTGCAGGGCCGGAGCGCTTGCGGGCGTGGGGCGCGGCCAAAGGGGGGGCTTTGCTTAGAATGGGGCTGTGGCGACTTTGGCTGTGGTTTTGACCGCGCCTTTGGTGATGCCGGTTCCGACGCGTGCGACCGTGCAGGCGGAGAGGGCGGTAAGCAGCAGAACTAGGGTGGCGATTTTACGTGAACTTTTCATTGTAACGCTTTCTATTTGTTATCTTTATACCACCAGGTATCTGGCTGAAATCCGACTGTGGCGCCGTAGAGCGGGATGCGATCTGGGTAGTGGAGATCGCTTGTATGGGCGATTGTGGCGCTTGTGGAGTACCAGATTGGGATCACGTAATTGCCTGCTGTCAGGATGCGATCAAGGGCGCGGGTTGCGGCGGTGAATTCCTCTTGGGATGTGGTTGAGAGCATGGTTTCGATCATTGTATCGGCCGCTTTGCTTTTGAGGCCCATCCAATTGCGCGTATTGGGGATATCGGCGCTTTTTGAGCCCCAGTAGAGGCGTTGTTCATTGCCCGGTGAAAGGGTCAATGTGCGGGTGTAATAGGCCATATCGAATTCGTAATCGCGGGTGCGTTCAATATATTGGGCGCTGTCGATCACGGTGATTTTGGGCGAGATGCCGATGCGATTGAGGCCTTGTGCGAAGATATCGAAGATGTTTTGCACTTCGTTGTTGCCCTGTTTGAGCAGGATCTCAAAGGTGAAGGGGGCGCCATCTTTGCCGGTCATCACGCCGTTTTGGATGGTGTAGCCTGCGGCCTCCATCAGCTCCATGGCGCGGGCGATGTTTTTGCGGTTGCGCGCGGTGCCATCGGATTGCGGCAGGGCGATATTTTCGAGCGTTCCGGGGGGCAGATCGGCGGCAAAGGGGGCGAGCAGTTCGGCGACTTTGCCGCTTGCGGGGCCGGGCTGAAGGCCGAGCGGGGAGTTGGAAAAATAGGAGGTTATGCGGGGCAGGGCGCCGCCTGTGATCGTCTCTGAAATATATTCAAAGTTGAAGGCCTGCATCATTGCCGCGCGCACCCGCCAATCGGCAAAGGCGGGGCGGCGGGTGTTCATCACGAAGCCTTTGATTCCAGAAGGATATTGATTGGGGATGGTGGATTTGATGACGCTGCCATTCTGCACCGCGGGGAAATCATATTGGGCGTTCCAGCGGGCAGCATTGCCTTCGCGGTAGGTGTTGATTTCGCCCGCTTTGAAGGCCTCAAACACAACATCGCCATCGCCAAAAAATTCATAGCGGATCTCATCGAAATTGGCTTTTCCAACCATAAAGGGGATATCCGCGCCCCAGTAATCGGGATTGCGCTTGAATGTGATCGAGCGGCCCGGCGTATGGGCTTGGATCGCGTAAGGCGCAGAGCCGATGGGCAGCACATCAAAGCCGCTTTTATCAAAGGCGCGCCCCTCCCATTGGGCCTTTTTCAGCACGGGGCGCATCCCCATCAGAAGCGCCAATTCTCGGTTGTCATTGTTGAAGGTGAAGCGCAACGAGCGCGGGCCGGTTTGCGCCATCTCTTCAATCTGTTCCCATGCGGAATGGTATTTCGGGTCGCCGATGGTGCCCAAGGTTTCATAGCTCCACATCACATCCTCAATGGACACCGGGGTGCCATCTGAGAATCGCGCCTGCGCTCGCAGTGTGAATTCGACCCAAGAGCGATCCGGCGCCACATCGACCGATTCGGCCAAAAGCCCGTAAAGCGTGAAAGGCTCGTCGATCGAACGGCCCATTAAGGTCTCGTAAACATGGGCGTTAATACCCCAAGGCGCGGTGCCTTTACGAATGAACGGATTGAGGCTGTCAAAGCCGCCGGGTTCACCAAAGATGATCGCGCCGCCCTTAGGGGCGCTTGGGTTGACGTAGGGGAGAGACACAAAATCCTGTGGAAGGGCGGGCGCACCATACATAGCTATGCCATGGTGCGGCTCGGCAATCGCGCTATCCGTTAACAAAGCCACGGCGCAGATGCTGGCGACACTAAGCGCCTGGCGGAAAAACTCTGATCTCATTTGGTAAACAATGCCCCTGCTGCCCTTATTCTTTGGAGGGGAGAGTAGACCGGGACTTTAGCCTTTTCAAACTTTTAGCTTGGCGGTGAGCGCTTGCTCGCGTATATAAGTGTCACTGCTCGATAGGTTTCTTGCCTGTATGAAACCTGCCTCAATAACTTAACGCCAGCTTCGTGCTGGCGTTTTTTTTTGAGCATTTGTTGGGGTTTTGGCGCGGATTGACCTGCGCGTCAGGCGGGCAAAGCGGCGCAATATGAGTGATTCTGTTAGGAATGCGCCGGGCTTTGCAGGCGCGAGATAAATTTGCTCTGTTCTTTGCGCGCGCAGCATCTATCTTTGAGGGGTTAACCCAAGGAGCGCAGATATGTCACTGGCTGGAAAAACCGCAATCATTACTGGATCGAATTCGGGCATCGGGCTTGGCGTCGCGCGCGAGTTGGCCCGGCTTGGCGCGCATGTCGTGCTCAATTCCTTTACGGATCGCCCGCAGGATCATGCGCTCGCCGCAGAGATCGCTCAGGAACACGGGGTTGAGGCGCGCTATATCGCAGCGGATATGTCGGATGGTGCGGCCTGTCGCCAGTTGATCCAAGACGCCGGTACTTGCGATATTCTGGTCAACAACGCAGGCATCCAACATGTTGCCCCGATTGAAGAATTTCCAGCCGAGACATGGGATCGCATCCTCGCGATCAATCTCTCCTCGGCCTTTCATACAACGGCCGCTGCTCTGCCAATGATGCGCGCGGCGGGCTGGGGGCGGATCATCAATATCGCCTCCGCGCATGGGTTAACCGCCTCGCCCTATAAATCCGCTTATGTGGCGGCAAAACACGGGATTGTGGGCTTTTCCAAAGTCACAGCGCTGGAAACCGCCGAAGAGGAAATCACCTGCAACGCGATCTGCCCGGGCTATGTCTTAACCCCGCTGGTCGAGGCGCAAATCCCTGATACGATGAAAGAATATGGGATGGACCGCGAAAAAGTCATCCGCGATATCCTGCTCGCGCGCCAGCCCTCCAAACAATTCGCCACAACCGAACAGATCGGCGGTACGGTGGCGTTTCTCGCTTCAGATGCTGCCGCCCAGATCACCGGAACAACGATCAGCATTGATGGTGGCTGGACCGCGCTCTAAACCCGCGCCATATGATAAAGCGCGCGCTTTGGTTTCACAGTTGTGCAAATATCCCCGCCGGAGGCATCCCAAAGGCGCTAGGCGCGGCTTCGTTATTTAGGTAAACTTTGCCTTGCAACGCATTGAAATAACTGCACTATAATAAGCTTTACGCCAAAGCGATGCCGCAGCGTTTATTAATAGTCGCGAAGCAGGTCTGGCCTGAAATTGGCTTAGCGCGCCACGCCTGCAAAGACCAAAGCCAAGATCATCATCACGATAACATTGTCTTTATTGGCCGATGAGCCCGTCGTTTCTGCAACGATCACCGGCGCTTCAATCTGTGGCTCAATATAGCCGCCCGCAAGGGCTGGTGTGCTCAAAAGTGCCGCGACAACGGCCAGAGTTCCAATTCGTTTCATCTCGTTCCCCAAATCCAGTTGGCCGCGCAATTGCGGCGTCTGTCTGTTTTTGCTTTGCCTTCATCCGGCCAGCACCAGATTACCCTAAAGGTAAAGCGCTTGTTTTGTGGCATATTCAGGGGGTTAAAGCAAGTGGGCCGCTATATCCTGTGGCCACTGTGGGTTTTAGGCATGCTCTGCTGTGGCCGGTTTTACCGCTTTGGCGGGGGCGGCGCTTGGATGATTTTTCGGGTTTTGTGTATTTGGCGCCTGCGAAACGCATGGTGCGCGCGGCGAAAGCCTGGCGCCGCTTATTTCTCGATGGCGGGGGGCTGGCTTGGATCTTTGCCATTGGGGTAAACCAGCCCGGCCGAGATCACCAATTTCGCCGCATCCTCGACACTCATATCAAGCAGGATCACCTCAGATTTTGGCACGAAGAGCAAAAAGCCCGAGGTCGGGTTGGGGGTTGTTGGCAGGAAGACAGAAATCATCTGCTCGTCTGGTGGTGTGCGTTTGGCGATCTCGCCCTTGGCCGGGGTCGAGATAAACGCAACAGCCCATATCCCTTTGCGCGGATATTCAATCAAACAGGCCTCTTCAAAGGAGGTTTCCCCTTGAGCGAATACCGTTTCTGCTATTTGTTTCAATCCGTTATAGATCGATCTTACCACGGGTGTGCGATCCACAAGCCCTTCGGCCCAGCGCAGCATGGAGCGCCCCGCAAGCCCTTTGGCAAGCCAACCAACAAAGATGGTGAAGAACAAAAAGATGATAACGCCAACGCCGCGCAGGTTGATCCCGATATATTGCTCAGGGCGAAATTTGCCCGGCACAAAGGGCAGCACCCAGCCATCGATCCAGCCGATCACTGTCCAGATCACATAGATCGTCAGGCCAATGGGCGCGACGACGACAAGCCCGGTCAGGAAAGAGGCGCGCAATCCGCCAAACAGCCCGCGTTTGCGGCGCGGTTCTTGAGGGTCTTCGTCAAAGGGGCTGGCCATATTCGCAAGGTTCCGATGATCAGGGCGCGATGTCACTGCCCTATACTTAGGCGCGCGGGCGCGGACACACAATAAGGCGTTGAAAACAACAGGGGGTTAACGGGGCAGGGCGCATAATTCTTGGGCAATTTTGGCCCCGAGGCGGGCATTGTTGAGCACAAGCGCCGTGTTGCAGGTGAGCGAGGCGCCCTGTGTCAGCTCATTGATCCGCGCGAGCAGGAAAGGGGTGACCTCTTTGGCGGCGATGCCTTTGGCTTCGGCCTCGCTTAGGGCTTGTTCGATAACAGGCGAGAGCACATCGGCCTTGATTTCATCGCCCTCAGGGATCGGATTGGCGATCAATTGGCCGCCGGGCAGGCCTAGGGCGGCGCGCATCCTTGCAGATTTGGCGATTTCAAGGGCTGTATCGGCGCGCAAGGGGGCTTTGATCCCAACCGAGCGCGACCAGAAGGCGGGCAGATCGTCTTGGCCATAGGCAAAGACCGGGACCCCGAGGGTTTCAAGCACTTCCAGCGTTTTGGGCAGATCAAGGATGGCTTTTGCGCCGGCTGCGATCACGCTGACAGGGGTATGGGCCAATTCGCGCAGATCGGCGGAGATATCAAAGCTGAGCTCTGCGCCGCGGTGCACCCCGCCGATGCCACCCGTGGCAAAGACTTCGATTTGGGCCGCATGGGCAGCAATCATGGTGGCGGCAACGGTTGTGGCGCCGTTTTCGCCGCGCGCCATGCAAACGGCCAGATCCGCGCGGCTGAGTTTGGCGACGTCTTGCGCTTGGCCGAGGTTTTCGAGGGCCTCCTCAGAGAGGCCAATATGCAGCGCGCCATTGAGCACGGCGATTGTGGCTGGAACCGCACCGCCTTTGCGGATTTCGGCCTCGACTTGGCGGGCGGTTTTTACGTTTTGCGGATAGGGCATGCCATGGGTGATGATCGTGCTTTCCAGTGCAACGATGGGGGCTGCGTTTTTGCGCGCTTCAAGCACTTCGGGGGAGAAGGTCAGGGGCAGGGTCGTCATAGGGGCAGATCTCCTGAGATATAGGCAGCGGCCCCGTTGAGCGCGGCTTTGAGGGCGGCCTCGCCCGAAGCGCCCCCCGCCTCGGCGGCGATATGTGCGGCCATGAATGTATCGCCTGCGCCGGTGATTTTGGTCACCAGAACGGGGGGCGGGGTAAGGCTGATTGTATCGGATGCATCGGCCTTGGTGGCGGCGCGCCCGCCGTCTGTGACAAGGACACGGTGCGCGCCTTTGGCGATCAGGGCGGCGGCGGCCTCAAGGGATGTCTCGAAAGGTTGGTGGCACAAAAGCCCGGCTTCTTCGAGGTTTACATAGAGGGTTGCGCGGGGGTGTTTGAGCAGGGGCAGGAGGCGCTCGGCTTTGCCGGGGCTGGCCGGGGCGACGCGCAGATCGGCGGCCTCAAAGGCTTGGCTGGTGGCGATTTCGCGCAGCAGATCGGTGGTGAGATTGCCATCGAGCGCGATGAGGCCCGCATAGGGATTTTTCTGATTGCCGAGGCGGCCGTCATGCAGCGGGCGCAGGATTTTGGCGCCTGCCGCCTCGAGCGAATGGGCGTCGGCGATGGCGGCGATGAGGCCGTTGGCCCCCTCAATGGCCATGTAGCGATCGGTTGGCAGATCTTGCGAGCGGTAGAGGAATTCGGTGATGAGGCCGCGGCTGATCGCGGCGGTGATGAGCTCGTCGCCTTGGGCATCGCGCCCGACCGCGCTGAGCAGGGCCGGGGTCAGGCCAAAGCGCGCCAATGTCATCGCGATGTTCATCGCCACCCCGCCGGGCACCCGCGCGATGCGGCCCGGCACATCAGAGCCCAAGCGCATCGCCACGGGCGCGCGCCCGATCATATCCCAAAGGACCGAGCCGATGCATAAGATGTCTGGCATAACGTTCATGCTTGGTGTTTGGCGCGGATTTGGGCTTGGTGCAAGGTTGGTTTTGGGGCCGGTTATTATCGCGCTTGCGGCGAGGGGCGCATGGGCGTGGGGGCGATGCGGGGTTTGGCGGTTTGTTTTGGCGGGTGTTGGCGCCTCCGGCGGGGATATTTGGGCAACTGTGAAAGGGGGGCGCCGCATATGATGTGTTGGGGTTTTGGTGCGGGTGAGAATTTGGGTGAAGGGGGTATTGGGCATGGATTTGACGGGGTTTGGGCAGGGGCGTTTGACGCCTGGCGATGCGGCTTTTGGTGGTGGATTTTGTGGGGTTTGGAGCCTCCGGCGGGGATATTTGGACAACTGTGAAATAGGGGGGGGCTACATATGATGTGTTGGGGTTTGGATTTTGGGTGATTTGGTTTGGGTAAATTTGGTTGCGCTGGGGGAATCGCTGGTTTATACGCGCGCTACTTCACAGGCGAGGCTTGGGCCCTCGGGGGATAAATCCCCGAACGGTCCGCCGGTTGGGCATCTGCCCTCAAGGCTTCGCCGAGGCGCAAACCGGAAAAGGAATATTGGACATGGCGCTCCCTGAATTCACGATGCGTCAGCTGTTGGAAGCTGGCGTTCACTTTGGTCACCAAACCGCACGTTGGAATCCCCGTATGGGCGAATTCATCTATGGTGATCGCAATGGCATTCACATTCTTGACCTTACACAGACGGTTCCGCTGCTTGATGCCGCGCTGAACGTTGTGCGTGAGACTGTCGCTAAAGGCGGCCGTGTGCTGTTTGTTGGCACGAAGCGTCAGGCGGCTGGGGCTGTTGCGGAAGCGGCTGAGAAATCAGCGCAGTATTACATGAACCACCGTTGGCTTGGTGGCACGCTGACAAACTGGAAAACCGTTTCCCAGTCGATCGCGCGCCTTAAGCAGATTGATGAAGCTCTTTTGACAGGCGCCGAAGGCCTGACAAAGAAAGAGCGTCTTCACATGGAACGTGACCAGACCAAGCTTCAGGCGTCGCTTGGTGGGATCCGTGAAATGGGCGGCGTTCCTGATCTGTTGTTCGTCATCGACGTGAACAAAGAAGATCTGGCCATTGCCGAAGCCAAAAAGCTTGGCATTCCTGTTGTTGCGGTTGTGGATACCAACTGTTCGCCGGATGGCATTGATTACATCATCCCAGGCAACGACGATGCGGCCCGCGCGATCACGCTTTATTGCGATCTGATTGCACGCGCAGCACTCGACGGTATGACAGCGCAAATGGGCGCGGCCGGTGTTGATCTTGGCGCGCTTGAAGAAGCGCCTGCTGAAGACGCTGTCGCGGCCCCTGCTGAGGCTTAAGCCCCGGCGTTCGTTACAAAAATGATACCGGGTGCGGATCGTTTCGCGCCCGGACCCGTTTCAAAACCACATTCGAGGAGAGCCGATATGGCCATCACCGCAGCATTGGTGAAAGAACTGCGCGACAGCACGGGCGCAGGCATGATGGACGCGAAAAAAGCGCTGACCGAAACAGATGGCGACATGGACGCCGCTGTTGATTGGTTGCGCACAAAGGGCCTTGCAAAGGCTGCTAAAAAATCCGGCCGCACAGCATCCGAGGGCCTTGTGGCTGTTGCTGTTGAGGGCGGGCGCGGCGTTGCGGTTGAGGTGAATTCCGAGACAGATTTCGTTGCCAAAAACGCTGATTTCCAAGCCATGGTTGCTGGTGTTGCACAGGCGGCTTTGGGCGCGGCTGATTTGGAAGCGCTTGCTGCGGCTGATATGGGCGGCAAATCGGTTGCGGATACGATCACAGCCAAAATCGCCACCATCGGCGAGAACATGGGCCTGCGCCGCATGGCCTCGGTTGAGGGCGATACGGTTGTTTCTTATGTGCATAATGCTGCGGCTGATGGCATGGGCAACATCGGCGTTCTGGTTGCGCTTAAGGGCGCGGACAATGGTATCGGCAAACAGATCGCGATGCATATTGCCGCGGCCAACCCTGCTTCGCTATCCGAAGCGGATTTGGACGATTCCGTGATTGAAAAAGAGCGCCAAGTTCAGATCGACATCGCGCGCGAAAGCGGCAAGCCAGAGCAAGTGATCGAGAAGATGATCGTTGGCCGGATGAAGAAATTCATGGCGGAAGTCACCCTTCTTGGCCAACAGTTCGTGATCAACCCTGATGTGACTGTGGCGGATGCAGCCAAAGAAGCGGGTGTTGAAGTTCTGGCCTTTGTGCGCCTTGAAGTTGGCGAAGGCATTGAGAAAGCCGAAGAAGATTTCGCAGCTGAAGTTGCAAAGATGAACGCAAAGTAAGCGCTCTCTTTTTTGTTGTTGATTGGGCCGGTCCTTTGGTGGATCGGCCCTTTTCTTTTGCGCATTGGTTTGTGCTTTGTTTGCGCGGTGATGCTGGCGGGGGAAACGGGCGGGGGATGCGGGCAGGGGATAGGGGCAGGGGCGGCGATACCGGCCGCTGTTGAGCCTCGTTATTTAGAGGGGATTGGCGCGATCTGGGTGCGGTGCGACTATTGGGGAAGTCGCACCGCGGGGCAGATCACACGCGCTTCAGATTGGGACATGAAGCGCGCGTTTTTCTGGCGCACGCCCCCCGATCGACTATACATCGAGAGACGCGCATCCGGTTTCCCGGCAGCCAATTTATCACTGTAATCGCAGCGCATCCGAGGCCCTGTTCCTAGGCTAAAGCCACCACTCACGGAACAATTGCATTTTGCATCTTTACCTAAAGGAAAGGTAGTCTGGTATTCCCTACCTGACCGAATGGTCAAAGTTTTCAGCCCGCTTCGAGGGTGAAAATCTGGTTCTGGATGGAGGCTTTGAAAACCGCTTGGGCTGTCGTTTCGACATCCAAAGTTTCGCGCGCAAGGCGCAGATGTTTTTCGACTGTTGCCGGGGTCAGCCCCATGATCAGCGCGATGTCTGCGGTTGTTTTGCCATCGCCGACCCATTCAAGCGCCTCGCGTTGGCGGCGGGTCAGGTTCTTGCGCTCGCCTTGGTAGGGCAGGTTGATGATTTTGAGATGGGCCATGTTGTTCATCACAACGATCTCGCGCCCATGCCGGGCCCAGAGATCATCGATCTCACTTTGCGGAACCCCCGCTTGCGCTGTCAAAGCGATCGCGCCCTTGGCCCGCGCCGAGACATCCTTGAAACTGATCGAATAGCCCGCGGTCACATTATGAGACTGATTGAACTCAATCACTTGGCGCTCGCTTTCGGTCAAAGCATCGGCGTTTTGGGAAATCCAGCTCCAGGAACAGGCGCCAACGTTTTCAACGGCCCAACGCACCATCGGCGCATGAAAATACATCCCCTGATTGACGAAGCGATCGACATATTTCTCATCGTGGTTTGAGAGGATCAACCAATCCTGACTATCGCCAAAACTATTGGCGGTGTGAAAGCGGGTAAAGCCGTAGAGCAGGCGATCAAAGCCGTAGTTGCTCATTGTGCGGCAATGCAGATCCCACAAATCCTCGATGGTTTGCACCTCGGTGAGGCGCTCGAGATATGCAATTGTCACGTCGTCCTCCCCGTGGTTTTGCGCGTGATTGCGCGGTAAGTGTAGCGGGCCCGAAACGCGCGCATTTGTGGGGCTCGAAGAGAGATCCGGCAAAGGGCGGTTGGAGCGCTTAAAGGAATTTTGTTGTAACAAGATGCGTCTTCTTTTCAAAATGAGCAATGGTTTGTGAAAAATGGTCTGTGGAAATACGTCATTGCCGATTTGAGGCGGCTGGGGCGCGGCGCGGAAATGGGAAAGATTTCGCAAGAATTGCATATATGAAATCAAAGCGCTTTGGGTTTGGGGGCGTGCGGGCTTTTTTGCCAAGCTGCATTTGTGGCCTGCTTAAGGGAGAGGCAGGTTGGGCCGGGGATTCGCGCTGATTGGGGCCGCTTTGGCCGATGAGCGGGGGCTTTGGGGCGCTGATGCGCGGTTTTGCGGGCGATGATTCTCTTGGTTTTGGGGGGCGCGGTATTTTTGGCGCGCGTTTGGGCGCAGAAGGGCGCTTGCCGTTTTGGGCGAATAGCGTTTGGATGGTTTTGGCCCTGAGGCGAGCAAAAAGGACATCAACGTGAACCGTTACCCCCGCGACTTGACAGGATATGGCCCGAACCCGCCCAAAGCCAATTGGCCGGGCGGCGCGAAAATCGCCGTTCAGATCGTTTTGAACTATGAAGAGGGCGGCGAGAACAACATCCTGCATGGGGATGCGGCCTCTGAGGCGTTTCTTTCTGAGATCACCGGCGCGCAGCCCTGGCCCGGGCAGCGCCATTGGAACATGGAGACGCTTTATGAATACGGGGCGCGCGCCGGGTTTTGGCGGCTGCACCGGATGATGCGCGATCTGCCTGTCACGGTTTATGGGGTTACCTCAGCGCTTGCCCGTGCGCCCGCGCAGGTCGCGGCGATGAAGGAGGCGGGCTGGGAGATCGCCTCGCATGGGCTCAAATGGGTTGAGCATAAGGATATGGATGAGGCCGAAGAGCGCGCCCAGATGGCCGAGGCGATCCGGCTGCATACTGAAGTTGTCGGGGCGCCTCCGCGCGGCTGGTATACGGGGCGCTGTTCCAACAATACGGTGCGCTTGGCGGGCGAGACCGGGCAATTTGCTTATGTGGCGGATAGTTACGGCGATGATCTGCCTTACTGGGATGAAAGCGGCGGGCGGGCGCAATTGATCGTGCCCTATGCGATGGACAGCAACGATATGCGCTTTGGCATTCAGGCTGGCTTCACCACGGGCGATCAGTTTGAGGCTTACCTGCGCGACAGTTTTGATCTGCTCTATGAGGAGGGGGCAATGGGCGCGCCAAAGATGCTCTCGATCGGGCTGCATTGCCGGATCATGGGCCGCCCGGGCCGCGCCGCTGCTTTAAGACGCGCTCTTAACTATATGAAATCGCATGAAGATGTTTGGTTTGCAACGCGGCTCGAGATCGCCGAACATTGGGCAAAGACCCATCCCCATAGGCCAAAACTGCGGCCTTCCCAAATGAGCGAGGCGGATTTTGTCGCGCAGTTTGGCGGGATATTTGAGCATAGCCCTTGGATCGCTTTGGGCGCCCATGCGCTTGAGCTTGGGCCAACCCATGACAGCGCCGCTGGCGTTCACAATGCGCTTTGCCGGGTGTTTCGCAGCGCTTCTGAAGCGCAGCGCCTTGGTGTTTTGACCGCACACCCGGATCTTGCGGGCAAGCTTGCAGCGGCCAAGCGGCTGACAGCGGAGTCTACCGCCGAACAGGCCTCTGTTGGGCTTGATGCGCTAACGGATGAGGAGCGCGAAAAATTCACCGCGCTGAATGAGGCCTATACGGCCAAGTTCGGCTTTCCCTTCATCATCGCGGTGCGCGACAATACCAAAGACTCGATCATGGCCGCCTTTGCGCAGCGGTTAGGCAATGATCGGGAGGCGGAATTTTCTGAGGCCTGCAAACAGGTTGAGCGGATCGCCGAGCTGCGCTTGATCGAGGCCTTTGCGCATGAATGAGGTGATCCGCCTTGAGCCGCTGAGCGCGCAAGCTTTTGCGCCTTTTGGTGATGTGCTTGAGACCTCAGGCCCCCCCGATAAGATCATCAATGGCGGGCTTTGCGCACGTTTCCATGACCGCGCACGCCTTGATTTTGGCGAAGGTGCGGCGGGCATCAGCCTGTTTAAATCCCAGCCGCGCAGCCTGCCTTTCGCGCTTGAAATGGTCGAGCGGCATCCCGAGGGCAGCCAAGCGTTTTTGCCGATGAGCTTTGATCCCTTTGTGGTGATTGTTGCGCCTGATTTGGGGGGCAAACCGGGCCGGCCGCAGGCGTTTTTAAGCGTTGCGGGGCAGGGGATCAATTTTCATCGCGGCACATGGCATGGGGTGCTTACCCCGCTGCATGAGCCGGGGCTTTTTGGCGTTGTGGATCGGATCGGCGCAGGCGCAAATCTGCAAGAGCACTGGTTTGAGGCGCCCTATTTGATCGAGCCATAGCAAGGCAAGATAGAGGCCCCTTTGGCCGGATCGTCGAGGCCAAAACCCGCGCCAAAGCTACTTTGGCAGCAGGCTCATATGGCGGTTTACATCCTTATAAAGCAGGTAGCGAAACGGGCCTGTGCCGCCTGCATAACAGGCCTGCGGGCAAAAGGCGCGCAGCCAGATAAAATCGCCCGCTTCAACTTCAACCCAATCCCGATTGAGCCGATAAACCGCTTTGCCTTCAAGCACATAGAGCCCATGCTCCATCACATGGGTTTCCATAAACGGGATGGTCGCGCCGGGCTGCAACGTGACAATATTCACATGCATATCATGGCGCAGATCATCAGGCGCGACAAAGCGCGTGGTGGCCCATTTGCCGCCCGTATCGGGCATCGCTGTGGGGGCAATATCGGCCTCATTTGCGATGATCACATCGGGCGCGGGCAGGCCGGGCAGGGCTTCATATACCTTGCGGATCCAGTGAAAGCGCAGCGTGTTTTTGGACTTATTATGAAGGGTCCATTGAGCGCCCGCAGGAAGGTAAGCATAGCCGCCGGGGGCAAGCTGATGTTCCTTACCATCGACAACAAGCGCGGCCTCACCATCGACAACAAACAAAACGCCCTGAGCGCGCGCATCATTCTCTGGCTGATCCGAGCCGCCGCCGGGCGCGACCTCCATCAGATATTGCGAAAAGGTCTCGGCAAAACCGCTTAAGGGGCGCGCCAGAACCCAAAGCCGCGTATCCGCCCAGAATGGCAAAAAGCTGGTGACGATATCGCGCATCGAGCCCTTGGGGATCACCGCATAGGCCTCGGTGAAAACGGCGCGATCTGAGAGAAGCTGCTCTTGGCCCGGGTGCCCGCCGGTTTGGGCAAAATATTTCGGTGACATCAGCGCTCCTTTGGTTTTCGCGGTGCAAGGCCGATGGGCTGCTTGCGAGGTTCACAGTAACCGGGTTGCGCTGTTTTTCGCAATGGGCTGCGTGAGGGCCGGATCGGCGCATTTTTCGCAGCTCTGTGGGCGTGCTGAGAGGTTTTCGGCGGGGATTGATGGTTGAGGGCCTTATAGAGCGCGTTTTGTTATATGGATATTTAACATAATACTGATTATAGGATTTTGCTATCCAATTTACCGCGCAGGCAGAGAAAGCCCCCTCACGCGTGATGAGATGGTTGAGCTGTGCTGTGTAAGCTGTTCTTATTAATCACAAATACTGCACTAGCCTAGCGCGTATCCGGCGCCGCGCACGGTGCGCAAGAGATCATCGCCGCCGTGTTGGCTTAGGGCTTTGCGCAGGCGGCCGATATGGACATCGACGGTGCGCGTATCGACATAGATATCGCGGCCCCAGACCCGATCAAGCAGCTGTTCACGCGACCAGACGCGCCCGGGCTTTTCCATAAATGTGCTGAGCAAGCGAAATTCGGTTGGCCCAAGTTTGAGCGATTTTTCATCGCGGGTCACACGGTGGGTTTCGGCATCAAGCACGATGTCTTCGAATTCAAGCCGTTGACCAACGGTTGCCGGGCGTGTGCGGCGCAGCTGGGTGCGCACGCGGGCCATCAGCTCGACGATGGAATAGGGTTTGACCACGTAATCATCGGCGCCGGTTTCAAGCCCCCTCACCCGATCAACCTCTTCCGAGCGGGCCGAGAGCATGATGATCGGCACGTTGCGCGTCTCTGGCCGGGTTTTGAGGCGGCGGCAGATTTCGATTCCGCTGACACCGGGCAGCATCCAATCGAGCACGATCAGATCGGGGGTTTCTTCTTCAACCAAGAGCAGCGCCTCATCGCCGCTTTCGGCGCGGTTAACGCTAAAGCCTTCAGCCTCAAGGTTATAGGCCAGGACTTCGCGTTGCGCGGGTTCGTCTTCTACAATCAAGACGCGCGGTTGCGTGGCAGACATTATGCAGGGCCCTCATCAAGCACTTGGGTTGAGGTGTTATCGCCTTTGGTGCGGCTTTCCTCGGGCATTTCTCCGGTCACAAGATAGATGACTTGCTCGGCAATCGAGGTTGCGTGATCGCCCATACGTTCGATGTTTTTGGCGATGAAATGCAGGTGCATACAGGCGGTGATATTGCGCGGATCTTCCATCATATAGGTCAGGAATTCGCGGAAAATTGCGGTATACATCTGATCGACATCCAGATCGCGCGCGCGCACCTGTTCGGCCAGGTCAACATCGCGCTGAATATAGGCATCGAGCGCCATTTTGAGCATCTGTTCAACTTCGCGCGCCATGCGGCGGATGGATTTGGGCGAGCCCCCTACTGGCTCCATTTGCAGCAAAACCCCGGTGCGTTTGGCCAAGTTTTTGGCGTAATCGCCGCAACGCTCAAGGTTGCCCGAGATTTTCATCACCGACAAAACCGTGCGCAGATCGCCCGCGATGGGTCCGCGCAGGGCAATCAGGCGGGCGGCCTCTTCGTTGACCTGCTCTTCAAGCGTATCAATCTGTTTATCGGCCTTGCGAACTTTATCCGCGAGCTCTTCATCGCGGGTTTCAAGGCTGCGGGCCGCATCGGCGATATTGGCCTCAACCAGCCCGCCCATTTTCATGATAAGGGCCTGAATTCCTTCAAGATCACGGTCAAAGGCGGAGGCGATATGTTGTTCGTTCATGCTCATGTCCTTACCCGATCCGCCCGGTGATATAGCTCTCTGTGCGTGGGTCTTGAGGGTTGGTGAAAATTTGGCCGGTTTCGCCGTATTCAACGAGGTTTCCGAGGTGAAAGAACGCGGTTTTCTGGCTGACACGGGCGGCCTGTTGCATCGAGTGGGTGACGATCACGACCGAATATTGCGCGCGCAGCTCGTCGATCAGCTCTTCGACTTGGGCCGTGGCGATGGGATCAAGGGCCGAGCATGGTTCATCCATCAGCAAGATTTCCGGCTCGGTTGCCACAGCGCGCGCGATGCACAGGCGCTGTTGTTGGCCGCCTGAAAGGCCGGTTCCGGGCGCATCAAGCCGGTCTTTGACCTCTTCCCAGATCGCGCCGCGGCGCAGGCTTTTCTCGACGATCTCATCCAGCTCGGCTTTGGTTTTGGCCAGCCCGTGAATGCGCGGCCCGTAAGCGACGTTATCATAGATGGATTTGGGAAAGGGGTTGGGCTTTTGAAACACCATGCCGACCTTGGCGCGAAGCTGCACCGGATCGACTTTGGGATCGTAAATATCTTCGCCATCGATGCGGATATCGCCCTCAACCCGGCAGATATCAATCGTATCATTCATCCGGTTGAGACAGCGCAGAAAGGTCGATTTCCCACAGCCCGAGGGGCCGATAAAGGCGGTGACGGTCTTGTCTTTGATCTCAACATTCACGTCTTTGATCGCATGGGTTTCCCCATAATAGACCTGAACGCCGGAGGCTGTGATTTTGGTATCGGTCATATCGGTGGCTCGCTGGGTTAGTCGCATATCATTCATTTTCGGGGCTCCAATTCGCGGCTACCAGCGGCGCTCAAAGCGGCGGCGCAGGGTGACGGCGAGCACATTCATGCAGACCAGGAAGATCAGCAAAACGATGATGGCCCCCGAGGCGCGCTCAACAAAGCCCGGATCGGCGCGCTGTGTCCAATTATAGACCTGCACGGGCAGCGCCGTCGAGGGATCGCCAAAGAGGCCGGTTTGGGCGCTCCAGGCTTCGGGATATTCGGCGACAAAGGCCACCATGCCGATCAAGAGCAAGGGCGCGGTTTCGCCAAGCGCTTGGGCAAGGCCGATGATGGTGCCGGTGAGGATGCCGGGGGCGGCCAGCGGCAAAACGTGGTGAAACACCGATTGCATCTTTGAGGCCCCTACCCCAAGCGCTGCATCGCGGATCGAGGGCGGCACAGATTTCAGCGAGGCGCGGGTTGAGATGATGATCGTTGGCAATGTCATCAGGGTGAGCACAAGCCCGCCGACGATGGGCGCGGATTGGGGCAGATCGGCAAAGTTGATAAAGATCGCCAAGCCAAGGATACCAAAGACGATCGAGGGCACGGCCGCGAGGTTGGAGATATTGACCTCAATCACATCGGTAAGGCGGTTCTTGGGGGCGAATTCCTCAAGGTAGATCGAGGCAGCAACCCCGATGGGCAGCGCAAGGCAAAGCACCACCGACATCATATAAAGCGAGCCAAGGATCGCCACGCCAAGCCCGGCCGCTTCGGGGCGTTGATCGGAGGCATCGGGTGCGGTGATAAAGGCCCAGTTGAATTTCGTCTCAAGCAGGCCCGCCGCTTTGAGCGCATCGGCCAGCTGCAACTGCGCGGGCGTGACATTGCCATCAAGGGCGGCGCTTTCCATGCTGACGCGGCCCTTATAATAGCCATCAACGCGCCCATTGGCGAGCATTTCAAAGGGGATCGTCTGGCCGATGGCCTGCGGGTTGGCGAGGGTAAAATCGCGGACCTGCGCAGGCGCGGCTTTGGAGATCAGCGCGCCAACATCCTTGTTGCTGATGCCCTCAATCGCGATGCCCTGGGCCTCCATTTCGGCGAGCAATGCGTTTTTGAGCAGGGTCGCATAGCCGATGGTCGATACTTTGGCCATTTCCGCCGGATCGCGATTGCCTTTCTTGTCGAGTTTGTTTTCAAGAAGCTCAACCGGCAGAGTGATATAGGTTTGGCGAAAGGCCGAGCTGCCTGTGCCAAAGATCGAGATCAAAAGCATGATCAGCGCGGCAATTCCAAGCAAGACAGCGCCAAGGCCATATGCTTTGAACCGGGCCTCTGCGGCATTGCGTTTGCGGGTGCGCGCATCGGGCGCAAGCAGCGAGGTTTTGGGCACGGATGCGCCTGCGATTGGATCGCTCATTCGTATTGCTCCCGGTATTTGCGCACGATGTAGAGCGCGATAATATTGAGGCCCAGGGTGATGATGAAAAGCGACAGGCCAAGGGCAAAGGCGACAAGTGTTTCGGGCGAGGCAAAATCTGTGTCGCCGGTCAATTGGCTAACGATTTTGACGGTGACAGTGGTCATCGCTTCAAAGGGGTTGATCGCTTCTGCAAGGCCCGATTGAAGCTGCGCGGCCGCCGCCCCTGCCCCAAGCACCACGATCATTGTCTCGCCAATGGCGCGGCTGGCGGCCAGAAGGATCGCGCCAACAATGCCCGGAAGTGCTGCGGGAACAACGACTTGGCGGATGGTTTCGGATTTTGTCGCACCCAGGCCAAGCGAGCCATCGCGCATGGATTGGGGCACCGCGTTGATGATATCGTCTGAGAGCGAGCTGACAAAGGGGATCAGCATGATGCCCATCACCAGCCCGGCTGTCATCACCGAAGCGCCGCTGTTGCCAAGGCCAAGCGGTTCGGCCAGATAATCGCGCAGCATTGGCCCCACTGTGATCAGCGCAAAGAGCCCGTAAACGATTGTTGGGATGCCCGCGAGCACCTCGATTAGCGGCTTGGCCACAGCGCGGGTTTTTGGCCCGGCATATTCCGACAGATAGATCGCGGCAAACATCCCCGTTGGCACCGCAAAGAGCAGCGCGATGAAACTGATATAGAGCGTTCCCCAAAGCAGCGGCAGGATGCCAAGCGCGCTGTCGCCGCGAAAATCGGGCGACCAGGTGAGCCCAAAGAGAAAGTCTTTGACCGGGTATTGGGTGAAGAAATTGCGGGTCTCAAAGAGCATCGAGAGAACAATGCCAAGGGTGGTGAGAATGGCGATGGAGGCAGAAGCGATCAGCAGCATCATGATCCAGCGCTCAGCCGAATTGCGCGCGCGCAGATCTGGTTTGGTTTGCACAAGCGCCAGAGCAAAGCCGCCAAAAGATACCGCAAGCAGGATGTAGTTGCGGATCGGGGCAAGTGCTTCAAGCGCTGGAATAAGCCGCGCGGCAATCGCCCAGAGCAGCATCAGCGCAAGGGCCGGGATCGCTGCGGCAAAGGCAATGTTGAGCCCGTAGTAATTCAGCAGGGAATGGGGGCGGATCCCTTGGGCATTGGCAAGCGATGTTACCCGCGCGCGGCCCAGAAAATAGCCCAGAACAACAAGTGCGATCATACAAAGAGACAGCGCAAGAAAGGTCATTATATGATCCCAGGCAAGACGGCGTTTTATGGAGTGTGCAGCAAGTGGTGGGGCTGCGCAATGTGATGCACAGCCCCGAAAGCGATGATTACATCGAAGAGCCCATTGGCGCTTCGTCTGCAACGATCATTTGTGTCTTCTCAAGCTCTGGGTCAGACACAAGACCGTATTCCGCCAGAGGGCCATCAGGGCCGGCCATATCATCGGAGATGAAGAACTCGGCATATTCTTTCAGGCCGGGGATCACGCCGATATGGGCTTTTTTGATGTAGAAGTAGAGCGGGCGCGACACGGGATATTCGCCCGATGCGATGCTCTCGGTGGAGGGCATAACGCCAGACATTGTTGCGACTTGCAGCTTGTCTGTGTTGTTTTCATAGAAGGAAAGACCAAACACGCCGATGCCGTTTGTATCGGATTGGATACGGGCCAGTGTTTCGGTGTAATCGCCATCAATATCAACGGTGCGCCCATCAGTGCGCAGCGCGATACAGGCTTTTTCAGCGGCTTTTTTGTCGTCGCCAAGCGCGGCTTTGATCACCTCAAAATCGCCAGTGGCTTCACAGCCCGCGAGGATCACTTTTTCCTCGAAAACTTCGCGTGTGCCGTGCTTTGTGCCCGGGATAAACGCTTGGATGTCTTGGGCGGGCAGGCTTGGATCAATCTCGTTCCACATGGTGGCTGTGTTATCGACAAGCTTGCCGTCAACAACTGTTTGAGCAGAGAGCGCTTTGTACCAGTGCTCTGGGGTGAACTCAAAGCCGTTGCCATTGATATCAGAGGCAAAAACGATGCCATCATAGCCGATGCGCACTTCGATAATATCGGTCACGCCAGCTTCGGCGCAGGCTTTGACTTCTTTTTCTTTGATGGCGCGCGAAGCATTGGCCACATCAATTGTATTCTCGCCAACACCTTCGCAGAAGCGCTTGAGGCCAGCCGAAGAGCCGCCGGATTCCACAACCGGAGTGGGGAATTCAAAGTTTTCGCCAAAGGATTCAGCAACAATCGCCGCATATGGCAGCACGGTCGATGAGCCTGCAACCTGAACTTGATCGCGCGCGGTGGCAGCCGTGGTGCAAACAGCAGCGATCGCCAGAGTTGAGGCGGTCAGTTTCACAAAAGACATATGGTAGCTCCTAAGCAGTTTTGGGCCATCTATCGGCCCCATCCCGGGGCGAATGCGCCCTCGAGCTGCGGTCTATGCCCGTTGCGCTATGCTTTTGTGACAGGTTTGTAACAGTTATATGACAAAGCCCTTAATTTCTCTGTTTCCCCTACGATATTTTGCGCCTCCCGCTAGAAAACCTACCGCATATGGCGCGCGCTTTTGGCTATGTGGCTGGAAGGATTACAGAAAAACAAGTGCCGATGCCTTTGTGGCTTTCGATGCGCATCCGGCCGCGATGGCGGTTAATGATGTGTTTTACAATCGCAAGCCCAAGCCCCGTGCCGCCCATTTCACGCGATCTATGCCCATCGACACGGTAGAATCGCTCGGTGAGGCGCGGGATATGAGCCGTGTCGATCCCATCGCCAGAATCCGCGATATCAATGCGCACGGCGGCCGCGCGCAGGGTTGGCTCTGTGTCATGGCTGCTCAGACAGATCGAGACATCGCCCGCCTCCTGCCCGGCTTTGCGCCCATATTTGATCGCGTTTTCGATCAGATTGCTCAGCACTTGGCCGAGCTGATCCCCATCGCCGGGAATCATGATCGGCTTTTCTGTCCCTTCAACGGTCAGGCGCATGTTTTGCGCTTCGGCCAAGGGGCGCAGGCGCTCGATTGTCATGGTGATCTGGGCGGCCACATCTATTTGCTGAGAGGGGCGCACGCGTTCTTCATCCTCGACCCGAGAGAGCGACAGAAGATCGCTGACAAGGCGGTTCATCCGGCTCGCCTCATGTTCCATGATCTCCAAAAAGCGTTCGCGCGCCTTTGCGTCTTCGCGGGCCGGGCCGCGCAGGGTTTCTATGAAGCCAAGCAATGCGGTGAGTGGGGTGCGCAGCTCATGGCTGACATTGGCAACGAAATCCCGGCGCATCTGGCCGGCTTGTTGCAGCGCGGTTGTATCCTCAAAACTGATCAATACCGCGCTTTGGGCCGGCACCGCGCGCACCAAATAAACACTGTCGCGCCCGGCATCGGTCAGGGTGATCCGGGTCTCGCCTGCTTGGTTGAGGCGCAGCGCGGCCTCGATACAATCGAGCAAAAGCGGCTGGCGCAGGAAGGTTACATAATTGCGCCCCTGCGCCCCCTGCCCGAACAAGGCCTGAGCCAGTGGATTGATCGCGATGATTCGCTCATCCGCCCCGATCAGCACCATCGGCAAGGGCACTGCATCGAGCAGCGAAGTGGCGTCTGGCTGGGTCATTCTAGCAATTCCTGCGCGTTTTGGCGGCGTGATGATCTGGGCGCTGCGCCCAAGAGCCGGCGGCTGTTTGGCACTGTTTTGCGAAGAGTTGCGCGCGCCGGGGCACAAGTCAAACCGATGGCGGGTTTTGCTGATTTTCGGGCCGATGCGTTTGTGTTCGTAAGTATTCTGATTCGCAAAAAACGAAAAAAAACCGCTAAGGTTGTTGCATTTTGCTCAATTTCTTCGCTTGATTGTATCCACAGGCTTTTCTCGCGATGCAGAAGGCACCCTCAAGACAGGCGATTTGGACTCATGGTCTACTATAATGATCTCGACGTCATAGATTTAAAAAGCAGGCGTGAGGCGGTTGAGCCCAGCACCGGGCCGAATATTTTGGCCGTTGGGGATCTGGATACATGGATCGATGCGGGCAAAATGCCGGTGCGCAGCCCAAAGATCGCCTTTGCCGAGTTTTATGAGGTCGGACCGGATCTTTTGGCGCTTTTTCAGCCGGATTATGTTGTGTCCCCAACGCTTTGCCGCAGTTTTGATTGTATGGATCTGGCGACGATCCTTCAGGCTTGCGGCTTTCGCGGCAAGTATCGCGCCTTGTCCAATAACCTGCCCAACCCTGAAATCATCCGCCGCGAGGTCTTAGCGCTTTGCCGGAATTTGGATTTTGGCTTCTTTGATCCGGGTGTGATCCGCTCGATCTCGATGAACTGATCCCGGCGATAGAGAATCGTTTGGCGGCTCAAAGAGCAGGGTTTTTTCTTCACAGCGCCGTTTTTGTTTCACCGGGCCATTGGCAAAGCGGGGCTTTCAATCGCGCCTGTTTGGCTGTGGCTTGGCCTGCGCCGGGCCATATCCGAGGGCGAATTTTGGCCGCTTTGGGCGAAACGGCTTAATCTAAGGCGCGCAATTCTTCGCGAAAGCGGCGCATGTTTTTCTGATAGCTCAAAGCGCCCAGTGTCATGCGCGCGGCCTCCTCATCGCTAAAGCTGCGTATGATTTTGCCCGGTGCGCCCATCACCAGCGATCCATCGGGGATATGTTTGCCTTCGGTGATCAAGGCCCCTGCCCCGATCAGGCAGTTTTTGCCGATCACCGCGCCATTCAGAACCGTCGCCCCCATGCCGATCAACGATCCATCGCCAATGGTGCAACCATGCAGCATGACCTTGTGGCCGATGGTGCAATTCTCGCCGATTGTCAGTGGGAAGCCCATGTCTGTATGTAAAACGCAATTCTCTTGGATGTTGCTGCCCTTGCCCAAAGTGATCAGCTCATTATCGCCGCGCAAGCTCGCGCCAAACCAGATCGAGCTGCCCTCGCAGAGCTTTACTTTGCCGATCACATTGGCATCCGGCGCGATCCAGAAGTCGCCGCTTTCGGGAAGCTCGGGGCGATGATCGCCAAGGGCATAAAGGGTCATTTGCGTTCCTCGAATTCATGGTTGAGCTTGCGGACACGATCCACCAGATCAGGCTGCTGCGAGATGCGCATGCGCTCGGCGCTGACGATGGTTTTGAGGCGCTCGAAGGTTTCGTCCAGATCATCATTGATCAGCACATAATCATATTCCGGCCAGTGGCTGATCTCATCGCGGCTCTTTTTCATCCGCGCTTCAATCACTTCGGGCGCGTCTTGGGCGCGGGCGATCAGGCGGCGCTCCAGCTCTTCCATCGAGGGGGGCAGAATAAAGACCGAAAGCACATGTTTGCCCAGAACCGAATTGCGGACTTGCTGGCCGCCCTGCCAATCCACATCAAACAAGACATCGCGCCCGGCGGTGATCGCTTCGTTGACCGGGCCGCGCGGCGAGCCGTAGAGATTGCCAAAAACCTCGGCATGTTCAAGCATCTCGCCGGCTTCAATCATCGCCTCAAATTCAGCGCGCGAGCGAAAGTAATATTCGCGCCCCTCTTCTTCGCCGGGGCGCGGCGGGCGGGTTGTGGCTGAAATCGAAAAGCGCACATTGCTATCCCAATCGCGCAGCCGCTTAGAGAGCGTCGATTTGCCCGCGCCAGAGGGCGAGGAAAGAATGATCAAAAGTCCGCGTCTGTCAGCCATGCTCTATTCCACGTTTTGAACCTGTTCGCGCATCTGGTCGATCACGGCCTTGAGGTCAAGCCCAATGGAGGTCAGATCGGCCGCGCCGGCCTTGGAGCAAAGCGTATTGGCCTCGCGGTTAAATTCCTGGGTGAGGAAATCAAGCTTGCGCCCCACAGGGCCGCCCTCTTTGAGCAGCGCGCGGGCCGTGGCGACATGGGTGTGCAGGCGGTCGATCTCTTCGGTGATGTCGGATTTGACCGCAAGCAGCGCGAGCTCTTGGGCGATACGATCCGGGTCGGCCTCGGCGCTTTCAAGGATGCGCGCAAGGGCCGCTTTGAGATTGGCGGCAACCTGGGCTTTACGGGCTGTGGCGGCTTTGGCGGCTGCTTGGGTCAGGCGGGCGATCTCATCTATCTGGCCGGTGAGCAGATCGCGCAACGCGGCCCCCTCGCCTATGCGCATCGCTTCAAAGCTTTCGATCAGCGCGGGGATCTGGGCCAGCAGCGCGGCCAGCAGCGGGGCGGCATCGGCCTCTATGCGGGGGGCTTCCATCACGCCGCGCAGGGCCATGATCTGGGGCGCGGTTGATGGGGCAAGCGGCATGCCGGCGTCATGGGCGGCCGCTTCGATCTGGCTCAGCGCGTTCAGGGCCGCCTCCAACGCAGCAGGATTAACGACCGGGGCCTCGCTGATTTCATCGCGGGTGAGTCGCAGATTGAGCGTGACATTGCCCCGTGTCACGGCTTTCGAGATGGCGCTGCGCAGCGCAGGCTCAAGCCCCTCGATCCATTCGGGCGCGCGCAGACGCAGATCAAAGCCGCGCGCATTGACCGCCCGCAGCTCCCAGCTCCAGCTAAAATTATCCTGTTCGCCCCGCAGATTTGCAAAGCCTGTCATTGATCGGATCATGCTGTGTTAACCACTTGCGCTGAATTTTCACCAATTGAGGCAGTTTCATGGCATATTAACGACTGAGTAAGGTTTCTTACGATAAGTATTAACAGACGCCTCAAGTGCCGCGCAGTGAACAGCCCGGCGGTTTTGGTGTCAACCGGATGGTGATGACCGTGAAAACTGAGTATGCAAAAGACAACAATGTCATTTCTCTTATGCCCCGCAGGTCCGAGATGAATTACCCCGCAGTTGCTCAGGTCGAGGCCTATTGGGAGGGCCTGCGCAACGGTCGTGCGGTGCCTGCGCGTTCTGAGATTGATCCACGCGGGATGAATGATGCGCTGGAATATGCGTTTATCCTAGAGCGGATCGCTGCTGGGGTTGCGCGGTTCCGCCTTGCGGGGATGCATCTTTCTGATCTGATGGGGATGGAAGTGCGCGGCATGCCCCTTACCGCGATGTTTACACCGGAGTCGCGGGTTAAGATTTCTGCCGCCATGGAAGAAGTCTTTGAAGGCCCTGAAATCATTCAAGTTTCTCTGCGCGGGGAGCGCGGCATGGGGCGCGGCGCGCTGGATGCGCAATTGCTGCTTTGCCCGCTGAAAAGCGATCTTGGGGATGTGAACCGGGTGCTGGGATGTTTGCAATCGCGCGGTGATATTGGCCGCCAGCCGCGCCGCTTTGAGGTTCTGGAAATCACCCGCCGCCCGATTATTGTCGATCCAAATGCGCCCGCAGTGGCAAGCCCGAAAAAGCCGATGGCCGGGGCCGCCCTGAAACCGCGCGCCAAGATGCCTTTGTCGTCTGAGAAGAAGCCGGGCTATGTGCCAAGTGGTTTTGCCGAAGCCAAACGCGCGTTTGAGGCTGCTGGTGGCTTTGAGGGGCGCAAGGAAAAGGGCAAAGCCGAGGCGGAAAATCCAAGCAAAAAGCGCCCTGCATTGCGCCTTGTGAGCGATAATGATGATTAACAGGGGCGCGTTTTAGGGGGCTGAATCTGCCACATTTGGCGCGAATCTGGCCGATCTGACAGGTTGGAAAAAGGCAAAAGCCGGGCAGATTGCCCGGCTTTTTCTTATTCTTGTTAATCTTTGTGGGCGCAAATCAGCGCCTTATTTCCCCCGGATCAAACCGCCTGAGCCGCTGCCGGGGCGCGGCGTGCGCCCAGTTCTTCGGCCACAAGGAAGGCCAGCTCAAGCGCTTGGCTTGCATTGAGGCGCGGATCGCAAGCGGTGTGATAGCGATCCGAAAGATCCTCATCCGTGACCGCGCGCACCCCGCCGGTGCATTCGGTGACATCCTTACCGGTCATCTCAAAATGCACGCCGCCCGGGATTGTTCCTTCGGCCTTGTGCACCCCAAAGAATTCCTGAACCTCCCGCAGCACGCTTTCAAAGGGCCGGGTTTTATAGCCGGTGGTTGATTTGATCGTGTTGCCATGCATCGGATCACAGGACCAAAGCACATTGGCCCCCTCTTCATTCACCGCCTTGATCAAACGGGGCAGATGATCGCCCACCGATCCTGCACCAAAGCGCGCGATCAGCGTGAGGCGGCCCGCCTCATTTTCCGGGTTCAGCTTGGCCATCAAGACTTTGAGATCCTCTGGCGTTGTGCTTGGGCCGCATTTCAGCCCGATCGGATTTTGCACACCGCGGCAGAATTCAACATGCGCGCCGTCTGGCTGGCGGGTGCGATCGCCGATCCAGATCATATGGCCTGAACCCGCAACCGGCAGGCCCGAGGTGCTATCAATCCGGCAAAGCGCTTCTTCATATTCAAGCAGCAGCGCCTCGTGGCTCACGTAAAAATCGACCGTGGCCAGATCGGGATTGCTCTCGCCGCTCATCCCGGCGGCGGTGATGAAATCAAGCGTGTCTTGGATGCGCTCGGCCATATCACGGTATTTTTCGGCCTCATCGCGATCGGTAAAGCCCAATGTCCAGGAATGCACCCGGTGAATATCGGCAAAACCGCCCTTGGAAAAGGCGCGCAAAAGATTGAGCGAGGCGGCCGCTTGGGTATAGGCCTGCAACATACGCGCAGGATCAGGGATGCGCGCTTCGGGGGTGAAATCAAAGCCGTTGATGATATCGCCGCGATAGCTTGGCAGCTCAACACCGCCGCTGGTTTCGGTTGGGGCGGAGCGCGGCTTGGCAAATTGCCCGGCCATCCGGCCAACTTTCACAACGGGCACTTTGGCGCCATAAGTCAAAACCATCGCCATTTGCAGCATCACTTTGAACGTGTCGCGGATGCCATCGGCAGAGAATTCCGCAAAGCTTTCGGCGCAATCCCCGCCCTGAAGCAAAAACGCCTCGCCGCGCGCCGCACGCCCAAGATCGGCCTTAAGCTTGCGCGCTTCGCCTGCAAAGACGAGCGGCGGATATTTGGCCAATTGCGCCTCAACGGCCTGAAGCGCCGCTGCATCCGTATAGTCGGGCATCTGGACCCGAGGCTTGTTGCGCCAGCCCGTTTTTACCCAATCATTCATCGCTCTTCTCCGATTTGTCTCTCAATTGTCTGATCCGAGTTAGCGGTATCAGGGCTTAATGTATAGGGGGTCGCGCGCGGGCTGAAAACAGGCAAATCGGGCTTTGAATGGCTGTTTTGGCCGATGGGCGCTTGATCGCAAATGGGAAACCTGTTTCGGTGACTGTCTGAAATTGGTGCGAAGTGAGCGATACATGCGATCTGATCCATCTGATATTGCGCGCGATATGGATGCGCTGCCCGGATCCAGCGATCGGGCGGTTGGGGATGTTGCGCCGGGGAAAGCTGCGGTGGGGAATGCTGCGCAGGATGCGGGTTCTGAGCAGGCGCCTGATGGTGCGGCTTTTGTCCGCGGGGCGCAGCGGCGGTTTATCTTTGTGCTGTTGCATCAGTTTTCGCTGCTGTCTTTTGCCGGCGCGCTTGAGGTTTTGCGGGTTGCCAATCGGATGAGCGGCGCGCCGCTTTATACATGGCGTTTGGTGGGCGAGACTTTTGAGGCGGGCGGATTTGCGCGCTGTTCAGCAGGCACAGAATTTCGCCTTGATGGCGGGCTCGAGGTTCTGGATCGCGACGACACGATCATTCTTTGCGGCGGGCTTGATATTGCGCGCGCCACGACCAAGCCGGTGTTGAATTGGTTGCGCCGCGAGGCCCGGCGCGGGGCGGCGATTGGCGGGCTGTGCACGGCGGCCCATACGCTGGCCTTGGCGGGATTGCTTGATGGTAAGCGCGCCACGATCCATTGGGAAAACGCCGATAGTTTCATGGAAACATTCGAGGATGTGACGCTTACGAAATCGGTCTTTGTGGCGGATGGCAACCGGTTGACAACAGCGGGCGGGACCTCTTCGATTGATCTGATGCTGCGCCTTGTGGCCGATCATCACGGGCCGGATCTGGCCAATGCGGTTGCGGATCAGCTGATCTATTCCTCGATCCGCACCGCACAAGACACCCAGCGCCTTTCGGTGCCAACCCGCATGGGCGTGCGCCATCCCAAGCTTTCGCAAGTGGTCAAGATGATGGAGGCCAATATCGAGGATCCGATTTCGCCGGCGCGTTTGGCGGCGGATGTTGGGCTTTCGACCCGTCAGCTCGAGCGGCTTTTTCGCCGCTATTTAAGCCGCTCGCCCAAGCGCTATTATATGGATTTGCGCCTATCCAAGGCGCGCAACTTGTTGATGCAAAGCGATATGTCGGTGATCAATGTGGCGCTGGCCTGTGGGTTTTCTTCGCCCTCGCATTTCTCCAAATGCTACCGCGCGCAATATGAAACGACCCCTTATCGTGAGCGCGGCAATCATTGATGTTCAGCCTAGGGTTGTGGGGCGGGATTGGCCCTGTTCAATGGATCCAAGATCGCGCGCGCCGTGATGCGCATGCGCCCGGGCGCGCTTTGCGGATCGGCGTTAAAATAAGGGGCATAGCTGGGTAATGCTTGCCGTGGGGGCAGCCAAACGAGAGGCCTTTTCATTTCCAAGCGCCCGTTCTAACCTTCGCCTCAGGATATAGATCCATAATGGGAGATAATTATGAAAAAGCTGCTTATCGCGACGGCTGCATGTGCTTTGATGTCGGGCGCTGCATTCGCTGAGGGCCATGCAAAAGAAGCCAAAATCGGCGTGATCCTTGGGTTTACCGGCCCGATTGAATCGCTTGCGCCGCATATGGCCGATAGCGCCGAATTGGCCTTTAAAGAGATCAATGATTCCGGCAAATTCCTTGATGGGATCACGCTTGCGCCTGTGCGCGCCGATAGTACATGTATTGATGCAGCGGCCGCTTCTGCTGCGGCGGAGCGTCTTGTGACCTCTGACAATGTTGTTGCCATTATGGGCGCGGATTGTTCGGGCGTGACGGGGGCGGTTCTGGCCAATGTGGCGGTGCCTAACGGGGTTGTGATGGTGTCTCCATCGGCCACAAGCCCGGCGCTGTCGGCCGCTGAAGACAATGATCTGTTCTTCCGCACATCCCCATCGGATGCGCGCCAAGGCGAAGTGTTGGCCGGCATTTTGGGCGAAAAAGGCGTGAAATCCGTAGCTGTAACGTATACAAATTCGGATTACGGCAAGGGTCTTTCGGACAGTTTCGTTGAGGCGTTTAAAGCGGCTGGCGGTGATGTCACTATTGTTGCTGCGCATGAAGATGGCAAAGCAGATTATGCCGCTGAGATCGGCGCGCTTGCCTCGGCTGGTGGTGAATTGCTCGCTGTGCTTGGCTATGCGGATCAGGGCGGTAAAGGCATCATCCAAGCCGCGTCTGACACTGGCGCGTTTGACACGTTCTTGCTGGGCGATGGCATGTATGCGGATAGCCTTGTGGAAGCGCTTGGCGATGTTCTTGAAGGGTCTTACGGCGCGGTTCCATGGAGCCAAGGCGAAGGTGCGGATGCATTTGCAGCCCTTGCAACTGCGGCTGGGATCAACGGCGAAAGCTCCTACACACGCGAAAGCTATGATGCGGGCGCTTTGATCGCGATGGCGATGATGAAGGGCGGCGAAGCGACACGCGGCGCGGTTGCGGCCAACCTTTTGGCGGTGGCCAATGCGCCGGGCGAAAAGATCCTTCCCGGCGAGCTTGGCAAGGCGCTTGATATTCTCAAAGCGGGCGGCGACGTTGATTATGTTGGCGCGACCAATGTTGAGCTTATCGGCCCAGGTGAAGCTGCGGGCACCTACCGTTATTACACGATCACGGGCAATGCTTATGAGACTGTAAGCTTTAAGTAAGCGGGTCGAAAATTTGAGGGCAGCGCGCAGGCCGTGCTGCCCTTTTTGCTATGCGGTGCAAGGGGTTGCACCCGTTATAAGGAACGCTTTGCATGATCGGCGCGCATGATCTTCACAAACATTTCGGCGGGTTTCACGCTGTTGATGGCGCCTCGCTTGAGATTGCAGATGGCAGCATCACCGGGCTGATCGGCCCCAATGGCGCGGGCAAAACCACGCTGTTTAATGTGATTGCCGGGGTTTTGCCGCCCACATCGGGCAAGGTCACAATGCAGGGCGAGGATATCACCGGCCTGCCCCCGCATGAGCTTTTTCATCGCGGCTTGCTGCGGACCTTTCAGATCGCCCATGAGTTTTCCTCGATGAGCGTGCGCGAGAACCTGATGATGGTTCCGGGCCATCAATCCGGCGAGACGCTTTGGAACGCCTGGTTTGGCCGTGGGCGGATCGCCCAAGAGGAAGCGGGGCTTTTGAAACAGGCGGATGAGGTTCTTGATTTTCTGACGATTTCGCATCTCAAAGACGAGAAAGCGGGCAATCTCTCGGGCGGGCAGAAGAAGCTTTTGGAGCTTGGCCGCACGATGATGGTGGATGCTAAGATCGTCTTTTTGGATGAGGTGGGCGCGGGTGTGAACCGCACGCTTTTGGGCACGATTGGCGATGCGATTGTGCGGCTTAACAAGGAGCGCGGCTATACGTTTTGCATGATTGAGCATGATATGGATTTCATCAAACGCCTGTGTGATCCGGTGATCGTGATGGCGGAGGGGCGCGTTTTGGCGCAGGGATCCGCGGCTGAGATCATGCAGAATGAGGCGGTGATTGAGGCCTATCTTGGGACGGGTTTGAAGAATAAGGCTGCGGGGGCAAGCGCTTGAGGATTGAGGCGGTGTTTGCGGCGCATGTTGGAGCCTCCGGCGGGGATATTTGGACAACTGTGAAAGGCAAAGCGCGCATTATTGAGGTCGCGCGCACGGGGATTTCGATTTTGATGGTTGAGCAGAATGCGCGCCAGGCTTTGGAGATTGCCGATAAGGGCTATGTTTTGGTGCAAGGCGCGAATGCTTATACGGATACGGGCGCCGCTTTACTGGCGGATCCGGAGGTTCGGCGGACGTTTTTGGGCGGGTGATCTGTTTCGTAGCGGCAAAAACCGATGTTTTGGCTTGCGCCCGTTGCGAGGCATATTGATGCAGGCTATGCACTCTATATAGTATTGCCTTATGGTTTGGGCACAATTGGTGCAAGGATGCACGGCTCGCGCGCGGGTCTTTAGGAGGGTGAGTATATGAAACGGGTGATTATTGCGATGGCAGTGGCGGCGAGTTTTGCCGGCCAGGCGCAGGCGGCGGGCATTGGGGCGAAATGCGTTATTGATCAGGTTTGCCCTGTTGGCGGCGCCTGTCTTGAGCCAAAAGAGGCAACTTTGATGACGCTCAGCAGCACAATTCCGCCGCGCTTTATTGCCGAGGTTGCGGGGGTTGTTTTTGGCGCGCTTGAGGTGGCTGGCGATGCGCCCAACCGGCGCGATTTTGTTGGGCGTTCGCCAACGGGCACGGCCTATATGATTTCGATTGTGCCCCGCGTTGGGATGATGGTGACAGCGCATCCAGCCGTTCCGGGGGCTTTGTTGCCGGTCACGATGACGGGCAGTTGCGAAGAAGAATAAGCGAGGCGGATCACCGGCGCGCGGAGGGACGATGGATTTTCTAAACGCACTGGTTGCGCTGACAAATTATGTGATCGTTCCGGCAAGTGCTTATGGGGCGCAGCTTGCGCTTGGGGCGCTTGGGGTGACGCTGATCTATGGCATCTTGCGCTTCTCGAATTTTGCCCATGGCGATACGATGGCCTTTGGGACGATGGCAACGATTTTCGCCACATGGGGGCTTCAGGCGCTTGGGGTTTCTTTTGGGCCTTTGCCAACCGCCCTGCTCGCTTTGCCCTTTGGGATCGCTTTAACGGCGGCGTTTGTTCTGGCATCGGATCGCATTGTCTATCGGTTTTACCGGCGGGTGAAGGCCGCGCCGGTGATGCTGGTGATTGTGTCGATGGGGGTTATGTTTGTTACCAATGGGATTGTGCGGCTTTTGATCGGGGTGGAAGATCGCAACTTTTCCGATGGGGCGCGGTTCATCATTTCTGCGCGTGATTTCAAGGCGATAACCGGGCTGAGCGAAGGGCTTGCGATCCGAACATCGCAGGGCATTACATTGATCACAGCGATCATTGTTGTTGCTGTGCTGTTTTGGTTTTTAAACAAGACCCGGACAGGCAAATCCATGCGCGCCTTTTCCGACAATGAGGATTTGGCGCTTCTTTCCGGCATTTCACCCGAGCGGGTTGTGATGATCACATGGATCATTGTGGCGGCTTTGGCGACGATTGCTGGGGTGCTTTATGGGCTGGATAAGAGCTTTAAACCCTTTACCTATTTTCAGCTTTTGCTGCCGATTTTTGCGGCTGCGATTGTTGGCGGGTTGGGCTCGCCTTTGGGGGCGATCGCGGGCGGGTTTGTGATCGCGTTTTCCGAAGTGACTGTCACCTATGCGTTCAAAAAGGTGCTTGGCTATTTGGCCCCCGATGGGTTTGAGCCAAGCGGGCTCGTTCAACTGCTTTCGACCGATTATAAATTCGCGGTGTCCTTTGTGATTTTGATCATCGTTTTGCTGTTTCGCCCGACAGGGATTTTTCAGGGGAAATCGGTATGAGCCAGCGCCAGCCCTCTTCGGCCACGGGCCTGCCGATCCGCGCCTTTGTTTTGTTTGGGTTGGTTGGCGCGCTGCTGATCCTGATCGGATTTGTGCAGACTTGGAATGTTGCGCTTGGCATTCTCAACATGGGGCTGATTTCGGCGATCATGGCGCTTGGGGTCAATCTGCAATGGGGGTTTGCGGGGCTGTTTAACGTTGGGGTTATGGGCTTTGTGGCGCTTGGCGGTTTGGCTGTGGTGCTGACATCGGTGGACCCTGTTGAAGAGGCATGGCGCGCGGGCGGTTGGCGGGTTTTTGCGTCCCTTGGGCTTGGGTTTGCGGTGATTGTTGGGGCGGTGATCCTGCGCGCGCGGATGGCGCGGGGCAATGGGCGCGGATTGGCGACGATGGCGCTTTTGATCGGCGGTTTCTTTGCGTTTCGGGCCTTGTTTGATCCGGCTGTTGTGGCGATTGAGGCGGTGAACCCGGCGGCGACGGGCTTTCTTGGCGGGCTGGGATTGCCGGTGCTTTTGGCTTGGGGCGTTGGCGGGATTTTTGCGGCTGGGGCGGCTTGGATCGTTGCCAAAACGGCGCTTGGGCTGCGCTCGGATTATTTGGCAATAGCCACGCTGGGGATCGCTGAAATCATCATCGCTGTGTTGAAGAATGAAAATTGGTTGAGCCGCGGTGTTAACAATGTGATCGGCCTGCCCCGCCCTGTTCCTTATGAGATTGATTTGCAGGGGTCTGCGGAATTTGTTGCGCGTGCACAAGGGCTTGGCATGGATCCGGTGGTTGCTTCGACAGTCGCGGTGAAGCTTGGCTATACGCTGTTGTTCACTTGTGTTTTGTTGATCCTGCTGGTTGCGATGGAACTTGCGCTGAAATCGCCATGGGGGCGGATGATGCGCGCGATCCGCGATAATGAGACCGCCGCCGAGGCCATGGGCAAGGATGTAAAGCGGCGCCATTTGCAGATTTTCGTGCTTGGGGCGGCGATCTGCGGCATTGCTGGCGCGATGATGACAACATTGGATGGCCAGCTTACCCCAACAACCTATAGCCCGCTGCGGTTTACGTTTTTGATCTGGGTGATGGTGATTGTTGGCGGGTCGGGCAACAATTGGGGCGCGGTTCTGGGCGGAATTTTGATCTGGTTCCTTTGGGTCGAGGTCGAGCCTGCGAGCGCATGGATTGTTGATGCGATTACGGCGGGTATGGCGGATGGTTCGCTTGTCAAAGAGCGGCTGATTGGCTCGGTCGCCCATATGCGTTTGCTGACGATGGGGCTGGTTTTGCTGCTTGTGTTGCGCTTTGCGCCGCGTGGCATGTTGCCCGAGAGATGAGCTCTGAGCCGACAGGCGGGGCGGCTGATGGGCAGGTTGCGATCCTGCTGTTTGCAGCGGGCGCCTCAAAGCGGATGGGCGGCGCGGATAAGCTTTTGCAAGAGATTGACGGCGTGCCCATTTTGCGGCGCCAAGCGCAGGCGGCCATTGCCAGCGGAGCGCCGGTGATTGCCCTCTTGCCTGTGGATAGGCCTGCGCGCCATGGGGCTCTTGCGGGGCTGGCGCTGCAAAAAGTGAGCGTTGCGGATGCGGCCCTTGGGATGAGCGCAAGCTTTCGGGCCGGGATCAAGGCTTTGCCAAAGGGGGCAGAGGCCGCGATCATGATGCTGGCGGATATGCCCGAGATTGAAACCGCAGATATTGCGCGGCTTATCGCGGCCTGGCGGGATGCGCCTTTGCGCCCTGCCCGGCTTTGCGGCCCTGCTGATCAGCCCGGATCACCGGTGCTTTTTCCGGCGCGTTTCTTTGAAGCATTGGCGCGGATTGAGGGCGATGAAGGCGGGCGATCTGTGCTGCGCGGCCAAGAGATAACGCGAGTTCCCTGCCCGGATGCGCGCGCGTTGATTGATCTGGATACGCCCGAGGATTGGGCGGCTTGGCGGGCCAAGAACCCGCGCAGATAAAGCCAGAACGCGTTAGGCCAGCAAAAGCGCCGCCTCATGTTTGCGCAGGCTTTTGCGCGCAGAGGAATAGCTTTCAAGCCCTTCGCTTGCGCCCAGCTCAGGGAAAAGCGTAATGATTTCAGCGCGTTCCTCCTTGGCCAATCCGCCCATGGAAAAATCGCCGGGTTGAAAGCTTTCGGTCCAGCAGCCATCCGAGAGAACCACCTCGTGATGATCGCAGAGGAAGTGAATATAGGTCGCATCGCCCTGCGGCGCGGCCTCGATCCCATCCATTTTAAGCAGATGTTTGGCCGCAATCAAAACTTCGCGCTCATCAAAATGCAGCTCGGCTTTATCAGAGGTGATCAGCACGCGGTGGTTGGGGCTCACGCGCATGTCGCGTTCGGGCAAGCCATTGCCAAGCGCGCCTTTGCGGATCAAGACAGGCGCAAGATCGGGGCGCTCAGCAAAGACCGATTTGGCCACAGGGCGCGCGCCGATCCAGCGGATTTCTTGGGCGCCATTGTCGCGGGTAAAGACCCGATCACCTTCTTGCAAATCCTCGATCAAACGCTCGCCCTTTGGGGTTGCGATGGCCGTTCCGGGCGTAAAGCAGATGACCTGCTCAATCTCGCTGAAATTGACCCGGCTGGTGATATTGCCGCTCGCATCCATCAGCTCGACCTGCCCGCTTTCAGACAGGGGATCATTGCCGGTGTAGTTGATCTTGAAGCTGTCATAAGCGGTGCCAAGCCCGGCGGAGAGATCAAGGATGTCGATGTCTGTGCCGTCCGCATCTTCGCCGCCGATGATCACTGCATCGCCTGCGCCCGCAATGGTGAATGTGTCGCTTTGATCGCCACCATCAAGCGTATCGGCCCCGCCGCCCGCGATCAGCGTATCCATGCCGATCCCGCCGAAAAGCTGATCCGTGCCCGCGCCACCATCGAGCAGATCATCGCCCGCTTCGCCGTAAAGCGTATCCTGCCCGGCGCCGCCCAAAAGCGTATCATTGCCCGGGATGATCGGGGTGATCACCGCATCATCAATCAAATCGCCATTCATTGAAAAGCCGGATTGGGTCGAGCGGGTTTGGAGGGTAAAAGTGATCGCTGTTTGGTTCTCAAACTCGGCCGAGAACCATGCGTCTTGATCGTCGGGGCTGTTGGCCTCTGTGCCGGTCGCGCGGACTTGCCCGCCCGGCTCTGTGAGCACAAGCGAGCTGTCGGAGGAGACACCAAAAGCGGTGAAAGAGCCGCCATCGACGGTGACGCTTTCGGAATTGCTGCCGCCATTGCTATCGAGATCGTTGAAGGTGGCGGTTGAGTTGAGCGAGACAGGTTCATCCGTGTCGGCGCGGTAGAATTCAAGGCGGAAGGTTGCGGTTTCGCCTTGGTCAAAGCGGGTCGCGCCGCGCCCAGAATTCAGAAGGATTTCAGAGCCTTGGCCGCCTGTGAGATCAATGTTGAGGCCAGAATCCGAGGTGCTGACCAGGACCAGTTTGCCATAGATTTGCGTGCCGTCCTCAAGGGTTGCGATATTGTCGTAGATGGCGCTATCGCCGATCTTGGCGTTGTTATTGCCGCTGGCTGTGTCGCTGCCCGAACGATAATTCGCGGACGAGAGCCGCAGCGCGCTCGCATCAAGCCCATCAGAGGCCACGGCCGTTGCTGTATCGCCATAGATCAGATCATCGCCCGCACCACCATCAACCAGATCATTCCCGCCTGCGCCCGAAAGCGTATCTTGGCCGCCAAAACCGTTGAGCGTATCGGCATCCGAGGTGCCGTTGATCTGATCATTGTTGGAAGTACCGTTGAAAATGGGCATGTGGCGCGTCTCTCCTTTTGGCCCCAGCAGCGGGGCGCACTCGTACCAAAGGCGGCGGGCAGCGCTGCCTTGGTGTGAACAAGGTTTGAGAGATATGGCGCGGTTTGTCATGGGGATTTATGCGGGTGCAGCATCAGCTTTGCTGCGGATCTGGGCGCGGGATGGGAGAGATTTCGCCGATTTGATTAAGATTTGGTGCAAAATCGGGGCGTGTTTTGAAACAAAGCGGAAGTGCAGCAGCGCAGTTGCGCAATAGGAGAAACAATTGAGCGGATGCCCGCCGCATTAGGATTTCATAAAAGATGATTAAAATCGCTGCGTCAGTTTGGGCTGCTGGCGAAACAATTGCGCCGGATCAGGCGGATTATTTCGAAATGCGAAACGCAATATGGCGCCGGAAAGACCGACGCGCGCGCGAAAAGCGATTCTTTAGGGGCCGAAATGGATAAAATGGCCAGAGGAGCCCCCGCCCCCGGCCATATTTTCGGCGCCGCGCGAGAGGATTTCTCTTGCGCGGCGCCGAGCTGCATAACTCTTAGTCTACGAGCAGACGTGCTTCGTGCTTCTTCAGCGTGCGGCGGGCAGATTGATATGCCTCGATGCCTTGTGCTGTTTTCAGCTCGGGGAAGAGCTCGAGGATCTCGTTGCGTTGCGCATTGCCGATCCCTTCGAGAGTGTAATCCCCAGGCTGGAAGCTTTCTGTCCAAGCGCCGTTGGAAAGCACCACTTCGTGATTGTCGAACATGAAGTGGATGTATTGCGTCCCCATCGTTTCGACTTCGTGGATGCCACGGTTGTTGACCAGGTGTTTGGCGGCGGCCAGAACTTCGTTTTCTTCGAAGTAGAGCGCCGTTTTATCGTTGGCCACCAAGAGGCGGTGGTTTGGCGAGACCATCATATCGCGTTCTGGCAGGCCGTTGCCCAAGGAGCCAGCACGCACCAAGATTGGCTTCAAATGTGGGTTCAAAGCGAGCTGCTTCCAATCCATATCTTTTGCGCCGAGCCAGCGGATCTCTTGGATGCCATTATCGCGGGTGATGACTTTATCACCGACTTTAAGCTCTTCCACGAGGCGCTCGCCTTTTGGTGTCGCGATGGATGTGCCAGGTGTGAAACATGGGATCACATTCTCGATTTCCGAGAAGGTCATCGTGCCAGTAACTGGGCCGCCAACACCATCAAGGAACTCAACCGTACCCGCTTCGCTATCGGTCGGATCGTAGTTGATCCGGATCGCACCAGAGCCGCGCAGATCGAGCGTATCGATGTCGTTGCCATCTGCATCTTCGCCGCCAAGAACCACATCGCCAGCTGTTGCGCCGTCGAAGGTATCATTGCCAAAGCCGCCTTGCAGATCATCCGCGCCTTGGCCGCCGATGATGCTATCGTCGCCGTCGCCGCCGAGGATTGTGTCCTCGTCGATGCCGCCATCGATTGTATCGTTGCCAGTGCCGCCCATGAGCAGGTCATCGTCGTCTTGGCCTTCGATATAATCGTTGCCAGCGCCGCCATCGACAGTGTCGCGGCCGTTTGTCGGCACTGGATCGGTTGCATCGGGTGCTTGACCGTAGAGCAGCGAGCTGTCGCCAGCATTGATCACATCGTCGCCGTCGCCGCCTTCGATAAAGTCGGAGCCGTGGCCGCCTGTGATATCGTCGTTGCCGTCGCCGCCATAGATGTAATCGTCGTCGATCCCGGCATGGATCGTATCATTGCCAGTGCCGCCATAGATTGTATCTGTGTCGTCGCCGGTGAAGACGTAATCATCGCCTGCGCCTGCATCAACAAAGTCACGACCATCGTTTTTGTTTGGATCACCGAGCGGGAAGTGTGGATCGTCGCCCACATAATCCGAAGCTGCGTCGATGCCAGCGATGATGCTGTCGTTGCCGTCGCCACCATAGATGGTGTCGTTGCCGATCGAGCCGTCGATTGTATCGTTGCCTGCGCCGCCGTCGATGAGATCGTCGTCGATGCCTGCGTCGATGCTATCATCGCCTGCGCCGCCGTAGATTGTATCGGCGTCGTCGCCTGTGAGGATGGTGTCGTTGCCTTCACCGCCGTTGACATAATCGCGATCATCGTTTGGTGTCGCATCTGCCGGAAGGCCAGGTGCGGGCGGGTTATCAAGGATGGGGTTGGTGCCGGAGACGTCGATGAAATCATCGCCGAATTCGCCATTCGCCACATCATTGCCGTCGCCACCATAGATGGTGTCAGCGTTGTTGCCGCCGTTCAGCGTATCGTTGCCAGTCCCGCCATCGAGCAGATCGGTGGTTGGCCCGCCAAGCAGAAGATCATCGCCTTCGCCGCCGTAAAGCGTATCAACGCCTTGGCCTGCATCAAGCGTATCATTGCCTGCGCCGCCAACGATAAGATCGTCGCCTTCGCCACCCGAGAGGGAATCATCGCCATCTTCGCCGTAAAGCACATCGTCGCCATCGCGGCCCCAGACCACATCGTCGCCGATGCCAGCAAGAACTGTATCGTTGCCCGCGCCTGCTTCGACGATGTCGTCGTTTGGTGCTTCGCCGGGCAGGATCGCATCGCCTGCGTCAATCATATCGCCCTGTGGATCGCCTGTGTAGGCAAGGTCGATCAGATCGTCGCCTGCTGTGCCATCAACGATCCCGTCGAGTGGCAAGCCAGGGATGCCGATTGCGATCAGCTGCTCTGGTGTTGTCACGGCCGAGGCAGGAACGCCAACCAAAGTGAGGCTTTCGCCATTCGGGAAGGTCAGAACCGCATCGCCATCTGGGTTTTCTGTGGTTGTGACATCGGCCACGTTCACAGGGTTGCCATCGGCATCGTTCAGGCCGGACACATCAAGCGTATCGATGCCTGTCAAAGTGCCGTCTGGGTTGGTGATTGGGGCGTCGAAATCAAGGATTGTGTCGTCGCCGTCACCATCCGAGAAGATCACAACGTCTTTGTCGCCATCTGGTGTGCCGTCGCTGTCTTTGCCAAGGCCAACTGTATCGTCGCCTTTGCCCAGATCAGCCACATCTTCGCCTTGACCAAGATCGATTTTATCGTCGCCGTTGGAGCCAGCAACTGTATCGTCGCCTGCGCCAAGGTTGATGTTTTCGATTTCAGAGAAGTCCAGAGAGTCTGGCCCGGCGGTGATTGTGCCGGTTTCTGGGTCTGTCAGATCAACGGTCAGGTCTTCGCCGGAGGCAACAGAAAGCGTATCGCCACCTGTTTCGCCGGTTTCGCCGCCGATGATTGTGTTGTCGCCAAGCGGGCCATCAACGATGAAGAGATCATCGCCAGCGCCGCCATCAACGGTTGAATTGTCAGCCGTTTGCAGCAGAGCAAGGTCATCTCCTGCGCCGAGATCCGCATCGTTGTTGTCGCCAACTTCAAGAACGTCGTCGCCTTCGCCCATGTCGATTGTTGCGTCATCAACGAGGTAAACACTATCGTCGCCTGCGCCCATATCGAGGTTGTCGATTGCGCCTGTGCCCGAAGTGTTATCGACCTTGTCATCGCCGGCGCCCAATGTGAGGCCTTCGATTTCGGAGAACTCAACAGTATCGGTGCCATTGGTGGCTGTGCCGGCTTCTGGGGCGTTCAGCTCAACCGAAACATCAGCTGTTTCACCCGAAAGATCGAGCGTATCGCCATTTGTTTCGCCTGTTTCGCCGCCGATGACTGTATCTGTGCCGTCAAAGCCCAGGATTGTGTCGTCGCCGCTTTCGCCGTTGATCAGATCATCGCCCGCACCGCCAGTGATGATGTCATTGCCGGAGCCGGCTGTGATGTCATCATCGCCAAGGCCTGCAAGGATCGTATCATTGCCAGCACCCGCTTGGATGATGTCGTCATTTGGTGCTTCGCCCGGAAGGATCGCATCACCTGCATCAACCATGTCGCCATCTGGATCGCCGGTATAAGCCGTGTCGATCAGATCGCCGCCAGCTGTGCCCGATACGATACCATCAAGTGGCAGGCCGGGAATGCCGATTGCCATCAGTTGCTCTGGTGTTGTGACAGCCGAAGCAGGCACGCCAACCAAAGTGAGGCTTTCGCCATTCGGGAAGCTGAGAACAGCGTTGCCGTCTGGGTTTTGTGTGACAGTTACATCGGCCACATTGACCGGGTCACCCGATGCGTCTGTCAGGCCGGATACGTCGAGCGTATCGATGCCAGTCAGCGAGCCGTCTGGGTTTGTGATCGGTGCGTCGAAGTCGGTGATCGTGTCGTTGCCATCGCCATCACCAAAGACAACAACGTCTTTGTCGCCATCTGGTGTGCCGTCGGCATCTTTGCCAAGGCCAACAGTATCGTTGCCTTTGCCCATGTCGGCAACATCTTCGCCTTGGCCAAGATCAACAGCATCGTCGCCATTGGAGCCAGTGACTGTATCGTCGCCGGAGCCGAGCAGAACGTTTTCGATTTCAGCGAAATTCGCAGCATCCGCACCCGACGAGATCGTGCCGGTTTCTGGATCAGAGAAGGTAACGGATGTATCGGTTGTAACGCCGGTTGCATCCAGAGTATCGCCGTTTGTTTCGCCGGTTTCGCCGCCGATGATTGTATCGTCGCCGAATGCGTCTGTGAGCTGAATTGTATCGTCGCCGCCTTCGCCGAAGATCGCATCATCGCCAACGCCGCCGTTGATCAAATCATTGCCAGCGCCATCCACAACAACGCCGGTTGGGGCATCGTAATAGATGTCGGAGATGTTGATGCCCGAAAGACCGGAGCCAACGTTTGTGTGGATCACTTCGATGCGGGCAACGGGGCCTGCGATCTGAACGAGAACCGAGTTGGATGTCGCTGTTGGCGATACATCATGTGTGTTGGCCGAAGTGGCTGTGTCTGCGCCAGCAACACTGTCTGTGTTGGTCAGGGCAAGGTTCGAGCCAGCTGTCAGATCAACGTCAATTGCATTGCCTGCGGCATCATAAGCACGGATTGTGACTTGGCCGCGGTCGGCATCGATATCGGAGATGCGGAAATCAACATTCTCGACCGCATCGGAGAATGCGATGTTGTAGGTGCCGCTTTCGCCTTCTTCAGCGAGGGAGGCGAGGCTTGAATTGTCGTTTACAGCCGAACCTGCGCCATCAATACCAGAGATGACAACATCTTCGCTCTCAAATGAGCTTTCAACGCCAATGCTATCGTCAGAGTGGTGTGGCCACCAGCCGTGCCCTGAAGAGGTCACTGTGGGTGTTGTGACGGTTACGGTCACATTGCCTGTGTCTTGGGTCAGGGTTTGGTTGTTGAGGCTTTCCTCATCATCAACGCTGCCGCCGCCACCGTTTGTATCTGGAATTTTGTTCCAGTTGAAGCTCTCGCGCTCCATCTCAACGTTGGATGTGCCTGTGTCGCCGTAGATCTCATCATTGCCTTCGCCGCCAAAGATCGTGTCGTCGCCAGCACCGGCTTGGATGATGTCGTCGTTGGGTGCTTCACCAGGAAGGATCGCATCGCCAGCATCAACCATGTCGCCATCGGGATCGCCAGTATAGGCCAGATCAATAAGATCATCGCCGGTTGTGCCCGAAACAATGCCGTCGCCAGTGTTGACAACGTCTTGGTCGAAGATCGCGACGTAGTTGATATCGCCTTTGAAGAATTGGTCGTATTGACCATCGTCTACTTCACGTGCGCCGAAGGTGAAATTCTCATCATCGTTGTCGCCCACATCAAGAGAGAGGCCCGAAACGCTGTGATCTTGGGTAAAGCTTGTGCCGGCTGTGACGTTCTCAACAACCATGCTGCCGCCGGTGGCTTCGTCCCATGTGTAGGCTACGCGAACGTCATCACCTTCGTTGAAGAAACCAGTCGCAGTGGAGAGCTGCACGGACTGACCGCCATCATAGTGATTAACTTGTACTTGGCCGCTGGCGGTGACTTGGATGTTGAAATAGCCCTCGCTATTGCGATCGCAATATTCGCCGCGGTTCACCAGAACATCAGGGCTTGAGCCAACGTGATCTTTTTGGGTGAACTCAACCATCACTGTGCCCGCGCTCAGATCGAACGGTGCGTCCGCTCCGGCGACATCAAAGTAATCGTGGCTGCCATCAAGGTGCAGAGCGCCATTCGAGATGCTCGCGCCGCCGTGCAGGTGACCGTTTTGCGCGATCCCATCGGCAAGGCCGGTGTCAATCGTTTTGGCACCGTCATTAAAGTCCCATAGACCGATCAGATTGTCTGCGCCGGGCGCATCAAAATCATTGTCGGATGTATCCGTTGGGGTTGTTTTGCCATGTGGCAAGCATTTCCACCAAAAAGTCATTCGCTCTCTCCATTACTTCTGGTGCAGCAGCACCCCGGGAATACCCCGAAAATCTCAAAACGTTACAACCTATGAGAGCGACATTCGCGAGAGCCAAGCAGCGGCGCGCACATCGCTTTCTGTTGTATGTCTGAAGAGAGGAGATGCACGCCATTTAGCGGTGCATTACGGGAGCAAGAGATAAATCCCTTACTTCCGCACAAGAATGTGTTCCAGCAGCTATCGCGCAGCGCGATCCCACTTTTACGGACACACATTCCCGCTCCCTACGTCAAACGCAGAGTGCATGTGCGGCCGCCCCCGTGGCCTTACAGACATCGCCCCCCAGTTGGGCAAGGTCTAATCTATGGAATGTGTTGGCGCTTCAAAAGCAAAAAAGACGAGAATGTGTCAGCTCGGGGGCGGATTTATTGGTGTTTTGGGGCGCTCAAAGGGCCTTGCCGCTGCGGAATGCGCGCCATTGTTTCCTGTGCCAAGACAGCTTCCCCAAGGGCAGGCAAAACCGCTAAAAACACCATTTTGTTCAAGTTTTCTGCATCTGCGAAAGGTTTTGGCAATGGGTATTAAGGATGTTTGGCCTATGGTTTGGCTCAGCGGATTGTCTGCATTGGTGCAACAAAGCCGGGGCTGCTTAATTGGCGGGAATGGTTAACAGTTTGGCCCATTGTTTGGGCAAGCACCCTGTTCAATTCGTAACCAATGATTTGAAAAGAACTCTATTGTTCACGAATCCCGCAACAGCCCGCTTCTGACTGCCCGAATCATTCCTTAATTGGCCGCCATATCAGCGATGGCATGCTCAGATAGATCGCCCCCTGCGGCGGGAACTGGCCACGCGGCGCATCAATGACAAAGTTTTGCCCTGCGAGGTTAACCATGATTTGGTTCTGCGGAAGGGTTTGGGGCAGAGTTTGGGCCGGGATCTGGGGCGGGATCTGGGCCTGCGTATGGGCCGCATTATCGGCGCGGTCCGGCGCAACAATCTGCGCGCACAGCGCAGGGCCTGCGGTGCTTTGGCCCGGATCGGCAAGGCTTGCGATGATCGGCGCGATGGGGCGCAGCGTTCCGTTTTGGTTGTGGGCCTTGGAGGCATTGGGCGCGCCCTGCCCGGCCGCGAGCGCGCTATGGGCGCGTGATATGATCTGCCCATCGGCCAGTTCATAGCGCTGATCCCCAAGCGCGCGGGCGGGAATGGCAATCGGTGCGCGCCCCCAACCGGCGCAGCGCCCGCTTTCAATTCGCAAGACCCGTTCGGCCAAAGCCGCGATCTCGCGCGGGGCATGGCTGACCAGCAGCGCAGGCAGGGCAAATTCATCGCTGACGCGGGCAATATAGGGCATGATCTCATCGGCGCGCGCAGCATCCAATCCGGCGAGCGGCTCATCCAGCAAAAGCAGGCGCGGATTGCAGGCCAAAGCCCGCGCAAGAGCCACCCGTTTTGCTTCGCCCCCCGAAAGGGTCGCGGGGCGGCGGGTCAGCAGCGGGCCAAGATCAAGCGCCTGTGCGATTTCATCTTGGCGGGCCTGAGCGACCCCGCGCCGCTTGGCCCCGTATGATATGTTCTGCGCGACGCTGAGATGGGGAAACAACCGCGCCTCTTGAAAGACCACACCGATATGGCGCGCCTCTGGCGCAAGGCCGCTCCAATCGCTGCCGTCGCAAATGATCTTGGCTTGGGCGGCGGGTTCCAGCCCGGCGATCACCCGAATGAGCGATGTTTTGCCCGCGCCCGAGGGGCCAGAGATCGCCGTGATCCCTTCCAGCGGAATGCTGGCCGCCGCCTCAAGCGCAAAGCCTGCGCGGCGCAGCGTGATATCAAAGGAGAGCTCAGCCATGGCGCTGGCCAATCGGTCCTGCTTGGCGCGGGCCTGATCCGGTGAGGTAGACAATGCTCAGCACGATCATTGAGAAGGCCAGCAAGCCCCCGGCCAAAAGATGCGCGCGCCCGTAATCCAGTGTTTCCACCGCCGTGAACACCTCGATCGAAATCACCCGCGTTTTGCCCGGGATATTGCCGCCAACCATCAGCACCACGCCAAATTCGCCAAGCGTATGGGCAAAGCTAAGGACCGCGGCCGAAAGCACACCTTTGCGCGCCAGTGGCAAAGCCACAGAGCGAAAAGCATCAAAACGGCTGGCGCCAAGGGTGCGCGCCGCCTCGATCAGGCCGGGGCCAGTTTGGGCAAAAGCCGTTTGGATCGGCTGAACCGCAAAGGGCAAGGAATAGAGCACCGAGGCGAGCACAAGCCCAACAAAGGAAAAGGTCAGCGTCTCGCCGGTTATCTTAAGAAAGGCCGCGCCAAGTGGTGCATCGGGCGACATCAGGATCAACAGATAGAAGCCAAGCACCGTTGGCGGCAGCACCAGGGGCAGCGCGGTGACCGCCTCGATCAAGGGGCGGATACGCGCGCGGGTTCGCGCCAGCCACCAGCCAAGCGGCAGCGCAATGGCAAGCAGGATCAGCGTGCTAAGCCCGGCAAGCTGAAGCGACAAAAGGATTGGGCCCCAGATGCTCATTGTGTGGCCGCGCTTTTGGTTTGGGGCTGGATGGATGTTTGCGCCGCGATCTTTGGCGTTGCGTTCTGGATTGCTCCGTCTTGGCTATAGGATGCGCGCGCATCGGTTTCGCCGCTTATCATTGCGAGCAGATAGCCCTCTTGGCCAATGATTGCGCGCGCGGCATCGCTTGTTGTTGACCATTCATAAAAGGCACGTGCTTCTGGCCTGTCTGAGATAAGGGCGACGTTTTGCCAAACCGGTGTGTGGCTCGCTTGGGGAAGCGCGATGGCGCGAAAATCACGGTGGGCTTTGATTTGGCTAAGCTGGGATTTGGCGATGATCGCGCCATCGCTTGTTTTGAGCGCAAAGAGCGACGCCGCAAGCCCGGCGTTGGCCCCATAGATCAGCTCGAGATCGCTTTGCGGATCAAGCCCGGCCCATTGGATCACCTGCATCGCGGCAATGCCATAGGGCGCAAGGGCCGGATCGGCGATGGCTATGCGTTTGCCTTTCATCAGCGCGCCAATGCTTTGGGCGCTGGTCGCTTCGCCCTGTTCGCCTTGGGGCAGGACCAAAACAGGGATGCCAATCGCATAGGCGCGCTGTGCAATCGCAGTGGCGTTCTCAACCAGCTTTTCGGGGCGGGAATTATCGGCGGCAAAGAACAGATCAAAGGGCGCCCCGCGCGAGATCAGCGCATAATGCGCGCCGGTTGAGCCGGTGCTCAGGGTGATTTCGGGCGCGTCTGGAAACTCGGATTGATAGCTCTGGATCAATGTCTCAAGAGTGGGTGCAAAGTTTGAGGCCACAGCAATGCGCAACGCCTCCCTGGCCTGCGCGCTGATCGGGAGAGCGAAAAGCCACGCGGCCAAAACAGCCGGACCAAATGCAAATGCTCTAAACTTCATCCTCTGTCTTGTGCCATCCCTGCCTGATCCGGCGTTTAATAGGCCGCGTTGTGGGCGCAGATGCAAGGGCTGGTTGGGAAGATCGCGCGCCTCTGGGCCAGACTTTCGTCTTAGCGCGGTGGCGGGCTTTGTGCTGAGGCGGCGCGCCATTGCAACAATGCTGGTGCACGCCAGGCCAAATTCAGCGCCGCTGCGCGATCAATATGGGGTAGTCAAAAATTGGGGGTAAGTGGTGCCCGAGGCGAGACTCGAACTCGCACGCCTTGCGGCGGGGGATTTTGAATCCCCTGCGTCTACCATTCCGCCACTCGGGCCACTTGGCGCCGGAATATCCCCGGTTGCGCGCGGCGTCAACGCCCAGATTGGCGAAACTGACGCTTTGGTGATAAATTCCCGCGCGGCGCGCTTGGCTTAGGCGGTTTGGGGCATCGGGAGCAGCGGCGCGCGCGCGTTCAGCGCCTCAATATCCATCCCTGCCAGCGCCTTATAACCGCCGGCGATTTTCTCAAGCTCCTCTGCGCTCAGCACATCATGGATATGGGCAAATCCATCCGGGGCCTTAAGTGCGACGATATCCAAAACCTTATCCGGCCCGTCGCCGCGATTGGCCAGAACGATGGCATTAACGACCTCACGCCGCACATCCTCATAGGCCTGCAAAGCCCCTGCCCCGATGCCGTGATCCCGCAGCTCGCGCGCCAAAACCCGACCGTCGAGGATCGCTTGGCTCGCGCCGTTCGAGCCGATGGGATACATCGCGTGCGCTGCATCTCCGAGCAAAGTCGCGCGGCCATGGGTCCATTTGGGCAGCGGGTTGCGATCCACCATCGGGTATTCATAAATCCCCTCGGCCTCTTCAATCACCTTGGGGACATCGAGCCAATCAAAGCGCCACTCGGCAAAGGTATTGGCAAAATCTGCGCGCGCGCCCTCGCGGTTCCAGTCTTGCTCGCGCCATTGATAATCTTCGGGCAGCAGCAGATCGGCGATCCAATTGATCAGGCAGGTGCCGTCGTCAAACTCTTGGATCGGGTAGCAGACAAATTTGGCATCGCGCCGCCCGGCCATCGCCATGGTGCGCCCGCCAAGGAAGTTCGGGCCTCGGGTCACGCCGCGCCACATCATCACGCCGCCCCAATGCGCCGCCCCTTCATCGGGGTAAAGCTTGGCGCGCGCGACCGAGTTGATCCCATCGGCGGCAATCAAAACCGCGCCGCGCGCGCTTGAATGTTTCTCGCCGGTTTCGCGATCCATCAGGTCGATCTCAACGCCGCCCTCACCCTCGCGCCAATCGCTGAGTGCGGCCCCCATCACAACGGCCTCGGGCCCGGCCCGTTTGATCACCTCATTGAGCAGCATCATCTGCATATCGCCACGATGGATCGAATATTGCGGCCAGTTGTAGCCAGCAAACATGCCCCGATCCTCGCGCCAAATCTCGCCGCCCTGGGCCGAGTAATAGCCGACCTGTTTGGTGCGCAGCCCGATCGCCTCGAGCTGATCCTCAAGCCCAAGCTCAAACAATTCACGAACCGCATGGGGCTGAACATTGATGCCCACGCCAAGCGGGCGCATTTCACGCACCGCTTCAAAGATGCGAAACGGAATGCCAACTTGATGAAGGCTAAGAGCAAGAGTGAGGCCGCCGATCCCGGCCCCTGCGATCAGAACTGTCATGGATGTATCCTTTAGAGCTGGCGGGCGCTGAATGTGTCGCAGCTGCGCAGATCGCCGCTTTTATATCCGGTGGCAAACCAACGGGCGCGTTGCTCGGAAGTGCCATGGGTGAAGGTGTGGGGCATGGGGCGCTTGCCTGCGTTGCGCTGCAATGTGTCGTCGCCGATCTGGCGCGCGGCGTTCATCGCTTCTTTGATGTCGCCCGCCTCGATTGAGCCGAATTGCTTGCCTGCCTCGCGCGCCCAGATGCCCGAATAGCAATCGGCCTGAAGCTCGATACGTACCGAAATCGCGTTGGATTGGGCTGGGGATGCGTTTTGGCGCGCCGCATTGGCCTGCCCCAAAATGCCAAGCTCATCCTGAACGTGATGGGCGATCTCATGGGCAATCACATAAGCGGCGGCAAAATCGCCCTTGGCCCCAAGCTGGCGCTCAAGCGTGGTGAAGAATTCGGTGTCCAGATAGGCTTTGTTATCGGCCGGGCAATAAAACGGGCCCGTGGCGCCATTGGCCCCGCCGCAGGGGGATTGGGTCGCGCCTTTAAAGAGCACAAGCGTTGCGGGCTGGTAGGGCCCATCGACTTGCTCGGCGAAAATCCGTGCCCAAACCTCTTCAGTATCGGCCAAAGTTACCGAGGCAAATTCGGCCATGCGCTCATCCTGCGCGGTGATTTCGCCGCCGCCGCCGGAGGGCGCCAAACCGCCGCCATTAAGAAGCGGGGTCACATCAACGCCAAGGAAAGCCCCGATCAGCAAAACCGCAATCAAGCCGATCCCGCCAAGCTTGGCACCGCCTGCGCGTGCGGCGCCACTGCGCGCCCGGCGATCCTCGATATTGCGGCTCCCGCGCCGACCCTGCCATTTCATACCATACGCTCCGGTCTGTTTTCTGGCGCAGAACATAAAGCCATCGCCCCCGCGCGCAAGATGAAACCCGCTTGACGGGCGGCGCAGCGCGTGGCGTAACAGGGCAAACAAGATCAAAAGCAGTCCGAAATATTTAGCAGGCCCCCGATGTTGCGCAAACTCTACGATTGGACCCTCTCCTTTGCAGGCCATCCCCGCGCGCTCTGGGTGCTGGCCTTTGTGGCCTTTGTTGAAAGCTCGGTCTTCCCGATCCCGCCCGATATCCTGATGATCCCGCTGATCATCGCGCGGCCCAAATCCGCCTTCAAAATTGCCGCCGTGGCAACTGTGGCTTCTGTCCTTGGCGGGATGTTTGGCTATTATATCGGCTATGGGCTGTTTGAAAGCATCGGGCGGCCCGTGCTCGAATTCTATGGCAAAGAACATTACTTCGAGGAATTCCGCACCACCTATAATGAATGGGGCGCTTGGGCGGTCTTGATCGCGGGCGTCACCCCCTTCCCCTATAAGGTCATCACGATCCTGTCGGGCAGCACAGGCCTGTCGCTCCCGGTCTTTATCGTCGCCTCCATTACGGCGCGCGCCCTGCGCTTCTTCATCCTTGCCACCCTGCTCTATCACTTCGGCGCACCAATTCGTGATTTCATCGAGAAACGCTTGGGCTTGATGTTCACGCTCTTTGTTGCTCTGCTCCTTGGTGGCTTTGTCCTGCTGAAATACCTCTGAGAATCCCATGCGCCTCAAACCACATCAAATCCTTGCCCTGATCGCTGCAGCTGGCTCTGCGGCCCTGCTGATTGGGGCCTTTGGCTTTCAACTCATGGGCTATGCGCCGTGCAAAATGTGCCTCTGGCAGCGCTGGCCCCACGCGGCCGCCATTGCAATCGGCGCGCTCGTTGCTCTGTTTGGCGCGCGCGCCCTCAACTGGCTCGGCGCCGCCGCGGCGCTCACAACCGCAGGCATCGGCGCATTTCACACCGGGGTCGAGCGCGGCTGGTGGCAAGGACCAAGCTCCTGCACAGGCGCGGGCAATGATCTCTCCGGGCTCAGCGGCGCAGAACTCCTAAGCACAACAACCGCCGACACACTCATCATGTGCGATGAAGTTGCCTGGCAGCTTCTGGGCCTCTCCATGGCCAGCTGGAACATGGCTTTCTCCCTGGCCCTGGCCGCCATTTGGATCGCCGCCGCCCGCCGCCAAGACGCCTGATCAAACCGCGCTATCCCATGCCCGCCACCCGCCGCCAAGATGCCTGATCAAACCGCCCCATTCCATTCCCGGCGCCAGACTTTTTCTTGGACCAAATACTCGCGCCGCAGGCTCCCCAACCAAACCCCAAAGACCGTCGATAAATTTTTGTTCAATACCAATGATTTATATGCCAAGCCGCCGCCTGCGCCATATTCCTTACCCACAAGCATTGCACCCCATATCCCGCATCTGATAGTATCCCCACAACTATATATAGACTGCGGTAAACAGCATCGGCGGATAGCGTGAACGACACTCCGGAAACCCCTGAAAACGAAGAAGAAAAACGGCCTGAGCGGGCGGTCTATGATGGGCCGACGATCTCTATCACTCAAGAGATGAAAACCGCCTACCTCGATTACGCGATGAGCGTGATCGTGAGCCGCGCCATTCCCGATCTGCGCGACGGGCTCAAACCGGTGCACCGGCGCATCCTCTATGCGATGAATGAAGTCGGCAATACACACGACAAATCCTATCGCAAATCGGCCCGCCCGGTGTCCGATACGATGGGGAAATATCACCCCCACGGCGATGCCTCGATCTATGATGCGCTGGTGCGGATGACCCAGCCGTTTTCGATGTCCCTGCCGCTTCTGGATGGCCAAGGCAACTTTGGCTCAATGGATGGCGATAAAGCAGCGGCGTTTCGCTATACCGAAGTGCGGATGGAAAAGGTCGCCGGCTTCCTGCTCGCCGATATCAACAAAGATACCGTTGATTACCAAGACAACTACGATGGCAAAGACCGCGAACCAACAGTCCTGCCCGCCCGCTTCCCCAATATGCTGGTCAACGGCGCTGGCGGCATCGCTGTGGGCATGGCAACCAATATTCCGCCCCATAACTTAGGCGAAGTGATCAATGCGACGCTGGCAATGATCGAAAACCCCGATATTTCCATCGAACAGTTGATGGAAATCATCCCGGGGCCGGATTTCCCGACAGGCGGCGTGATCTTGGGGCGCGGTGGTGCGCGCAAAGCCTATCTTGAAGGGCGCGGCTCGGTTGTGATGCGCGCCAAAGTGCGTATCGAAGAGATTAGAAAAGACCGCTACGCCATTGTTTTGGATGAGATTCCCTTCCAAGTGAACAAGGCGACGATGATCGAGAAAATCGTCGAACTGGTCCGCGACAAACGGGTTGAGGGCATCGCCCATATACAAGACGAATCCGATCGGATCGGCGTGCGCGTGGTGATCGAGCTCAAACGTGATGCGACCCCCGAAGTCGTGCTCAATCAGCTCTATCGCTTCACCCCAATGCAAACCAGCTTTGGCTGCAACATGCTGGCGCTCAACGGAGGCCGCCCAGAACAACTGCTGCTCAACGATTTCTTGAGGCATTTCATCACCTTCCGCGAAGAAGTTGTTGCGCGCCGCACCGCCTTTGAGCTGCGCAAAGCCCGCGAACGCAGCCATGTTCTTTGCGGTCTCGCGGTGGCTGTGTCCAATGTCGATGAAATCGTCGCAACGATCCGCGCCTCGGCCGATCCTTCGGATGCCCGCGATAAGCTGATGACCCGCCGCTGGCCCGCCCATGACATCATCGAATATATCAAACTCATCGATGATCCGACCCATACGATCAACGAAGACGGAACCTATAATCTCTCTGAAATCCAAGCCCGCGCGATCCTCGAGCTGCGCCTCCAACGCCTCACAGCGATGGGTGTCAAAGAGGTCACGGATGAACTTCAAGAACTCGCTGCAAACATCCGAGAATACTTGGAAATTCTGGGTTCGCGCGCGCGGATCATGGAGATCATTTCCAACGAGCTGATCGAGGTGCGCGATCAATTCGCTGTGCCCCGGCGCACCGAAATCCTCGACTGGTCCGGCGATATGGATGATGAGGATCTGATCGAGCGCGAAGATATGGTTGTGACCATCTCCGCCTCCGGCTGGGCCAAACGCACCCCGCTTGCCGATTTCCGCGCCCAACGTCGCGGCGGCAAAGGGCTCTCTGGCATGTCGACCAAAGAGGATGATGTCGTCACCACCCTGTTTGTGGCCAATACCCACACCCAGCTGCTGTTCTTCACCACCGATGGCATGGTCTACAAGCTCAAAACCTGGCGCTTGCCGGTTGGCGGGCGGACCTCAAAAGGCAAAGCCATCGTCAATATCCTGCCGATCCCAACCGGGGTTTCTATCGCGGCGATCATGCCGGTCGATGCGCCCGAGCTGGAATGGGCCAACCTGCAAATCTTCTTTGCCACCTCGGCGGGCGATGTGCGCCGCAACGCGCTCTCTGATTTCACCAATGTTAAAGCCAACGGCAAAATCGCGATGAAATTGCCCGAGAACACAACGATGGTAAACGCGCGCATCTGCACCGAGGATGATGACATCATGCTCACAACCGCCTCCGGGCGCGCGATCCGCTTCCCCACGACCGAAGTGCGCGTCTTTAAAGGGCGCGATAGCACAGGCGTGCGCGGTGTGCGCCTCAATGAGAATGATGAAGTCGTCTCCATGTCGGTGATCCGCCACTTCGAAGCAACCTCCGAAGAACGCACAGCCTATCTCAAAATGCGCCGCCAAATGGCCGGTGCGGATGAGACAGGCGATGAGGATGAAGATGCTGTTGAGGGCGCAATCACGCCTGAGCGTTTCGAGGAAATGCAAGCGGCCGAGGATCTGATCCTCACCATCAGCGCCTCCGGCACAGGCAAACTCTCCTCAAGCCATGATTACCCCGTGCGCGGGCGTGGCGGCATGGGCGTGGCGGCCATGGACAAAGCCATGCGCGGCGGCCAGCTCGTGGCCTCCTTCCCGGTGAATGAGGGCGATCAAATTATGCTTGCCACCTCCAAAGGCCAATCTATCCGCTGCCCCGTTTCCGGCATCTCCTTCCGCTCGCGCTCGGCTGGCGGCGTCAAAGTCTTTGACACTGGCAAAGGCGAAGAGGTCGTCTCCGTGGCTTGGATTGCTGAACAAGACGAAGACCAAGAAGATCAAACCGATGGCGCAGACGTAAATGATGCTCCAACAGAAGATACCCCGGCAACAGAAGGCTAACCACCTTTTCACAGTTGGGAAAATATCCACGGGGGTCCGGGGGCAGTCAGCCCCCGGCCTCTCCGTTTAAAACGCCGCCTAACTTGATGCGCGGTCGTACCAAAGCCCCGCTTTTTACCAAATTGCCCTGCCAAAGAGAGCCAACATGACCAAAATCCTTAACATCGTCGGCGGCGGCATGGCCGGATCAGAGGCCGCATGGCAAGCCGCAAATGCAGGCCTCCAAGTGGTGATCCACGAGATGCGCCCCAGCGTTGGAACCTTCGCCCATCAAACCGGCGATCTGGCTGAAATGGTCTGCTCCAATTCCTTTCGCTCGGATGATGATGAGCAAAACGCCGTGGGCCTGCTGCACTGGGAAATGCGCCAAGCGAACGGGCTGATCATGCAAGCCGCCGATCAACATCAGCTCCCCGCGGGCGGCGCATTGGCTGTGGATCGAGAGGCCTTTTCTCAAGAAGTTACAAAGACCTTACGCGCCCATCCTAATGTCACAATCAAGGATGCAGAGATCACCGAGCTGCCGACAGATGGCACTTGGATCTTCGCGACTGGCCCGCTCACCTCCGCCAATCTCGGCGCCGCAATCGCCAAAGAGACAGGCACAGATCGCCTTGCCTTTTTCGATGCCATCGCGCCCATCGTCTATGCTGACAGTATCAATATGGATGTGGTCTGGGCGCAGTCGCGCTACGATAAGGGCGAGACCGAAGAAGAGCAGAAAGCCTATCTGAATTGCCCGATGGATAAGGCCCAGTATGAGGCCTTCATCGATGCCCTCCTCGCGGCTGAAAAAACCGAATTCCATGAGGGCGAAACCGCGACCTATTTCGATGGCTGTTTGCCGATTGAGGTGATGGCCGAACGGGGCCGCGAGACCCTGCGCTTTGGCCCGATGAAGCCTGTGGGCCTGACCAATCCCCATGATCCAGAGACCAAAGCCTATGCGGTGGTGCAACTGCGCCGCGACAATGCGCTTGGCACGCTTTACAATATTGTCGGCTTTCAAACCAAGATGAAGTACGGCGCGCAAACGGCTGTTTTTAAAACAATTCCCGGGCTTGAGGATGCCTCATTCGCGCGCCTTGGCGGCATCCATCGCAACACGTTTCTCAATTCGCCCACGCTGCTGGATGATCAGATGCGGCTCAAATCCCGCCCCAATATTCGCTTTGCCGGGCAAGTCACCGGGGTTGAGGGCTATGTTGAATCGGCTGCTATGGGCCTTCTGGCCGCGCGGCTTGCGATTGCTGAGCTTAATGGCAAGCCCTTGCAATCCCCGCCCGGCACAACGGCTATGGGCGCGCTGATCCATCATATTTCCGGTGGCGCAGAAGCGAAGACTTTTCAGCCGATGAATGTAAACTTTGGGCTGTTTCCGCCGGTTGAGGGGCTCAAAGGCGGGCGACGGGGCCGCAAGGATCGTTACAAAGCCTATACGGATCGCGCGAAGGTTGATTTTAAACAATGGCTTGAAGGGCAAAGCTAATCTATGGGCGCAGGGCCGTATATCACCCGCTTTGCGCCAAGCCCCACGGGGCCATTGCACCTTGGCCATGCTTATTCGGCGTTGATCGCTTTTGAGCGGGCGCAGAAGGCGGGCGGGCAATTTTTGCTTAGGATTGAAGATCTTGATGCCGCGCGCAGCCGCGAGGCATGGGAGGCGCAGATTTATGCGGATCTTGCTTGGCTTGGGATCAGTTGGCCTGCGCCCGTTTTGCGCCAATCAGAGCACAGCCCCCGCTATACAAAAAGCATTGAAGCTCTTATAGATCAGGGCTTTATCTACCCTTGTTCATGTACGCGCGGCGATATCCGCGCCGCCCTTTCAGCCCCGCAAGAAGGCGCAGAACATCTCCTTTATCCCGGGATATGCAGGGGCCGCGATATGATCAGCCGCAAGCCCGGCGATGCGCTCAGACTTGATCTTGAGGCCGCACTCAAAGCGCTAACTACCCCGCTCACCTATACCGAAACCGGCCCAGATACCCCCGGCCCCCATGAGATTAGCCCCGATCAGTTGCGCGCGCAGATTGGGGATGCGGTTTTGGGCCGCAAGGAGGGCGCTGTGGCCTATGCATTGGCCTGTGTGGTGGATGATGCTTATCAGGGCATCACAGAGGTCGTGCGCGGCGCGGATTTGGCGGAATTTACTGGGCTTCAGGTCTTGCTTCAGCGGCTTTTGGGCCTGCCGACTCCGCTTTATCATCACCATAGGCTGATCCGCGATGAGGCGGGCAAACGCTTGGCCAAACGCGACGATGCGCGCGCGATTGCTAAGTTTCGCGAAGATGGGGCCAGCCCGGAAGATATCAGGGCAATGGTCGGGTTTTAGCCCCCTATTCCATTGGCTTAGACAGCTCGATCTCTTCGCCATCGCGTACCGCCGTATAGAAACAAGAGCGGCGATTGGTATGGCAGGCAGGGCCCGTTTGGCGCACCACCACCAGCAAGCAATCGCGATCACAATCAAGCCGGAAATCGACCAATTCCTGCACATGTCCCGAGCTTTCGCCCTTGATCCAAAACGCCGCCCGTGAGCGCGACCAATAGGTCACCCGGCCCGTTTCAAGCGTGCGCGCGACCGCCTCGGCATTCATCCAGGCCATCATCAGCACCTCGCCCGAGGCCTCATCCTGCGCAATCGCCGGAATAAGACCTTGGTCGTTGTATCGCAGGGTTGCAGGGCTAAACATCTTTGCGCATCCTTTGCATCAATGGTTCGATGCCCTATCTAAGGGAGGACCGCAGGGAAAGAAAGCCGGAGCTGCCTATGTCTGATGCTGATCTCGTTTCGCTTTACTCGGGCCGTATTCTCGCTTTGGCGGCGGAGATACCCCATTTGGGCCGTCTAGAGGCGCCGCAGGCCAGCGTGAAGCGCCGCTCGCCGCTCTGTGGCTCGACCGTGACGGTTGATCTGGATATGGAGAGCGGGCGGGTTGCGCGGTTTGCCCAAGATGTAAAGGCTTGCGCGCTTGGGCAGGCGGCGGCGGCTGTTGTTGGCGGGGCGGTTTTGGGGGCGAACCGATTTGAGATTGCGCGCGGGCGGGATGAATTGCTTGCGATGCTGAAATCCGGCGGCCCTGCCCCGCAAGCGCCTTTTGATGGGCTCGAGGTATTGCTTCCGGCGCGCGATTACAAAAACCGCCATGCTTCGATCATGCTCGCGCTTGAAGCGACACTTGAGGCGGTTGATCAAGCAGAAGCTGCGAAAAGCGCTTAATAGGCCAGTAAGAGATTGCTGATAAAGCTTGCCTGAACAACAAGGCAGCTCGGTTATGACACTCGCAATTCATCAAGATACATCCTCCGTTTCGCCCGTCCTTTCCGCGAGCGATCCGCGCTTAACATTGCTTACAGAACTCGCTGCAAGTCTTGGGTATGAGATTGTTGATGTGGCTGGTTTTCTGGATCAGGTCAGCGCGCAATCCGGCGATCAATTGAGCGCGCTTCAAGATGTTTCTGCCTCTGTGGGCATGATGATTGAGGCCAATTCACAGGTGCGTAATACCGTTGGCGATGTCGCGCAGACAACGGCGCAAACACTTGAAACTGTTGAAAATTCGGTTGAATTCGTGCGCGGCGCCGGGCAGCGATCGCATAATGTGGCAAGCTGGGTGACGGCCTTGAGCGAACGGATGGTGCAGGTTGCGGATAGTTTGGAAGCGGTGAAGGCGAATAACTCAGAAATCGCGGCCATTGCGCGGCAGGTAAACATCTTGGCGATCAACGCAAAAATCGAAGCGGCGCGTGCAGGCGAAAGCGGGCGCGGCTTTGGGGTTGTTGCAGAGGCGATCAACGAGCTGTCGCAAAAAACGGCCAAAGCGGCCGAGGGAATCGCGGGCAATGTGAATACGCTTTCTGGTTGGGTCGGCACATTGCGCGAGGAAAGCTCGGGCGTTTCTGAGGATGCGAGCAAGGTGATTGAGGGCTCGTCTGAAACGGATGAAGCGCTGAGCAATATCGCATCGGGCGTGCGCGAAACCAATGAACAGGCGCTGCGCATTCAAGAAGGTGCTGGAAAAGTGCGCCATGCGATGGATCAGTTTGAACCAGCTTTCGCGCGCATCACCAAAACGGTTGAAGCAACGGCGGCGGGGATTCACCAATCCCAAGAACGCGCCAATGCTTTGATTGATACGACCGAAAGCATCGTTCAACAAACGGTTGAGCTTGGTGGCCAATCAAAGGATGGGCGTTTTATCAATCGGGTGATGGAGGATGCGGCGCATATTTCGCAACTCTTTAGTGATGCGATCCATGTGGGCGCCATTCGGCTTGAGGATCTGTTTGATCGGAATTACCAAAAGATCGAAGGCACAAATCCAGAGCAGTTTGTCACAAAGTTCAGTGATTTTTGCGATCAAACCTTGCCGGTGGTTTTGGAAGCCGCAATGGATTTCGATCCCTCAGTTGCCTTTTGCGTAACGGTTGATCCCAACGGCTATGTGCCCACCCATCAGCGCAAGTTTTCTCAGCCGCAAGGGCCTGATGTTGAATGGAATATCGCCAATTGCCGCAATCGGCGGATGTTTTCAGATCGGGTTGGTTTGAAAGCTGGGCGCAATACAGAGGCGTTTTTGCTTCAGGTCTATCGGCGCGATATGGGCGGCGGGAATTTTGTGCTGATGAAATATCTCTCGGCCCCTATTTTTGTTAAGGATCGCCATTGGGGCGGTTTGAGCATGGGCTATCGCGCCTAAAGCAGGGTTTGACCCTTTTTTAAATTTAACCAGATCAAAAAAAAATCCGCCGCGCTCCTAAGGAGGCGGCGGAGAGTGGCTATCTGACTTGGCGGCTTTCGGAGGGAATGAGGTAAACTCCGAATATAAAAGCACGAGCAGGCAAATGATCGGGCAAAGCATATCCCTCTAGGGGACAGGTGGAGATATGCGCAATGCCGCCAACAGATCGCAGGCAGAAACAGGGACGTTACAAAAGACCGGGCAGGTGAAGACCGGCCAGAAGGATCACAGCAAGCGCTGCCATCCCGGCGAAATCTTGTGCCAGCGTGGCGTGGGAGCGGCTGAGTACAGATTTGATTTCAGTCATCATCGGCTTGGCCTCTTGGTTACGTTTGTTGCACCTTTGTTCTCATTTTTAGATTAAGTTGTAAAGAACTTTTTGAGAACAAATGCGAACAAAATGTACGCCAATCGGCTAACCTACTGAAATCAAACGAATTGTCCTATCCTGTTCCATCAGCCAAAGGAGAACACGCGCCGCTTTGCCCCGCGCCCCGGTAAGATCAGGATCCGCCACAAGCAATGCGCGCGCATCATTTTGGGCCAAAGCCATCAAAGCGGATTGGCGCTCAATATCAGCAACCCGAAAGCGCGGCAGGCCAGATTGCGCCGTTCCGATCAGATCGCCCGCGCCGCGCATGGCAAGATCTTCCTCGGCGATGCGAAAGCCATCTTCTGTTTCGCGCAAAATCTCAAGCCGCCGCCGCCCGCCTTCGCTCAGCGGATCGGCAAACATCAACAAACAGGTCGAAGCCGCCGCCCCGCGCCCGACCCGCCCGCGCAGCTGATGCAATTGCGCCAGCCCAAAGCTTTCGGCCCGCTCCACCACCATGATCGAGGCATTGGGCACATCAACCCCCACCTCAATCACCGTGGTCGCCACCAAAACAGAGGTTTCGCCGCGCTGAAACGCCGCCATGGCCGCATCTTTTTGGGCGGGCGGCATTTGCCCATGCACGAGCCCAACAGCTCCCTCGCCCAAAGCCGCGCGCAGATGTTTGAACCGCGCCTCGGCCGCTGTCAGATCGCTCGCCTCGCTTTCCTCAACCAAAGGGCAGACCCAATAGGCTTGCCGCCCCTCTTTGATCGCGCCGCGCAGATGGGTGATCACTTCCTCCATCCGTTTGATCGAGACCAGCGCGGTTTTGATCGGCAAGCGCCCGGGCGGTTTTTCATCCAGGATGGAGACATCCATATCGCCATATTGCGCCAGGCTAAGCGAGCGCGGGATCGGGGTCGCTGTCATCACCAAAACATCAACGGCTATCCCCTTGGCGCCAAGCTCCATCCGCTGGGAGACGCCAAAACGATGCTGCTCATCAATCACCGCCAAACGCAGATCGTGAAATGCGACGTCCTTTTGGAAAACCGCATGGGTGCCGACCAGAATGTGAATATCGCCGCGCGCAAGGGCCGCCAGTTTCGCCGCCCGCTCTGCGCCTTTGTCGCGCCCGGTCAGGCATTCCAAAACAACGCCGGCTTCCTCGGCCAAGGGGCGCAGGGCTTCCAAATGCTGGCGGGCCAGGATTTCGGTCGGGGCCATCATAACGCCCTGCCCGCCCGCCTCGACCGCGACCAAAAGCGCCATGAGCGCAACATAGGTTTTGCCCGCGCCCACATCGCCTTGCAGCAATCGGTTCATCCGCAAGGGTTCGGCCATATTCGTGGCGATCTCGTCAATGGCGCGGCTTTGGGCGGCGGTCGGTTTATAGGGCAGCGCTTTGAGCACGCGGCTTTGCAGGCTGCCGTTGCCTTTTGTGGGCAGGCCTTTGCCGCGGCGCTGCGCTGCACGGGCCAGGGCGAGCGTCAGCTGATGGGCGAAAAGTTCATCATAAGCAAGGCGTTGGCGGGCGGGCGAGGTTGCGACGATCTCATCAGGGCTGAGCGGCGCATGGGCCATTTGGATGGATTTTTCAAAGCTCGGCCAGCTTTCGCGCGCGCGCAATGCCGGATCAATCCACTCCTCAAAAGCAGGCAACAAGCCAAGGGCCCCGCGCATAGCTTTGGCCACGCCGCGTTGGGTCAGCCCTGCGCTAAGCGGATAGACCGGCTCAAATTCGGGGATGTCGTGGGCCTCGTTGGGCGCCAAAATATAATCGGGATGGACGATCTGCCCCATGCCATCAAATATCTCAACCTTGCCTGAAATGATCCGGCGCGCGCCTTCGGGCAGCTGGGTTTTGATCCAATCGCCACCGCCGCGAAAGAAGACAATCTGGAAAGCGGTTTTGGCATCTTCCACATGAACGCGGTATGGCAGGCCGCGGCGCGCGGGCGGCTGATGGTTGAGCACGGTGACTTCAACAGTGATCATGCCGGGCGCTTGGATATCCAAGATGGATGCGCGCCGGGTGCGATCAACGCCGCTATGGGGCAGTGTGAAAATCAGATCACGGGGCTTTTCAACGCCGAGGGCTGCATAGGCTTTCATTGATTTGGGCCCGATCCCGGGCAGCGCATCAAGCGCGCCAAACAGCGGGAAAAGTTGCGAGGGGCGGCCGCTCATACCCCGTCCACCAAAGCAATCCACGCGTCTTCGTCAATGGTCTCGATGCCCAGATCGGCGGCCTTTTTCGCCTTGCTGCCCGCGCCCGGCCCGGCAATCAGCAGATCGGTTTTGGCGCTGACCGAGCCTGCAACCTTGGCGCCAAGGCTTTCCGCGCGTGCCTTTGCTTCGGCGCGCGACATCTTTTCCAACGTCCCGGTAAAGACAAGGGTTTTGCCCGCAACGGGGCTGTCGCTGGCGATCGGCGCGGCTTGGGCGATGTTTAAATGCGGGATGAGCGCATCAATCGCGCCGCGTTCAAAGGGCTGCGCAAAGGCGGCGATCAGTGAGCGCGCCATCACCTCTCCGACGCCATCAATATTGTTGAGCTCTTCCCATTCGGGGCCCTCTTGGGCGTTTGCGGCGCTGATGGCGGCCTCAAATGCGGGCCAGTTGCCATAGTGATTGGCCAAAAGCGCGCCGCTGCTTTCGCCGACATGGCGGATGCCAAGAGCAAAGATCAGCTTGGCCAGCGGGATTTCGCGGGCCTTTTCGATGCTGGCAAAAAGGGCGGATGCGGATTTTTCGCCCCAACCTTCGCGGTTTTTGAGCTGTTGGAGACCGGCGCTGAAGCGCTCTTTGAGGGTAAAAATATCGGCAGGGGTTTTGATCCAGCCATCGCTGTAGAATTGTTCGACCTGTTTTGCGCCGAGCCCTTCGATATCAAAAGCCGCGCGAGAGACGAAATGTTTCAGCTTTTCAACAGCTTGCGCGGGGCAGATCAGCCCGCCCGTGCAGCGGCGCACCGCGTCGCCCTCTTCGCGCAGGGCCGCAGAGCCGCATTGCGGGCAGTTTTGGGGGAATTCAAAGGGGCTGGTGCTTTCGGGCCGCGCTTTGAGATCAACATCGGCGATTTTCGGGATCACATCGCCGGCGCGGTAGACTTGGACGAGATCACCGATGCGGATGTCTTTTCCGCCGCGAATTTGCGCGCCTTTGTTGGAACGCCCGGCGATATAATCCTCGTTGTGCAGGGTCGCGTTTGAAACGACGACCCCGCCAACCGTTACCGGGGCGAGCCGCGCAACCGGGCTGAGCGCGCCAGTGCGGCCAGTTTGGATTTCGATGTTTTCGAGCCGAGTCCAAGCGAGTTCGGCGGGGAATTTATGAGCGATGGCCCAACGAGGCGTGGTTGAGCGAAAGCCGAGGCGGCTTTGCAGGGCGAGATCGTTGACCTTGTAAACAACGCCGTCGATATCATAGCCAAGGCGCGCGCGATCCGTTTCGATTGTGCGGTAATGGGCGAGCATTTCTGCGGGGCCTTTGCACAATTTTGTCAGCGGGTTGGTTTGAAAACCAAAGGCTTGCAGCTGTGCGATGGCCTGCATTTGAGTATCGCCAAGCGGCGCGCTGAGTTCGCCCCAGGCATAGGCGAAAAAGCGCAGCGGGCGGGCGGCGGTGATGGTTGGATCGAGTTGGCGCAGGGATCCCGCCGCGGCATTGCGCGGGTTGGCGAAAGGTTTTGCGCCGCTTTCACTCTGGCGTTTGTTGAGTGCCTCAAAATCCTCGCCGCTCATATAGACTTCGCCGCGCACTTCGAGAATATCGGGCGCATTCGCGATCATAAGGGGGATGTCGGGCCGGGATGCGCCGGGGGCTGTTCGCTGGGCGATGGTGCGCGCGTTCTGCGTTACATTTTCACCGACAGCGCCATCGCCCCGGGTCACCGCATGGATCAACTGGCCGTTTTCATAGCGCAGCGAGAGCGAGAGCCCATCAATCTTGGGCTCGGCGCTATAGGCGATCTCGCCCTCAAGGGAGAGAAATTTGCGCACAGAGCTGTCAAACTCGGCAATATCCTCATCGTTGAACCCATTGGACAGCGACAGCATCCGCACAGAATGGGCGATCTTTGCAAAGCCGTCGGAGGGGGCGGCGCCGATTTGATCGCTGGGGCTGTCGGCGCGTTTGAGAGCGGGAAAACGCGCCTCGATCTGGGAATTTCGGCGTTTGGCGGCGTCGTATTCTGCATCGCTCAGATCGGGCGCATCTTTGCCATGATAGGCTTGATTGGCCTGCAACAAAAGCTCTGCAAGGCGCGCAAGCTCTTCGCGGGCCTGATCCTCGTTTAGATCGGCTGTATTGAGGTCGCTGAATTTACCGTTTGGCTTGGGCACGAATTAACCTCTTTTTGTCCTCTCAAATCAATAAGTGGAGAGGGCTGCGAGGTCCAGTGATCTGTGGGGCCTGCTAGGGCGCGGCCGTACCCGATTAAGCGGCGCGAGTCTGCGCGGTTGTTGGCGTATTTCTGAGAGTGCGGTCTGTGAGTGGTGGCGCTGATGTTTGGTGGCTTGTGGCTTCAAAGCTTGGCCGGTTTGGATTGTTTTGGGAAATTGGGGATTTGGGCTGCTTTTGCGGCTTGGATTAAGAACTTTGGGCAATGATTTTCTGTATTTCTGTATTTCTGTATTTCTGTATCTCGGTACTTCACCGGCGTATTGGTTGCGAGAGCGGCGAAAATTGCCGCGTCGGCGTTCTAATTTTCTAGCATTGCCACTCGCAAATCATCCGAAGCCGCACCGCATATGCGGTGGGCCTTGGGAGGATAGAATGGTTGTGCAGTTTAGGCGCCGATGGCCATTTGATGATCGGAAACTGGCTCTGGATCGCGCAGCACATATCCACGGCCCCAGACGGTTTCGATGTTGTTTTCGCCTTCTGTCGCATTGCTTAGCTTTTTACGCAGCTTACAGATAAACACATCGATAATTTTCAGTTCTGGCTCATCCATGCCGCCATAGAGATGATTGAGAAACATCTCTTTTGTAAGCGTTGTGCCTTTGCGCAGGCTCAGCAGCTCAAGCATTTGGTATTCTTTGCCGGTGAGATGCACCGATTTGCCATTGGCCGCAACGGTTTTGGCATCGAGGTTTACCTCGACTTGGCCGGTGCGGATGATGGATTGCGAATGGCCTTTTGAGCGGCGGATAATCGCATGAATGCGCGCCACAAGCTCTTCGCGGTGGAATGGTTTGGTCAGATAATCATCCGCGCCAAAGCCGAATCCTTTGATTTTATTCTCGGTGTCATCCGCACCAGAGAGGATAAGAATCGGTGTTTCGATCCGCGCGAGGCGCAATTGGCGCAGCACTTCGTGACCGTTCATATCCGGCAGATTAAGATCCAACAGGATCAGGTCGTAATCGTATAGTTTCGCAAGATCGATGCCTTCTTCCCCCAAATCTGTCGCATAAACGTTCAGATTCGCATGTGTAAGCATCAATTCGATGCTTTTAGAGGTTGTAGGATCGTCTTCTACCAACAGGATTCGCATTCTAAGTCTCCACTGCTTACCATTCTTCCATCACCAGCATGGTCAAAAATGGTTAACTACACGTTACCAGCACTTGAAGTCTTAACCATTCTACCTAGGGTTGTCTATATTTCTGAACAGACGTTGCCTTAAGAGCAACTTCACCATGGCGATTCAGGGCCGCTTGCCAGGTGCGGAACTCTTCTTCGCTCAGATCATAGGTCTTTAGGATTTCCCCTTCAGAAACAAGCCCATAGGCCACAGCTTTCACCAGAATTGCCTTGCGCGATGCCACCCAGCGGCGCGTTTTTGGCGATGGCAAATCGGCCCGTGTCAGAACTGTGCCATCTGGCAATGTTACGGCCCGCGGGCCATCTACTTTTTTCAAATACATTGGTCTCACCCTCATTTACTCGCCATAGATGTGACGGATGACCCTTAAGACAGAGTGAAACCAGCCCTTGAGAATAGGTAGGATTTTCATATATTCCTCGGACTTCCTGAAAGGATTGCTTCATGGCTTATGACGGTGCCCACCCGCTCAATTCCCTTGGTTTTGCCAAATCGCCTGCTGAAACGCGGGTGGTTGTGGCGATGTCTGGCGGGGTGGATAGCTCTGTAGTTGCTGCAAAATTGGCTGATGAGGGCTATGATGTGATCGGGGTGACCTTGCAGCTTTATGATCACGGGGCGGCGCTCGCGAAAAAGGGCGCTTGCTGTGCGGGGCTTGATATTCACGATGCGCGGCGCGTTGCCGAAGAGATGGGATTCCCCCATTACGTCCTGGATTATGAGAACATTTTTAAAGATGCGGTGATTGATGAGTTTGCCGATAGCTATTTGATGGGCGCCACGCCGGTTCCTTGTATTCGCTGCAATGAGCGGGTGAAATTCAAGGATTTGCTGGCCACGGCGCGCGATCTGGATGCCGATTGCATGGCCACGGGCCACTATATTCAGCGCGCCATGGGGCCGAACGGGCCGGAATTGCACTCCGCCGCCGATGCCAACCGCGATCAAAGCTATTTCCTCTTCTCAACCACCAAAGAACAGCTCGATTTCCTGCGCTTCCCGCTTGGGCATCTGCCCTCCAAGGCCGAAACCCGCGCTTTGGCGGCGAAATATGGGCTCTCGGTCGCGGATAAACCTGATTCGCAGGATATTTGCTTTGTGCCCAATGGCAATTACGCCGCCGTGATCGAAAAGCTGCGCCCCGGTGCGGCCGAGCCCGGCGATATTGTCGATACTCAGGGCAATATCCTCGGCCAGCATGAGGGCGTGATCCACTATACCATCGGTCAGCGGCGCGGTCTTGGAATCGGCGGTTTGGCCGAGCCGCTGTTTGTTACCAGCCTCGACGTGGACAAACGCCAAGTGATCGTGGGCCCCAAAGAGCTGCTCGCAACCCGAACAATCCCGGTGCGCGAGATCAACTGGCTGGGTGATGCACCACTGAGCAGCCAAAAAGAATGGCATGTTCTGGTGCGCGTGCGCTCTACCCGCCCGCCGCGCGAAGCGATCATCCGCCCGATCTCGGACACTGAGGCCGAGGTCGAACTGATCACGCCCGAAGAAGGCGTTTCGCCGGGGCAAGCTTGCGTCTTTTACGATCCCGACAGCCCGCGCATCTTTGGCGGCGGCTGGATTTGGCGTGGGTATTGAGGCCAAATACCAGCTTTGCAGATTTACAAACGTTAGTGGCTTATCTAGTGAAAATGAAGTTTCCATATAGAAAACTCGCTCCAGCTATTCCTCTCGTAGCACTGCCCTGTGTCGCAGTCATTTTGGCGTCCATACCCCCTAAAACAGAGGAATTTTCCTTCACGACAAACATCGATTTGGCGTCGTCTGCTGTCGATATAAATTTTTCCGCGATCTATAATGCCAAACAAAAGACACTGCGGGCGAAACAGAAGAAAACGCTCGCCTCGCTCATAGTTTTCTCGAAAGTTTTCTTTTTGAAGAGATTGAAAAGGTATCGAAAGAAGGCGAATTGGGGGAACAAACGCCGGAAGATATGGAAGAGCTCATCGAGCGATTTAGACGTGCTGCAATCGAAGCACAGGACCTTTTTGGGTGTGTGTATACTGAAAAGAACCAAAGCTCCGTAGATTAACGTGAAAGCCTACAGTTAGTGTGCTTGGGCCGATGTATCTCACATTTTTTCTTGGCCTAAATACTCAAAGAGAAACGCACATAAAATTGCACCGCGCCTTCAGGCCAGCCCATCCAAAACAGCCCGCGCCGCTCGCAGGCCCGGTGCTTCAGCGCCCTGCCCCAAAGCCTCCATCGTTTGCGCCATCGCTGCGTGCTGCGCTGCGATCGCGGCTTTATCGTCGATGAGCGCGCCAAGTGCTTTGGCAATGGGGGCGGGTTTGCAGGCAGGCCCAAGGAACTCGGGGATCGCGTGGTTGCCAACGATGAGGTTCACCAGAGTGACCGTATCAATGCGCGCCATGCGGCTCATGATCTGCCAGCTGAGCCAAGACATATCATAGGCGATCACCATGGGCGTTTTCGCTGCCGCGAGCTCAAGCGAAACCGTGCCAGAGGCCGCCAAGGCGAGATCCGCCGCGCCAAAGGCTGCGCGTTTGGTGGCTTGGAAATTGGTGAGCGTCTCCATGCCTTGCGCAAGGATCAATGGGCGCGGGCCGCTCCAGCCCTTGGTTTCTTGCTCCAATGTCTCGCGCAGATGCGGCAAGGTCGGGATAACGATCCGCGCGTCTTTATGCTGGGCGCAAATCGCCCCCAAAGCCGCCCCAAAGATCGGCGCCAAACGGCCCACCTCTGAGCGGCGAGAACCGGGCAGCGCGAGGATCAGCTTGGCCTCACCCAGATGATGTCGCGCCCGAAAATCGGCAATCTCGGCCGCGCTTGCAACGGGCTCGGCCACAACCGGATGCCCAACAAAATCACAGCGCATCCCGGCCGCTTCCATATAGGGCGGCTCAAAGGGCAACAGGGCGAGCACATGATCCACATGGCGCGCCATTTTCGCCGCCCGCCCGGGCCGCCATGCCCAGACAGAGGGCGCGACATAATGAACGATGCGCAGATCGGGCCGCGCCGCGCGCACAAGGCGATCCACCCGCAGGCAGAAATCCGGGCTGTCGATCCCGATCAAAACATCCGCGCCCGAAGCAATCGCCGCCTCAGCCGTTTGGCGAATGCGCCGCTTGAGCGCGCGATATTTTGGCAGCACCTCGGCAATGCCCATCACGGAAAGCTCTTCCATCGGGAACAGGCTCTTGAGCCCTGCGTTTGCCATTTGCGGCCCGCCAACGCCTTCAAAGGTGATCCCCGGCGCAAGCTCAGTCAGCCCCGCCATCAAGGCCCCGCCAAGACGATCGCCCGAAGGCTCGCCGGCAATCAGGAAGGCTTTGCGCGCGCCCATAATTTTTGGCCCACCCATTATAAAGCGCGCAGGAAAAGCCCTGCGGCCTCAACCACAGAGAAGGTCTTGCGCCGATCCAAAACGATCACACCGCCCGCTGGGATCACAAGGCCGGCAAGGCCTGCATCGGCGACCCGTTTGATTGTTTCAGGGCCGATGGTCGGCATATCAATGCGCAAGTCCTGCCCGGCTTTGGGCGCTTTGACAAACACACCCGGCGCGCGGCGCAGATGCGCAGGCGTCTCCCCAACAAAACGCAACAAAGCATCCGTGCCTTGCAGCGTTTCAATCCCCAAACACAGGCCAGAGGCCACAACGCAGCCCTGCCCCAGATCAAGCGCGGAGAGATGGGCCAAAACCTCGCGGCCACGCGCGGCATCGGCGGCTTCTGCCTCTGTCATCTCGCGGCCCGCGTCCTCACCCGGCGCAAGGCAAAGTGTGGGGTCGATCTCATTTGGTGCGCGCACGATCAGGCCGTTTTCCTCAAACAGCGCGATGATCACCCGCAGCAATGCATCATCCCCGCCCGAGAGCGCCGGCAAAAACCGCGGCGCAAAAGCGAGCAGCGTGGGATCAAATTTGCTTGGATCAAGCTTGGGGCGCGCAATGCCACCGGCAAAAACAACCTCGCTCACATCCGCCTCTTTGAGCGCGGAAAACAGGCTGCCGATGCGCTCGATCTCAAAGGGCAGCGCTTGGGCGCATTCCGGAACCGGAACCTCTTGGCCTGCCATAACGGCAAAGAGTGGCGGCGTGCCACGGGCGGCGATCTGCTCGGCCAACAACAGCGGCAAAGCGCCTGTGCCTGCGATGATCGCGATCTGGCTCATTTTGGCGTCAGGAACGAACGATCGCTCGCGCTTAGAACAAAATCAACGATCTCGCGCACATATGGGCTTTCGGTTTCCTCGCCCAAACGGCGCGCGCGATCCTGAAAAGAACCCTCGCCCTGGGCCAGCATCTGGAATGCTGCACGAAGTGCTGTGATATCGCCGCGCGCCACTCCGCGCCGCTTAAGGCCGACAAGGTTAAGCCCATCGAGCTGGCCGCGCGGCCCCTGCACAAGCCCATGCGGGATCACATCATTGGTGACCATCGTCACCGCGCCAATAATCGCGCCGTGGCCAAGGCGCACGAATTGATGGATGCCCGAAAGCCCGCCAATAATCACATCATCCTCGATGATACAATGGCCCGCCACCGCGACCTGATTGGCCAAAACAATGCGGCTGCCAAGCTGGGCATCATGGCCCACATGCGCGCCGGTCATGATCAGATTATCATCGCCAATGCGGGTGATGCCGCCGCCGCCCTCTGTTCCGGTGTTCAGGGTCGCGCCTTCGCGGATACGGTTGCGTGCGCCTATGATCAGCCGCGTGTGTTCGCCGGCAAATTTCAGGTCTTGAGGGATTTCGCCCACGCAAGCGAAGGAAAAGATAACGCTGTCTTCGCCGATGCTTGTATCGCCAGTGACAACCGCGTGGCTCTTTAGCTCAACCCCGCGGCCAAGGCGCACCTGTGGGCCGACGCAAGCGAAAGCGCCAATAACGCAGCCCTCGCCGATCTCGGCCCCCGGCTCAACAACAGCAGAGGGGTGTATTTTCGCACTGGCAGCAATCGCCATGAGCTTACTCCTGAGGCATGTCCATCATTGCGGTGAATTCAGCCTGTGCGGCCAATTCCCCATCCACTTCGGCGCGCCCGGTAAATTTCCAGATTTTCGAGCCGCCACGCTTGGTTTCCACATGCAGTTTCAGCACATCGCCCGGAACCACTTTGCGCCGGAATTTGCAGCTGTCGATCGCCATGAAATAGACGAGAAATTCCTTATCGGCCAAGTCCTGCTCAACCCCAACCATCACGGCCGCCGTTTGGGCCATGGCTTCGATGATGGTCACGCCGGGCATGATCGGCGCGCCGGGGAAATGGCCTTGGAAATGGGGCTCATTGATGGTGACATTTTTGATCCCTGTCGCGGTTTTCGCGCCAACAATATCAACCACTTTATCAATCAACAAAAACGGATAGCGATGCGGGATAATCCGTTGGATCAGATCAATATCGGCGATTTTGGGCTGGTCACTCATCTTTGGCCTTTCCATAGGTTCTTATCGTTTAATGTCGATACCAAGGCGCGCGCGGGCTGACAAGCGCGCTTACTCTTGCGTGCCGTTTGCCGGGGTATCCGCATCATTTGATTGCGGCGCATCTTGAGGGGGATCTTGCGGCGTATTCTGCGGCGCGTCTTCGGGCGCATCTGGCGGAACATCCTGCGGCGTATCGGGCGCGATGATCGGCGCATCGGGATCATTGGCCTGGTTCTGTTTGAAGGCCTCATTCACCCGATCAAGCGCCTCCAAGGTCACATCAATGCTTTCGGCCGAAAGGAAAACCTGCTGGCGTTCAAACATAACGCTGGCGCCGCGCTCGCGGGCGATCTGGGCCAGAACCGGGCTCAGCACTTCTTGGAAGGTCTGCCGCCCCTTGGTGCGGATCGCCTGAACTTCGGTCTCTTTGATCCGCTGTGTTTCGCGCAGGTTTTGCACGCGGGCATCAAAGGCCTGCGCGCGGGCGCGAAATTCCTCTAAGCTGAGGCTGGCGCGCTGATCGGTGAGCTCTTTTTCCTCGGTGGTGAGGCGCGTTTCGATCTGGGTGTTTTCGGCGATCAAGACCTGCGCGGCGGCATTGAAATCTTGCTCGATCTTCACGCCGTAAAGCGAATTGGCAAAGATGAAATCCGTATCAACCGTGAGGATGGCCGATTGCGGGATATTCGCTTGTGCGAGGGGCGCGGTCTGATCCTGCGCTTGCGCGCGCAATGGCGCGGCCTGCGAAAAAGCCAGAGCAAGCGCCAAAGCAAGGCCCGCGCGCGGCAAGGCCACAGCAGCAGAGCCAAAGGGCGCGCAGCGGCGCAATGCCAGAGCCAGTGCCACAGCAACCGGCCCAAAGAGCGGGCGGCGCAAGGAAGGCGCATGGCCCCTATCGCTTGCGCGCGCCCTCATTAGAATTGCGTCGAGATGGAAACGTCGAAACGCTGCTCTTTATCATAGCTTTGTTTCTTCAACGCGCGCGAGAAGTTAAAGCGCAGCGGGCCGATTGGCGTTGTCCAGAAGAGCGACACACCCACTGTTGAGCGCAGATGCGCTTTGTCATCGATCGTGCCGCCAAGCGTATTGTCGAGGCCCCAAAGCGAGCCTGCATCAAAGAAGAGACCGCCGCGGATGCCGTATTCTTCGGGCAGACCAAGGGGGAATTCGCTCTCGACACGGGCGACCGCATAGTAATTGCCGCCCAGAACATCCCCGCCATCGCGCGGGCCAATGCCGCCGGGCGCAAAGCCGCGCATCTGAGCGGGGCCAAGATTGAAGCGATCATAAACCCGGCTATCGCCCGAAAGCGAATTCAGAGCGCCGCCTTCAAGGGTGGCGCGCAGGGTCACTTGATCGTTCAAAACACGGGTTTCCGCGCTCGCAAGCGCGGTTGTTTTGATGTATTTATTGCTGCCGCCGAGCCCGGCAAATTCTTGGCCGAATTGCAGCTTCATCCCCGCCGTTGGGTTCAAGCCAGTGCGGCGGTTGTCGAATGTATATTGATAGCCAACAGAAGAGCTATATTCCGCGCCGCGCGCCTGATCGGCCAAGAGCAAGGCCGAGCTGGTTGCCGCCACATCAAAGATCTTGTTGCGCGCGACTTTGTAATTCAGGCTCAGCTCGCCCGCCTCAGAGACAGGGAAGGTAAGCGAAGGCGAGGCCGAGATCACTTCGGTTTGATAGGCGGTATAGGAATAATTGGATTCCGCATAGCGCCCGACAAAGGTAAAGTTCAGATCGCGGCCCAGAAAGGCCGGCTCAGAGAAGACAACCTTGCCCGAGGCATCTTCTGAGCCAAAGGTTGCATCAAACTCGACCCGCTGACCGCGGCCAAGGAAATTGTTTTCCGAAATGTTGATCCCAAGCCCGATGCCCGAGCTTGCCGAATAGCTGGCGCCAAAGGTAAAGGCGCCGGTTGGTTTTTCCTCAACATTGACATCAATGACAACTTGATCCGGGCTAGAACCTTGGGCCGATTGGACATCCGCCACGCCAAAGAAGCCAAGGGCGCGCACGCGTTCGGCGGCTTCGCGAATTTCGCGCGGGTTGAAAGGATCGCCCTCGACGGTTTTAAACTGGCGGCGCACGACGCGATCAAGGGTTGTGGCATTGCCCTCAATATCGATGCGCTCAACAAAGATACGCGGCCCGCGCACCAGCGCAAATTCGATATCCAGCTCAAGGCTGCGATCTTGGCGGGTGATCCGTGGCTCAACGCGCAGGAAGTTCAGCCCCTTTTTCGTCGCGACCCGTTCCATCCGCGCGATCACCTCTTCAACGGCGGTCGGGGAATAGGTCTGGCCTTTGCGGATATTCATCACCGCTTCATATTCGTCCGGCTCAACATTGGGGAATTCCGAAATCACGGACATTTCGCCCATGTTATAGCTTTGGCCCTCGGTCACGTTGAAGGTTACGAAAAACGCGTTGCGCTCGCGGGAGAATTCCGAGCTTACATCTTGGATGCGGAAATCCACATAGCCGCGCGACAGGTAGAAATCTGTCAGCACTTGTTTGTCAAAATTGATCCGCTCGGGCGCATAGGTATCGGTTTGCAAAAGCGTGCGCAAAATCCCGGCCTGTTTGGTCTGAAGAACCCGGCGCAGGCGCGCATCAGAAAAGTTTTGGTTGCCCACAAATGAGAGGCGCTCAATCTCGACAACGCGCCCTTCAACCACGTCAAACACCAGATCAACCCGGTTGCCATCGCGCCGAATGATCTGCGGTGTAACCGTCGCGGCCAAACGGCCCCGTTCTTGATAGGCCTGTGTGATCGCGGCGGCATCTGCTTCGGCGGTCGCCGGGGAATAAATGCGGCGCTCCTGGCTGCGGATCACCTCTTGCAAAGCGGGGTCTTTGATGCGGCGGTTGCCCTCGATGCTGATGCGGCCAATGGTTGGAAATTCAGTGACCTTGATCACCAGTTTGCGCCCCTGTGGCAGCAGATCGACCGTTTCAAACAGGCTCGATTGCACAAGGCGTTGATAGGCGTCATTCAGCTCAGCCGCAGAAACCGCCTGCCCGCGCGAAATTCCCGCATAGGTAAGAATCGTTGCTGGATCGACGCGATTGTTGCCTTCGATCGCGACTGAATTAAACGAATAGCTCTGGGCAAAAACCGCCTGAGGCGCGATCAAAACCGGCGCAACTGCTAGGAAACCAACGAAAATGGCCCCTCTGAGGTGAGACAGTCCGGCTGCCGTATTTCGCGCGCAAGTCTTTGAAAAGGTCAGCATCGTCAATAATCCATCGATCCCCACATATAGTGGTCTGAGTATCGGGATTATCCAGACTTGTCAAAAGGCAGATGGCCAAATGGGCGTGTTTTTACGGCTCTCTTTCACAACAAAGGGCGCAAAAATGCGCCACTTTGGAAAAGCACAGCATATTGCGCGCGCCAATCATTGGATTTGATCAGTTAAAGAGGGTTCCAACAAAGGAGCCAGCAACAAGCGCCACAGCAATTGTTGCTCCATAAAGGAGACGATCCCAATTGAGATCTGCGAGGAGCGATAGGCTCCGATATCCGCTTTTAATCGCTGTCATTGTCCTGCCTCCGCCTGTGTTCGATCTCAAATATGCAAAGCAAATGTGGCGCAATTTGGGCGCAGGGCTGCTTGGGCGTGAACAATAGGTGACAATTTTAGGGAATTTGCACGATTGCAACAGATCGCCGCGGATTTTCGCCGGTTTATCGGCTGTCGCGGCGATCTTGCGGGCGCATCGGCCTTATTTGCAGAACAAATCGTTGGTCAGGCCAAAGACCATCAGGGTCAAAACAAGCGCCATGCCCATATACATCAAGATATTATAGACCTTTTCATTGGGGGGGCGGCGCATAACGGCTTCATAGGCGTAAAAGACCAAATGCCCGCCATCCAGCATCGGGATCGGGAAGAGATTGAGCAGGCCAACGGCTGTTGAGAGCAGTGCAATGAAGGAAATAAAGCTGTTGGCGCCCTGCCCGGCCATGGCGCCGGCTGTTTCGGCAATGCCAAGGGGGCCGCGCAGATTACAGGTCGAGATTTTGCCGACGATCATGTGATAGAGGCCCGAAAGCGAGTTTTCGATCACGGAATAGGTTTGGCGCGCGCCGAATTTGGCCGCGTACCAAAGGCCCGGTGTTTCGGTATCCGGGGTAAAGAAATAGCCCGCCGAGATGCCAATCAGCCAGCGGGTTTCAAAACCGCCGCCCTCGGCCGGTAGATCGCGGCGGCGCGGGGTAAGGGTGAGGGCAAGTTCTTCGCCGTCGCGCCAAACGGTGATCGCAAGCGGCGCGCCGTCTGATCCGGTAACGGCGCTGCGCAATTGCTCAAATGTGCCGATTGGGGCGCCGTTGATTGCGGTGATCACATCACCGGCCTGCATATCGGCATCAATCGCGGCGCTATCGGGCGAGATCATCAGCGCCAGCGGCGGCATCGGATGGGGCCCTTGCACTGTTACCTCTTTGCCATCGCGCAGCACGGTATATTCAAGCGATGCCTCTTGCGGCAGCCCTTCGACAAAGGCAGAGAAATCCTCAAGTTTGGGGGTTTTCTGGCCTGCGATAGACAAAAGGCGATCGCCGGGTGCGAGCTCTTGAATGCCGGGAACGGGGGTGAGTTCGGCGATGGTCAGCGGATCGGAGGCGCGCCCCTGCACCATCAAAATGCTGATGAAAATAAGCGCAGATAGGATGAAGTTAAACATCGGGCCGGCTGCCACCGTAAGCGTTCTGGCCCAAAGCGGCGCGCCTTGCATGGTTTCGCGCTTTGCCGCCTCATCAAGCCCGTCAAGCGCCTCGTAATCCGTGGCCGAAGCCGCATTGGCATCGCCGCGAAATTTCACATAGCCGCCAAAGGGAAGTGCCGCGAGCTGCCACTGGGTTCCGTGTTTATCGGTGCGCGAAAATAGCACGGGGCCAAAGCCCAGCGAAAACACATCCGCTTTGATGCCCGTCCAGCGGCCAACGATATAATGGCCAAATTCATGGATCGCGACGATAACAGAAAGGGCAATAACAAAGGCCACAAGCGTAAAGAGCGCGCTGCCAAACTGGGGCACAAGGCCTGCGAAATCCATGGGTTAGTCCTTTTCTGCTCTGCACCGTGCCACGCTTTGGGAGGCTTTCAGGCGCGCAATGCGATCCGTTTCGATCACGTTATCATAGGTAAAGGCGGCATGAATGTGGCCCCCCGATGGGCTGTCTTGGCCGCACATCTGCGTGAGCACATCCTCAACCACACGCGCCATATCGCAAAAGCCGATCTCGCCTGCAATGAAATGATCAAGCGCGCGCTCTTTGGCGGCGTTAAAGGCCGCACCCGCCATCCCGCCCTCCTCCATCACTTCACGCGCGAGGCGCAGCGCGGGAAAGCGGATGGGATCGGGGGATTCAAAAGTCAGCGCGCCGATGCTGGCCAGATCAAGCCGCGCCACAGGCAGTGCGCGCCGCACGGGGTGATGCAGCGCATAGCCGATCGCGTGGCGCATATCCGGCGCACCCATATGGGCCATCACGCCGCCGTCACTATACGCGACAAGCGCGTGAATGATGCTTTCGGGATGAACGAGAACTTTGATCTGATCGGGCGTAAGGGCAAAAAGCTCTTTGGCTTCAATCACTTCAAGGGCTTTGTTAAACATCGAGGCGCTGTCAATGGTGATCCGCTGGCCCATATCCCATGTGGGGTGATTGCCCGCCTCTTTCAGGGTCGCCTTTTCAAGCGCGGCCTGATCCCATGTTCGAAACGGCCCGCCTGAGGCGGTGATTGTCACGCTCTCGATCTCTTCCAGCCGCCCGCCTTCCATCGCCTGCATCACGGCGGAATGCTCGCTATCGACGGGCAAAAGGGCCGCGCCATGTTTGGCAGCAGCGGCGCGCATCAATGGCCCGGCAGTGACCATGCTTTCCTTATTGGCCAGTGCAAGGGTCGCGCCTTGTTTGAGCGCTTCCAAACCCGGCGCAAGGCCAGCAGCGCCCACGATGGCCGACATGGCCCAATCAGCGGGGCGGCTGGCAGCATCCCTGATGGCGCCCTGCCCGGCGGCGGCTTCAACGCCCGATCCGGCGAGCGCTTCACGCAGCGCATCCAATTTCGCCTCATCGGCTGTAAGCGCAACATCCGCACCAAATTCAATCGCATCGCGCGCAAGCTGGGCAATGTTCTGCCCGCCGGTGAGCGCGACAACATCATAGGCCTGCGCATCGCGCCGGATCAGATCAAGCGTGCTCTGCCCGATTGAGCCTGTCGCCCCAAAGATGGAAATTTTGCGCATATGCCTGTTTGGCCCTTCTAGAGACCGACTATAACTACATAGATGAACATCACGACAGCCATGGTTGCGCCGAGGACACAGGCGCCGATAATGGCATCAAAGCGATCCAAAAAGCCGCCATGGCCCGGAATGAGATTTGAGGAATCCTTGATCCCGGCGCTTCGTTTCATCGCGCTTTCCACGATATCGCCCATTTGCCCTGCGAAAGAAAGTAAGACGGCTATGAACATAAACATTAGCACGGAGCCAAGCTCACTTTCGGCTTTGGCAAAATAGGAAAATGCCCAGGCAAAAATTGCTGCGCCAATCCAACCAGCAATCGTCCCAGACCACGTTTTCTTTGGGCTTATCTTGGGCCAGAATTTCGGCCCGCCAATGAGACGACCCGCGAAATAGCCAGCAACATCGGTAATCACGACAACACCGATAAGGAAAAGCAGCACAAACGCTGAGTGGGTCTCACGAAGGACAATGAGAACGATGGCCGTTATTTGTATCGCGAGCGCATAGGACGCATGAAGTTTTCGTTTTTTCGACAGCAGAAATAATCCGACGATGCTCGGCAGGACAATTGATACAGCGAAAAGAACCAACACAAAACTGTCCCAAGTTGAACCAATTAGGTCCAAGAACTCATCCAAAAAATTAATGCTTAAGAGGGGAATGCCGCCGATGACGCCAAGCCAGATCGCCGCCCTTTTCTTTTCAGGATCGCAAATGCGCGCCAGTTCCCATTGCATCAACCCGGCGCAAATCGCGAGCATCACGAGCAACACGGGCCCGCCGAGCCAAACGGCAAGCGCTGCCACAGCCGCCATAGCCACGCCAGAGATCACGCGCGGGGCGAGGTCGCTCCAATTGCTCATGCTTTGACGGCTCCAAAGCGGCGATCACGTTTGCCGTAGTTTTTCACGATGTCCGCAAAAATATCCTTGGTGAAATCGGGCCATAATGTCTCGATGAATTCATATTCCGCATAGGCCGATTGCCAAAGCAGGAAGTTGGAAATGCGCGCCTCGCCCGAGGTTCGGATCACCAGATCAGGATCGGGCAGCACGCATGTATCAAGATAGCGCGGCAGGGTTTCTTCATCGACATCCGCCGGATCAAGCTTGCCCGCGGCCACATCTTCGGCCAGGCGTTTGGTGGCGCGGGCAACTTCATCGCGCCCGCCGTAATTAAGCGCAATGGTCAGGTTTACCCGGCTGCAATCCTTGGTCAGGTCTTCGAGCTCATCCATCATTTTAACGAGCTTTTCATCAAGGCGCACCCGATCGCCGATAAAACGCACCCGCACACCTTCTTTGAAAAGCTCCTTGGCCTCTTTCACAATATAGCGGCGAAACAAGGACATAAGGCCGGAAACCTCGGATTGGGTCCGTTTCCAATTCTCGGTCGAGAAGGCAAAGATGGTTACGTATTTCACGCCCAAATCCGGGCAGGCATTCACAACTTCGCGCACCCGTTTGGCGCCCGCATGATGGCCAAACAGGCGCGGTTTGCCGCGAGACGTGGCCCAACGGCCATTGCCATCCATGATAATGGCCACATGGGTTGGGCCGCTTGGATCCATGTCTTTCATCTGCCCCTCGTAATATACTGGCAGGCCGCGCGGCGAGGCGTGAACTGCATTGGGCGCGGGTCTGCACGCGCCATTTGCGCTTGGTTTGGCCCCAAACGTTAGACGTGCATGATCTCGGCTTGTTTGTTTTCGAGGGCCGCATCGACAGCGGCGATATGTTTGTCCGTTAGGGTTTGGACTTCATCGTGCCAGAATTTTTGATCATCCTCGCCGATGGTGTCTTTGGCTTTTTTGATCTGATCCATGCCATCGCGGCGCACATTGCGCACCGAAATTCGCGCGCTTTCGGCGTATTGGGCGGCAACTTTGGTTAGCTCGCGGCGGCGTTCTTCATTGAGCTCGGGGATCGGCAGCATGATGATTGTGCCGTTGAGTTGCGGGTTGATGCCAAGGCCGCTTTCGCGAATGGCTTTTTCAACTTTGCCAACAAGGCCCTTGTCCCAAACATTCACCGTCACCATGCGCGGTTCGGGAACATTGACTGTTCCGACTTGGTTGATCGGGGTCAGTGAGCCGTAAGCATCGACCATGATCGGATCCAGCATCGAGGCAGAGCCGCGGCCGGTTCTTAGGGATGCAAATTCGGTGCGAAGCGATGCCATGGCGCCATCCATCCGGCGCTCTAGATCGTCGATATCCAGTTCAAAATCATCTGCCATTGCCCAAGTCTCTTCTGTTGTTATCGCGGTGTTGCGCCCTATTTGGCGGCGCTTTTGGCATGTATACCAAGGGTTTTGCATTGATGTAAGGGGGAACCGCGATCCGGTTTTTGCCCTCTATCATCGCCTGTTGCGCGCAGATAATCGGGGCTGCGCGGCTTAATCATGCACCGTTGTATAGGTGCCCTCGCCTGCCAGAATGCCGCAAAAGCCGCCCGGTTCGTCTAGGGAGAAGACGATGATCGGCAGGCTGTTGTCGCGCGCCAATGCGATCGCCGAGGCATCCATTACCCCCAGATGCTTTTGCAGCACCTCATCATAAGAGACCCGCTCAAAGCGCTTGGCATCGGCATGTTTGGCCGGGTCTTTATCATAGACCCCATCTACTTTGGTTCCCTTAAAGATCGCCTCGCAAGACATCTCATTGGCGCGCAGGGTCGCGGCGGTATCGGTGGTGAAATAGGGATTGCCTGTTCCGGCGGCAAAGATGCAAACGCGGCCCTTTTCAAGATGTCGAACAGCGCGGCGGCGAATATAGGGCTCGCAGACTGTGTCCATCGGGATGGCCGAGATCACGCGGGTGTTGATCTCAAGCGCCTCGAGCGCGCCCTGCATTGCCAGCGCATTCATCACGGTGGCAAGCATGCCCATGTAATCGGCTGTCGTGCGCTCCATCCCTTGGGCGCTGCCCTGAAGGCCGCGAAAAATATTGCCGCCGCCGATGACCATGCAAATCTCAACCCCCATCCCATGGACGGCTTGAATTTCGCGGGCGATGCGCTCAACTGTGGGGGGGTGAAGCCCATATCCTTGCGGGCCCATCAGCGCCTCGCCAGAGATTTTTAACAAAACGCGGCGATATTTCGTGGAGGGTTGGCTGCGCGCGGGCTCGGACATATGAAGGGCTCCACTTGGTTTATGATGTCGGGGGCAAAATGCTGCAAAATGGCGCAAGGTTCAATGCGGGATTGGGAAAAGTTTTGCCCAGGCGGATTGGTGTCGTGGCGGCGGCCAAAATTGCCCTCTGCGCGCGCCCATGGGCATGCACGTAATGCGCGAACTGCTGGCCAAGATTTCCCCCGAACAGCCGGTCTTGATCGCAGGCCCAACCGCCAGCGGCAAATCCGCTCTGGCGCTTGAGATTGCGCAGGCCCAGGGCGGCGTGATCCTGAATGCAGATGCGTTGCAGATATTCGCCAATTGGCGGGTTCTTACTGCGCGCCCCTCGGCGGCGGATGAAGCTTTGGCCCCGCATGCGCTCTATGGGTTTTTGCCCGGAGATGCGGCCTATTCGGTTGGCCATTGGCTGCGGGATATTGCGCCGTTTTTGGCCGCAAAAGCGCGCCCGATCATCGTTGGGGGCACCGGGCTATACTTTAGCGCGCTAACCGAAGGGCTTGCGCAAATCCCCCCAACCCCGCCAGAGATTCGTGCCCTTGCAGATCAAAGGATGGCCGCCGAGGGGCCTGCGGGGCTCTTGGCGGAATTGACGGCGCAGGATCCAAAATCGGCGGCCAAAATTGATCAGCTCAATCCAGTGCGGGTGCAGCGCGCCTGGGAGGTTTTGCGCAGCACCGGGCGCGGGATTGCGGCCTGGCAAGAAGAGACCCCGGCACCGCTCTTGCCGCTTCAAAAGGCGGCTGCATTTGTTGTGGATGCACAGCGCGATTGGCTGGCGGCGCGGATTGATCGCCGCTTTGAGATGATGATCAATGGCGGCGCGCTTGAGGAGGCGCGGGCGAATCTCTCGACATGGGATTCGTCTTGGCCTGCTTCCAAGGCCATCGGTGCAGCAGAACTTATCGCACATTTGCGCGGTACATTGCCTTTAGAGGAGGCGCAGCGATTGGCGCAGGCGGCAACCCGCCAATATGCCAAACGTCAACGCACATGGTTTCGGTCCAGAATGAAGGCATGGCACAAGATATCGTCTGCCTAACTATCGCCCATTGCAGCGCGGCAACATTCAGCTTAGGCGCTCAAATCATTGAATAAAATCCTATGGCCAGATTTCGGACTGCGCTAAACTAGTACAAATCGAACATCGCTCTAAGGACTGCCCAACATGACAATAATCCCCGAAAGCCCGGCCCCAAGCTATCGTGTCACGCCGCTCAATCGGTTTGTGCAAGGGGGCCGCTGGCGGGTTGAGGCGATGCGCTCTTATCGCCAACCGATGCTTTTGTGGTTCACCCGTGGCCAAGGACGGATCACCGTTTCTGGTGTTACGCGCGGCTTTGGGGCGCATAATCTGGTCTTTCTTCCGGCCGGGGTTATGCATGGGTTTGAAACCTCTGGGCAGGTCTTTGGTTCGGCGGTTTTTCTGCCCAATGATCCGACCTTGATGTTGCCCAATGCGCCGATCCATCTGCGCTTTCGCGATGCGGTTCAACAGGGCGAGCTGACGGTGATGATCGATAATCTTTCGCGCGAGCTTGAGCGCGACCTTCCTGCGCGCGACCGCGCCCTTGGCCATCACGCCGGGCTTATCTCGGTTTGGATCGAGCGGCAGATGGATTTGATGCCCGAGATGGAGATGCTCCCGGATGCCTCGCGCCGCCTTGCTGCGGCCTATTCGGCAATGGTCGAGGAAGAATTCATGAGCGGCAAAGCGGTTTCGGATTATGCCAAGGCGCTTGGTGTCACCTCGACCCATTTGAGCCGCGCTTGCAACATCGCATGCGCGCGCCCGGCCTCGGCGATTTTGAGCGACCGGATCCATTTTGAAGCGCGCCGGATGCTGGCTGATACGCAGAAACCGGTCAAAGAGATCGCCTCTGAATTGGGCTTTGCTTCGGCGGCCTATTTCACCCGCGCCTTTCACAAACAAACCGGTGTGACCCCTTCGGATTTCCGCACCAAGGGCTAGGCGCCACCCTGCCCTATTTACCGGCTCAAATATTGCCCTGTACTGCGGTGATTTTGGGCCCGCTGCGGCTTGGATCACGGAAAGTTCGGGGGTTTCGGGTTGCATTGATGGGCGTTTGTCGGTTTTCTAACATTTGAATGTCGCAAATAGATCGCGATACGCGCGCCGCAAGAGGCGCCGCAGGGCGATGGATGAAAACAGAATTCGCGGCAGTATCTGCGCCGTGATAAAGACAAAGACAAAGACAAAAATACGAAGCGCGTTTAATCGTTTTGTTACAATAAGATACAATCAAAGTGCTGCGATGCGCTGCCAGGTCTTTAGGGAGAGAGACATGACAAAGATTTCCAAGCCAATTCACACAGCGGCCAAGATGTATGCCGATGAATTCAAGCAAGGCCTGCTGGACCGGCGCGAATTTTTGGCCCGTGCCACGGCGCTTGGGGTGGCCAGCACAGCCGCTTATGGGCTGATCGGGGCGCAGCCTGCGCGCGCGGCCAGCCATGCAACCCCGCAGATGGGCGGCACTTTGCGCGTTCAGATGAAGACCCGTGGCCTGAAAGATCCGCGCACTTGGGATTGGTCCGAGATGGCCAATTTCGCCCGCGGCTGGCTTGAATATCTGGTGGAATACAACAGTGACGGCACATTTAGCGGCCGTTTGCTGGAAAGCTGGGAGGTCAATGACGACGCGACCGAATATGTGCTGCATCTGCGCAAAGGCATCACCTGGAACAACGGCGAGGCCTTCACCGCTGCGGATGTGGCCCGCAATATCGCGCTTTGGTGTGACGGGGCGGTTGACGGCAATTCGATGGTCTCGCGGATGTCGGCCTTGATGGATGATGAGAACAAAGCGCTGCGCGAGGGCGCGGTTGTGATTGTTGATGATCATACGGTGCGCCTCAAGCTGAACGCGCCGGATATTACCATCATTCCGGGGATGGCGGATTACCCTTCTGCGATTGTGCACAGCTCTTATGAGGGCGGCGATCCAAGCGATACGCCGATTGGCACTGGCCCCTATTTGCCCGAGGTGAATGAGGTTGGTGTAAAGCAGGTTCTGGTGAAAAACACCGATCATGCTTGGTGGGGTGAAGGCGCTTACCTCGATCGCATTGAGTTCATTGATCTGGGCGTTGATCCTGCGGCGCTTGTTGCTTCGGCGGATGCGGATGAGATCGACATGACCTATGAGACAACGGGCGATTTTGTTGAGGTGCTCGATGGTCTTGGCTGGGCGAAATCTGAGGCCGTAACGGCCAATACGGTCTGTGTTCGGTTCAACCAAAAGCAAGAGCCCTATACGGATGTGCGGGTGCGCAAAGCGTTGCAAATGGCGGTTGATAATGCGGTGATCCTTGAGCTTGGCTATAATGGCCTTGGCACCATCGCCGAGAACCACCATGTGTGCGAAATTCACCCCGAATATGCAGCGCTTCCTGCGCTGAAGGCTGATCCTGCGGGGGCAAAGGCCTTGATGGATGAGGTGGGTGAATTGAGCGCCCCGCTTGAGCTGATTTCCATTGATGATGAGTATCAATCGGCGACATGTGATGCGGTTGCTGCGCAAATTCGCGATGCGGGTATTGATATCAAGCGCAAGGTCATTCCGGCCGCAACCTTTTGGAATGATTGGCTTGTTTATCCGTTCTCGGCGACCGAATGGAACATGCGCCCGCTTGGGGTTCAGGTTCTTGCGCTTGCATATCGCTCTGGCGAGGCTTGGAACGAGGCGGCGATGGCCAACCCCGAGTTTGACACGCTGCTAACGGAGGCGCTTTCGATTGCCGATGCTGATGCGCGCCGCGAAGTGATGGCCAAGCTTGAGAAGATCATGCAAGACGATGGGGTGATGATCCAGCCTTACTGGCGCTCGACCTTCCGCCATTTCAAAGAGAATGTGCATGGCGCGGATATGCATCCGACCTTTGAGATGCACCTCTATAAATGGTGGATTGAGGCGTAATCCGCCCCCTGCCCAACCATCAGCTCTGCGCCAGCATGCCGCTCGCGCAGAGCTTTCTTTTATGTGCTGATAATGGCGATCTGCGCGCCATTTGGTGCGATCACGATAGGGAGAGGTAGATGCTGCTGTTTTTGCTGCGCCGCTTTGGGGTGATGCTGCTCACCGCGCTTTGCCTGACCTTCATTGTCTTTTCGCTGACCAACCTTGCGCCCAATCTTGAAAAACTCGCCAAGTTTCAGGGCAACAATCGCATGGGCGATGCCGAGGTTGTTAGTTGGCTTGATCGCCACGGCTATGCGCGCCCTTTGGTGGTGCGTTATGGGGAATGGCTCGGGGTTGCGCCGGCCTGGATCGGTGAAAGCGATGAGACGGCGCGCTGTGATCTGCGCGCAGATGGCAGCCGGGCGCGGTTTTGCGGGGTTTTGCAGGGCGAATGGGGGCAATCGGCGGTGTTTCGCGATGATGTCAGCGCGATTATTGCCAAGCGGCTTTGGCTTACGGGCAAGTTGATGTTTTGGGTGATGGTGGTGATGGTGCCGCTTGCGCTGATCACGGGTGTTTTGGCGGGGATGCGCGAAGGCTCCAAGCTTGATCGCGGATTGTCGGCCTTTTCGATCCTCACAACGGCGACGCCGGAATATGTTTCGGGTGTGATCCTGATCTCGGTGTTTGCCTCATCGGCTGTGGGGCTGAAATGGTTTAAAGGAACGGCGACCTCGGCGGCAGATGCGATCACATTTGCCAATTTCACCCTGCCGGTTCTGACCATTGCGCTGTTTGGTGCGGGCTATGTGGCGCGGATGACGCGGGCCTCGATGGCCGAGGTGATGACGGCGCAATATATCCGCACGGCGCGCCTCAAGGGGTTGGGTTTTGGCAAAGTGGTGCTGCGCCATGCGCTGCGCAACGCATTGATCGCGCCTTTTACGGTGATCATGCTGCAATTCCCTTGGTTGCTCAACGGCGTTGTGATTGTTGAAATCCTGTTCAATTTCAAAGGCTTCGGTTGGACATTGGTTCAGGCCGCGGGCAATAATGACATTGATTTGATGCTCGCCTGTTCGGTCGTTGCGGTTTTTGTCGTGCTGGTCACGCAGCTGATTTCCGACATCGGCTATGTGCTGCTCAACCCAAGGATTCGCATTTCATGAGCCCCGCCTGCACTGCAAATCCCGCCCCCGCACAGCAGGGAGAGCCATAATGGACGCGCTCACTTGGCCGCAAATTCTCTTTGGCATGATCAATCAGCTTTGGCCCGTTTGGGCGGCGCTCGCGGTGATGTTTGGCGCCTCTTTTGCGTTCAGGGCGCACCTTGGGCTTTATGGCAAGCTGATGGGCAGCCGGATTGGCATCATCGGGCTTGGGCTTGTGATGTTTTGGGTTTTTGCGGGGATTTTTGCGGATCAGGTCGTTTCTTTTGATCCGCTGGCACAGGTTTCCGGGATGAAAAACAAAGTGCCTGGAACGACGCTTCGCGATGGCACGGGGCATTACTTATTGGGCGGGGATAGCCTTGCGCGGGATGTGTTTAGCCGGATGATCATGGGCGCGCGCGATGTGTTGATGATCGCGCCTTTGGCGACATTGTTTGCTTTCATGGTCGGGATCACGCTTGGCCTGCCTGCGGGATATTTTGGCGGCTGGTCGGATCGCATCTTAAGCTTTCTGGCCAATCTCGTGCTCGCCTTTCCGGTGATCCTGCTGTTTTATCTGCTGGTCACGCCGGAGATTGAGCAAACGGCCCTGCCCGGCAATTTGGCTGGCGTTCTCTTTCTTTTTCCGGTGATTTTCGTGCTTGAATTGATCAATACAAAGTACCGCTTTGACCAAAGCCGACGGATGATTTACGGCGCGATTGCTTTGGTGATCGGGCTTTGGATTTACGCAGGCCTCGCGTTTGACGCCGATCCAACCGGGCTCATTTCCATGCCGGGCAATATATTGATCGTCTTTGTCTCGGTGGTTTTCGTGAATGCGCCGACGGTGTTTCGCATCGTGCGCGGGATCGTTCTCGACCTCAAAGCGCGCGATTATGTCTCTGCCGCGCAGACCCGTGGCGAGGGCCCTTGGTACATCATGCTTTGGGAGATTTTGCCCAATGCGCGCGGGCCGCTGATCGTCGATTTCTGCCTGCGCATTGGCTATACGACGATCCTGCTTGGCACGCTCGGTTTCTTTGGGCTTGGGGTCTCGCCGGAAAGCCCGGATTGGGGTTCGACGATCAATGAGGGGCGGCGTTTGCTGACGATTTATCCGCACCCTGCCCTTGCGCCGGCCTTTGCGCTGATGAGCCTTGTGTTTGGGTTGAACTTGCTGGCGGACGCGCTGCGCGAAGAAAGCTTGAAGGATTAAGCCCATGCAAGCCACTGATATGATTGATCAAAATAGCGCCGCCGAATATGACGGCCCAGTGCTTGAGATCAACAATCTCTCGATTTCCTTCTTTACCCGCGATCATGAAATCCCCGCCGTGATGGATTTTTCCTGTACGATCCGGCCCGGTGAAGCGATGGGTTTGGTCGGCGAAAGCGGTTGCGGGAAATCGACTGTGGCGCTTGGGGTGATGCAATATTTGGGCCGCAATGGGCGGATCACCGAGGGGGAAATTCTGTTTCGGGGCCGCGATCTTTGCCAGATGGGTGAGGACGAATTGCGCGGTTTGCGCGGCTCTGACATCGCGATGATCTACCAAGAGCCGATGGCCTCGCTCAACCCGGCGATGCGCATTGGCCGCCAGTTGATGGAGGTTCCGATGATCCATCGCGGCGCCTCTGAGGATGCGGCAGCAGCCGCGGCGATGCAGATGATCGAAGACGTTGGCCTGCCCGATCCCAAGCGGATTATGCGCGCCTATCCGCATCAGCTTTCCGGCGGACAGCAGCAGCGGATCGTGATTGCGATGGCGCTGATGGCCCGGCCTGCTTTGTTGATTTTGGACGAGCCGACGACCGCGCTTGATGTCACGGTTGAGGCCGGGATCGTGGCGATGGTCAAAGGGCTTGGGCGCAAATATGGCACCTCGCTTTTGTTCATCTCGCACAATCTTGGGCTGGTGCTGGAAGTCTGCGATCAGGTCTGTGTGATGTATAGCGGCGAGGCGGTTGAAACGGGCGCGATTGAGGATGTGTTTGACGAGATGCGCCATCCTTATACCCAAGCGTTGTTCCGCTCGATCCCCTTGCCCGGCGCGGATAAGAACGCGCGCCCTTTGGTGGCGATTGAGGGCAATTTGCCGCTCCCGCATGAGCGCCCCAAGGGGTGCAATTTCGGGCCGCGGTGCAATTGTTTTCAGGCGGGTGTTTGTGATGTGAAAAAGCTGCGTATGGAGCCGGTTGAGGGATCGTTGCGCCATAAAAGCCGCTGCATATGTGTTGATCAGATTGATTGGGAGGCCCCGCCGCCAAAGCCCGAGCGCCAAGATCGGCGCGCTTTGGGGGATGTGGTGCTGAAGGTTGAAGACCTTGGCAAATATTACAAAATTGGCGGCAATGGGCTGTTTGGCGGCAAGGCGGGCCGTGTTGTTAAGGCCAATGAAACGCTGAGTTTTGAGGCGCGCGAGGCCGAGACATTGGCGATTGTCGGCGAGTCCGGCTGCGGGAAATCGACCTTTGCCAAAGTGCTGATGGGGCTTGAGGCGGCAAGCACGGGGCGCATTGATTTTGAGGGTAAAAGCCTTGGCGAGACCCCGATTGAGGCGCGCGACGCAGCTACGATTGCGGCGATCCAGATGGTCTTTCAGAACCCGTTTGATACGCTCAACCCGTCGATCACTGTGGGCAAGCAGATCATCCGCGCATTGGAGGTGTTTGGCATCGGCAAGAGCCGCAAAGAGCGGCGCGCGCGCATGCTTGAGCTGCTTGATCTTGTCCGCTTGCCGCGCGAATTTGCCGATCGCATGCCGCGCCAGCTTTCGGGCGGGCAAAAGCAGCGGGTCGGGATTGCGCGGGCCTTTGCGGGGGATGCGCGCATCGTTGTGGCGGATGAGCCGGTATCCGCGCTTGATGTTTCCGTTCAGGCGGCGGTGGCCGATTTGCTGATGGATATTCAGCGCAGCCAGGGAACAACGCTTTTGTTCATCAGCCATGATCTTTCGATTGTGCGGTATCTTAGTGATCGGGTTTTGGTGATGTATCTGGGCCATGTGGTTGAGCTTGGCACGACCGAGCAGGTTTTTGCGCCGCCCTATCACCCCTATACCCAAGCGCTTTTATCGGCAGTTCCCATCGCGGATACCTCGATCAGCAAGGCGCAGATCGTGCTTGAGGGGGATATCCCTTCGGCGATGAACCCGCCCACTGGCTGCCCGTTTCAAACGCGCTGCCCGATGAAGGATCAGGTTCCCGGCGGGCTTTGTGAGCGCGAGGTTCCGGCCATTCGCACGGATGCGGCGGGCCATCAGATCAAGTGCCATTTGTCCGAGGAGATTTTGGCCGATATGAAGCCTGTGTTTGAGCTGAATGCGCGCAAGAAAGCTTCGGCAGAATCCCGCCAATAACAGCGTTTGAGCGCAGGTATGGGGTGAAATCTCGGGAGTTTGGACGCTGCATTCGCGGGAATCAGTGCAGGGAGCGGCGCGCCAAAAGCGGTTTCAGACAGATGGCCCGTTATGGGTTGCTTTGGCCCTGCTGCCCCGGATGAGCGGCCCCGGATAAGCGGCCCAGCCTAGCTGCCCCAGATTTTGCGCACGTAGTTTTTCGTTTCGCGATACGGGGGGACGCCGCCGTATTTTTGAACGGCGCCGGGCCCAGCATTATAGGCCGCAAGGGCCAGCCGCCAGGAGCCGAACTTATCATACATCATCCGCAAATACCGCGCGCCGCCGTTGAGGTTTTGCACCGGGTCATGCGGATTAACCTTCAGCTTGGCCGCTGTGCCGGGCATCAGCTGAGCAAGCCCAATCGCGCCTTTATGCGAGCGGGCATGGGGTTTCCAGCCGCTTTCCTGCTGAATAAGCCGTAAAAACAGATCTTGCGGGACACCATAGCGCGAGGCGGCCGCGCGGGCATTGGCAATATGAGGGCCGTTGTATTTGCCTGTATAGCGAAGCGCCGAGCTTGAAATTGTCACGGCGGATTTGGGCTGAAGGCGGATGGAGTTGGAATATTGCGTCGCCGCACGGCGATCCAGAACATCCGTTTGCGAGGTGAAAATGGCGCTGCGGGATTTGGAGGAAAAGACAAGCTTATCCGCCCAAGCCGCATCAGATGCGCCCAGGCCCAGCCCAAAAACAATCGCAAACCCCAAAGTTTTCGCAAAGTTTGGCATTGTGATGCCTGTCAAACCAATATTCCCCACCGCTTCAATGGGCGCATATTAGAAAACCCAGCCGCCTTTGGCCAGCCCATAGGCCTCAATCGCTCCTAAGCCTCCTCTGCGCGTGCGGCCTCTCCGCCCCCCCAATTGGCGCCAAAGCCCCGGATCGGGCATGGTTTTGGCCGCGTGAGGCTATTTCTTGCTTTCCTTGCGCGGCTCAGAATGATGTAACAACGCAAATGTTTTTCAAGATTCTACGGGAGAGATCACATGGCAGGCTCGGTTAACAAAGTCATTCTTATTGGCAATCTGGGCCGCGATCCCGAGGTGCGCAGTTTTTCCAACGGCGGCAAAGTCTGCAATCTGCGCATCGCGACCTCCGAGACTTGGAAAGATCGCCAGACCGGCGAGCGCAAAGAAAAGACCGAGTGGCATTCGGTCGCGATCTTCCAAGAGGGCCTCGTGCGCATCGCCGAGCAGTACCTCAAAAAGGGCTCGAAAGTCTATATCGAGGGCAAATTACAAACGCGCAAATGGCAGGATCAATCCGGCGCGGATCGCTATTCAACTGAGGTGGTTCTGCAAGGTTTCGACGGCACGCTCACCATGCTTGACGGTCGCGATGGCGGCTCGCAGGGCGGCGGTGGCTATTCCGGCGGCCAAGGCGGCGGTTACGACAGCGGCCCACAAGGCGGCGGCTATGATAGCGGGCCACAGGGCGGCTCGCAGGGCGGTGGTGGCGGTCGTTCAGATATAGACGACGAAATCCCGTTCTAGGGCGCACACGCGTTTCGAGATTGGCTTAACGGCCTAAAACCGCTCTTGCAGGAAACTGCGAGGGCGGTTTTGTTTTTGGGGATGGTCTTTTACATTGAGACATACCCATAGTTGCGACAACCGAGACGTCAACAAGACCCAAGGATTAACCGCCACAGACCACAAAATAATCTGGCCATACCTCTACGTCTGCAGCTATGAATTTCCTATGAGAAATTTAATCATTGCCACAGTTACTCTGATTATTGTTGCCAGTTGCTCCTCGTCATCGAGTTTCGATTGGAAACGCCAAGGGGAGTATAAATTCTTTCCTACAGGTATTTGGGGAGAAGATTCCGAAGATGACTCTTATGAGAGATGGTTTGGCAATCAACTTGCGTCGATGAACGAAAAGCCGCTTTGGGTGCAAAACGATTTTGCGCCCGAAGACCAAACCATTCGCTTGACGTTCCTTCCTTCTTTTGGCCGAGGAAAAATGCTTTCAATTTCATCTGAGAAAAGCGAAACGCCCCACTATAGGCTCAAAGTTTTGAGCGGTAGGGGGGGATATGGGCCTGGGAATTTGGCATATGAAAAGGATGGGGTGGTTGAGCCTCAGGCCTTTGCAAAGATAGAAGCCTTGCTGGCGAAAATTGATCCCTTTTCTGGAGATCTCCCTCCAATAGTTCAGAATCCAAAGTTTGCATGCTTTGACGGAACCCAGACGGTTTTGGAATTTGTGAATTCGGAAAACTATGTCGCGATAACTCGCCACGAATGTGACATGCCCAAAAATGATCCTATAAGAAAGCTGATCAATACCTTTAACGATGTAAGCGAGGGGCATCTCATTGCAGAGGGTACGTTTTTGGCTTTGTTCGATAATTAGAGTAGCGTCTTGGCAGAAGCCAAATTGAGCCTTTCGCACCGATGCCCAATCTAAAGCCCCACCTACCCCCGCATCGCCAAAGCATCCACCAGCACAGCGCGCACCACGTCCATATCCACATCGGTGGCCACAAAAGCCTCGCCGATATCGCGCGCGAGGATGAAGCGGAGTTTGCCGTTGAGCACCTTTTTATCCTGCGCCATCAGCGCCAGAAGCGCATCGGCATCGGGCAGGTCGCCCTCGATATCGCGTAGGTCCACTTTGGTGCCCATTTTGCGCAGATGCGCGATCACGCGGCTTGGGGCTTCTTGCGAGCATAGGCCAAGGCGGGCGGAAAGCTCAAAGGCAAGCGCGCAGCCGATGGCGACGCCTTCACCGTGCAGCAGGCGATCGGAATAGCCTGTGGCGGATTCGAGCGCGTGGCAGAAGGTATGGCCAAGGTTCAGCAGCGCGCGGTCCCCCTGCTCGGTTTCATCGCGCACGACGATTTCGGCTTTCATCTCGACCGAGCGGCGCACTGCATAGATGCGCGCGGCGGCGTCTCCTGCGGCCATTTTGGGGGCGTTTTGCTCAAGCCAGGCGAAGAAATCAGCATCGCCCAAAAGCCCGTATTTCACCACTTCGCCGTAGCCCGCCAGAAAGTCGCGCGTTGTCAATGAGTTGAGCACATCCGTATCGGCCAGAACCAGCGCGGGCTGATGGAAGGCGCCGATCAGGTTTTTGCCTTGGGGCGCGTTGATCCCGGTTTTGCCGCCGACCGAGCTATCCACTTGGGCCAAAAGCGAGGTCGGGATTTGCACAAAGCGCACACCGCGGCGCAAAACGGCGGCTGCAAAGCCTGCCAGATCGCCGATCACCCCGCCGCCAAGCGCGACAATCACATCGTTGCGCTCGACCTTTTGCTCCAAAAGCCATTCAACCGCGCGGCTAAACTGCGGCCAAGCCTTTGTCGCCTCGCCCGCTGGCAGGGAGAGCGAAACCATCTCAATCCCCGCTTTGGCAAGGCCGGCCCGCAGGCTTTCCAGATGCAGCGCTGAAACGTTTTCATCCGTCAGAACAGCGACCCGTTTGCGGGCCAAGAGCGGGGCGATCTGCGCGCCAGCATCGCCAATCAGCCCAGAGCCGATCCGCACATCATAAGCGCGCTCTTGCAGTGGAACATGAACCGTTTCAATCGCCATTATGCGCGCTCCTCAATCAAATCTGGATAGGCTTTCAGCGCCTCGGCCACTTTATGCGCCATGGCCTCGATGCTGAGGCCGGGTTCTGCATCAACGATGATCTGTGCGCGGCCGTAAAACGGATTGCGCGCCTCGCCCAAAGCGCGCAGGGTTTCGCGCGGATTGGCGGTGCGCAGCAAAGGGCGGGTTGATTTATGCCGCACCCGCGCCCAGAGCAGATCAAGATCGGCGCGCAGCCAGACCGCCACGCCGTAGCGGGCGATGATCTCGCGGTTTTGCGCGCTTAGATAGGCGCCGCCGCCGGTTGAAAGCACCATGCTTGGCCCCTGCAAAAGCCGGGTGATAACCTGGGTTTCTTTGCTGCGAAAGAACGGCTCACCATCGCGCTCAAATATCTCGGCGACTTTGCGATCGGCGGCGCGTTCAATCTCGGCATCGGAATCCAGAAAAGGCACCCCAAGGAGGCGGGCCAGTGCGGTCCCGACCGCTGTTTTGCCCGCGCCCATCATCCCAACAAGCACAATCGTCTTTTTTAAGTCATAAGCCAAAAGGCAAAGTCCCGCGCATTAACTTCTCGCAGGCTTCAATGGCGTGATCTTGCCAAAAATGCCATATATAAAACAAACAGACCGCGCAAAGATGCGGCAAATGCGCGAAAGTTGCGCCAGAAAGGCAGGAAATACATGCTAAGAATTTTGAAACTGCTGTTGGTTTTGGTGGTATTGGGGTTCTTGGGGTTGGTTGGTTTTGCGTATTTGGGCGATCTTTCGCCGAATGCACAAGATGTTCGTCAGCCCATTGTTTTGGATATTGAGTAGGTTTTCGGGGTGAAAACGCGCATGAAGCGGAGATTGGCGGTTAAGGGGTGGCTGCGCCCGTTGGCATTTGCGGGCATGGCGGCGCTGGTTTTGCCGGGTGTTTTGCCGATGGCTGCGCGCGCGCAAGACAAGCCGCTTTCGGCGATTGATTGGCTATCAGATTCGGTGGCTACTCCCGTTGCGCTGCCATTGCCCACAGTCACGCCGGGCGGGGATGTGGCCACATCGGCCTTGCCCGAGGATGTGAGTGTGATGCCGCTTGGCGGGCCAGTGGCCGATAGTGTTGGCCTATTGGCCGCCTCGCAGACCGGGCTTTCGCCGGACCTTTGGGGCCGCTCGAGCAGCCGCGATATAGCCGGGCGATTGCAGGCGCTTGAGAGCGATCTTTTGCCCGCGGCGCGCGATTTGGTGCAGATGCTGATCCTGGCCGAGCTTGACCCGCCCTATGACAGCAGCCCTGAGGCGATTTTGTTTTTGGCGCGGATTGATGCGCTTTTGGCGCGCGGCGCGCTTGAACCTGCGCAAAATTTGATCCTGCGCGCTGGCCCCGATCATCCGCAGGTGTTCCGGCGCTGGTTTGATATTTCCTTGCTGCTTGGCACAGAGGATCGCGCCTGCGCCAAGCTGCGCGACACGCCCGAGCTTTCTCCAACCTTTCCAGCGCGGATCTTTTGCCTTGCGCGCGGCGGAGATTGGGATGCGGCCGCTTTGACATTGGAAACGGCCGAAGCCTTGGGGATGCTCACCCCCGAGGATGACGCGCTTTTGGCGCAATTCTTGCATCCTGAGCTTGCCGAAGGCGGGCTGCGGCTTGAGGCGCCGAACAATCCCAATCCGCTGGTGTTTCGCATGTATGAAGCCATTGGCGCGCCTTTGGCGACAGGCGCCCTGCCCTTGGCTTTTGCGCAATCGGATCTGCGCGCCAATATCGGCTGGAAGGCGCAATTGGATGCCGCAGAGCGCCTTGCCCGCGCCGGGGCGATTTCGCCGCAGCAGCTCCATGACATCTATCTTGAGGGCAAACCTGCGGCCTCTGGTGGGGTTTGGGATCGGGTGAAGGCCTATCAAACGCTGGATATGGCCCTTGAGCGCCAAGATATCAGCGCAGTTTCCGCCGCTTTGGCGCCCGCTTGGCAGGCGATGGAAGGCCGCGAATTGGAGGTGCCGTTTGCCGCGCTTTACGGCGCGCGACTGGCTGAATTGCCGCTCACGGGCCGGGTGAAACAGCTCGCAAATCGCATCGCGCTCTTGTCGCCCGATTATGAGGTGCTTGCGCGCAAACATAGCCCAGCAACGGAGGCCGAGCGCTTTTGGTTTGCGATCTCGCAGGGGGATTTGCGCGGGGTGAGCGCGCCGGATGCCTATAGCGAGGCGGTGCGCGAAGGTTTTGCGGAGATTGAATTTCCGACCCGGCTGCAATCTTTGACCCAGAATGATCGCATGGGCGAAGCGATCTTGCGGGCGATATCGCTTTTGTCATCGGGGGCGCAGGGCGATCTGGATGAAATCAGCGATGCTTTTGCCTTTTTGCGCAATGCAGGGCTTGAGGATACGGCCCGCCGCGCGGCGCTGCAATTGCTGCTGCTTGAGCGGCGCGGATGAGCATGCGCGGCACAAATGAGCGCTGGATTTCCAGCTTTCTGGCGGCCCAAGCGGCCGAATTGGGCGCGGCCCAGAATACCCAAGCGGCCTATGGGCGCGATCTGCTCGCTTTCAGCGCCTTTCTCAATCCGATACATTTTGAAACGGCCAGCCGGGCCGATATTGAGGCCTATCTGATCGCCTGCGAGGCCGAGGGTTTGGCCCTATCAACCCGCGCGCGCCGCCTCTCTTCGATCCGCCAGCTCTATCGCTTTGCCTTTGAAGAAGGGTTGCGGGCCGATAATCCGGCCATTCAAATCAAAGGGCCCGGGCGCGCCAAAAGCCTGCCCAAATCGCTTTCTGAAGCGGATGTTGATGCGATGCTCACAGCGGTGCGCGGCCTTGGGCGCAATGCAGAAGAACGGGCGCGCAACACCTGTTTGATGGAGCTGCTCTATGCCACGGGGATGCGGGTGAGCGAGCTGGTCTCTTTGCCGGATGCAGCGGCGCGCGGGGCGCCACAAATGCTGCTGGTGCGCGGCAAAGGCGGCAAAGAACGCATGGTGCCCCTTTCGGGTGCGGCGCGCGATGCTTTGGCGGCCTGGCTTGCGCTGCGCGATGCGGCCCAAGAGCGCGCGCGCAAAGAGGGCGCGCCGCCTTCGCATTTCCTCTTTCCCTCGCGCGGCAAGTTGGGCCATATGACCCGCATCCGCTTTTACACGCTGATCAAAGAGATCGCCGCTGCCGCCGGAATTCCCCCGGCAAAAGTCTCGCCCCATACGCTGCGCCATGCTTTTGCGACCCATCTGCTTGCGGGCGGCGCTGATCTGCGGGCGATCCAAACCCTGCTTGGCCATGCAGACCTTTCCACCACGGAAATCTACACCCATGTGCTTGAAGAACGTCTGCGCGATCTGGTGCAACAGCATCACCCGCTTGCCCAATCGCGCTAAGCGCCCTTGAATGAACCGCGCGCCAGCCCCATAACCAGCCCCATAACCATTCCAACACCCTGCCCCGCCTCGCCCCATTCAGTTTCCTGCCCTTCGCCCAATCCTGCATTCCTTAATTCTGGCCCAGATATGACACCCGACGCCCCGACCCTTTTTGACACGGCCTTTTGGCTAACGGCTGGCGGGATCGCCATTCTTTTGCTGCTTTCGGCGCTGTTTTCCGGCTCTGAAACGGCGTTGACGGCGGCCTCGCGCGGCAAGCTGCGCAATTTGGCGGATCGCGGCTCTAAGGGGGCGGAAAAAGCGCTTGATATCACCGAAGATAATGAGCGGCTGATTGGATCGGTCCTTTTGGGCAATAATCTGGTGAATATTCTGGCAACATCGCTGGCCACGGCGCTGTTTACCCGCGCCTTTGGCGATAGCGGCGTGGCACTTGCGACCATGGTGATGACGCTGCTTGTGCTGATCTTTGCCGAAGTGCTGCCCAAAACCTATGCGATCACCAATCCCGAAACGGCCGCCGCCCGGGCCGCCACGCCGATTGCCATCGTGATCCGGCTGTTTTCGCCGCTGGTCTATGCGGTGCGCGCGCTGGTGCGGCTGATCCTGCGGATGTTTGGCGTTCAGACCGATCCCGACAGCCATATCCTGGCCCTGCGCGAAGAGATCGCGGGCGCCATTTCGCTTGGCCATTCCGAGGGCGCGGTTGAAAAAGAGGATCGCGATCGCCTGCTTGGGGCGCTTGATCTGGGCGAACGCACGGTTGAGGAAATCATGTTGCACCGCTCGAAAATCGAGATGATTGATGTGGCTCTGCCGGCCCAAGAGGTGCTTGAGCTATGCCTGCAATCGCCCCATACGCGCCTGCCGCTTTACAAGGATGATCCGGAAAATATCGTTGCGGTGATCCATGCCAAAGATCTGCTCCGGGCGATGTATGCGCTGCGCGCCAGCATGCAATCGGATGCGCAGGCCTTTGCAAAATTTGATGTGCTCAGCGTGGCGATGAAGCCCTATTTCGTTCCTGAAACAACAACCCTAGACGATCAAATGCGCCAGTTCCTGCGCCGTCATACGCATTTTGCGCTGGTGGTGGATGAATATGGATCGCTGCAAGGGCTGATCACTTTGGAGGATATCCTTGAAGAGATCGTTGGCGAGATCACCGATGAGTTTGACCTTGATGAAGAGCACCCTCTTAAGCGCACGGAGGCCGGGGATTGGCTTGTTGAGGGCAGCACAACCATTCGCGATCTCAACCGGATGACCGATTGGAACATGCCCGATGAGGAAGCCAATACAATCGCCGGTCTGGTGATCCATGAAGCGCAAACCATCCCTTCGCAGGGGCAGGTTTTCTCGTTTCACGGGTTTCGTTTTGAAGTCTCAGAGCGCAAAGACAATCGCATCACCAAGCTGAAAATCCGCCCGCTTTAAGGCCAGAGCAGCCCTATCAAACGAAATGGCCCCGAGATCAATCGGGGCCATAATCATTTTAAAACAAGGGCTTGGAGCGATAACCTAACGTGATTTGAACAGGCCGCCAAGGATGCCACGCACGATGCGCCGCCCGGTTGTGCCTTTCAGTTCTTTGAGCACGACCTGCGCCATGGCCCCGCCAAAGCTTTCGTCTTTTTTGCTGCGAGAACCGCGTTCGCGCGAATTGGAATGCGCCCCGTCATAGCGGCGGCTATTGCCAGATTTGGCCCGATCATAATGGCGAATTTTGGAAAGTTCCGCCTCTTCCTCTTCTTTCGCTTCGGCCTCTTCCAAGGCTTTGGCGGCGGCGTCTGCGCGGGCTTGCAGGCGTTCAAAGGCGCTGTCGCGATCAAGGCGTTCTTCGTATTTTCCGGCGATGGGGGAAGTCGCGATAAGGGTGCTGCGCTCGGTTGCGCTGATGGGGCCAAGCTGGGAAGATGGCGGGCGGATCAGCGTGCGTTCGGCAATTCCGGGCGCGCCTTTGGCCACAAGGAAAGAGGTCACCGCCTCGCCCGTGCCCACATCGCGGATCGCCTCTTCCACCGAAAAGCGCGGGTTTTCGCGGTAGGTTTCCGCCGCCAAGCGCAGCGCCTTTTTATCGCGCGCAGTAAAGGCGCGCAGCGCATGTTGGATGCGGTTGCCAAGCTGGCCAAGGATATTATCGGGCACGTCTTGGGGGTTTTGCGTCACAAAATAAACGCCCACCCCTTTGGAGCGAATGAGCCGTGCAACCTGTTCTACCTTTTTGACCAAAGCGCGCGGGGCATCATCAAAGAGAAGATGCGCTTCATCAAAGAAAAACACCAGTTTGGGAATATCGGGATTGCCAACCTCGGGCAGTTCTTCGAACAGCTCAGAGAGCAGCCATAGCAGGAAGGTCGCATAGAGCCGGGGCGATTGCATCAGCTTATCGGAGGCCAGGATCGAGATCCGCCCGCGCCCATCGGGATCGGTGCGGATGATATCGCTTAGCTCAAGCGCTGGTTCGCCAAAAAGATGGGTCCCGCCTTGGTTTTCCAGCACCAAAAGCGCGCGCTGAATGGCCCCAACGGAAGAGCCGGACACATTGCCGTAGCGCAGGCTTAGATCATCGGCATTCTCACCCACCCAGACCAGCACAGCGCGCAGGTCTTTGAGATCGAGCAGCGGCAGGCCTTCGTCATCAGCGAGGCGAAACGCGATGTTGAGCACGCCTTCTTGGGCTTCGGTGAGTTCGAGCAGGCGCGCGAGCAGCAGCGGGCCCATTTCAGCAACGGTCGTGCGGATCGGGTGGCCCTGTTCGCCAAAGAGATCCCAAAACGTGACCGGGAAAGATTTATAGGCGTAATCGAGGAAATTGATCGTCTCGGCGCGTTTCATGAAAGGTTCGTGCAGTTTGCCCTCGGGCGAGCCAGCCACAGCCAGACCAGAGAGATCGCCCTTCACATCCGAGAGAAAGACCGGAACGCCCGCCGCGCTAAACCCTTCGGCGAGGATTTGCAGCGTGACGGTTTTCCCTGTGCCTGTGGCCCCTGCGATCAGCCCATGACGATTGCCATATTTGAGCAAAAGCTCCTGTGCATCGCCATAGCCTTCGCCGCCGCCGCCTGCAAAAATCCCGTCACCCATTGTCAAATCTCTCCTGCCTTTGAACCCGTTGCGAGGCGCCGTTTTGCCCCTGTCTGTTCGCACAATACTTATTTAACCAAATGCTGCCAGTATTGGTTTTGTTCAAGCGGTGTTTCATTGCTTGATTGACTTCCTCCCTGTCAGACTGGCCGCGCCTCTCTTTTGGCGCGGCTCTTTTTTGCCCAAGCCCCAAAAGGCGCGGCTCAAGCCTTTGTTTGCGCTATGTTCAAAGCGCAAGGGCGCATGTTTGGCGGGGGCACTAGCTGGCTGAAATGACTGGCTGGATTGGCATGCTAAAGTGGCTGGCTGGATTGGCTTGCTGAAGCGGCGGATTTTCCCAGTTGACGGGTAATTTCAAAATTTGTAGCGTTTTGGCAATGATGATCGGCACAGTCCGGCAGGGAAGTTATTTGTGATCGCAAAGATCAGGAAAGAGGGCCTATTGGGGCCCTTTTTCTTTGGCCATATGTTCTTTGGCCCCTGAGCGCTTCACCCGTGGTTTCTTTCACTTTGCGTTCATTTTTCAGTGCGGGCTTTGATCCCTGCGTGTCCTTAACGGCGATCACGGGCTTTCACAGGCGTGGCAATTCCCGCCTATTGCAGCATTTTCGGCCTGACAGCGCCAAACCCCCGTGGTAAATCAACCCAAACAATATCGCAAAAGACAGGACCCTCATGAATATTCTTACCAAAAGTGCCGCCAGCCTTGCGATCCTCGCAGCCATGAGCGCGCCAGCCTTTGCACAAGATACCACCGCCCCTGCAAGCGAAAGCGCCGCTGAAGCTGCGGCTGAAACACCGGCCGAGGCGCCCAAAGACAGCGCTGAAATCCTCTCGATGGGGACCGAAGTGACCGATCCGAGCGAAGTTGGCCAAAGCTATACGCTCTCAACCCATGGCGATTGGGAACTGCGCTGCATCAAAGCGGCCGAGGGCCAGGACCCGTGCAATCTTTATCAGTTGCTCAAAGAGGCCGATGGCAATCCGGTTGCTGAAATCTCATTGTTCCGCCTGCCCGATGGCGGCCAGGCCGAAGCCGGCGCGACGATCATAACACCGCTTGAAACCCTGCTCACCGAGCAAGTGACGCTTTCGGTCGATGGCGGCAAGGCCAAGCGCTATCCCTTTACCTTCTGCGGGCAGATCGGCTGTTTTGCGCGGATCGGTTTGACCGGTGCGGATATTGCGTCTTTCAAAGCGGGTTCTGCGGCGAAGATGTATATCGTGCCAATCGCCGCGCCTGATCAAAAGATCGAGATTGCGATTTCGCTCTCTGGATTTACAGCCGGTTATGCGGCGGTGACAGAAGCCAACAGCCCAAAAGAATAAGCCCTGCTACGGCTTTGGACTGGCAAAACGCCGCGCAGGATATGCGCGGCGTTTTTTATTTTTAAACAACATATTATCGCGCGAAGTTAAGCTATTTTGCGCAGCGCCAAAACCGCATTCAGCCCGCCAAAAGCAAAAGCATTGCTCAGCACCACATCGACATTTGCATCCCGCGCTTCATTGGGCACAACATCCAAGGCGCATTCAGGATCGGGCTCTTCATACCCGATTGTTGGCGCGATCACCCCTTCGCGCAGCGCCATGATGCAAGCAAGCAATTCAACCGCGCCCGTGCCGCCGATCAGATGGCCGTGCATGGATTTGGTTGAAGACATCATCAGCTTATCCGCGTGATGGCCAAGGGCATCAGCAACAGCGGCGCATTCGGTTTTGTCATTGGCGGCGGTGCCGGTTCCATGGGCGTTGATATAGCCAACCTCGCTTGGATTGACTTTTGCATCACGTATCGCGCCGGAAATGGCGCGCGCGGCCCCTTGTTTGGAAGGCATCACAATATCGGAGGCGTCTGATGTCATGGCAAAGCCGATCACTTCGGCCAAAATATCGGCGCCGCGGGCGCGCGCGTGTTCATATTCCTCAAAGACAAAGATCGCCGCGCCCTCGCCCTGCACCATACCGTTGCGGTTCATTGAAAACGGGCGGCAGGCGTCTTTTGACATCACGCGCAGCCCTTCCCATGCCTTCACCCCACCAAAGCAGAGCATGGATTCCGAGCCCCCCGTAACCATCGCGCGCGACATGCCCGAACGGACCATATTAAACGCCTGCCCCATGGCATGGTTGGAGGATGCGCAAGCCGTGGCCACAGTAAAGCTTGGCCCCTTAAGATTGTATTCCATCGAAACATGGCTACAGGCTGCATTGTTCATCAGTTTTGGCACAACAAAGGGATGCACGCGGTTCTTGCCCTCTTCATAGACGGCGCGGTAATTTTCATCCCAGGTGTTTACGCCCCCGCCCGCCGTGCCAAGCACAACGCCGGAGCTGTTGGCCAGCTCGCCATTGAACTCAAGCCCGGATTGTTTGAGCGCCTCGGCAGCCGCGATCAAAGTGAATTGGGTGACCCGATCATAAAGGGCGATTTGCTGGCGGTTGAAATAGGTCTCGGCGTTCCAATTATGGACCTGCCCGCCAATACGGATCGAGAGCCGCTCCACATCGCGAAAATCCAGCTCAGAGATGCCGCAGCGCCCTTCGCGCATCGCTTCATATGTGGCATCTGTGTTGAGCCCAAGCGCATTGACCGTGCCTGTCCCGGTGATGACGACCCTATTCATGCGGCCTGATCTGCCACCAATTTTTCAACCGCCGCGACAATCGAGGCCAGCGTTGAGATATCAAATTCGCTCTGTGCGGGATCGTTGGCATTGAAGGGCACGGTGATGTCAAAGGCTTCCTCGATCGAGAAGATGCTTTCCACCAGCCCGAGGCTATCAATCCCGATGTCTTCGAGCGTTTGGTCCAAGGAAATGTCTGAAACATTCAGGACGGCCTGTTCGGCGATGATTTCAAAAATTTTGGCCTTTACGCTATCAGACATAGCAAAATTCCCCCTCGTTTGGATGCAGATTTAATCCTTATCATCCAGCTTTGAAACAAGTTTTTGAAGCTCGGCAAATTCGCCTGCCATTCGGGGCAAGCGGCGCAGGGCTTTATACATATCCAGATGGGTCTCCATCTTGACGGCAGGATAGCCAAGGACAACCCGCCCGGCAGGCACTTTGGAGAGGATTTTGGTCCCCCCGCCTGCAACGACATTATCACCAATGCTGATATTATCGCCAACCCCGACCTGCCCGCCAAAGACCACGTTATTGCCGATTTTGGTGCTGCCGGCGATGCCAACAAGAGCTGCAAACAGGCAATCTGTTCCGACTTCAACGTTATGGGCGATATGCACAAGGTTATCGATTTTGGTGCCCTTACCAACGCGGGTTGCGCGGATCGTGCCGCGATCAATGCAAGAGTTCGCGCCAAGCTCAACATCATCGCCGATGATCACTGTGCCAAGGGAATGGATGCGCTGCCAGCTCTGCGCTTTGGCCGGGGTGGCGGCCTCGCCAAGGCTTTCACGGGCGGTCTCAACAGCGTTTTTCTCAACGGTGGAAAAGGCAAGCCCATCCGCCCCGATCACACAGGATGGCTGGCCGATGAAGCGATCGCCAATGGTCAAATGCCCGCCGATGCGCGCCCCGGCATAGAGCAAAAGATCGTCGCCAATCTGCGCCCCCTCAGCAATCGAGCAATGGGCGGCGATCCGGGCGCGCGCGCCGATGCGCACATTGGCCTCGATCACAACGAAAGGCCCGATGGCCGCGCCTTCGCCGATCTGCGCAGAGGGATCGACAATGGCGCTTGGATGAATGCCCGGTGCAATCGCGGGGCCTGCATCCAAAAGCGCGGTGAGCCCGGCCATCGAGACCCGCGCGCGCGCCGTAAAGAGCGCCGCTTCAAGCCCCAGTTCGGCCCAATCGGCCCCGGCCCAAAGCAGCGCGGCTTTGGCGCCGCCTTTGGCGATACCGCCTGCATATTTTGGATCCATCGCAAGGGCGAGATCGCTTGCGCTTGCCTCTTGCGGTTCGGCCGCGCCTTCAATGATCAGATCAAGATTGCCAGCGGCTTCAAGCCCGAGGGCTTTTGCGATTTGTGCAATGGTATAGGACATCGTGCTCTCCCAGTGAGGCGCGCGCGCTGCGCGCCTCTTTGGGCAAAGACTTAACTATCTACAGCGCGCAGCACCACCCCAGCCTTTTGCAAAGCCGAGAAAATTCGCCCATCACGCCCATAAACATCGCGGCGATATTCCAATCCGCCCTTGGGCAGGCCCATGGCTGTTCGATAATCAATATGAACAGGTACCGGCTCTTCCAATGCGATCACGCTTTCAGAGCCGGTGCGCAGATGCGCTTGGAATTCGCCCTTTGGATCGCGGCTTTGTTTGGCCAGCAATGCATAAGCAAAATCAAAGGGTTGGTGCAGGCGGATACAGCCATGCGAAAAGGCCCTTGTCTCGCGGCCAAAGAGCGATTTGGCCGGCGTGTCATGTAGGTAGATGTTGTATTTGTTCGGGAACATGAATTTCACCAGCCCAAGCGCATTGCCATCCGAGGGCGGCTGTTTCATCGCGAAGGGAAAGGTCTTTTCCGTATAGGCGCCGAAATTGATCGCAGAGCGGGGCACAGTGCGCCCGCGGCTGTCGATGATCTTGAGATGCCCTGCTGCATTTGGGTTCTTTTTCATCAGCGGCAGATATTCTTTGACAGTGATCGAGCGGGGCACATTCCAAGATGGGTTGATCACCATATGCTCCATCACATCGGAGAATTCGGGCGAGCGGCGATCTTCTCTATTGGCGCCAACGACCGAGCGGGTTTCAAAGGTCACTTTGTCGTTGTCGATGATCTTGGCGCTGAAATCGGTGAGGTTCACCCAGATATGGCGTTTGCCAAGCGGCTGGTTGTTCCAGCGTTCGCGCTCCATCGCCACCAGCACAGAAGCGAGGCGTTTTTCAGGGCCAACGTTGATTTCGGACATTGTGCCTTCGCCAACAACCCCATCAGGATTAAGCCCGTGGCGCAGCTGAAATTGCTGCACGGCTTGTTGGACAGAGGCGTCATATGTTTGGGTCGCGGAGCGCTTCATAATGCCCATGGCGATCAGGCGATTGCGCAGCGCCACAACGGCCGGGCCAGTGGCGCCCGGTTTGAGCGTTTTGCCCGGAACCTGAGGGCCCCAGCCACCGCGCGCCAGTGTTTTCTCAAGCGCCATTTTGCCCTTCATCAGGCGGGTATATTCTGGCGATGTGGGGGCGAGCTGGCGCAGATAGGCCGCAGGGGTTGATTTGGCGAAATTGGCCAGAGTGGAGGCGCGATCGCGATATGGCACGGCGCGCACAAGCCCACTATCGACCCGGCCCGGGGTCAAAATACCGGTTTGAATGTCTGTCGCATAGCGCAGGAACAGGCGGGAAAGTTCAACCTCGACCTTGCCCAGATCGCGCTCTGATTTCACTTGGCGCAGATTGGCGCGCAGGAATTCCGTATCGTAGGATTTGGCCGGAAGCCCGTGATCATCCGCTGTTTGAATGGCCCGCAACAGCGCTTGGCGGCGCGAACGATCGCGGCCGGAATTGCCTGTCCAGATCGGCTGATAGCCATTGGCCTTATAAAACGCCGCAAGGGCTTTATCGTTTGAAGCGGCCGAGGCGACGGATTGCATGAAAGCGGTCACCTGCGCGCCGGCGGGCGATGCGAAAAGTGACAAGGCGATGAGCCCAAGAATGGCGAATACGGCCGAAAATTTACTCCGGGCTAGCACTGTCGATGTCATTGATCCCTCGCACGACTACAAAAATTTTGCCTAACCTAGCGTAGACCGGGCCGAGATTGCAGGGGAAAAACCGCGCCCTGCCCGCAAATTTCCGCTCAATGCCCGATTTCGCGATCACAATTTGGCGAAACTTCCCAAAAATGAACGTGGTTAACCTCAACCTAACCACATTTGCGCAATATTTCGCTCAAGTGCAGCTTAACGAGGAAAGGACGCGTGTTCAGGGCTTGGTCGACGATTCGATTTGTGCCATAAGATTGTTACGCACCGGGGGGTGAGTAGCAGGCAATGCCATTTAATTGGCAAACAGGTAGCGGGACACACGCAGAGAAATGACTGATCAAAGATCTTCAGGCTTAACACGCCGGGCTTTGCTTGGCGCATTCGCAGCGACAACATTGATCGCGGCGCCAACTTATTCCAACGCAGCAGGCTTTTTGCGCGGGGGCGGTGATATTCGCCGCATTCGGATGTATTCCGGGCGCACGGGCGAAAGCATCGATACGATCTATTGGATCGAAGGCAGCTATATCAAAGACGCCCTCAAAGAAATCAATTACTTCATGCGCGATTGGCGCACGGATGGCAGCAAATCCATGGATGCGCGCACCGTTGATATCATGGCCGCCTCGCTGGCGCTGATGGATACAACTGAGCCCTACATGCTTTTGTCTGGCTACCGCAGCCCACAAACCAATGCGATGCTGCGTTCGCGTTCGCGCGGGGTTGCGAAGAATTCACTGCATATGAAGGGCCAAGCGGCCGATCTGCGGCTCAATTCGCGCTCCATCGGCCAGATGGCCAAAGCGGCGGCGGCCTGTGCCTCGGGCGGCGTTGGCAAATATCGCGGCTCTAATTTCGTTCATATGGATTGCGGCCCCGTTCGCACATGGAACGGCTAGTCTTTCGCCTGAATGCCTGACTGAATTTTGAAGCCGTGCGGATCTCGCGCGGCTTTTTCTTTTGGGGGTGTTGTCGTTAGGAAAACACCTGCCGCTCAAATGATCCGGTTGTTGGGATGTCGTTGGCTTTTCGAAGAAAAGCCTTTGGTGCACCCGTCGCGATTCGAACGCGAGACCTCTGCCTTCGGAGGGCAGCGCTCTATCCAGCTGAGCTACGGGTGCATTTGGCCCTTTCTATAGGGCAAAGGAAAACGCGCTGCAATGGGTTTGCGCCCAGAACGCGGCTTGACAGGCTCCACCTTCATCGCAAGAATTAGACCAATCAGTCTAGAGAGTCGAGGAGAAGACATGCCCACATATACCGATGAAGAAATGGAGCAGTTCCTTCATAAAAATGTTCGCTCTCAGGGGTTTAACGGTTGGCTAAAGCCAGATCCCCACGCTTACAAAAAGGGCGAAATCGAATTTACCCTCAAAGTCCGCGAAGAGATGACCCAACATCACGGCTATGTACATGGCGGGATATTGGCCACGCTGGCGGATAATGCCTGTGCTTGGGTCGGTGCTTCAGCCACGGGGATGGATGTGGTCACCTCAAGTATCAATATACATTACATGGCGCCCGCGCGCGGGACGGTGCTGCGCGTTAAGGGGCGCGCGATTCGGGCTGGTAAACGCATCGCAACAACCCATGCAGACGTCTATATCGAGGCCGAAGGCAAATCCCCGGTTCACTGCGCCCATGCGGTTGCCTCCATCGCCATTCTTGAGCCGCGAGAATGAGCCCGCCCCCTGCCCCAGATCAAAAACCAACCCGCGAGCGCTTGATCCGCGCCGGGCTGGAATTGTTTCAAAGCCGTGGGTATCACGCGGTTGGTCTGGCCGAGATTTTGACCAAAGCAAAAGCGCCCAAAGGCTCGCTCTATCATCATTTTCCGGGCGGCAAATCCGCGCTTGGGGTTGCGGTTATTGAGTGGCTTGAGCAAGAAATCATCGCGCAATTTGAAGAGGCCGCCGCGCGCAAAATCCCCGCACGCAAACATATCCAGCGCCTTTACAAAGACACAGGCATTTGGGTCGCGGCCAATGAATGGAAGCAAGGCGCGCTTTTGGCCGTTATGGCGCAGGAATTGGTGCCCAATGATCCGGCCCTAAGCGCCGCCATCGCCAAAGCTTACCACAGCGCAAATAGCGCCTTGGCCAAAGCGCTTGTCGCGGGGGGTTTGTCTGCGGATCACGCCGAGCGGATCGCGGTTACGGCTCTGAGTGGCTTGGAAGGCTGCGTTGCCCGCGCCCGCGCCGCGCGCTCGGTTCAACCCTTTGATTTGATGGCAAAAAGCATGGATGCGCTGCTGCGCGCCGAGGGGCTGGCTTAATCAAACAGCTCGTGGCAAAGCTCAAGCGCTTCGATCAAAGTATCGATCTCTTGGCGCGTGTTATACATCCCAAATGAGGCGCGGCATGTTGCTGTTTGGCCCAAATGCTCCATCAAGGGCATCGCGCAATGGCTGCCCGCGCGCACCGCAACGCCGCGTTTATCAAGCACAGTCGAGAGATCATGCGCATGCGCCGCGCCGTTCAGCGTTAGCGAAAAAATCGCCGCTTTGTTTGGCGCTTTGCCCTGAATATTGAGCCAGTTAAGCCCTTCAAATCGGCCCGTGGCATAGGCCATCAAATCGGCCTCATGCGCGGCGATATTCTCCATCCCAACGCCCATAAGATACTCAAGCGCTGCGCCAAACCCGATGGTCTGCACAATGCCCGGCGTCCCCGCCTCAAACATCATCGGCGGATCATTATAGGTCACTGTTTCGCGCGAAACTTCGCGGATCATATCGCCGCCGCCCATAAAGGGGCGCATCTCTTTCATGCGTTCAGGGCGGATATAGATCGCGCCAGAGCCAGAGGGGCCGTAAAGCTTGTGGCCGGTGATTGCATAGAAATCGCAGCCAATATCGGCCACATCAACAGGCTGATGCACGGCCCCTTGCGAGCCGTCAACCAGCACAGGAACACCCAATTCATGGGCGCCTTTGGTGATGGATTTCACATCAACTATGGTCCCTAACACATTGGAACACTGCGTAATTGCGATCAGTTTGGTCTTGGGTGTGATGGCGTCCAGCACGGCTTGGGGATCAAGCGATCCATCAGCGGCGATATCAACCCATTTGATCACAACACCCATCCGTTCGCGCAGGAAATGCCAGGGCACGATATTGGCGTGATGTTCCATGATGCTCAGAATGATCTCATCGCCCGCTTTCATGCGCGGCATGGCCCAGGAATAGGCGATCATATTGATGCCCTCGGTCGTTCCTGAATTGAGAACGATATGATCCTCGGAAGGTGCGTTTAAGAAGCGCGCAATCGTGCCGCGCACGGCCTCATATTTATCAGTCGCGAGATTGGAGAGATAGTGCAAGCCTCTGTGAACATTGGCATATTCGTGGCTATAGGCCGTGTTGATCGCATCAATCACCACTTGCGGTTTTTGTGCAGATGCGCCGTTATCAAGATAGGTCAGCGGTTTGCCGTTAACCTGACGCGACAGGATCGGGAAATCGGCACGGATCGCATTGATATCAAGCATTACTTGGCCTCTTTTGCAGGAAATTCAGTGGCGTATAGCCCGGCACCCAGAAAAATCGCAAACCCCGCTGCAAGCAGCCCGGAGGTAGACATTTGCGCGATGCCCGGGCCGATAAACCCGCTTGTGAGCCCATTGAGCAAGGCCAGCGGCGCAGAGGCCAAAAGCGCCCAGAAAAGCGCGATCCGGGCGGTGAAATAGCTGCCTTTGCCGCCAAACAGGCGCAAGATCAGATGCAAAATCGCAGCCATCCCATAAAGCGCCAGCGGCATGATCATCAGCCAAGCAACCCCGGCCCCGGTCAGCCGCGCGCCAAGTGGGATGCTCGGCTCAAGAAAGGCGGCGCGCGCATGCACGGGCCATTGCGCAACGAAGATCATCAAACAGCCCAGCATCACAATGATGATCGCCTGAACCTCGCTGCCCGCTTGGGAGGCGCGGCGCGCAATCACTTGGCGCGGGGCGCGATAGGTTTGCGCGATATCAACAACGAGCCCCATAGATCAGCCACGCCGCCGTTTCAGCCATGCCTCAAGCCGCGAAAGAATATCGGCGGCAATCGCTTCATCTTCGATCTCTTCAATGGCCGCGGCAAGGAAAGACAGCACAAGCAAATCCTGCGCATCTGCCTCCAAAACACCGCGCGAGCGCAGATAAAACAGCGCCTCTTCATCAATCGCGCCGGTGGTTGAGCCATGCGAACAGGCCACATCATCGGCGTAGATTTCCAGCTCGGGTTTGGCGAGGAATTGCGCATCCTCATCAAGCAAAAGCGCTTGGCTGATCTGATAGCCATCGGTTTTCTGCGCGCCTTCTTTGACAAGAATTTTGCCTTGGAAAACGCCTGTCGCCCCGTTGCGCAGCACTTTTTTGAAAACCTGGCGGCTTTCGCAATTGACCGCATCATGGGTGATAAACACCGTGTCATCATGGTGAAAATCGCCATCACCAAGGGCTGCACCGGCCACATGCGCGATGGCATTATCGCCGGTCAGCTCCATGATCACCTCGTTGCGCGTCATCACGCCATTGGCTGTCATGGTGAAGCTTTTGAACGTGCTTTCGGTGCCGAGGCGGGCAAAAATATGGGTCGCGGCGCGGCGTTCATGATCGCGCCCCTGCGTGCGGATATGATGGAATTCAGCACCGTCGGCGATATCAACTTCCATCACCATATTGATCCGTGCCGCCGCAGGACCATTCTCCAAAACGCTCAGCGAAGCGCCTGACTCAATTCGCAGAATATGGTGGATCATCGCATCTGAATTTTCAGATTTATGCAGGTAAATCAAGCTGATAGGCTTTGAAACCTTTTGGGTCGCCCGGATCACCATACCCTCAGCGGCCAGGGCCGTATTGAGCGCGGCCAAGGGGCGGGCAACCGGGGTTTGGCCCTTGGTTTCCAGCGCCCCAAAGCAATCGCGCGCCCAGTGAATATCCGCAGCACAGGCCGTTTGAAGCGGCTCGATCTCGACCCCTTCAAGCGCCAGATCATCCGAAGCTGCCGGATCAAAAACACCATCAACAAAGACGATCTTAAGCCGGTCGATCGCATCAAACATCGGTGTTTCTTGCGCGTCAAACAGGGCCGCTTTGGGCGCTTGGGCCGTGGTCAGGCTGGTTGGATCGGTGTATTTCCAATATTCATCGCGCCGCCCGGGCAAGCCGCTGGCCAGCACCCGCGTTTGAGCGGTTTGGCGGATGTTTGTCGCCCATTGTGCGCCCGCTGGCAGAGGGCCCGCCGCGCTGAGCCGCGCCTCTGCGGCCTCAAATTTTGCTTGCGATACGGCCATTATGCCTGCTCCGCCAAAAGATCCGCATAGCCGTTGTTTTCGACCTCAAGCGCGAGATCGGGGCCACCGGTTTTGATGATCCGCCCGGCCGACATGATATGAACCACATCGGGTTTGATATGATCGAGCAGGCGCTGATAATGGGTGATCACAAGGAAAGAGCGCCCTTCTGAGCGCAACGCATTCACGCCTTCGGCCACGAGTTTCATCGCATCCACATCAAGCCCGGAATCCGTTTCGTCAAGGATACACATCTTGGGCTCAAGCATGGCCATCTGTAGGATTTCATTGCGCTTTTTCTCGCCGCCAGAAAAGCCAACATTGACCGGGCGCTTGAGCATATCCGCATCAATTTTGAGATCTTTTGCCTTAGCGCGAACGATTTTGAGGAAGTCTCCGGCGCTGAGTTCTTCTTCGCCGCGGGCTTTGCGCTGTGCGTTTACGGCGGTGCGCAGGAAGGTCATATTGCCAACGCCGGGGATTTCGACCGGGTATTGGAAGGCCAAAAACAGGCCCGCTGCGGCGCGCTCTTCTGGCTCCATATCAAGCAGATCTGCGCCTTCGAGCGTCGCGCTGCCATCCGTCACTTCATAGCCATCGCGCCCCGAAAGCACGTAAGACAATGTCGATTTGCCAGAGCCATTGGGCCCCATGATCGCATGCACTTCGCCTGCGCCAATCTCAAGATCGACACCTTTGAGGATCTGCTTTTCCTCTTCTTCAAGTTTAACGTGCAAGTTGCTGATTTTAAGCATAATATTCCTCGTTCGGCATGCGTTTTTGGGCGCTTGCAACGGTTGCAGCGCCCTTGATTTTGGTGATGTTTTTTGATGGAGCGCGGCGCGAAGGGCCCCGCTTGGCTTGGCTTACAATTCGTAGACGAAGGCCTGAATGGCAAAGGTATTCGCCGGCAAGCTCGCTGTGGTTTGAGATATCCAATCCTGCGTGAACGCATGGGCGAACAGATCGGGTTGCAGATGCACAAGATTGTGCCACATCCCCAGCATCGCGATCATGCCTGCAAGGCGAAATCCCATGTGCAGAAAGGAATTGGGGCAGAAAATCAGCCGCAAAAGATAGGCGATGATCAGGCATAGTGTGATCATCCCGACGATCAGCGCGGGGCTGTGCAGGATTGTATTGAGCAGCTCGTTTTGCGCCATATCGGCCAGAATTTGCAGCTTGTGCAGCCCAAATTGCGCGATCAATACAGCGAGCGCTCCGAGCAGAGCGGCGAGCGGATAGGTAAACGGGGTTAACAGGCTGATCAGCAGCGAAAAGCGGCGCGTGCGGCCATTTTTCGCCCGTTTTCGAACGATTTTTTGAAGATCGTCGTCCGAACCGATATAGACCGTGCCCATTGTATTGGCCCCGCCCTTTTCGATCCGTCCAAGGCGCTCTTGAAACGTGGCTGATTGCCTGATGCTCATGCGATATTCTCCGTCCGCAAAGTGATTGCGGATCATTTTGCCTAAAACTGGGGCGAAATTGCGGAAGAATATCGTTCATTAAGATCATGTTAATATTTTCACTGCTGGCGCAGCATCAACTCCATGATCCGGGCCATTTTTTCGACAGGAAAGGCCGTTGGTTTCAGCTCAAACCGCACCATACGGCCGCGCGTCTCTTGGATCGGGGCGTATTCCTCAACGACGGAATAGCGCGGGCGATCGGTGTAATCGTCAAAAAGCACCGTGACCGGCGCCTGGGTGCGAAACAGGGTCGCGAAAAAACAGCCGACCCGAAAGCGCCCATCAATCAGCACAAGATCAGGCTGAACGAAGGTTTCGCTCCCCCAGATATCAAGCGGATAATGCGGCCAGCGGTTGAGCTTTTTATGATCGTTTGGAAAACCCCATTTGCGCGTCTCACCGACATATCCGTCGTGCAGGTGCACCTCGGATTTGGGCGGGTTGTCGCGAAACCAGCCGCGCATCATGCGCAGCCAAGGCCGGGCATTTTCGACGCTAAAGATGGTTTTGCCCTCCAGATCGCCGCCCATGACCGTGCTGCCACCGGAGCCATATTCAAGGATCACATTGGCCTTCGCGTAAGACTCGCGCACCCAGTCTGCCTCGGCCTTAGGAAAGGTCATTTCGGGGCGGGATATGGTTTGCTCGCCCATGCCCTAGCCCCCCGTGATCAACCGGATCAAAACAGAGGCGCCAAAAGCCAGCCCCGAGCCGATGATGGCCGTGCCAAACACCGAGCCGCGAAAAAGCCCGGTGGTTTTGCCATTGCGCGCGCGGATGGTCAGGCCGATCAGCAGCCCCAAAAAGACGCCAACAGCCACACCGAGCGAGCCTTGCATTGCGAATAAAAGTTCTGGAGGCATAAACGATCCTTTCCCGATCTGCGGCGCTTAACCGACTGATCCTTCAAGAGAAATCGCCACCAAAGCCTGCGCTTCCATGGCAAATTCCATCGGCAAGGCTTGCAGCACATCCTTACAGAACCCATTCACCACAAGCGCAACCGCCTCTTCCTCATCCATCCCGCGTTGGCGGCAATAGAACAGCTGCTCATCGTCCACTTTGGATGTTGTCGCCTCGTGCTCAACGCGCGAAGAATTGTTCTTTACCTCGATATAAGGAACCGTGTGCGCGCCGCATTTATCGCCGATCAGCAGGCTATCGCACTGGGTATAATTGCGGCTCTCTTTGGCTTTGGGATGCATCGAGACAAGCCCGCGATAGGTGTTTTGCGCCTTGCCGGCCGAGATCCCCTTAGAGACGATCCGCGATTTGGTATTGCGGCCAAGGTGCATCATTTTCGTGCCCGTATCGGCCTGCTGCATGTTGTTGGCAATGGCGATGGAGTAAAACTCGCCCTGGCTCTCATTGCCGCGCAAAATGCAGCTTGGGTATTTCCAAGTCACGGCGGAACCGGTCTCAACTTGGGTCCACATCACCTTGGCACGATCGCCGCGGCAATCAGCGCGTTTGGTGACGAAATTATAGATGCCACCAAGGCCGTTTTCATCCCCCGGATACCAGTTTTGAACGGTCGAATATTTCACTTCGGCGTCTTCTTCGATGATGATTTCCACCACGGCCGCGTGAAGCTGCGCGACATCGCGTTTGGGGGCAGTGCAGCCCTCAAGATAGCTCACGTAAGAGCCTTTATCGGCGATGATCAGTGTGCGTTCAAACTGGCCAGTGTTTTCAGCATTGATGCGGAAATAGGTCGAAAGCTCCATCGGGCAGCGCACGCCGGGCGGCACGTAAACAAAAGAACCATCGGAAAACACAGCTGAATTCAGCGTCGCATAAAAATTATCCGAAACAGGCACAACCGTGCCTAGGTATTTCTTCACCAGCTCAGGATGGTCGCGGATCGCCTCAGAAATCGAGCAGAAAATCACGCCCGCTTTCTTCAGCTCGGCCTGAAAGGTTGTCCCCACGGAGACAGAATCAAACACCGCATCAACCGCCACGCGCCGCTCTTCTTCGGGCGCTTCAACGCCTGCCAAAAGCGCCTGTTCCTTTAGGGGAATGCCCAGTTTTGCATAGGTGGCGAGCAGCTTTGGATCAACCTCATCAAGAGATTTCGGCTTTACTTCCATAGACTTAGGGCGCGCGTAGTAATAGATATCCTGAAAATCAATATCCGGGTAATTCACCATCGCCCATGTCGGCTCAACCAGCTTTTCCCAGCGGGCAAAGGCCTCAAGCCGCCATTCCAGCATCCATTCCGGCTCTTCGTTTTTCTCTGAAATCAGGCGGACAATATCGGTGTTCACGCCCTTTGGCGCATAGTCCATCTCGATATCGGTTTCCCAGCCGTATTTATAGGCGCCCGCAAGCGATTTCACCGCCTCAACGGTCTCTTCCTCAACGCCTTCTTTTGCTACGAGATCATCCACTGATGCCATGTCCTGTTCGCCTTTTCTCTGTCATCCGGCTTTTAAGCGCGCCATTTGGCGGCCGAAAGCTGCGCTCCAAGCCTGCACAAAATGCGCGGCCTCTTGCTGTGTCGTTTGAGGGCCGATCGAGATGCGGATCGCACATGCGGCGTCCGCTTCCGAATAACCCATCGATGTTAGCACGTGGCTTGCCTTAACTTTGCCCGAGGAGCAAGCCGATCCCGCCGAAATCGCGCATCCGGCCAGATCCATTTGCATCACTTGCGTCTCGCCCTTCCAGCCCGGCGTGATCACACAGGCCGTATTGGGCAGGCGCGCAGCACCCTTCCCAACGCATATGGCCCCGGGCGCGATTTTCTCAACCTCTGCTTCGATCCAATCGCGCAATACTTCCACATCGCGCCATTTTCCCGCCTCTAAATCCCGCGCGGATGCCTCGGCCGCTGCGCCAAATCCAGCGATGCCAATCACATTCTCGGTGCCCGCCCGGCGCCCCATCTCTTGCCCGCCGCCCTTGATCATCGCCGCCAAATCCGTACCGCGCTTGATCACCAAAGCGCCAATGCCCTTGGGCCCGCCAATCTTATGGGCCGAGATCAGCGCCATCTGCGCGCCCGACCAATTGAACGCCCAAGCGATCTTGCCAAAGGCTTGCGTTGCATCACAAAGGGCCAAACCTTGGGGCAATTGCTGAATGATCCCGGTCTCGGAATTGGCCAATTGCAGCGCAGTTGCGCTCGGCTCAGTCACTTCTACCGCGCCGCTTTCGCTGCAGCTCAAATCCTCAATCGCCCAAGCCCGCACCGCATCATGCTCAACGCCAGCACAGTGCAATTCGCGCCCCGCCATGGCCAAAGCCGCGCCCTCTGTCGCGCCGGAAACAAACACAATATCCGCTCCATCCGCGCCCAAAGCGGCCGAAACCTGTGCGCGCGCCCGCTCAACCATTGCTTTCGCCGCGCGCCCCTCGCCGTGCACACTGGAAGGATTGCCAAGAATATCCATCGCGCCGATCATCGCTGCGCGCGCCTCATCGCGAAGCGGCGCCGTTGCGTTCCAATCCAAATATGCCCGCTCTGCAGCCACTTAAGCATATCCCTTTTTCTTGGCCAAAATACTCTCGCCGAAGGCATCCCGCCCCCGCAATCCAGCGCAACCCGCAAGAAGGCTCAAAGCCGCCATCACGCCTCCCCCTCGTCAATAATCTCAAGCAAAGAGGGCACAGCAGGGCATGGGCTCAGCTCATTCTGCACCACATCCGAAAGCCGTGTTTGGTGCAAAAACACATAGACATGGGCCGAAAGCCCCTCCCACAAACGATTGGTCATGCTTTGCGCGCGGCTGCCCGAGCTTGCGCCTGATGCGCCCGCGCCTGTATGCAGCGCCGAAACCGTCTCATCCACAGCCCCCAGAATATCCGAGACCCGAATTTCAGACGGGCGGCGCGCCAAGCGATAGCCCCCACCCGGCCCGCGCACAGAAGAAACCAATTCCGCCCGGCGCAGCTTTACAAACAACTGCTCCAAATAGGGCAGCGAAATATTCTGCCGCTTGGAAATATCCGCCAAGGAAAGCAGCGTCCCCTCAGGCTGAAGCGCCAATTCGGCCAAAGCGACCATCGCATAGCGCCCTTTTGTACTCAGTTTCACAGTGCTTCCCCCGCAAACAGATTGACCTTCGCCATCAACAGCCTTACCCCGTTACCACTTAAACCGCCGCAAGGCGGGTATTTAGAATTGTTCTAAGGTGCCCGAGTGAATTCGTCAAGAATTCCCCAAGCATCTAAAGGAGACAGGGACACAGAATGCCCGAAGTGATATTTCCTGGCCCAGAAGGCCGGCTCGAAGGCCGCTATCATCCGCAAAAGCAAAAGGATGCGCCGATTGCGATCGTGCTGCATCCCCATCCGCAATTCGGCGGAACGATGAACAACCGCGTCGTTTATAATCTGCATTACGCATTTTATAACATGGGCTTCACGGTTCTGCGGTTCAATTTCCGTGGTGTTGGCCGCTCGCAAGGCGAATATGATCAAGGTGTGGGCGAGCTTTCCGATGCTGCTTCCGCGCTTGATTACCTGCAATCAATGAATTCCAACGCCAAGCATTGCTGGGTCGCGGGCTTTTCCTTTGGCGCCTGGATCGGCATGCAGCTTTTGATGCGCCGCCCCGAGATCACCGGATTTATCTCCGTCTCGCCCCCTGCCAATATGTATGATTTCAGCTTTCTGGCCCCCTGCCCCTCTTCTGGCTTGGTGATCAACGGCACAGCAGATCGCGTCGCGCCGCCCAAAGATACCCACGCTCTGGTGAACAAATTGCACGAGCAAAAAGGCATCACCATCACCCATGAGGAAGTCGATGGCGCAGGCCATTTCTTTGAAGATCCTCACATGGAACAGATGATCGGCTCGGTGGATGGCTATGTGCGCCGCCGCCTGACAGAAAACACACGCTAATAATGCACGCGCAGCTTGCCGCCCAAATCGCCTTCTTGCAAGAATGCGACCGGCTGAAATCCGGGCTGCGCGCCACAAGGCTAAACGATGGCTCGCGCCAAGAAAACACCGCCGAACACAGCTGGCATATTGCGCTTTATGCGATGGTGCTGGCGGATCAGGCGGGCCCCGGTGTTGAGATCGACCGCGTGATCAAAATGCTGCTGATCCACGATATTGTTGAGATTGATGCAGGCGATGCGCCCATTCACGGCGATTACGATCCCGCAGAATATGCGCGCAAAGAAATGGCCGCGGCGCAGCGCATCTTTGGACTTTTGCCCCCGGCCCAAGCGGCCGCGTTTCGCGCCCTTTGGGAAGAATTCGAAGCCGCCCAAACCCCCGATGCGATCTTTGCCAAATCCATTGATCGCGTTCAGCCCGTTCTTTCAAACCTGGCCAATAACGGCGGCTCGTGGATTGATTACGATGTGACATTGGATCAGCTCGATCAGCGGATCGGTACGAAAGTTGCGCGCGGCGCGCCGCAAATCTGGGCCTATGTGCGCGGGCTGGTGGCGCCCTGGTTTGAGACGCGCGGAAAATAACCTCTCAAATTGTGTATACATTTGTATACAGCCTTTTCAGCCCACCGCTTTTGCGCTAACATAGGGCAGGTAATTTCCTTAACGAGAGGCCAGCGCATGAGCAAGATCAAGGTAGAAAACCCCGTTGTCGAGCTTGATGGCGATGAAATGACCCGGATCATCTGGGATTTCATCAAACAAAAGCTGATCCTGCCCTATCTTGAAATTGATCTGAAATATTATGATCTTGGCATGCAGGTGCGCGATGATACCAATGACCAGATCACCATTGATGCAGCCGAAGCGATCAAGAAATATGGTGTCGGGGTGAAATGCGCGACCATCACACCAGATGAACAACGGGTCGAAGAATTCGGCCTCAAGGAAATGTGGCGCTCGCCCAATGGGACGATCCGCAACATCCTTGGCGGGGTTGTCTTTCGCCAGCCAATCATCTGCAAAAATGTCCCGCGCCTCGTGCCCGGCTGGACCAAACCCATTGTGATCGGGCGCCATGCCTTTGGCGATCAGTATAAGGCCACCGATTTCCGCTTTCCGGGCAAGGGCAAGCTCACGATGAAATTCACTGGCGAAGATGGCACGGTGATCGAACGGGATGTCTATGATGCGCCCGGCGCAGGCGTTGCCATGGCGATGTATAATCTCGACGAGTCGATCCGCGATTTCGCCCGCGCCTCGCTCATGTATGGGCTCAACCTTGGCTGGCCGGTGTATCTTTCGACCAAAAACACCATCCTCAAAGCCTATGACGGGCGCTTCAAGGACATTTTCCAAGAGGTGTTTGAACAGGAATTCGAGCCGCAATTCAAAGAGGCCGGCATCACTTATCAGCACCGCTTGATCGACGATATGGTTGCCTGCGCGATGAAATGGAACGGCGAATTTGTCTGGGCCTGTAAGAATTACGATGGCGATGTGCAATCGGATACGGTCGCCCAAGGCTTCGGCTCGCTTGGCCTCATGGCCTCGCAACTGATGACCCCAGACGGCAAAATCGTTGAAGCCGAGGCCGCCCATGGCACCGTCACCCGCCACTACCGCCAACACCAAAAAGGCGAGGCCACCTCGACCAATTCGATCGCCTCGATCTATGCCTGGACGGGCGGGCTGAAACACCGCGCGAAACTCGACAAAAACACAGCGCTTGCCAATTTTGCCGAAACAATGGAGCGGGTCGTTGTCGAAACAGTGGAAGCGGGCGATATGACCAAAGACCTCGCGCTTCTGGTCGGCCCCGAACAAAGCTGGCTCACAACGATGGGCTTTCTTGAAAAGGTCGATGCCAATCTGCAAGCGGCCCTCAGCTAAATCCGCACAAGCGGGGGGATGGCCGCGCCGCCGCCCCCCTTTTTCTTGGCCCAAATACTCAACTGCCAGAACCGTTGCGTCACAAAACCGCGCGCATTTACCTCGCTCACGCTTTATCTCTGGCCTTTTTCGCACATGCAGTATAGGCCGCGCCCAAACGCATCATTGGACGGCTTTCATGGAACTTCGTAACATTGCTATTATTGCCCACGTTGACCACGGCAAAACCACACTTGTGGATGAGCTGCTGAAACAATCGGGCACCTACCGCGAGAACCAAGCGACGACTGAGCGCGCTATGGACAGCAACGATCTTGAGCGCGAGCGCGGGATCACCATTCTGGCCAAAGCCACCTCTGTTGAGTGGAAAAACACCCGGATCAACATCGTTGATACGCCTGGCCACGCCGATTTTGGCGGCGAGGTTGAGCGGATCCTCTCGATGGTTGACGGGGTTGTTTTGCTTGTGGATGCGGCCGAAGGCCCAATGCCCCAAACCAAATTCGTGCTGGCCAAGGCGCTTGCTTTGGGTCTCAAGCCGATTGTTGTGGTGAACAAAGTTGATAAGCCCGACGGCGAACCTGATCGCGCACTTGATGAGGTGTTTGATCTCTTTGCCTCGCTCGATGCAAATGATGCACAGCTTGATTTCCCGCATATGTATGCTTCTGGCCGTGCGGGCTGGTGCGATGAATCTCTTGATGGCCCGCGCAAAGATTTGAGCGCCCTGTTTGATAAAATCGTCTCCCATGTTGAAGCCCCTGCCCAGCAATCCAATGCGGGCAAACCCTTCTCGATGCTGGCAACAACATTGGGCGCCGATCCCTTCTTGGGCCGAATCCTGACGGGCCGAGTTGAGACCGGGACGCTCAAAGCGGGCGATGCGCTGCATGCGCTTTCGCGGGATGGCAAAAAGATCGAGAGCTTCCGCGCGACCAAAATTCTTGCCTTCCGCGGCCTTGGCAAAACCCCGATTGATGAAGCGGTTGCGGGTGATATCGTCTCGATCGCGGGTATGAGCAAAGCGACTGTGGCCGATACGCTGTGTGATCCATCCATCACCGAAGCGATCCCAGCCCAGCCGATTGATCCGCCCACAATCACTGTGACCTTTGGCATCAACGACAGCCCGCTTGCTGGCCGCGATGGCAAAAAGGTTCAGTCGCGCATCATTCGTGACCGTCTGATGAAAGAAGCCGAAAGCAATGTTGCGATCAAAATCTCCGATACACCGGGGGGCGACGCTTTTGAAGTTGCCGGGCGCGGCGAGCTTCAGATGGGTGTATTGATTGAAAACATGCGCCGCGAAGGCTTTGAGCTTTCAATCTCGCGCCCACAGGTTTTGTTTAAAGACATTGATGGCGTGCGCCACGAGCCGATTGAAGAGGTCACCATCGATGTGGATGACGAATATTCCGGCGTTGTGATCGAAAAGCTTACCGGCGTTCGCAAAGGCGAAATGACCGAGATGCGCCAGACAAACGGCAAAACCCGCATCATCGCGCTTGTGCCTGCGCGCGGCTTGATCGGCTATCACGGCGAGTTTTTGACCGATACGCGCGGCACGGGCGTTATGAACCGGGTGTTTCATGATTGGGCGCCGCATAAAGGCGCGATCCCTGGCCGGCGCGCGGGCGTTTTGATCTCGATGGAAAATGGTGTTTCTGTGCCCTATGCGATCTTCAACCTCGAAGACCGTGGCCGTTTCTTTATTGGCGCGCAGGAAGATGTTTATACGGGCATGATCATCGGCGAACACAGCCGCGAAAACGATCTCGAAGTGAACCCGCTCAAGGGCAAGAAGCTCTCCAATGTGCGCGCCTCGGGAACGGATGAAGCCGTTCGCCTGACCACGCCAATCACCATGTCGCTGGAAGAGGCCATTGCCTATATCGACAATGATGAATTGGTAGAAGTGACGCCAAATTCGATCCGTCTGCGCAAGCGCTACTTGGATCCAAATGAGCGCAAACGCCAAGCGCGATCCGCTTAAGCGACTGATATTGAACAAAGAAAATGGCTCGCCGGTTGGCGGGCCCTTTTGCATTTTCGGGTATGATGTTTGGGGGCGCGCGGTTTGGATATTTTTACAACTGTGAAAGGGGGGCGCGCATTTTTATCCGAGTTCTTCAACGATCATCAGATCACGCTCTGAGGCGTGGCGCGCAAAACTCAGCGCGTGTTGGTAGCCATCGGAGTGATAGCAATCATGTGCGGCCTGAAGGCTTGGGAAGCGGGCGACCACATTGCGGGCGCGATCATTGCCTTCGAGCTGTTCGTATTTGCCGCCGCGCACGAGGAAATTGCCGCCGTGTTCGGCGATCACACCTGTGGCGAGGGCGGCGTATTTCGCATAGCTTTCTTCATCGGTCACATGCACATGCGCGATCCAAAGGGCTGTCATTTTTAGGCTCCTATCCGTTTTTCCGCAGCTTTGATGGCGGCCTCGGCCTTGCTGGCATCGCGCCCGCCGCCTTGGGCCATATCGGCGCGCCCGCCCCCGCCTTTGCCGCCCAATTCGGGCGTGGCTGCGCGCACCAATTCTACGGCCGAGACTTTATCGGTGAGATCTGCGGTTACCCCTGCTGCGACGGCGGCTTTGCCATCGCTATCGGCGATCAGCAGCACAGCGCCAGAGCCAAGCCTTTGTTTATGTTCATCAATCAGCGCTGGCAAATCTTTGCCCGAGACACCGCTGAGCACCTGCGCAAGGAAAGGGATGCCGTTGATCTCTTTTGGCTCAGCTGTTGCGCCGGGCTGGCCGGCACCGCCGCTCATGGCAAGCTCCCGGCGCAATTGAGCGACCTCATTTGTAAGCGATTTACGCTCTTCCATCAGGCTGCGCAGGCGTTCTTCGATCTCGGTTGGTTGGGCTTTAAGAGCGGTGGCGAGCGCGTTGACCCGATTGGCGGCTTCAACAAGATGTTGGCGCGCGGCCTCGCCGGTGAGGGCTTCGATTCGGCGCACGCCTGAGGAGGAAGCGCTATCCGAGAGCAGCACGCAGATGCCGATATCGCCGGTTTGGCGCACATGGGTGCCGCCGCAAAGCTCGATTGAATAGGTCTGGCCATCGGCCCCTTTGCCGCTTTGCGATTTGCCCATGGAGACAACCCGAACCTCATCACCGTATTTCTCGCCAAAGAGGGCTTGGGCGCCAAGATCGCGGGCATCATCCGGGGTCATGATGCGTGTTTCAACGGGGGTGTTTTGGCGGATGAAATGGTTGATATCAGACTCAACACGGGCGATTTCATCCTGCGAGAGCGCTTTGGAATGGCTGAAATCAAAGCGCAAACGGCCGGCGGCATTGAGCGAGCCGCGCTGTGCGACATGATCCCCAAGCGTTTCGCGCAGGGCTTCGTGCAAGAGATGGGTTGCGGAGTGGCTGGCGCGAATGGCGCTTCTGCGGCTGTGATCGACTTTGAGCTGCGCGCCTTCTTTGGCGGCGATCCGGCCTTTGGTCACTTCGGCAAAATGGATAAACACATCGGCGACTTTGCGGGTCTCGGTGATCTTGGCTGCGCCGCTATCGGTGATCAATTCGCCCGTATCGCCGATCTGGCCGCCGCTTTCCGCATAAAACGGGGTTTGGTTGACGACGATTTGTACCTTCTCACCGGTTTCGGCGTGTTGCTCATGGGCGCCATCGCGGATGATGGCGAGCACTTGGCCCTCGGCCTCTTCGGTATCGTAGCCGAGGAATTCTGTGGTGCCGTGTTCTTCGGCGATGTCAAACCAGATGGTCGCATCGGCCGTATCGCCAGAGCCAGACCAAGCCGCGCGCGCCTTGGCTTTTTGCGCTTCCATCGCTGCATTGAACCCTTCGGTTTCAACTTCACGGCCCTTTTCGCGCAGGGCGTCTTGGGTCAAATCAAGGGGGAAACCGAATGTATCATAGAGCTTAAAGGCCGCTTTGCCGGGAAGTGCGGCGCCTTCGGGCAGGTTGCTGAGCTCATCATCAAGCAGGCGAAGACCGCGATCAAGGGTTTCGCGGAACCGGGTTTCTTCATTGCGCAGGGTTTCTTCGATCAGGGATTGCGCGCGCTGTAACTCTTTGTAATGGCCGCCCATTTCCCCAACAAGCGCGCCAACGAGGCGGTGCATGACCGGATCTTTCGCCCCCAAAAGATGCGCATGGCGCATGGCGCGGCGCATGATCCGGCGCAAAACATATCCGCGCCCTTCATTAGAGGGCAGCACCCCATCCGCAATCAAAAATGAGGTTGAGCGCAGGTGATCGGCGATGACACGGTGATGAACATTTCCGGGGCCATCTGGATCGGCGCTGGTCGCATGCGCTGAGGCTTCGATCAAGCTGCGCATCACGTCTGTGTCGTAATTATCATGTTTGCCTTGCAACAGCGCGCCAATTCGCTCAAGCCCCATGCCCGTATCAATGGATTGGTTGGGCAAATCGCGCAGGGTGCCATCTTCGAACTTCTCGTTTTGCATGAAAACGATGTTCCAAATCTCGATGAAACGGTCGCCATCTTCATCCGGGCTGCCGGGAGGGCCGCCCCAAATATGATCGCCGTGATCATAGAAAATCTCGGAACAGGGCCCGCAAGGACCGGTCGCGCCCATGGACCAAAAGTTATCATCCGTGGCGATGCGAATGATGCGATCATCCGGCAGGCCTGCGTATTTCTTCCAGATATTCGCGGCTTCATCATCGGTGTGATAAACGGTGACGAGCAAACGGTCTTTGTCGATACCGAATTCTTTGGTCAGCAAATCCCAGGCAAAGGGGATCGCTTCTTCTTTGAAGTAATTGCCAAAAGAGAAATTGCCGAGCATCTCGAAAAATGTATGGTGGCGCGCGGTGTAGCCGACGTTATCGAGATCGTTGTGTTTGCCGCCTGCGCGGACGCATTTTTGCGAAGTGGTGGCGCGCTGATAATCGCGTTTTTCAACACCTGTGAAACAATTCTTAAACTGCACCATGCCTGCATTGGTGAACATCAATGTGGGATCATTGCGCGGCACGAGCGGCGAACTGTCAACGATTTGGTGATCGTTGTTTTCAAAGAAATTCAGGAAGGTTGAGCGGATATCGTTCAGGCTGGCCATTATGCGCGGAGCTCTCAAAAATGAAGTGTCGCGCCTGTTTACGCTTGCGCAGCTTGCCTGTCCACAGACTGGCGGTTTTCAACCGAGAAAAGTGAAAAGGCCGCGCGAATGCACGGCCCGTTCCAATCCATTTGTGATCCGCTATTCTTCGACGAGATCATCGGGACCATCATCGTGATCCATCTGTGCATCCAGATCGAAATCGAGCCCATGGGAGGCGCGGATTTTATCTTCGATCTCAAGAGCGATATGTTTGTTTTCTTTGAGAAATTCCTTGGCATTCTCGCGCCCCTGCCCGACCCGCTCATCGCCATAGCTAAACCAGCTGCCGGATTTCTCTACAATGCCGGCCTTCACGCCAAGATCAAGCAATTCGCCCGTTTTGGAAATGCCTTCGCCATACATGATGTCAAATTCGACCTGTTTGAAGGGCGGTGCGACTTTGTTTTTAACGACTTTGACGCGGGTTTGGTTGCCGACAACATCATCGCGGTCTTTGATGGCGCCGATGCGGCGAATATCGAGGCGCACGGAGGAGTAGAATTTCAGCGCGTTGCCGCCTGTTGTTGTTTCGGGCGAGCCAAACATCACGCCGATTTTCATGCGGATTTGGTTGATGAAGATCACGGTGCATTTTGTCCGGCTGATGGAGCCGGTGAGTTTGCGCATGGCTTGGCTCATCAAGCGGGCATGAACGCCAACCGAGCTGTCGCCCATATCGCCTTCGAGTTCTGATTTGGGCGTCAGGGCGGCAACAGAATCAACCACGACCATATTGACCGCGCCGGAGCGCACCAATGTATCAACGATTTCAAGCGCTTGTTCGCCAGTGTCGGGCTGCGAGATCAGCAATTCATCCAAGTTCACGCCAAGTTTGCGCGCATAGATCGGATCAAGCGCATGTTCGGCATCAACAAAGGCGCAGACGCCGCCTTTTTTCTGCTCTTCTGCGATGCAATGCAGTGTCAGCGTTGTTTTGCCGGAACTTTCGGGGCCATAAATCTCAACCACGCGCCCTTTTGGGATACCGCCAATTCCGAGCGCAATATCAAGGCCAAGGGAGCCGGTTGAGGTGGATTCGATCTCGGCGATCGCATTATCGCCGCCGAGTTTCATGATCGAGCCCTTGCCGAACTGGCGTTCGATCTGAGCCAGCGCAGAATCGAGCGCCTTTTGTTTTTCGCTATCGCGCTTGTTGTTCATCTCTACCGACGTTGTTGTGGCCATTGTTCTCTTCCCTTATTCCATACCCTTGGGGGGGCGGCAATGCTGCTGATGTTCGCCTCTTGTTCTATTTACCCTTATGAGATCAAAAAGAGAACATTTCAACTAAAATGTTATATGTCATTTTGGCGCAAGCCTGGTTAACAGTTGGTTACCAAGGGCTGGAAAAGAGGCATGGTTAAAGCGAGGGGCGGAAATGGCATTTTATTCAATAGGTTATGCGGCCTAGTGAATTTGCTCCTGCACCGTTGCGGTGAGTTCCGATAGGGAAAACGGTTTGGGGAGGAAAACCGAATTGGGGATTCGCGCTTGTTGTTCTGCGAAGCTTTCTTCGGCATAGCCTGAGACAAACACGACTTTTACACCGGGGCGTTTTTCAAGCGCGAGCGACACCCAGCTTGGGCCATCGAGCCCGGGCATGATCACATCTGTCACAAAGACATCGACGACAAGGCTGGTGTCTTCGAGCGTGTTGAGCGCTTCTTCGGCGTTCTCCGCCTCGATCACCGTATAGCCGCGCATCCGCAGCGCGCGCGAGGCAAATGCGCGCACGGGGGCTTCATCTTCCACGAGGAGAATCACACCGCTTTCATGGCTTTGGGTTTGGGGCGGCGTTGGCACAGGCTGGCTCAACTCTTTGTTGACGGCTTTGTCATGGGCCGGGAGGAAAAGCGTAAAAGACGTGCCCTGCCCGACAATGGAATCGACGAAAATGAAGCCGCCGGTTTGTTTGACGATGCCGTAAGCAGTTGACAGGCCAAGGCCGGTGCCTTCGCCGGTACGTTTGGTTGTGAAGAAGGGTTCAAACACTTTTTGCAGCTTGTCGGCGGGGATACCTGTGCCTTTGTCGGTCACTTTCACCACAACATATTTGCCCGGCGGAACGGCGACACGATCCCGTTCATAGGGGGTTGTGAGGTTTTCGTTGCGGGTCTCGATGGAGATCTCGCCGCCCTCGGGCATAGCATCGCGCGCATTCACCACAAGGTTCATGATCACTTGCTCAATCTGGCGTTTGTCGGCGCGGATCATATGCAGGCTTGGATCATGATCCAGCGCGAGGCGCACTTTTTCGCCAACCAAGCGGTTCAAAAGATGGGTAAGATCAGAGAGCGCATCGCGCAGATCAACCACTTCGGGTTTGAGGGTTTGTTTGCGCGAGAACGCCAGCAATTGGCCAACAAGCGAGGCGGCGCGATTGGCGTTTTGGTGAATTTGAACGAGATCGCCAAAATCAGGATCGCCTTTATCGTGGCGCAGAAGCAGCAGATCGCAATGGCCGGAAATCGCCGTCAGCAAATTGTTGAAATCATGTGCAACGCCGCCGGCGAGCTGGCCGATGGCTTGCATTTTCTGGCTTTGGACAAACTGCGCCTCTAGGGTTTTGAGCTCGGTGGCATCGTTGAGCACGGCGATCAGCGCAACATCATCACCTTCAATCACGCGGTTAAGGGTGATTTGCAGGAAGGTTTCCCCCATGGGGCGGGTCGCGCGGACAATCTCGGGTTTGAGGACGGTGCGCCCCTCTGCCGCTTCCATCAGCCAATCGGTCACCGAGCGCCCGAGCCCTTCGACCAGATCCGCGAATTCAATACCGGCGATTTCAGGCGTTGCGAGGAGATCGCGCGCGGGGCGATTGGCGAGCTGCACATGGCCTTGCGCATCCATTTTCAGCAGGGGCACGGGCAGCGCATCCAGAAGATCCCAATCCCCGGCGCGCGCGGTATTTTGCGGCATAAAATAGAGCTCACGGCGCCCGGCTGCGCTGATCACTTCGGTGATTTGGCAGCGCATTTTGCCATCGCGGCCCGCGACTTCATGAATATCACCGGGGCGCAGGGGCAGATCATTGATGATGCGATCAAGCGCGCCCTCCTGCCCGCCCAAAAGCTTGCGCAGCGCCTCGTTCATATGCAGCACAGTTCCCGATTTGGAAACAGACATCATCGGCAGAGCAATCGCATCGGCCCCGCGATCTTTGCTGCGTTCGCTGAGGCTTTCGAGGCGCCAAAGATAGCCATCATCACCAATTTGATGCACGCTGAGGCGGATATGGCCGCTGCGGGTCACAACATCTTCGCGCGCCGCCCCTTGGCTTTGAGCACGCGATTGCAGGCGCAGCAGGGTCGCGCCGGGAGAGGCAAAGACTTCGCCCAGGGCCGCAAGCAATGTGCGCCCGCCCTCGCCGCCAAATTCTTCTGTTGCGGCTTGGTTTTGATAGCCGATCACCCCATCGCCATTGGTGGTAAAGGACGGGGCCGCATCATTGGCAATAAACCCGGCAATGGTTTCATGAACGCGGCTGCGCGAGCGCAAATAGCGCTGCACCAAGAGGCGCACGATCAGCACGATCCAAAGCAATGTGATCCCAAGGACCATAAACCCAAGGCCAAGCCGCGGGTCTGGCGCCGCAAAAGCACCGCCAATCGCAACAACCCCAAGCGCCGCCAGATAAATGCTGCCGGGGGCCAATTTGCGCGCCGCGCGGGTGATTGTATCAGGTGCGAGCGCCGTTTCGGACACTTGGCCTGCCTCCCTTGAGATTCGTTCTCCTGACTGTTGCAAGTTTTTGGTTAACCCCACCTTAAGACGCGACAGAATTGCCGATCACTGAGTGCCCCCGCGAAAAGGTACACCCATAGGTTGTGTAGCGGTGAAAGTGTTAACGCGTCAAGAGAGCGCAGAAAAACCCATCCGCACCATCCATCGGTGTAAGCAAATGGTGGCTCTGGAGGGTCCAGCCTGGATGACGGGCGATAAAGGCCGCGATCTGGGCGCTGTTTTCTTGATCAAACAGTGAGCAGGTCGCATAGGCAAGCAGGCCGCCGGGCGCGACAAGACCCTGCGCTTGATCAAGCACATCGGCCTGAATTTCGCAAAGCTCAGCAAGGCGGGCCGCATCGAGATCCCATTTGGCTTGGGGCGCGCGCCGCCAAGAACCAGAGCCAGAGCAAGGCGCATCACAGAGCACCAGATCAAACGTACCTTTTGGTGCGCCCGGCTCGGCATAAGTGATGCCGGAAATGGCCGCCCGTTCGGCCCGTGGCGCAATATCGCGCATGCGGCGCGAATCAATATCATGGGCGGTAAACTGCGCCTTTGCGCGCGCCGCCATGGCCAGCAATTTGCCGCCCCCGCCCGCACAATAATCAAGGATGCGCACCCCATCTTGAAGCGGAAGCAGATCCACAATCGCTTGGCTGGCCGCATCCTGAAGCTCGATCAACCCATCTGCATAGGCTTGAGAATTGGCAATGCGGCGCGGGTTGCTCAGCACTTCAAGCGCGCTTGGGGAAAGGGCGTGTGGCGCGGTCTCGATCCCATCAAGGGCAAGGGTGGCGACCATTTCATCGCGGGTTGTGCGCGCCAGATTGACCCGCAAAAACACCGGCGCGCGGCTTTGCATCAGGTGCAAAACAGCATCCGCTTGCGCCCCCAATGCCGCATCGAATTTTGTGAGCAACCACGCGGGGCAATCCAGCGCAATTTCGCGCGGCGCTTCGGTCAGGCTTGGCGCATGTGCCAGCTCTTCTTCGCTCAAAGGCGCAGGCGCAAAACGCCCGACATCAAAAAGCGCTTCCGGCGCCTGCCCCCCTGCCCGCAGCGCCCCGATCATCAAAGCCCGCCCGTTTGGCGCCGCCATATCTGCCCCGCCAAGCCAAGCAAAAGAGCGCATCCGGCGCAGCGCTTCAAAGACCAGATCACGAATGGCGGCCCGATCCCCCGATCCCGCATAGCGATTGGCGCGCGCCCAACGGGTCAGCACCTGTTCTGCGGCATTGCCGGCAAGGATGTCATCCAGAATGTCGATGGCAGCAGAGATACGAGCCGCAGGGATCATGGCATTTGCCTCTCATTGGGGCCACACATCGCGCACCACCCCGGATCAAAAAAGGCCCGCCGCCCCAAAAGCAGCAGGCCTCCAATTCTTATGTGGACGCCTTAGCCGATCCGGTAATTCGGGCTTTCGCGGGTGATCTGAACATCATGCACATGGCTTTCTTTCAAGCCAGCACCAGTGATCTTAACAAATGTGCAGTTCTTGCGCATCTCTTCAATCGTGCCATTGCCGGTATAGCCCATTGCCGCGCGCAGACCGCCGACAAGCTGATGGATCACCGCATTCGCACTGCCCTTATAAGCGACCTGCCCCTCGATCCCCTCAGGCACGAGCTTGTCAGAAGCGGCATCCTTTTGAAAATACCGATCGGCCGAACCGCGCGCCATGGCGCCAAGCGAGCCCATGCCACGATAGCTCTTAAAAGAACGGCCCTGATAGAGGATCACCTCGCCGGGGCTTTCATCCGTCCCGGCAATCATTGAGCCAACCATGGCGCAAGAGGCACCGGCCGCAATCGCCTTGGCAAAATCGCCGGAGAATTTGATGCCACCATCCGCGATAACAGGCACATCGCCCGCGGCAGCCGCGCAATCCATAACAGCCGAGAGCTGCGGCACACCAACGCCGGCCACCATCCGCGTGGTGCAGATCGAACCCGGCCCAATGCCAACCTTGATCCCATTGGCGCCCGCATCAATCAGCGCGCGCGTGGCCTCGCCTGTGGCGACGTTGCCCGCAATAATCTGAACGGTGCTGGAAAGCGCGCGCGCCCGTTTTACCGCCATCGCGACGCCCTCGGAATGGCCGTGGGCTGTATCAATCACGATAATATCAACACCTGCATCAACCAAAGCCTCAGAGCGCTCAAACCCTGCATCGCCAACGGTCGTGGCGGCGGCCACCCGCAGGCGCCCCAGCTCATCCTTACAGGCCGAAGGGTTCAAAACGGCTTGCTCTGTGTCCTTGAGCGTCAACAGGCCGGTCAGCTTGCCCGCCTCATTGGTCACCAAAAGCTTCTCAATCCGGCGCGATCGCATCAGGCTCTTGGCCTCTTCCAAATCCGCAGGCTCGCGCAGAATGGCCAGATTATCGACCGTCATCATCGCGCGCACCGGGGTCTTATCGCTCTCGGCGAATCGCATGTCGCGGTTGGTCACAATCCCAACAACATGGCCGCGTTCATCCACCACGGGAAAGCCGGTAAAGTTATAGCGCTCAGCCAAGGCGCGCGCATCGGCCAAGGTCTGATCCGCGGTTAGAGTGATTGGGTTGTAAACGATGCCGCTCTCAAAACGTTTCACCCGGCGGATCTCGCGCGATTGCTCTTCAATGGAGAGGTTGCGATGCACAACGCCAATGCCGCCCGATTGCGCCATCGCAATGGCCATGCGCGATTCCGTTACCGTGTCCATGGCGGAGCTGAGCAGCGGAATATTCATGCTGATGGATTGGGTCACACGGGTGCGTGTATCAGCTGTCGACGGCAGAACCGTGGAAGCTGCGGGAACAAGCAGGACATCGTCGAAGGTGAGTGCCTCGCGAATCTCCATGGGGTCTCTCCTTGGATGAGTTCGTTTGACGCGTCCCTATCTCATGGAAGCGCGCGCCTGAAAAGGCCTATTTGATTTGTGCCGGGCTTGAAGGCGAAAAAACCGCCCAAACGCGCCAATATCTCCCCCCCTTCATGCGCGCCTCCCCCTACCCGCAAACCCGTCCCCATTAAAGCTCGCATCACACCAAAACCGCACCCACACCCGCCTCACAGCAAACCGCGCGCGCACACCGGACATCCAACCAGACTTTTTCTTGGCCCAAATACTCAAATCCTCAGCCCCCAACGCGCAAAACCTTCAAGGCCCCATCCCAACCGGCCCCATCCCAACTGGCCCCTTCCCAACGGGCCCCATCCCAACCGGCCCCAAACCCGCACTATGCCTGCGCTGCATTGCTCGCCACGGCCAGCTTGCCCTTGCTCCAGGCCTGCAGGATCTTCACCGCAATCAAGATCACCGCAATGCTCGCCAGCGCCAAACAAATCCGCGCCAATAGGCCAAACAGATGCGGGCCAAAGGGTTCGACCGCCAGCATCGCATTGCAAAACGCCGCCATCGGAAAGGTAAAAGCGCCCCATAACGCGCTGAACCCCGCCCGCATCAACCATGGCCCAAAGATCAGCAATACCGCCAAAGCCATCACCGCCGCAGCGGCAAAGCCGATTGCGATCTGCTCATACCCAATCCCAGCGGCAACAATCGCAAACAGGCAAATCGGAGATAGATGGATCGCAAACAAAGGGCGCAATGGCTCGGGCGCGCGGTTGCGGATAAATTGCCAAAGGCTCACCGCCCAGATTATCGCAGCAATCGGCAAAGTCGCCCAGAAAATCCAGCGCGCGATCTCAACATAGCCCAAAGGCATGCCCGCCAATGGCAAAACGATAAAACCAACGAAACTCAGATGCCAAATCGGCGTTACCTGCCGCTGCTCCTTGGGGCTTTTGGCCAAAACATAGAGCATCAACAAAGCCAAAAACCCGTGAAGCCCAAAAGCCGCGATCCAAATATACCGCGCCAAGACAGGCGCATAGGGGATCATCAGCGCTGCAAATAACATCAAAGCCAGCGAAGCCGCGGCAATCCCGGCCCGCCCGGGCAGAATGTTCAAATCCTCAAGCAAAACGCCCGGGCGGCGCGCGACTTTGCTCAAAAACGCCACCAGCGCAAAGACAAAAAGCAGCCCCACCGCGCCAAGCATCATCTCGCCAATCCAAGCCGGCGCATTGAGGCTGCGGCTCGCGGCGCGCCACGCAAGGCCAATGCCCAACAAGCCCAGGATGGGCGGGAATATCGCGGGCGGTGTGCGGGCCCAAAGGGGCGGTCTTGGGGTAAATTGCATCCTGTGCCTCTTTGTTTGGCCGGTGGCAGATGGGGGGCTTCGTGGTTGATCGCTTTGGGCTGTTATGGGTGTTTTTGCCGCTCTTTAAAAGCGCCGCCTTGTCGCGGGAGGCCGCAACTTGTCTTGTCGCGGGAGGCCGCAGCGCTGTCTTTTCACAGGGCGGCCATTTATAAGGCTGCGCCGTTGCGCGCGCCGCCCCGTTGAATGGCGCCCTGCCCAATTTTCGGGCTCCGCGCCTCCTCCCGCAGCGCGCGTGTACCCATCCCACAAAGCGCATACCGCCTTTCAAGCAGCAATTTGCCCATATCGGCGTGATCGCGCCCCGCCGCGCAGGCGGTTCCCGCTCTAATCCCGCCCCATCAGCGGCGCCCAGAAAACAGCCCTTCCAGCCCCTTGATAAAATTACTGATTGACCATTTGCATCCTTGGCGCTAGGCTTTCGGATGGGAAAAAAAGAATTTCTGGGAGGAAAATCATGAAAAATCTACTGGGCAAAACCGCCCTTGTCGCCCTGTCGCTAAGCTTTGCTGGCGAAGCCATGGCCACGGAATGGAATGTCTCTGTTTGGGGCTCACGGCGCGCCTTTACCGAGCATGTCGAAAAACTGGCCGAGCTGGTTTCCGCCAAAACCAATGGTGAGTTTAAGATCACGCTGGGCTATGGCACGCTTTCCAAGAACAACGAAAACCTGGATGGGATTTCCATTGGCGCCTTTGAAATGGCCCAGATCTGCGCGGGCTACCACGCGGATAAAAACCCCACGCTAACTGTGCTTGAGCTGCCCTTTATCGGCGTGAGCACGCTTGCACAAGAAGTCGCTGTGTCCAATGCAATCTATCAGCACCCGGCCACAGTTGCTGATCTGGCGCGCTGGAATGCGAAACTTTTGATGCCATCCCCAATGCCGCAATACAATCTTGTTGGTGTCGGCGATCCTGCGGATACATTGGCGAAATTTGAAGGCATGCGGGTGCGCGCCACAGGCGGTATCGGCAAAGCTTTCTCTGCTGTGGGCGCGGTGCCAACCTCTGTAACCGCGACCGAGGCTTATAATGCGATGGAAAGCGGCGTTGTGGATACGGTGGCTTTCGCCCAACACGCGCATTTCGCTTACCGCACCATCGACATCGCCGATTGGTGGACGCAGAACCTCAACCCCGGCACAGTGAATTGCCCGGTTGTTGTGAACACAGATGCCTACGCGGCCCTGACGGATGCAGAGCGGGAAGCGCTTGACAGTTCGGTTGCAGAATCCGTTCAGCATTATGTTGATAATTATGAGCAAAACGTTCTGTCCAAATGGGAAACCGTTCTGAGCGAAAAAGAGGTTCAAAAAGTCGTTCTGGAAGACAGTGTGATTGCTGAATTCCGCGAAAAGGCCGCAGGCCCGATCCGCGATGAATGGATCAAAACGATGGAAGGCCAAGGCATTCCTGGCCAAGAGCTCTATGATCTCATCCAATCCACGTTGAGCAAATAAAGCAAATGGGGCTCCGCAATCGGGGCCCCTTCCTTTCCCATTAGGTGGCAATATGTCCTCATCCCCTGTCTTAAGTGACAGCTCGGCGCTGTCGCGGTTTGATCGTGCGTATTTTAAAATTGAATCGGCTATGAATCTGGCCGCAGGGATTACGATCTTTGCGCTTGTGATGTTGGCCGTTGTGCATGTTATCTCGCGCAAACTTCTCAATGCGCCTGTGCCGGGATATATTGATTGGACACAGCAATTCATGGCGATCTTTGCTTTTCTCGGCCTGAGCTATTGCCAGCGTGAGGGGGGGCATATCCGCATGGATATTGTGATCGGTCAGTTGCACCGCCGCCCGCTTTGGCTCGCGGAATTCCTCTCGATCCTGTTTATGCTCTTTGTGGTCACAGCGCTTGTCTATGGCACCTATTTCCATTTCGAGCGCAGCTTTGATTTTGCCCGCCCGCGCTGGTCTTCTGACAGCTCGATTGATATTGGCTTGCCGCTTTGGCCGGCCAAGCTTTTGGTCACGGTCTCAATGGCGGTGCTTTGGGGGCGGCTTGTGCTTCAGCTTTGGGGCTATGCGCGCGCGCTCAAACGCAATGATGATAACCCGGTGGCCGTGCCTCTTGTGATGGACGCCACAGAACAAGCGATGGCCGAGGCCGAAGCTATGGATGGCGCTGATGGATAGTCTGATCGACATGAAGGCGCTGCTTGCAGGCGTCGATATTTTCAACCTGTCGCTTTGGCTTTCGGGGCTGCTGCTTTTGCTGGTGATTATCGGCGTGCGGGTGGCATTTGCGACGGCCTTTATCGGCTTTACCGGTCTGTGCCTCTTCTTCATGCAAAAGCAGGGGTTCGATAAGGGCCTGATCACTGCGATGAAGCTTTCGGGGCAAATTCCACATTCAAAATCAACAACTTATGCCCTATCGCTGATCCCAACCTTTATCCTGATCGGCTATCTTGCCTATTACGCCGGGCTAACAAAATACCTCTTTGAAGCGGCCAAACGCTGGGTTGGTTGGGTGCCCGGCGGGCTTGGTGTGGCCACGGTTTTTTCAACGGCTGGCTTTGCGGCTGTTTCCGGCGCCTCTGTGGCGACATCGGCCGTTTTTGCGCGCATCGCTATCCCCGAAATGCTGAATGCTGGCTATGACAAACGCTTTGCGGCGGGCGTTGTGGCGGCTGGCGGCACGCTTGCCTCGCTCATCCCGCCCTCGGCGATTTTGGTGATCTATGCGATCATCGTTGAGCAATCCGTGGGCAAGCTCTTGCTCGCAGGTTTTCTGCCCGGTGCTGTCTCGGCGCTGATCTATGCAGGGCTTGTGATCGGCCTTGCGAAATATCGCAAAGATCTTGGCCCGCCGGTGCGCGGCTTTAGCTGGAAACAGCGCTTTGAATCCCTGCCCGGCACTTTGCCGATCTTCCTTGTGGTCTTCATCATCGTTTATTCGATCTATTTCGGCTGGGCGACCCCAACAGAGGCAGGCGCGCTTGGGGCATTTGTCGTTTTGATCATGGCGATCTGGAAGGGCATGAAATGGGGGCAGCTTTCCTCGGCTCTGATGGAAGCGGCCAAACTCACGGTGATGATCTTTACGATGATCTGGGGCGTGCTGATCTATGTGCGTTTCTTGGGCTTTGCCAAATTGCCGACGGTCTTTGCCGATTGGATCAGCGGGCTTGAGCAACCGGCCTATCTAACGCTGCTGATCATCCTTGGGGTCTATGTGATCTTGGGGATGTTCATGGATGCGATTGGGATGCTGATCCTCACCCTTCCAGTAACTTTCCCTGCCGTGATGGCGCTCAATGGCGGCGCCAATGTAACGGCGGCTGACTCTGTGCTTGGGATGTCGGGGGAAAACTGCGCGATTTGGTTTGGGATTATTGTGGTGAAAATGGCAGAGCTTTGCCTGATCACCCCGCCTATTGGGCTCAACTGCTTTGTGGTGGCGGGTGTGGCCCAAGACAGCAAATTGCCAATTTCCGTTCAGGATGTGTTTCGCGGCGCCTCGCCTTTCTTTGTCGCCGATGTTGTTACGGTTGCGGTTTTGATCTCCTTCCCGGGGATCGTGCTTTGGCTGCCAAACCTGCTGTAAAACCGCCCCCTGCCCTCTGATGCAAAACGCGCCTTTGGCAGGGGCTGCAACCAATATTGTCTTGCACAAGAGGCTGAGAATGCGGATGCCTCCGGCGGGGATATTTGAACAACTGCGAAACGCAAAGCGGCGCTACTTTTTCTTGGCACAAATACTCATGGCGCTGTGATTAAGAGGTGCACGAGGTGAGTTTCGGCTCAGCGATAGAGAAGCGATTTCCCATTTGCGAATAGGTGGACCTTTTCCGGGGCGGCGGTGAGTTTTACCGATTGGCCGCGCAAGCCGTCGTGAATGCCGGGCAGTTTGCCAATCACGGCTTCGCGGCCCTCTTGCGGGGTGAAATACAGCAAAGTGACCTCTCCCAAAGCCTCGACAAATCCGACGGTTCCATCAAAGAGGTAGTCCTTTTTCGCCGCGATCATATCTTCGGGACGCACGCCAACATTTACGTCCAGCCCCATATCGGCCTTTGTCGTTGGAACCGAGGAGATCGCCACGGCGCCATTGCCCAGATCAACCTTGGTTTTGGCCCCGGTTGCGATGATTTTGCCGGGGATCAGGTTCATTGCGGGGGAGCCGATGAACTGGGCGACAAATTCATTTTCGGGGCGCTCGTAGAGATCAAGCGGGGAGCCGACTTGGGCGATGCCTTTATTGGCCAGAACGACGATCCGATCCGCCAAAGTCATCGCTTCGACCTGATCATGGGTGACGTAGATCATGGTTGAGCCGGGCATGGCTTCTTTGAGTTGGGCGATTTCGATCCGGGTCGCGACGCGCAGAGCCGCATCGAGATTGGAGAGCGGTTCATCAAAGAGATAGACTTTGGGATCGCGCACGATCGCGCGCCCGATGGCCACCCGTTGGCGCTGCCCGCCTGAGAGCGCTTTGGGCAGGCGATCCAGATAATCGGTGAGTTGGAGGATACGCGCGGCGTTCTCCACAGCGGCGTCGATTTCAGCCTTTGGCATTTTGGCAATTTTCAGCGCGAAGGCCATGTTATCGCGCACGGTCATATGGGGGTAAAGCGCGTAGGATTGAAAGACCATGGCGATGCCGCGTTTGGCGGGGGGGACATCGTTCATCACTTCACCGTCGATCTCGAGCGTCCCGCCGGAGATACGCTCAAGCCCGGCGATCATGCGCAGCAAGGTAGATTTGCCGCAGCCAGAGGGGCCAACAAAGACAATCAATTCGCCGGTTTTGATATCAAGATTGATGTCTTTGAGAACATTAACTTTGCCGCCGTATGTCTTGGCAACGCTAGATAATTTAAGATCAGCCATGGGTTATTCTCCTAGGTCCAGCGTTAGAGGCTGCGTTTGAATATGGCGGTTTGCCAAGGCGCGAGTGTCAGGGTCTTGCTTGCATCAACGGGAGCGCCGCCAAGAGCTGTGGCGATATTGTTCCAATCGCCCTGGGGCAGCGTATAAGGCGCGGGGGTCTCGCCCATATTGAAGAGGCAGAGGATCTCTTCGCCCAGGGCTTTGCGGGTAAAGAGCAGCAGATCCCCTTGCGCTTTGAGCGGCGATTGCGCGCCTTCGCTTAGGGCGCTGTGGCTATGGCGCAGTTTGATCGCCGCGCGGTAGTGATGGAGCAGCGCGCCGGGCGTTGCTTCTGCTTCTGCGACCGATTTTGACAGATGATTTGCTGCCACGGGAAGCCATGTTTTGGGCGCTTGGGAAAAGCCGCCATTGGAATTGCTTTGCTCCCAGACCATCGGCGTGCGGCAGCCATCGCGCCCCTTAAATTCGGGCCAAAAGGTGATGCCATAGGGATCTTGGAGATCCTCAAAGGCGACCTCCGCCTCGGGCAGGCCGAGCTCTTCGCCTTGGTAGATGCAGGCCGATCCGCGCAGGCACATCAGCAGTGTTGTAAAGAGGCGCGCGGCATCCTCTGAGAGGCCCCAGCGGGTGATATGGCGCACAACATCATGGTTGGAATAGGCCCAGCAGGCCCAGCCATCGGGGGCCGTATCGGTGAGTTTGGTCATCACCTCGGCGACATATGCGGCGGTGGGTTGATCGCCTGAAAGCAGCTCAAACGCATAGCACATCTGCATCAGATCATCGCCCGCGGTATATTGGCCGAGGATTTCAAGCCCGCGCTGCGCATCGCCCACTTCGCCAACGGCAGCGGCGCCATATGGCTCCATCACGGCGCGCAATTTGCGAAGGAAATCAAGGTTTTCCGGGCGGTTCTTTGAGTAGATATGTTCTTGCCAATTATAGGGGTTCACGGCGGGCGCGATGGTGGCGTTGCGGGCCTCTTTGGGCAGCGCCGGGTTGGAGCGCAGTTCAGCATCGTGAAAATAGAAATTGATCGTATCAAGGCGAAACCCATCAACGCCGCGCTCAAGCCAGAAGCTTGCCGCATCAAGCAATGCCGCCTGCACTTGGGGTTCGTGGAAGTTCAGATCGGGCTGCTCGGTGAGGAAATTATGCAGATAATATTGCATCCGCCCTGCGTCCCAGGCCCAGGCCGAACCGCCAAAGATGGAGAGCCAATTGTTGGGCGGCGTGCCATCTTCTTTGGCATCGGCCCAGACATACCAATTGCTTTTGGGGTTGGCATGATCTTTGCGGCTCTCAACAAACCAAGGGTGCTGATCCGAGGTATGCGAGAGCACCAGATCAATCATCACTTTAAGGCCAAGCTCATGGGCGCGCGTGATCAGCGCATCAAAATCGGCCAAAGTGCCAAACATCGGATCGACATCGCAATAATCCGAAACATCATAGCCAAAATCCTTCATCGGCGAGGTAAAGAACGGCGAAATCCACAGCGCATCCACGCCAAGCGAGGCGATATAGGGCAGCCGCGATGTGATCCCGCCAAGATCGCCGATCCCATCATTATTGCTGTCCTGAAAGCTGCGCGGATAGACTTGATAAATCACCGCGCCGCGCCACCAATCGCTGGATTGCGCGGGCTGATTGAGGGGTTGTTCTGCTGCGTTCATCTGTATTTATCCGCCTTTGACCGAGCCGGCCAGCAGGCCGCGCACGAGGTATTTTTGCATTGCAAAGAAGACAAGCAGCGGCACCGCAATCGAGATGAAGGCCGAGCTTGCAAGAATTTCCCAATCGCCGCCCCGGCTGCCCAGAAGCTCGCGCAGTTGGCCTGTCATCACCAGCTGGCTTTCTGTGTTGCCAAGGAAAACGGTCGCGACCAGAAGATCATTCCAGACCCAGAGGAATTGGAAGATCGCAAAACTGGCAAGCGCAGGGAAGGACAGTGGCAGGATGATGCGGCGGAAAATCTCGAAATCGGTCGCGCCGTCAACACGGGCGCTCTCGATAATTTCGCGCGGCAATCCGGCGATATAATTGCGCAGCAGATAGATCGCGAGCGGCAAGCCAAAGCCCGTATGCGCCATCCATATGCCAAGGTAGCTTTTGCCAAGTCCGATGGAATTATGCAGCTTTAGCAAAGGGATAAGCGACATTTGCAGCGGCACAACCAGTAGCCCCACGACAATGGCGATCAAAAGCGCGCGGCCCGGGAACTCCATCCAAGCAAGGGCATAGGCGGCAAAGGCGGCGATCAGGATTGGGATGATGGTTGCTGGGATTGTCACGGTAAAGGTGTTGATAAAGCTGCGCGCGATCCCTTCTGAGAAGAGCACCCGATCATAATTGGCCAGCGTGAAGCTTGGGGAGGTTAGCGAGGTCGCAAAGAGGCGCAATCCGCGGTTGCCGCTTGGTTTTTCGCTGTAGCTGATCGTATAAGCGCCATCTTTTTGAACCAAAATCTGGGCGCCCGATCTATGGGTGGCGGTATCGCCCGGTTTAAATTCAGTTGGCGCTTGGGAGGTGATGCCAAAGGCGGTTATCTCGCCCTGCCCGGTTTCAAAGATGCTGCCCGAGACTTGCCAGCTATCGCCGATTTGCGCCGCTTTATCGGGGGCTTCAGCGCGGGCCACGATGTTTTGCTCGGAGGCGGAAAGGGATGTCCACCAGCCGCTTGTATTGATCTGGTCGCGATCCCGGAAAGAGGAGATCAGCAAGCCAAGGGTTGGGATTGTCCAGGCCAGCACAAGGATGACAACGGCGATATTGACGGCCCAGCTGAGCGCGGGGCGTGCGCCTGCGATATTATCCATCAGCGCATCTCCTTGTTGGCGTTGCGAATATTCCAGACCATGATCGGCGTGACCATCAGCATGATCACCAAAGCGACCGTCGAGGCGCGCCCGTAATCGGCCCCGCGAAACATCCAATCAAACATCAGGTTGGCCAAAACTTGGCTGCCCCATTGCCCATTGGTCATGGCCAAAACGATATCGAAAACCTTGAGAACGGTGATGGTGATCGTTGTCCAGACAACGGCGATCGTGCCCCAGATTTGCGGCACTTTGATCTTGAAGAAAATCTGCAAAGGCGAGGCCCCGTCTAAAATGGAGGCCTCAATCGTTTCCTCGGAAATGCCGCGCAGGGCAGCCGAGAGGATCACCATGGCAAAGCCGGTTTGGATCCAGATCAGGATGACCATCAGAAAGAAGGAATTCCAAAACGGCGTTGTGATCCAGGCTTGCGGATCACCGCCAAGCGCCACGACCACCGCGTTGAGCAGGCCGATCTGATCTTGGTCTTGGGCGCGGTAATCATAGACGAATTTCCAGATCACCGAGGCCCCGATAAAGGAGATCGCCATGGGCATGAAGATCAGCGATTTGGCGAAGTTGCCCCAGCGGATGCGGTCTGTCAGCGCGGCCGCGATCAGGCCAAAGAAGGTCGAGGCGGCGGGCACGACGAGCAGCCACAGAATATTATTGAGAAAGCTTTCGCGGAATTTCGGATCGCTCGCGAGCCATTGGTAATTGTCAAAGCCGATGAAATTTTCGCCGGTTCGATCGTGAAACGAGAGCCAGAGCGAATTGAACACCGGATAGACGAGATAGAGCCCGAGCAGCAGGATTGCCGGTGCGAGGAAGAGCCAAGGCCGAACCGCATTGGCGCGGTTGATATTGCGCCCAGCATTGGCCCCGCGTGCAGGCCAGATCGCATCAATGATGACGTTGGAGCAGTAAAAATAGGCCACGCAGCCAAAGACCCCAACAATCATCGTGCCAAAGGCAAAGATCAACTGGTCTGTCATCTGGTCCCCTCCCAAGGTTCATCGCGCGCGCCCTGCCCTTATGGGCTATCGGTTTGGCATTTGGCGGATGATCTGCCCGGCGCGCGGATCACGCGCCGAGCCATTTTATCAAGCCGTTTGGCTTACTTGATCGAGTCCCATGTGGCCTGCACTTCGGCGGCCACTTCGGCAGCGTCTTTGCCGCCCGTGTAATCGACCATCCCTGTCCAGAACACACCTGCGCCAATCGCGCCGGGCATCAGATCCGAGCCATCAAAGCGGAACGTATCTGCGCCAAGAAGGATTTCGCCCATGCCGCGCGATGCATCAGAGGCATAAACCGCTGGGTTGGCGGCGCTATGCGGAGAAAGGAAGGCGCCTTGGGCCATCCAAATCTCATGCGCGATGGGTGTTTTGAAATAGTCGATCAAAGCGCGCGCGCCTTTGGAATCGTTGGTGATTGTGGCCACTGTACCTGCGCCCAGAACCGGCTTGCCCAGATCTTTGGAGGCATAGGCGGGGAAGTAGAAGAAATCCGCATCCGTGCCCATTTGCGTTCCTTCGGGGAAGAAGGCCGGGATGAAGGAGGCTTGGCGGTGCATGTAGCACTGCGGTGGTGAGCTAAACAGGCCTTTGGGGCTGTCGCGGAAATCGGTTGAAGCAACGGCACCGGCCCCGCCAGCCACATAATCATCGTTGCGCGCAAAGGCGCCGAATTCTTCAATCGCCGCCACAATGGCCGGATCGTTGAACGGGATTTCATTGGCAACCCATGCATCATAGACCGAAGGTTCTGCGGTGCGCAAAAGCATGTCTTCGACCCAATCGGTCGCAGGCCAGCCCGTTGCCGCGCCTGAGCCAAGCCCGATGCACCAAGGGGTGCCGCCATCTGCGACGATCTGATCGGAGAGGGCTTTGAGCTCTTCCATGGATTGCGGGATGTCATAGCCGGCATCCTCAAAATTGTCGGGCGAATACCAGACCAGCGATTTGAGATCCGCGCGGTAGAAGATCCCGTAGAAATTCTCGTCGCCCGCTTTGTCTTTATAGGTCGCAAGATCAACCCAGGATTGACCGGCGGCATAATTGTCGCGCACCCAGGCCGCATCCGCATCGGTGAGCGGTGTCAGCAAGCCGCGCGAGGCCATATCTCTGGCAAGGCCTGGCTGTGGGAAGATGGCGATATTGGGCGCAGAGCCCGCTTCGGCCTCGATCAGGATTTGTTGCTCAAAACTATCGGAGCCGGAATATTGAACATCCGCGCCTGTGGCTTCTTCAAAATAGGCCATGGCCGCTTCAAAGCTGTCTTTTTCGCCGCCAAGCCATGTGCCAAATACGGTGATGACCTCGCCTTTGAGATCGAGTTTCTTCAGCTCTTCATAGCTGTCCCAGCTAAAATCGCCTTCACCAGGGGCAAAGGGCAAATGGCCTGCGGCACTGGCCGCGCCTGTGCTAAGCGCAAGGGCAGCAGCGCCCGCGAGTAGGGTCTGTTTCATGGTGGTCCTCCCAATGATAGGCGGCGCTCAACGGCCCCGTCCAAAAACTTATACAGCGCAAGTTCGGGGTAAGAATCCCTCTTCCAAAGCGCTTTGAGTACCGCTAGGGTGATCAAAACGCAGCGATCTGTCAATCACGCATTGCAAAATGTTAGCGCTAGACAAATCTGGGCGCGGGCCTTACCGCCGCTTTGAGTAAAGCGCAAAATGTTTCGTTGAACATGATTTTGACCCGCTCTGCGCATCTGGCTAAACTACGCGCCAGACAATGATTTTAGCGTGTTCAGCCTGATGGATTTTGGGCGGCACGCACAGGGGATTATCGGCGGCAATCAGGCGTTTGAGATGCGTTTGAGACCACCAAGAAACAGCGCAAGGCGCAGGGAAACGGATGAATTTAAAACAACTCTCGGCCCATCTTGGCCTGTCCCAAACAACCGTAAGTCGCGCCCTGAATGGGTATCCCGAGGTCTCTGAAGCGACGCGCCAGCGGGTTCAATCCGAGGCGCGCCGGGTCAATTATCGCCCTGATACGCGCGCCAAGGGCCTTGCCACCGGGCGCACCATGTCGATTGGTCATGTGATCCCGATCTCGACCAAACATGAGATTGTGAACCCGATTTTTGCCGATTTTATCGCGGGCGCCGGCGAGATTTATGCGCAGAACGGCTATGATATGCATCTCTCGGTTGTGGCCGATACGGATGAGGCGAAAATGTATCGCGATCTGGCGACCAAAGGCTCGGTCGATGGGATCATTGTGCATGGGCCGCGGGCCGATGATCCGCGGATCAAATTGCTTGAAGAAATCGGCATGCCCTTTGCGGTTCATGGGCGCACCGGGACAGCGGATGAGAGCTATTCTTGGGTCGATGTGGACAATCTTGGGGCTTTTGAAATGGCGACAGAGTATTTGGTCGCTCAGGGCCATCGCCGCATTGCCTTGATCAATGGGATCGAGCAGATGGATTTCGCCATGCGGCGGCGCGAAGGCTATGAAAAGGTTCATGAATTACATGGGTTGGCGGTTGATCCGGCCCTGTTGTTCAGCAGCGAGATGACCGAGCATTATGGCTATGCCAGCACGGGAAAGCTGCTGGATTTGCCCGAACCGCCGAGCGCTTTGTTGATCTCCTCCATCATCACCGCCATCGGTGCGCGCCGGGCCATTCAAGAGCGCGGATTGGTGCTTGGCAAAGACATCTCGATTGTCACCCATGATGATGATCTCAGCTATCTGCGCAATGGCCAGGACGCGCCGATTTTTACCGCAACGCGGTCTTCTGTACGCGAGGCAGGCGTGATCTGTGCGCGCGCGGTTTTGGGGCGGATCAAGACGCCCAATTCAAAGCCCGATCAGACATTGCTGCGATGCGAATTGATCCTTGGTGCCTCAAGCGGCCCGGGGCCCTATTTTGAAAGGCCAAGCCCCTAAAACATCTGTTCATATATCGCGCTCTGTGCCCCCTCTTTTGGCCCCTCATGCCAAGTGGCCCCTTTGTGGCTAAGTGCCCGTGATTATTGCCCATACGCCCCGTTTTCGTGCAGCATCCCCTGCCCCAGATAAGTTCCAAAGGATACGCCAATGTCTCTTTCTCGTTCTGATTTTCCCAAAGGCTTTCTCTTTGGTGCGGCCACGGCGGCCTATCAAATTGAGGGCCATTCTTTTGGCGGCGCGGGCCCGACCCATTGGGATACATTTGCGGCCACGCCGGGCAATGTGATCCGGGCCGAGGATGGGGCTGTTGCTTGCGATCATTATCACCGTTTTGAGGAGGATCTTGATCTGCTCTCTGGGGGCGGTTTTGATGCTTATAGGTTTTCAACCTCTTGGGCGCGGGTGATGCCCGAGGGGCGCGGCGCGGCCAATCCTGAGGGGCTGGATTATTATGATCGCTTGGTGGATGGCATGTTGGCGCGCGGTTTGAAGCCATTTCAGACCTTGTATCACTGGGAAATGCCTTCGGCTTTGGCCGATTTGGGCGGCTGGACGCACCCGGATGTTGCCAAGTGGTTTGGGGATTATGTTGAGGTGATTTCGGCCAGGATCGGCGATCGGATGGCCGGGATCGCGACGATCAATGAGCCTTGGTGCGTTGCCTATTTGAGCCATTTCCTTGGGGCCCATGCGCCCGGCAAGCGCGATATTCGTGCCACGGCGCGCGCGATGCATCACGTTCTTAAGGCCCATGGCGAAGCGATCACCCGGCTGCGCGCCATGGGGCTGGATCATCTTGGGATTGTGCTCAATTTCGATCATTGCCGCCCGGCAAGCAATGCGCCTGCGGATATGGCGGCTTCTGCGCGCCAGGATGCTTTGTTCAATCGCTGGTATTTGGAGGGGATTGCAAAGGGCGTTTATCCTGCGGAGGCGCTTGAGGGGCTTGCGCCGCATATGCCAAAAGGGTGGGAAGATGACATGAAGATGATCTCGCAACCCATTGATTGGCTTGGGGTAAACTATTACACGCGCCATATACATGCGGATGATCCCGGCGCCCCTTGGCCCGCAACGCGCGATGTGCCCGGCCATTTGGCCACGACCCAGATGGGCTGGGAAATCTATCCCGATGGGTTGCGCGAATTTCTGATGCGGGGGCATGATGCGCTTGGTGGCAAGCCGCTGTATATCACTGAAAATGGCATGGCTTGGGCGGATGAGCTTATCAATGGGGCGGTTCATGATCCCGAGCGTATGGCATATATCAAGGCGCATTTGGGCGCCGTGCGCGAGGCAATTGCGCAAGGCGCGAATGTTCAGGGGTTTTTCTATTGGTCGCTTCTGGATAATTATGAATGGGCGCTTGGTTATGAGAAGCGCTTTGGCATTGTTCATGTCGATTTTGAAAGCCAAAAGCGCACGCCCAAAGCCTCGTATCATATGTTGACCGCCGCGCTGAAAGCCTAGTGCCGCCTTCTCTTTTTGCCCATCGGAGCCCTGCTGCAATGACCAAGACATCCCACCCCGCCGATACGCTTTCGCTCGTTGCAGATATTGGCGGCACCAATACGCGGGTCGCTTTGGCGCGCGGTTCTGTGCTTTTGGAGGGCTCGATCCGGCGCTATGCCAATACGGGTGTGCCCGGGCTTGAGACCGTTCTGCGCCGCTATATTGCCGAGGAAGGCGATGTTGATTGCGCCTCGACCTGTGTTGCTGTGGCGGGGCCTGTGCGCGATGGGGTTGGCACGATGACCAATCTGGATTGGACCATTGATCGCGACACATTGATGCGCGCAACCCGAGCCGAACATTGCGCCATTCTCAATGATCTTCAGGCGCAGGGCCATGCGCTTGGCCATGTCGCGCCGGATAATATGCGCGCTGTCCTGCCTGCCCCGGCCCATGCGCCCTCGGATGCAGCGGCGCAACTGGTGATTGGCGTCGGAACAGGTTTTAACATGGCGCCGGTGTTCAACACATTTGGCGGGCGGATCGTTACCCCTTCTGAATGCGGCCATGCCAATCTGCCGATCCGCAATGAGGCCGAGCTGCGCCTGTGCCAATTCGTTGAGACTGCGCATGGGTTTCCGGCCGTTGAGGATGTGCTTTCGGGGCGTGGCCTTGAGCGGATTTATCGGTTTTTGGGCCATGAAGCGGGGGATGAGCGCGAATGCTCTGCGGCGGAGATTATGGGGGCGGTGCAAAGCGGCACGGATGCGCGCGCCACGGAATCGGCAAGGCTTTTTGTGCGGATTTTGGGGACGGTTGCGGGCAATCTGTCGTTGATCCAGCTGCCCTTTGGCGGGGTCTATCTTGTTGGTGGTGTGGCCCGCGCAATGGCGCCCTATCTGGGCACATTCGGCTTTGCAGAGGCGTTTCGTGATAAGGGGCGCTTTGCTGGGTTTATGCAGAATTTCGCTGTCACTGTTATTGAGGATGATTATGCCGCCCTCACCGGATGTGCAGGTTTTTTGGCCCATACCCCGCGGCCTTAGCGCGTTTTCGCCTCTGATTTTCGACCCTAACTGAGCCAGGTCACGGGGATACTGGCCTGCTGGCACATCTTGGCCAGATCCTCTCCCCTCAGCCGCCACAGCCAAAACACAGAGCTGCCAAGCCCGCGCGCCCGGCGGCGCTTTTGCTTTGGCCGCAGAAAAGCCGGGCAAAACGGATGGAAAGGCGCTGCTTTTAAAAATAATCCGCGCGCCGTAACTCTGTTTTAACGCAATGCGCCCTAAACAGTCCCAAACAAGACGAAATGTAAGGGAACGCGAAAGATGCATTGTCCAAATCACTTTTTGCCCATGGCTGATAAAATGGGGCCGCAAACATGAGCGGTTCAATCGCATTAGAAAGCCGCCTGGATTATCAATCCATCGTTCCTTTGAGCGAGGCGTTGAAAGCGGCGCCTGCGGGCGAAATGGTTCTTGATGCAGCGCGCGTATCCCATATCGGGGCGCAAGCGCTGCAAGTGATCCTGAGCGCGATCAAAACCCGTGCTGGTGCGGGCGGCTCGGCGCGGATCATCAATGTTTCAGACAGTTGCATTGATCAGCTCGGCCTTTTTGGGTTTACGCCGGAATCCCTTTCCCAACCGGAGGGCTGGACATGAGTATTGAGGTTCTTGCTGTCGATGACAGCCGCACCATGCGCGATATGCTTAATCTTGCGCTGACGTCTGCGGGGTTTACCGCCCATTTGGCCGATGATGGCGTGCATGGGTTGGAGGTTCTTGAAGGGCTCGAGCCCGATGTGATCATCACCGATATCAATATGCCGCGTCTTGATGGTTTTGGCTTCATTGATGCGGTGCGTAAGGAAGAGAAATGGGCGCGTATCCCCATTCTCGTGCTCACCACAGAAAGTGCTGCTGAGCTCAAAACCAAGGCGCGCCAAGCGGGCGCCACAGGCTGGATCGTCAAACCATTTGATCCTGCCAAGCTCGTTAAAGCGCTCCAAATGGTCGCTGGCTAAAGGAAAATCAATGTCCGATCCCATGGCAGAAATCCGCGCTTCCTTCTTTGTTGAATGTGAAGAACTCCTCGAAAGCCTTCAAGATGGCCTTCAAACGATGGACGATGGCGAAGATGACCCTGAAACGATCAATATCGTTTTTCGGGCCGTTCACTCGATCAAAGGGGGGGCTGGGGCTTTTGGCTTGGACGATCTGGTGCATTTCGCGCATCGGTTTGAAACGGCGATGGATGAGGTGCGCACCGGGCGCTTTCAACCCGATGCTGCAGCGCTGAAAATTTTCTTCCAATGCGCTGATATTCTTGCCGATCTTGTGCGCGCGGCACGCGACGATGAAATCATCAGCGAAGATGTAAAAGCGCCTGTATTGGCCGCGCTCGAAGCCATGGTCGGCATGGAAGAAGAGGCCGAAGAAGAGGTCGATTTCGCGCCGATGACGCTTAGCCTTGATCTGGGTGCAGCGGCGCCGATGGATCTTCCCGATCTTGATGCAGGCGGCGCAGCAGCCCCTGCCCTTGGCGCTTTGCCAGATCTCGAAACAGGCGCTAATGCCGCAAGCGATATGCCCGCAGGCCTGCCCGATCTTAGCGCGCTTGCACCGCTAGGCGATGCCCCTGCCCCTTTGAGCGCGACTCCAAACTCAAATTTCAACGTCTATGAGGTGCATTTCACCCCGGACGATACGCTTTATTCAAGCGGCAACGAACCGATCTATCTGTTTCGCACCCTGCGTGATTTGGGCGATGTTCATGTCACTTGCGAAACCGCGCGCCTGCCTGATCTTGAGACATTGAACCCAGACAGCGCGCATCTGTCTTGGCGCCTGACCATCACAACCGAAGAAACAGAGGCGGCGGTGCGGGAAGTCTTTGATTTTGTCGATGGGCTTTGCACGCTGAAAATCGAACAAAAATCGCCCGCCAGCACAGCAGCCCTGCCGCCGCTCACATTAGAGCCCGCCGCGCCGCAAGACGCCGCGCAAACCCCTCAGGCTGCGCCAGCACTTGAACAAAACAGCGAAACGCCCGCAGCCGTTTCGCCAGAGGCCGCGCAAACAAAAGTCGCGCCAGAGGCCGCGCAACCAAACGGCGCGCCAGAGGCCGCGCAACCAAAAACCGCGCCAGAGGCCGCGCCAGCTGCCGTTTTGCCCGAGCCCGCTGCACAGCCCCCCGCGGCGCCAGCTGCAGAAATGCCGGCGGTAAAATCCGATCCAAAACCCGCAGCAGCGCCAACAGCAGCGGAAAAACCGAAAGCCGAAGCCAAACCGAGCGAGCCCAAAAGCTCCACTGCGACCCAGCCACGCGCCACAGTGCGCGTCGATCTGGAGCGGATTGACCGGCTCGTCAATCTCGTTGGTGAACTGGTGATCAACCAAGCAATGCTCAGCCAAAGCGTTACCGAGGCCGGTTTCCCGCCCAATTCGCCAGTGGCCACAGGGCTTGAAGAATTCATGCAGCTGACCCGCGACATCCAAGAAAGCGTTATGATGATCCGCGCTCAGCCGATCAAATCGCTCTTTCAGCGTATGGCGCGGATCATTCGCGAATCCTCCTCTGTCGTCTCCAAAAATGTCCGCCTCAATACAGATGGCGAGAACACAGAAGTCGATAAAACCGTGATTGAGCGCCTCGCCGATCCGCTGACCCATATGATCCGCAACGCTGTGGATCATGGGCTTGAAAGCACCGAGGATCGCATTGCGGCTGGCAAATCGAGCGAAGGCCATGTGTCGCTCTCTGCCAAGCACCGCTCGGGGCGGATCGTTATTGAGGTCTCCGATGATGGTGGCGGGATCAACCGACCGCGCGTGCGCCAAATCGCTATCGATAAAGGGCTGATCCCAGCCGATGCGCAGCTTAGCGATAGCGATATCGACAATCTGCTCTTCCTCCCCGGCTTTTCCACCGCCTCAGAGATTTCAAACCTCTCCGGGCGCGGGGTTGGTATGGATGTTGTGCGCAGCTCGATCCAATCGCTTGGCGGGCGTATCGCCATTACCTCGACCCCGGGCGTTGGCACGACGTTTTCAATCTCGCTGCCGCTCACCCTTGCGGTGCTCGATGGGATGGTGGTGCGCGTTGCGGGCGAAACTCTTGTCGTGCCGCTCACTGCAATCCTCGAAACCCTGACCCTCACAGAAGAGGATCTGCGCACCCTTGGCCCCAGCACCCATGTTGTGCAAATTCGCGGCGGCTTTGTGCCACTGCTCGATCTGGGCGCAGAGCTTGGCTATCGCAATCCAAAAGAGAGCTACCTTGGCGGGATCGTGCTTTTGATCGGCCAAGAAGATGGCAATCGCGCCGCGCTTGTTGTCGATGCCATCGAGGATCAGCGCCAGGTCGTGATCAAAGGGCTTGAAGCAAGCTATGGGCGCGTCCCTGGCATTGCGGCCGCCACAATCCTTGGGGATGGGCAAATCGCGCTGATCCTCGATCCGGTCGATCTTGTCACCCAAGCCAGCGGGCATACCCGCACAATTTCTCCCAACCTTTCGCTAGCAGGATAACGTTATGAACGAGAGTGTAAAAAACACAGAAGCAACTTGCGAATTGCTCTCTTTCCGCCTCGGCGGGCAGGACTATTCTGTTGATATCATGTCGGTGCGCGAAATTCGCGGCTCGGCCCGGGCAACCTCCCTCCCCCATGCGCCGCCTTTTGTGCGCGGGGTGATCAATCTGCGCGGCACCGTGCTGCCCATCGTTGATCTGGCGGCGCGGCTTGGGCTGGAAACCGGCCCAGATACAGAGCGCAACGTGATCATCGTTGTGGATCAAGGCTCGCGCACCGCTGGGCTCATGGTCGATGCGGTCTCCGATATCCTGGCGATCCCGGAAAGCGAAATGCAGCCTCCCCCCGATATGGCAGCAGATGATGCACGCGCCTTTGTTTCAGCTCTCACAATTGTCGATGGGCGGATGATCCGCGTCCTTGATCTAGACGCTGTTATGCCCCCTCAGGGCGAGGAGGCCGCGTGAACGCGCATTTAGATCAAAAACACATCCATGGTGAGATGTCTGCTAAAGTCTTTCGGGAAATCGCTTTGATTGCACACCGAGAGGCGGGGCTGGTGATTTCTGAATCGAAAATGGCCATGGTCAAATCGCGCATAACCCGGCGGTTGCGCGCCCTGGCCCTGCCCGATTATGAAACCTATCTCGCTCTGGTCAACAGCCCTGACGGCGCGGCAGAAATGCCAAATTTCATCTCCGCGCTCACAACCAATGTCTCGCATTTCTTTCGCGAAGGGCATCACTTTGACCTGCTCAAAAATACGATCCTCCCGCCGCTCCTGAAAAAAGCAGCAAATGGCGGGCGTATTCGGATCTGGTCTGCGGGCTGCTCGAACGGGCAAGAACCCTATTCCATCGCCATGACTCTGCTCAGCCTCGATCCAAAGGCATTTGACAAAGACATTCGCATATTGGCCACGGATATTGATCCCGAAGTGATCGCGCATGCGCGTGCTGGGCTCTACCCGAAATCCATGGCCACAGGGCTTGAACCCGAGCATATCAGCGCGTTCTTTGAAAGCGTTCAGCAAAACGGCGAACTCTGCCATTCTGCGCTTGAACCATTGCGCAAACTTGTCTCCTTTCGCCGGCTGAACCTGCATGAAAAATGGCCGATGAATGGCAAGTTTGATGTGATTTTCTGCCGCAATGTGGTGATCTATTTTGACGAGGCCACACAGGCCGTTCTGTACAAAAATTTTGCAAATGCCCTTGGCAGCGAGGGCTGGCTTTTGCTTGGTCATTCCGAACGCATCACAGACAACGTCTCGGGTATTTTTGAAACGGCCGGCGTAACGGCCTACCGCCCGGTTGGTTCGAGCAAAGTGGATAGCGCTCTCAAACCCAACGCGCTCATGGCAAAAGGAGCCTGATATATGGCATTGCGAGACCAACTCAGAGTGATGGTCGTCGACGATATGTCGACATCGCGCGGACTGATCACCAATGCGCTTGATAGCTTTGGTGTGCGCCAGGTTGGTTCAGCCTCGGATGGCGCATCTGCGCTGCAAAAACTCGCCGCGACGCCGGTACACTTGGTGATTTCCGATTACAATATGCCGGGTATGGATGGGCTTCAGCTTCTGCATGCGCTGCGCAGCCATGGGCCAACATCGGGGGTTGGGTTCTTGCTGATTACCGGCCGCGCGGATCGCGATATTATTGAGCGCGGCAAACAGCTTGGCATGAATAACTTCCTGAAGAAACCCTTCGATCCAGCCGGTTTGCGCGGCGCCATTGAGGCGATTGTGGGCCGGCTATGAAAAGCAATATTGCCCCTGTTGATCTGCAAGATACTGCGCGTATTTCCCCCAGCGATGATCCCTCGATCAAAGTCTCGGTCCTGTCGCGGCGTATCCAAGATGAGCTGTTGTCTTTGGTCATCCTCGCCGCCGAGGTCCAAATTGCGCTCGGTCCGACTTTGGCAGAAGCGCAATCGCTTTCGCCCTCTGTGCAGCGCAGTCTGCAAGCGATCGACCGGTTGCATCAGACTTTGGATGATCTGGGCCGCGTGATGGGGCATCTGACCCAACAGATCCCAGAGGGTTCCATTGATGTTGATCCGCTCAGCCGGGTCATTCGCTTGCGCCATCTTGCACATAAGCTTTTTGATGATGTCGATGCCCCCTTTGCCCTTTCCGAGGATGATTCCGGCGATATTGCCTGGTTTTGAACCCGTCGGAATTGGGAACACGGCCGTAGAAATGATAAAGGCGCGCCCTTCAACCGGGCGCGCCTTTTGCTTTTGGTGCGAACAAGCGCATAGTTCGCGCTCACTGATCGGTCTAGAAAAGTTCAAGCCCGCTTACGTCTTCAACAGGCGCCACAATCACTTTGGTCTCTTTAACAGCCTGATCCGCAACAAGTTTTTGGCGGGCACGGCCCTCTTCGGCCATAAATTCAACCCGGCGCGCTTGGGTGCCCCCAAGGCTTTGCCCATCACAGGGGATGTTTTCGCGGTTCAGATAATCGATCACAAATGCTGCGTTTTGCTGGCCTGCATCGGTGAGGCCTGCGCGCAAATTTGCTCCGCCAAAAACCTTGGCGCGAAAATTCCGGCGATCGCCGCCCTGGCGGATCATCGCATTGATCAACATTTCCATCGCATTCGCGCCATACCGGGTGACAGAGCCATCTTCTGCGCTTCCATCAGGCAACAAAAAGTGGTTCATCCCGCCAATGCGCGCAATGGGATCCCACAGGCAAGTGGCCACGCATGATCCCAAAATGGTAGAGATCACATCCCCTTGGGCAAACCCAACAGCATGCTGGCCTTGGCTGATATAGCAGGAATTTGGACCTTTAGCTGTTTTGCTGCTCATCGGGCACCTTCCTTGCGGCTGGCACAGCGGCTCAAGATTTCCCGGGCGATCCCGTTGAGATCAGCCCATTTTTCTACGCCGCCCATTTCGCCTGCGACTCTTGGCATGCCAAAGACAACGCAGCTTTCTTCGGATTGCCCGATTGTTGCTGCGCCGGCCCGTTTGAGCTCGCTAAGCCCAGCAGCCCCGTCGCGGCCCATGCCTGTAAGGATCGTTGCGACAACGCGATGCGCAATCGGGACGGCGGAGCGAAACAGCCGATCGACCGAGGGACGATGGCCCGATTCCTCAGGAGCTTTGACCAAAGCAATCCGTGTTCTTAGGCCGGAGCTATCCAATTCAAGGTGAAACTCACCGCCCGGAGCAATCAGAACCTGGCCGGGCATCAATTCATCCCCATCTTTTGCAAGCCGCACCTTTGGTGCAACAAGCGGTTCAAGGCGCGCAGCAAAACTGGCCAAAAAGGGCGCAGGCATATGTTGGGTGATGAGGGTTGGCGGGCAATTGTCTGGGAAGCTCGTTAGGATGCGTTCAATCGCTTCAACCGCGCCGGTTGAGCCACCAATCAGCGCAATCCGATCCGAACCCGCAAAGGCTGGCAGAGTTGTTTGGCGATCCTGATTGGTTTTGCGCGGGGGCAGTTGACGCACCTGCGCGGCCCCAGCCATCACAAGGGTATCGGCCAGTTTGTTGAAAACATCAGAGGTGCCCGCTTTTGGCTTTTCAACGCATTCCACAGCGCCAAGAGACAATGCTTCGATCGCGGCGCGGCTGCCTTTGCGCGTGAGGGTTGAGACCATCACAACGGGCATAGGCCGGTGCCGCATCAGGCGTTCAAGAAATTCCAGCCCGCTCATATTGGGCATTTCAACGTCCAGTGTCATGACATCTGGGCGATATGTATTTACCGCATCGCGCGCGGCCGAAGCGCTTGACGCCTCTGCAACGATCTCGAGGCGCGGATCCGGCTCTAGCACAGCGCGAAGCAATCGCCGCATCGTCGGTGAATCGTCAACTATTAGTACCCGCGTCTTTGGCATGCGCGCGATGTCTCCTTGGAGGGTTGGTCAGATTGAGGCGGCGATGGATCGCATCCTTTAGAAGTCTTCCCAGCCCTCATCTGCGATCGGTTCAATTGCTGCGCCGTTTACGACCTTGCGCTCAGGCGGCGTATTTTTGGCTGGCTCTGCGGTTTGTGCGGGCTCTCGGATAGATTGAAAACTTGGCGAGACGACATTTGCTGCGCCGCTTGCCCCTTTCACATTTGCGCCGGGAATGACAAATCTTGCCATTGTCGCGTTGAGCGTTTCGGCTTCTCTGGTCAAAGAGTGGCTGGCGGCTGTCGTTTCTTCGAACATTGCGGCGTTTTGTTGAGTGACCGCATCGAGCTGGTTGACCGCTTCATTGATCTCGGCCAGGCCAGAGGCCTGCTCTTTGGAGGAGACTGCAATGCCGGATACATGCGCGGCGATTTCTGAGACCGAGCCAACAATGCCGCGCAACGCTTCGCCGGTTTCCCCAACAAGATCAACGCCGCGTTTTACATGGCCGCCCGATTGCGAGATCAGCTCATTGATTTCACGCGCCGCATCAGAGGAGCGTTGGGCCAGGGCGCGCACCTCGGAGGCGACGACTGCAAACCCACGGCCCGCTTCGCCAGCCCGGGCCGCTTCCACGCCAGCATTGAGCGCCAAAAGATTGGTTTGAAAGGCAATGTCATCAATCACTGAGGTGATTTTGGAAATCTGACCGGAAGAGGATTCGATTTCCGACATTGCAGTCACGGCCTCTTGAACCACCTGCCCGCTTTTCTCTGCGTTGGTTTTGGCTGAGGCCACCATTTCAGAGGCTTGGGTTGCGCCTTCAGATGCAGAACGCACCGAACTTGTCAGTTGGTCGAGCGCGGTTGCGGTTTCTTCCAAAGTGGCGGCTTGTTGCTCTGTGCGGCGCGAAAGATCATCGGCGGAATTGGAGATTTCAGAGGCTTCACCGCGGATCAGATCCGCATTTTCGACAACACTGCGCAGCGCTTCGAGCAGTTTTGCAACGGCCACATTGAAATCAGAGCGCAGGGTTTCATACTCGGGGGCAAATTCTTGCGAAATCTGGGCAGTGAGATCGCCTTCTGAGAGGGATTTCAAGCCTTTGCGTAGGGAATCCACCACCATGTCCTGCGCTTGCTGCATTGTGCGGCGCGAGACTTCGGCTTCCTGCAAGGCGCGTTGAGACGCGGTAACATCATTGCCCAAGAGGATGATCCGAAAGGTGCGTCCGGTAAAATCTTGGACAGCGCTGAACACACCATCAAGGATCGAAATTTCGCCATTCTCGCGGCTGATTTCAAAGCGCCCATAAACAGATTCGCCCGCAGAGACCCGATCCCACAGATCGCCACGTTCGGCTTTTTTCTTTGGGTCAAATCGGAACAATTCCGTTTGCGCTTTGCCGACAAGCGCTTCAACCGGCTGCCCGATAACATCAGCAAAATTTGCATTGGCTTCGCGCAGCCGGCCATCCATGCCAAACTCGGCCTTGCACTGGTTGCGATCAATGGTTTCAATGATGGCTTGGTTCTTGCGCTGAAGCGTGACGTCTTTCCATTCCATCACGCAGCCGATTTGCTGCCCCTCTGCATCGCAAACTGAATTCACATCCAGGCTGAAATAGACCTCATCAACCTTGATTTCTGTGCTCAATGGAAAGGCAGAAGGGTCAGACAGCATTTGGCGCACTTTGTTTGAGGTGCTGTGGAAAATATCAATGGTTTTGCCGATCAGATTATCTGCATCGAACCCATTAAGATGGCGCTCAAAAGAGGGCTGGTGCAACCGCATCAATTCTGCCGCGGCAGAGTTTGTATAGATGATCTCAAAGTCCTGATTGATCATCATCAGTGAGGCCGAGGAACCTTCAAAAGCAGCCCCTTTGAACTGGCCATCGCGGGTGCTCGCTTCGGCATTTTGCAGAGCGACGCGAAAATCATCCAAAGCATTGGCAATGCCGCCAATTTCATCCCCCCGTTTGACCCCGGGAACTTCGCCAGAATAATCCGCATCCGAGACTTTGCGCATTGCCTTTTCAACAGAGGTAAGCGGCTTTGAAATCGAGCGGGCCAGCAACAAAGCGATTGTCGCGACGATCAAAAGCATCACCGCGCCCTGCCACATCACCTTGAACCCAAGCGCGCGGGCGGGCGCCAAGATCTCACTCATATTCTGGCCAACGACGACACCAAAATTCGCACCAAAGAAATCCACATGGCCATAAGACGCCATATATTGCACCACCCCAGCTTGCGTTGGCACATCGTCAACCCGAACGCCGCTTTCCCCTGCGAGAGAAAGCTTGACCGCAGGCGTTGGCATTTGCAGCTCAAGCACCTCATCGCCCTCAACAAGGCGCAGATTTGAACGCAGATACATATCCTCTCCAACGAGAAAGGCCTCTCCTGTTTCGCCAAGGCCAGAGGCGCGCTGAAGAATGGTATCAATGCGATCCATGGGCAGCTGGAAGGCAATCACCCCGATAGTTGCCCCAGAAAAATCAATCACTGGTGTGGCGATGAAGCCGGCGGGCGCGTTGTTGGACGGCTCATATTTGGCAAAATCCTCAAAAACCAGAGTTTCGCTCGTTTGGGCCATAGCCTTTTCATAGACCCGGCCAAGACCGCTGTCTTTGAGGGGGCCGGAGATAAGATTCTGCGCGAAATCGACCTCTTTAAAGACCGAATAAATCAGATTTCCCTCGGTATCGAAAAGGAAGACATCATAGAGCCCATGCTCTTTTTGCATGGCGTGAAAATAGGGGTGATAGATAGAATGCACATGCGAATAGGGCGACCCATCTTCAGAGGATTCGAGCAGGTTGCGTTCGCCTGCGGGATAGGGATTGTCGGTGATCCAGGCCTTGTGCAAAATCTCAACACGATCGCCCTCGATCCCGTTGAAAATCTGAGTAAATCCGCGCAAAGCATCTGTCACGGTTGGGGAATAGGGCTGTGCCATCAATGTGCTGCGCAGGGTTTCTTCCCAGCCGAGAATTTCCGCCTCGCGCGCGCTGCCAACTGTTTTGAGCAGTTTTTCGGACTCAACGCGCAGCGAATTCGCCGCATTATTATAAGAGACCAAACTGGAGATCGAAATTGCCGCGGCCGTTAGCAGGATCATAATTGCAGGGAGTTTTGTCGCCAGTTTAATCCGATTGAACATGTGTTAGACTTTCACTTCTTGGGGCGCGGAGCGGCTTCAAACCGATCGCCAAATACTTTGCTTGGCTGGAAAATGGCGCTCAAGCGTGAAGATTCGTTTAAATCGCGCCGATTTTTAGCGCCCAAATACGCCGAAAGCCCAAAAGGCCCCGCGAAAGACCGCAAATAGCGCGCAGCTCTTTGAAAGAGGGTATGGATCATTCTAAGGGGGTGGTGGCGGACAGACAGGGATTCGAACCCTGGAGACGGTCTCCCGCCTACACACTTTCCAGGCGTGCGCCTTCGACCACTCGGCCACCTGTCCGTGAGGCGCTACTTACCGAATGAAACGGCCCCTTTGCAAGCACCAATCGTGGTTTTTATCCTGTTCTTACTGTCGCGCAGCCTGGGCGGGCGTTAATTGTCTAAAAGCAGGTTCACACGGCGGTTGTGGCGGCTTTTCTTTTCAATTTTGCCAAGGCGGACACGGCCAATCTCGCTGGTCCGCGCGACATGGGTGCCGCCGCAGGGCTGAAGATCGACCTGCTCTGCGCCTTCGCCGATCGCAATCAGGCGGACCTGCCCTGCCCCCATCGGCGGCATCACCGACATGGTTTTGACAAGGCCGGGATTGGCGCGCAGTTCGGCCTCTGTGATCCAGTGCTCGGTGACGCGCAGATCGCGTTCTATCAGAGCGTTGAGCGCGGCTTCAATGGCATCGCGATCCTCAATCGGTTCGGGCATATCGAAATCAAGCCGGCCTTTCTCTGCGCTGATGGCCCCGCCGGAAACGGGCAGCGGGATCGCGACAGACAGCAGGTGCAGCGCGGTATGGATGCGCATATGGCGATAGCGGCGCTGCCAATCGAGCTTTTGCATCAATTTGGTGCCGGGGCCGGGCAAATTGGCCGGTTCGGCGGGGATCAAAATGATCGTGTCCTCAGTGCCCCGGCGCGGGCCTTTGATCGTTGTGGCAATGGCGAGGCTTTTGCCATCCCATTCAAGGCGGCCGGAATCGCCGGGCTGGCCCCCGCCTTGGGGGTAGAACAGGGCCGCATCAAGGATCACCCCGCCTTCTGCTGTGATATCAAGCACTTGGCCTGGCGCTTCTTGGAGATAGGGATCATCGCGAAACAACAGATGGGTCACCAGATCACTCCTTTGGCGGGGTTGGCTTATCAGATTTGGCGCCGGTTCTGCGCGGCTTGGGCGCAGCTTTCAGGCCGGCTTTGGCGGCGGCTTCTTTGGCGGCTTTGGGGGCCGATTGAAGCACCTCTGGATTGCGCAGCCAGATATCGCGCTGCGCAAAGGGGATCTCGATTTTTTCTTCGGTGAACCGGGCGGCAATGGCATGGTTGAGATCGGATTTCACATGCAGGATCAGCTTAACATCCGGCAGGATCGCCCGAATTTCGAAATCAAGGCTGTCGGCGCCAAAACCGGTAAACAGAACCTGCGGCTCGGGGTTCAGCGAGACCATTGGATGCGCCTCGACGATCTCGCGCAGGATGCTTTCGACCCGGCGCGTATCTGTGCCATAAGCGACACCGATATGCAGGGTTGCCCGGCCGATGGAATTGCCGCGGGTGTAATTGGTCACCTGGCCGGAAATCAGATCGGCGTTGGGGATGATCACATCGGTGCGATCAAAGGTCTCGATCCGGGTGGCGCGGACCGAAATATCGCGCACAAAGCCCATCTGCCCGCCCACTTCGATCCAATCGCCCTCAGAAATCGGGCGTTCGACCAGCAAAATGATGCCCGAAACGAAGTTTGAGACGATGGTTTGCAAGCCAAAACCGATCCCAACCGAAAGCGCCCCAGCGACGATAGCCAGCGACGATAGATCAATCCCGGCAGTGGTGATTGCAAGCACCGCAGCAAGGAAAATGCCCACATAGCCAAGCCCCACCCGGACCGCATTCTGCCCGCCCAGATCAAGCCGGGTTTTGGGCAGAACCGAAGAGGCAAGCGCGCGCTGTACGACGCGGGTGATCAGATAGCCAATGGCAAAAACAAAGGCGAAGGTCAGGAAATTTGTTGGCGATATTTGCACCTCGCCAATGCGGATCCCGGTGCGAAACCGCGCCCAAAGTTCGGTCAGATCGGCCACCCGCGCACCAAGCGTAAGCGCAAAGACCGGCAGCGCCGCAATCACCAGCGCAAAAGACATCAAAACCGGGATCAATGCTTCGCGCGCATCCTTATCATCCTTGCGGGTGATCAGCGCGTAAATATCTGTAAGAAGACGAGAAATCACGACCAATAGGCCAACAAGCGCAAGGCTGCGAATGGTTGGCCACAGGATGCCCTGCGCCGCAGAATAATAGCCAATCCCCGCCAGAATCGGCGCCCCAATCCCAACAATCATCGCAGCGCGCGCGGCAAACCCGATGACAGAATCGCGCAGGTAATGATTGCTTTGATCCCCCTCAGAGCTGCGCAAAAGACTGCGCAACAATTGGCCAAAGCGAAACAGGATCAGCCCGGCAATCACCATCAAAGGAAAGCTGAAAATCGCGCGGGTGGTATCGCTGTAAAGCTCATAGATAAACAGCTGGTTGAGCGGTGTCACAAGCCCGAACAACAGGCCAAGCAGGGTTGCATAGGTGCGCGCTTCGCTGGCCTTTTCGGGGGCGAAATCAAGGATCGGGTCGGGGTGCAATTGCATCCGCGGAAACAAACGCCCGGCCAGCCAGCGCGCGCCAAAGACGCCGATCCCAAGCAGGATCACCCCATCGGCCAAAATCTGGCCGCGAAAGCCCAAAAGCCCGGTTGAATTCAGCGCCGATGTTAGAGCGATCACGCCAAATACCGGCACAATCAACTGCCCGAGCGAGGCCACAAAACCGCTGATCGCGCGCATTGCAGGGCTGTCGCCTGAGCGGCTTTGAACCTTGAGCGTGAGCTGCTCCATCCACATCCGCCCGCGCAACAAAAGCACCATGGCAACGGCGAGGAAAAACAGAGTGACAGGCAGATTTTCGCGGGCTTCGGCGCGCTGAGATTGCGAGGCGAGCGCGGTTTTGCCCTCATTATAGAGCCCAAGCCCGGTATCGCGCAGATCGGCCAAAGCGCCGGGCCATTCAACCGGGTTGAGCGGCGATGGGCCCAATTGCAGCAGCTCATTCGTTTGGCGGGTGCGCAGCAATGTGTCGATCTCGCGGATCAAGCCATCGGCGCGCGAATAGGCCTCAACGGCGGCGGCGCGCGGGGCTGTCAGCTCGCTCATCTGCGCGGCAAGCTCCTTGCGGCGCTGCGCGATTTCACTGGCCTCGGCCTGCCCTTCTTCGGGGGGCGGCCCGAGCGAGGCGATTTGTTCTGCGAGCGTATCAATGCGGGTTTGGTTGATGCTTTGGGCGGCCAAAAATCCTTCGCGCCATGTGGCCAATTCTGCGCGCAGGGCTTCGAAGGCCCCGTTTGAGGCCCGCGCATCCGCCAGATCGCCTTCGGCGCGTTTTGCCAATGTTTCCCAGGCTTTATAGTTTGGGCCACTTTCCGCAACCGTTTGCGCATAAAGCGGCGCGGGGCCAAAAACGCCCGGGCCAGAGAGCCCAATGGCGCCGCCCAAAAGCAGCGCCATTGCCAGGCCTAAATGGGCGAAAAACGCGCGCATCAATCCTCAAACACCGCTGGCATTTCGACCGGCTCTGCATCAAGCCATTCGGGCACCGGCAGCCCAAGCCCGTGCAAGAACTCAGGGTTGAACAATTTGGATTGGTAGCGATTGCCATAGTCGCAAAGGATGGTCACGATCCTATGCCCGGGGCCCAATTCGCGCGCCAAACGCATCGCGCCTGCCACATTGATGCCGGTTGAGCCACCAAGGCAAAGCCCTTCATGCTCCAGCAGATCAAAGACGATCGGCAAAGCCTCTTCATCGGAGATTTGATAGGAATAATCCGGGGTAAACCCTTCCAGATTGGCCGTGATACGCCCCTGCCCGATGCCCTCAGTGATTGAGGAGCCTTCGGATTTAAACTCGCCCGTTGTGTAAAAGCTGTGCAGCGCGGCGCCCATCGGATCAGACAGCGCAACTTTCACGCCTTTGGGCTGAAGCACCATGCCGATCCCGGCCAAGGTTCCGCCCGAACCAACCGCACAGGTAAAGCCATCGAGCTCGCCGTTGGTTTGCTCCCAAATCTCGGGGCCAGTTGTTTCAACATGGGCTTGGCGATTGGCGACATTATCAAATTGGTTCGCCCAGATAACGCCGTTAGGCTCTGATTTGGCCAGCTCTTTGGCAAGCCGCTCTGAGTAGCGCACGTAATTGTTTGGATTTTTGTAAGGAACCGCAGGGACTTGCACCAATTCAGCGCCCGCAAGGCGGATCATGTCTTTCTTCTCTTGGCTTTGGGTCTCGGGGATCACAATCACCGTGCGAAAGCCCATCGAGGCCCCAACAAGCGCCAGCCCAATGCCCGTGTTGCCCGCTGTGCCCTCAACAATCACACCGCCGGGCTTCAGTTCGCCGCGCGCGACCGCATCGCGGATGATGAAAAGGGCGGCGCGATCCTTGACCGATTGCCCGGGGTTGAGGAATTCCGCCTTGCCCAAGATTTCGCAGCCTGTGGCCTCGGACGGGCCTTTGAGGCGGATCAACGGCGTGTTGCCGATGGCCTCTGCCAGATCTTTATTGATGCGCATGGCTGCTCCTGTTCTTGCTTGGCAATTCGCTTGCCGCTCCTTGAATGTGTAGAACTCACGTGCTGGAAACTCAAGCGTATGCGGGGCAAATTGGGAGGGAATTCTGCGCCTGTCAGGCTCTTGCGAACAGTATCCTGCGGCGTGCTTTGCAAGCAAAACTCCCACCCCGCGTATTCAAGCCCGGTTAAACGCGGCGAAGGCGGGCGCGATTGGCCGCGAGCCATTGTGCGCTCATGATCAGGGGGCCGTTGTTGATCTCGCCGCTCTCAATCAAAGCCATCAGCGCAGCAAAGGGCAGTCGGAGCGAGCGAATATCCTCCGCCTCGCTCGCAAGCCCGGCAATGCCCTCGATATCATCGGGCAGATCGGCAATGGCAAGATAAGAATAAAGATATTCGCTGACGGCGCCTGGGGATGGATAATATTGCGCGATTTTGTGCAAGGATTTGAGCGAAAGCTGCGCCTCTTCGCTGGCCTCGCGATGGGCGGCCTCTTCTGGCCCTTCGCCGGGGTCAACCCGCCCTGCGATTGGCTCAAGCGACCAAGGATTGGCATCGCCGCGGATGAAAGGGCCAAAGCGGAACTGTTCGACCAGCAAAACGCAATCGCGCACAGGATCAAAGGGGAGCACCGTCACCGCATCGCATTGCAGGAACCCTGCCCGCGTGATCACAGCGCTTTGCGCCCCGCCATAGGTTTTGAAGCTGAGATCGCTTTCCTCGACTGCAAAGAAATTGGAATAGGGAAGCCTTTGATCCTTAACGATTATATCTTCGCGGCTGTGGGCTGTGCTTATGGTGCGGGGGCGCGGCGCTTGGGCACGCAGCTGCGAGGCCGCGCGCGCGCAGATCACCGGAAAGCGCTGCGCCAGCTCTGCGAAACGAAGGCTCGGGCGGGCGAAATAATGCATCAGCTCCTGCAGCGCGCGCGCGTAAATTCTGAGCGTATCGCTTTGGAGAGCCTCCTGGGCAAAAAGCGGCTCATCTGGCCCGGATTGGCCCGTGTAATGGATCATTTGCCCCATTGGGAATGCTGCGCTTATCGCTGCCCCGCCAAAGATCGCATGGGCAAAATCCAGCCGTTTTCGGGCAATCTCGGGCAGCGCGCGCAGAATGATCACGCCTGCGGTTGCATCCTTTGCCGGGCTCAGTTGTGCAAAAGGGCTGTCCGCAGGGCAATTGGCCTTAAACCCTTCAAGATCAAGGGTTTGCGCCTCATATACATCGCCCAAAACCGCGGCACGAAATGCAGCGTCTGCAAAGAATCCGGGCAGGCAGATATCGCCATAAATCACGTTGTGCGCTGGCCTGTATACCAGACCACAAGCCCGCCAATGGCCCCGCCAACAATCAGCGCGCCCATCACTGTCGGCGTGGCGATCAGGATGGCGTAATCTTTCATATGTTCGACCATACCAACAAGCGCCTCGACCGGCCCATCATAGCGCATGCGGATCGAGCGGCGGTACATTTCATAGCCGCCAAAGGCCAGAAGCGCCCAGAAGACGATCAGAAATGAGGTGGTGATCCCATAGCCGGTTTGCTGGCTCAGCCGATCAAAGGCGCGCCGCCCCATGAAGCGCCAGCCCATGATCACGCCGATCAGCGCATTCACATGAAAGTAATAGCCAAGCGCCAGCCCCTCGGGCAGCAGCGGCACAACGAGCCCGGCACTGAACCATGCCAATGCGCCAAACCAAAGCGCTGCAATCAATTGAGGAAATGTAACCATTGGGGCCTGTGTTGTGCTTGGGGGCGTTATGCCCGTTTGGCGCAAATTTCGGCGCAAATTTCCTTTGGGGCAAGCCCCTGCGCGCGCATTTTTGGCCTATCGTTGCATTTGGGCCTGTTTGGGGGCGGTTATGAAGCGATTTGGGCTGGGCTTTCGGGCGCCTCGCTCGCTTGGCGGTGCCACATCGCGGCGTAACGCCCGCCAAGATCGAGCAAGGCCTCATGGGTGCCCTCTTCGCGCACCAATCCCTCTTCAAGCACGATGATCCGATCCGCATCGACAATGGTTGAGAGGCGGTGCGCGATGGTCAGAACGGCGCGGCCCTGTGCCATCTCGCGCAGGCTTTCTTGGATGTCGCGCTCTGTTTGGGTGTCAAGCGCGCTTGTGGCTTCATCCAGCAACAGGATCGGCGGATTTTTCAGCAAGGTGCGCGCGATACCAACGCGCTGTTTTTCGCCGCCCGAAAGCTTTAGGCCGCGCTCGCCAACTTGGGTTTGATAGCCCTCGGCCAGGCTGGAAACGAAATCGTGAATTTTGGCCGCTTTGGCAGCCGCTTCAACCTCGGCGCGGCTGGCCTCTGGGCGGCCATAAGCGATGTTGTAGAAGATCGTATCGTTGAACAAAACCGTGTCTTGCGGAACAACGCCGACATGGCTGTGCAGGCTTTCTTGGGTGATGTCGCGCAGGTCTTGGCCATCAATGCGCACAGCCCCGCCCGCCACATCATAAAAGCGAAACAACAGCCGCCCGATGGTTGATTTGCCCGAGCCTGAGGGGCCAACAATGGCGATGGTTTCGCCGCGTTTGACGCTCAGATCAACCCCTTTCAAAATGGGCCGTTCAGGATCGTAATCAAAGGAGACATTCTCAAAGACCACCTCACCCGCTTGCACATTTAGAACTTTTGCGCCCGGTTTATCGACAACTTCGGCCGGTTGCTCTAACAAATCGAACATCTCGCCCATATCGACAAGCGCTTGGCGGATCTCGCGGTAGACCGTTCCAAGGAAGTTGAGCGGCATGGTGATCTGGATCATATAGGCATTGACCATCACAAAATCCCCAACTGTCAGCTGACCATTGCCAACCCCGATAGCGGCAAGCACCATCACCCCGACAAGCCCCATAGTGATCAGCAGGCTTTGGCCGAAATTGAGCGCAGCAAGCGAGTAATTGGTGCGCAGCGCGGCGTTGACATAGCGCTCCATGGCTGAGTCATAGCGGGCGGCCTCGCGGGCCTCGGCGCCAAAGTATTTCACTGTCTCAAAGTTGAGCAGACTGTCGATTGCCTTTTGATTGGCATCGGTGTCTTGATCGTTCATTTCTTTGCGGATTTTGACCCGCCATTCCGTGATCTTAAAGGTAAAGGCAACATAGGCTGCAATGGTCGCCACAACGATCACCAGATACCAAACATCAAAGACCACAAAGAGCACGACCGAAACCATGGCCAGCTCAAGGATCAGCGGCCCGATCGAGAAGAGCAAGAAGCGCAAAAGGAACTCAACGCCTTTGACCCCGCGCTCCATGATCCGGCTCAGACCGCCGGTTTTGCGGGTGATGTGATAGCGCATCGAGAGGCGGTGAATATGGCGAAAGGTTTCCAGCGCAAGGGCGCGAAGGGCACGCTGCCCGACAGGGGCAAAAACCACATCGCGCAATTGCTGAAAGCCGACATTAAGCACCCGCGCCCCCCCATAAGCGACCGTTAGCCCGACCGCCCCAAGCGCCATGAGCCGCGCCGAAGAGCCGCCATCCCCGGCCAAAACATCGACCGCCGCCTTATACAAAAACGGCGTCGCCACGACGATCACTTTGGCGATCAACAGCATCACAAGCGCCAGCGTTACCCGCCGCCGAACCCAGGCCTCATCCTCGGGCCAAAGATAGGGCATCACTTTGCGGATGATTTTGAGGCTGCCTTTTGGGGCTTTGGTGGTTGTGATGGTGGCGTGTCTGCTGCTCATGCGGTCTCTCGTTTTTATCGCGGGCGGCGCGCCCATCCGGCTTGGGGCTTTGTTTTGCTTTCAAAGCGCGGTGATTTGATCTTGTGATCTGCCCGTTGATTTGCGCCGGGTGATCGCTTATAGGTTTCTCAATTCAACAATTCATGAGTAGTTGAAATATGGAAGATGGTAAAGCCCTCGATTGCCTTGCGGCTCTTGCCCATGAGACGCGCCTTGCGATCATGCGCCTGCTCGTCCCGCAGGGCAAAACCGGCTATTGCGCGGGGGAAATCGGCAGGCGTTTGGGGGCAAAAGCCTCGCGGTTGTCGTTCCATTTGGCTGCGCTTGAGGGCTGCGGGCTGATCACATCGCGGCGCGAAAGCCGGCATGTGTTTTACTGTGCGCGGCCCGAAATCTTGGGCGGGCTGATCTCGTATCTCTATACGGATTGCGCCTGTTGCGATCCGGCTGTTGGCGGGCATTGCGGGCGGATGGACCACGCGCGACATCAAAGCGCCGCCGCGCCTTAAACCTCAGTTTTCAGGCAGCGCAAAGACCTGCCCGGGATAGATCAAATCGGGATCGCGAATGGTCTCTTTATTGGCTTCAAACAGGCGCACAAACAGCATTCCATCGCCGTAGGTCTCTGAGGCAAGGCCCCAAAGCGTGTTGCCTGGCTGCACGGTGACGCGCGAAACTTTGGGGCCGGTTCTTGGCGCGCCGGTGTTTTCGCCGTTGGTTTCGCCCGCGGCCTGCTCTGCGTTTTGATTTTGCGCCGCTGCGAGGCTTGCAAGGGCGGCGGGATCTTCACGCTGAAACGGGGTTTCGGTGCGAGAGGCAACGCGGCCATCTTCGCCCAGCTCATCAACCCGAAGCGTATAGACGCCTGCATCAATCTTTGGCAGCGGGGTTTTCCACTGGCCATCGGGGGCAATTTTGGTTGTCTTGATCGGCGCGTTGTTGATGTAAACCCGCACAGACCCATTGGCCGGCGCGCGCCCGGCCAGTTCAACTTCACCGGCGGGATCATAGGTGATCGTATCAATCACCACCTGCGCCTGAACATCCGGCCCTTCCCCGCTTTGCAGCACGCGTATCCCCTCGGATGAGGCAACAAGCACATCCGGCGCGCCCGATTGGGCGGGCTCTGGCGCGCTGGTCTGGGCGCTCTGCGGTGCGCTGTCGCCTTCAGAAATAAGGGCGGTTGGCGCGTTTGATGGGCTGATCTGGGCGCTGGTGCTATCGGTGGTTTCGCGGCTGTTGACCTGGTTGGTTTGAGCTTGGTTCAGAGGGGTTTGCTCTGGCGTGGCGGGATCTTTTGGTGCGGCGGGATCTTTTGGCGCGCTTAGGGCGGCGGTCTGAACACTGCGCGGCGCGATGATAAAACTGCGCATCTGCGTCAATTGCTGACCAGCGGCATCATAGGCGGCAAGCTCGATTAAGCGCTCTTGGCCATTGGGATCGATATCAAACTGGGCCACAAATTCGCCGCCGCTTTCTTGAACCTTGCTGACTTGGGTGCCATCAAGATCAATCTGAACGATGCTGCCGGGGGCTGATCTGCCAGCAATAATCGTAGCGCCGCCAGCATCGGTGCGAAATACATCAACCGAAAGCTCTGGCAGAGCCGCATCGCTCACAACCGCATCGGGCGCCGGCGGCGCGGCCGCATCGCTTGCAACCGCATCGGGCGCCGGGGGCGCGGCTGCATCGCTTACAACCGCATCAGGCATAGGCCGCAGCCAAATCGCATAGGCCAAAACAACCGCGATTGCGCCCCCAATCGCCAGCCGCATCATTGGCGCGCCGCCCGGATTATTTGCCATTCTCGTCTCTCCCCTGTGCGCCACTCCCCATGCAGCGCTTGAGAGACCATAGCAACCAAGGTAACACGGGTCAAAACAGCATTTAGCGAAGGGAAATTCATGTCACTGCCATCCGATGCCGCCAAACTCTCGGTCTGTGTCTATTGCGGCTCGCGCATGGGGGCTGATCCGGCCTATGAAGCCCAGGCGCGCGCTCTTGGGGCCTTGCTTGCGGGGGCGCAATTTCGGCTCGTTTATGGGGCTGGGGATGTTGGCTTGATGGGGGCCGTGGCCAATGCAACGCAAGAGGCGGGCGGCGAGACTTTTGGCGTGATCCCAACCCATCTTCTCAAATATGAGGTCGGCAAACGCGATCTGACCCGCTTTATCATCACCGAGAATATGCATGAGCGTAAAAAGGTTATGTATATGAATTCAGACGCAATTGTCGTTCTTCCTGGGGGCGCGGGATCGCTGGATGAACTGTTTGAAGTGCTCACATGGCGCCAGCTTGGCCTGCATGAAAAGCCGATCTATTTGATGAACGTGAATGGGTATTGGGATCCGCTGATCGCGCTGATGGATCATGTTGTGGCCCAAGGGTTTGCCGAGGGCTCCATTCTCGAATTCATCCGCGTTTTGCCCGATGCTCAGGCCATCGCAGCGGCTTTGGCGCGCGATCTTTCGGCGGCAATTGCCGAATAGGTATAAAGCGCAAGCGCGGCCCAGATCAGCGGGAAGGCAAGAGCATGCGCCCGGGTAAATACCTCTCCATAGAGGCCCACAGCGATGCTAAATTGGATCGTTGGATTGAGATATTGCACAAGGCCGAGGGTCGCGTAATTGATCCGTTTGGTGGCATAAGAAAACAGGATCAGCGGGGTCGCTGTCAGCGGGCCTGCAAAGATCAAAAGCAGGCTCACAGGCCAATCCCTGCCGAAAAAGGCGCTTTGGATCTGTGGGAGAGGTGCCGCATCACGCGCCGCCGCGCCCAATGCATCCCCTGCCCCGGCGATCCCTTGCCAGCCGGCGAAATGAACCCCCAAAAGCCAGATCAGCGCAATCGGCCCAAGCAAAACAACCTCTGCCGTCACGCTGATCACGGGCCCCGCATCGAGGCCGCGTTTGGCCACCCCATACAGCGCAAATGTGATCGCGAGGGCCAGCGCCACAAAGGGCAATCGCCCAAGCCCAACAGAGAGCGCGACCACCGCCAAAACCACCATGAAAATCGCGATTTTCTGCTTTAAATCAAGGCGTTCTTTGAAAGCGATTGTTCCGATCAAAACGGCCAGAAGCGGGAATATATAATAGCCAAAGCTTGCATCCATCGCATGGCCGTTTTGCACCGCGAAGATAAAGAAAAACCAATTGGCCGAGATCATCACCGCTGCAAATGCAACGATCCGCATCGCGCGGCGATCCTTGAGCAAGGCCCAAAGGGCGGGCAAACGGCGCTGTGCGGCCAACAGGATCATAAAGAAAACCAACGACCAAAAAGAGCGGTGCCCAAGCACTTCGAGGGGCGGAATATCGGCCAAAAGCTTGTAATAAAGCGATGAAAAGCTCCAGATCACGCAGGCCGCGATCATCGCTATAATGCCTTTTGCCGGTGCGCTCATTGGGTTTCCTTTGGCGGGAATTGAGGGCTCAGTAGCGCATGAAGCGCGCGTGGGCGCAACGTAAAATGGGGCATGCAGCGGCGGGCAAATTGGCTTGCGCGCACAAGGGGATCAAGGGCATTGATCAGCAAAAAGGGCGCTCCGATTGGGCGCCCTTTTCTCAGAATTTTCGGTGCCTGCGCGCCTTATAGGCGGCCTGCGACATTTTCCCAATCGACCAGTTTTTCGAGGAAGTTGGTCAGATATGCGGGGCGTTTGTTGCGGAAATCGATGTAGTAGGAATGTTCCCAAACATCGCAACCCAAAAGCGCGGTTTGGCCAAAGCAGACCGGATTAACGCCGTTTTCTGTTTTGGTCACTTTGAGCGCGCCGTCTGTGTCTTTGACCAGCCAAGCCCAGCCAGAGCCGAACTGGCCTGCGCCTGCGGCGGCGAATTCTTCTTTGAATTTGTCAACCGAGCCAAAGCTTTCGGTCAGGGCGGCGGTCAGCTCGGAGGGCATTGTCTTGCCGCCTGGGCCCATCATTTCCCAAAATTGGTTGTGGTTCCAGAGCTGGGAGATGTTGTTGAAAATGCCGTTTTGCGCAACCGAAGTGGCGTTATATGTGCCTTTGATGATCTCTTCGAGGGATTTGCCATCCCACTCGGTGCCAGCAATCAGCTTGTTGCCATTGTCGACGTAAGCTTTGTGGTGCAGATCGTGGTGATATTCGAGCGTCTCTTTAGACATGCCGAGATCGGCCAAAGCATCATGTGCGTAGGGAAGATCGGGAAGTTCAAAAGCCATTTTAAGCCCCTTTATGCGTTCATTTCGTTGGCCTATACCTGTGCCTCCTCGCGCGCAGGGTCAAGCCCTTTTGGCGCAAATAGGCTAAAGTCCCCTTGAGGGGCGCAGGTTGGATTTGAGTATTTTTGCCAAGAAAAAGTGAGCGGGCGCAGATTTCATCGGGAGGATTAAAAAACACCCAATTCGCTGCCCGGTTGGGCAGAGGTTTTGAGCAGTTCGAACGTGTATTCGGCCACGGAGCGAAAGCAGATCAGCTCGCAGCTTTGCCCGTCTTCGCTCCAGAATGCGGCTGCGGTTTGGGCGATCCTTGAGCGGCGCAGCATTCCGGCGGGAAAGGCTTTGGGAGAGACATCGGCCGGGGTCAATTTGGCCAAGACATCGCGCCAAGCCGGGCCGATGATCTGAAAACTGCTGCGCGCATCTGAGACCACAGTGACAAGCGCATGCAGGCCCGCGAGCCCTTCGCGCAACGCGACCGCAAGCCCATGCGCGGCGTGATAATCGCAGAGGATCAGGAGCTCATCCGGCGACATCCACAAAACAGAGTGATCCGCGCCAAAGCAGGCTTCATTTGGTGCAGGGATCGCGCAGCCCGTAAGCTTTTTGATCAATCTGGCCGCTTTATGCGCGCCGATATCTGTGCGCAGGGCAATCATCCCGCGCAGGGGCATTTCCTGGAGGGTTACAAAGCCTTCGAAATGCGCGTTATTGAGCGCTGTTGCTGGATCATGCATCGCTTTTCGCCCCGTCTTTATCATAGAAAACCGGATCGCAAATACGCGCGTGGATCACGCCTGCATCTTTGCCAAGGCGCGGAAATTGCAGCACCTCTCCCATTCGTTCTGGCCCGCGCTCGACAAGCCCCATCGCGATCCCCTGGCCTAAATTTGGCGAGTGATAACTTGAGGTTACGCGGCCGATCATCTTGCCCTGCCCCAGCTCATTCAGCGTATCGGGTTCAACCGCATAGGCGCCATCGGGCAGCACAGAGCCATCCAATGTTTCGAGCCCAACGAGCCGCCAGCGCGCCGGATCGATCATATGGCTGCGCGCTTGCGCCCGTTTGCCCAAGTAATCGGTTTTCTTTTTGGAGATCGCCCAATTGAGCCCAAGATCCTGCGGGATCACGGTCCCGTCGGTCTCATCCCCGATCATGATAAAGCCCTTCTCGGCGCGCAGGATATGCAGGGCTTCTGTCCCGTATGGCATCATCCCGAGCGGCGCGCCGGCGGCCAGACATGCCTCCCAAAAGGCGCGTCCTTGCCCGGCAGGAACGGCGATCTCATAGCTCAATTCGCCCGAAAACGAGATGCGGAAAACCCGCACGCCAAAGCCGCCCAACTGGCCATCGCCCCATTGCATAAAGGGCAGCGCGGCGCGGCTGACATCCATCCCGCCAAGGGCTTCCAGCAGGGTGCGCGCCTTTGGGCCGACAATGGCGATTTGGGCATATTGTTCTGTAATATTAGAGGTATAGACCTGCCAATCCCACCATTCGCATTGCAGCCAATCCTCCATATGGGCATGAATGCGATCCGCGCCACCGGTCGTTGTGTGGCACAGAAACGTATCCTCGGAGAGGCGCGCCACCACGCCATCGTCGATCAAAAAACCGTTCTCATTACACATCAACCCATAGCGGCATTTGCCCACCGGCAGAGAGGACATCAGATTGGTATAGATCATATCGAGGAAGCGCCCGGCATCGGGGCCTTTGACGATGATTTTGCCCAAGGTCGAGGCATCCAGCAGCCCAACATTTTCGCGCGTGTTGATCACCTCGCGTTGAACGGCCTCTGCGTGGCTCTCATGGCTTGTTGGATAGCAATAGGGGCGGTGCCACTGGCCCACCGGCTCGAAATAGGCGCCTTTGGCCTCGTGCCAGTCGTGGATTGGGGTTTTGCGGATCGGCTGAAACAGGGCGCCGCGCGCCTCGCCGGCAATCGCGCCCATGGAGATCGGGGTATAGGGGGGGCGAAAGGTCGTTGTGCCGACCTGCGGGATTTGTGCTTGGAGCGCATCAGCTAAGACCGCAAGACCGTTGATATTGCTGAGCTTTCCTTGATCGGTGGCCATGCCAAGCGTTGTGTAGCGCTTGGTATGTTCAACGCTTTCATAGCCTTCGCGCGCGGCGAGTTGAACATCGGAAACCTTCACATCATTCTGAAAATCGAGCCACATTTTGGCCCGTAGCTCTGGCCCTGCGCTCTTGGGCATGATCCAGATCGGTTCCATCGGCTGGGCACTTTCGAGGGCGGCTGTGGGGGCCAATGCGCGAACCGCTTTGCCGCCTGTCTCTTGTGCGGCGGCCTTGCCTGCTGCATGGGCATTTTGCAAAATATCGGCCGTTTCAAGCGGGCCCGCCGCCGCGCCTGCGCAATGCATAAAGCCCTGCCCATCTGCGCCCAAAGGGGGGCGGTTTGGATCGGGGCGGAAATGGGATTGCGCGTCGTCCCAGATCAATTTGCCGCCGCAATGGGACCAAAGATGCACCACAGGCGACCAGCCACCAGACATAGCAACCGCATCGCATAGAATATCCTCACGCGCGCCGCCCATCCCTTCAACCGCGCTGACGCTGACCCGCTCAACGCCCTTTTTGCCATGGACCTGCGCAATGCCGCGCCCTTCTAGAATGCGAATGCCCATGTCGCGCGCGATCTGCGCCAAGGGGCCAGTGGCCTGCGCGCGCGCCTCGATGATCGCAGGGATTTTGATCCCCGCCTCGCTCAGCGCAATCGCGGTGCGGTAGGCATCATCATTGTTGGTCACAATCACAGCCCGCTGCCCAACAGCGACGCCCCAATTGATCAGATAATCGCGCATCGCAGAGGCAAGCATCACGCCGGGAATATCATTGCCCGCAAAGGAAAGTGGCCGCTCAATCGCACCGGCTGCATTGATGATCCGGCCCGCCCGAATGCGCCAAAGCCGATGGCGCGGGAGGCCGTTTTCGGGGCTGTGATCCGAGAGGCGCTGATAGGCAAGCGCATAGCCGTGATCATAGATGCCAGCGCCCGTGCAGCGCTTCATCAGGGTTACATTTTCATATTTTTCAAGCTGCTCGATGGCGTCCTTAATCCAATAATCAGCCAGTTCATCGCCGATCTTGGCGCCATCAACCGGCGCGCGCCCGCCCCAATGGGCTGTCTGTTCGATCAGCATCACGCGCCCGCCGCCCTTTGCAGCCGCCAAGGCCGCAGTGATGCCCGCGATCCCGCCGCCAATGATCAGAACATCCAGATGCAGATAGGCATGTTCATATCGATCCGCATCGCGCGCGGTTGGGGCGGCGCCAAGGCCGGCGGATTTGCGAATGAACGGCTCGAAGATATGTTTCCAAGCGGCGCGCGGGGCCATGAAGGTTTTGTAGTAGAAACCAGCGGGCAGAAAGCGGGCGATCCGGGCATTGAGCGCGCCCACGTCGAAGTTGAGGCTTGGCCAATGGTTCTGGCTCTGGGCGCTGAGCCCCTCGAAAAGCTCTGTGGTGGTGGCGCGTTGGTTCGGCTCAAAACGTGCGCCCTGCCCCAGACCGACAAGCGCATTCGGCTCTTCCGCGCCAGTAGCCACAGCGCCGCGCGGGCGGTGATATTTAAACGAGCGCCCCATAAGCATCTGCCCGCTGCCCATCAAAGCCGAGGCCAAAGTATCGCCTTCAAACCCCTCAAAGGCTTTGCCGTTAAACCTAAATTTCAGTGGCTTAGCAGAATTTATCAGCCGCCCGCCGGCAGGAAGACGAAAGCTCATTGCTTGGCTCCCTTCGGCGCAGTGTTTGCAATTCCGGGCCAGTCCGGGCGCTTTTTCTTGATCGCAGTGATCAGCGCTTTGGGCAGGGTTTTGCTTTGGGCGGGATAGGTTCCAAAGACTTCCAAAGTGGCCGTACAGCGCGCCGCGAGGAACCATTTGCCGCAGCCGTAAACATGGCGCCAGCGCTCAAAATGAACGCCTTTGGGATTGTTGCGGCCAAAGAGATAGGCCTCAAAATCCATGTCATTGGCCGCTGGCCCCATCCGTTTGAGATGGGCCTCGCCGCCGGGGGCGAGCTCGGTTTCATCGGCGATCACGCCGCAATAGGGGCATTTCAGGATCAGCATGGGCGCCTCAAATGGTTTAACTTTGCCGTATAGGCCTTTGATTTATCTCTCTTCATCCGCCCTGCCCCAATGCCAAGCGCAGCGCCAGATCGCCAAACCCCCATTGCAGGGTTGCCAGCGTCAACAGGATGATATTGCGCGCATTTGTCCTCTCGGCGGCATGGCGCAGCCCGGCAAAATGCCCCTCTTCGCGCAGATAATCGGTCAAAAAGCCTTCTTTTGGCATGTCTTGCGGCGCAACGCCTTCTTTCAGCACTTCCAGTTCAAGCCCGTATTCGTGCAAAATCCGCTCAACGGCGGCTTGGCGTTTGAGCTCAATTTGCAGCAGGCGATCGGTGAAAAACAGGATCGCGGCGGCCACGCCGAGCGAGCCAAAACGATGAAACGCGCCCGGGTTGAGCGCATAGAGCGCAGCGATTGTGCCGAGCAAATAGAGCGTCAGCGCGATGATGGCAACGATACGCGACAGGCGCGGCGGGAGCGTTTTGGCGAGGCTGGTTTTCATACGGTTGCCCCTTCAAGATCGCCCAACCCCTTGAAATCAAGCCCATAAAATCCCATTTCTTGCGCATGGCCCCGATTTTGAAAATTGTACCCCTTGGGATAATGGCGCTGATTGCCGTTCTTGCCGTTTGGCGTGGCTTGCATCGCAAGGGCGATTCGACCCATAACCAAGCGCGCGGTGGTGGCGTTCATGTCCCGCGTGGCCGGCTTTGAAAAAGAGGCTGTCGGCGCTAATTTAAGCATATAAATCAATGCGCTACCCCTGCCGCGACACTTTCATCAATAAACCGCCCTTCGCGAAAACGCTCGATCCCGAAGGCCGCGGCCAGTGGCCCCGGCGCGCCTTTTGCCATCATCTCGGCCATGGCCCAGCCTGATCCGGGGATGGCCTTAAAGCCGCCCGTGCCCCAGCCGCAGTTGACGAAACAGCCCTTCAGCGGCGTCGGCGAGATCAGCGGCGAGCGATCCCCTGTCATATCAACAATCCCGCCCCATTGGCGCAGCATTTTGAGCCGCGAGAGCATTGGGAATGTCTCGACCAGCGCGCGCACGGTTTCCTCGATATGATGGAAGCTGCCGCGTTGGGTAAAATTGTTAAACCCGTCCGTGCCGCCGCCAATCACCATCTCGCCTTTATCCGATTGGCTCATATAGCCATGTACCGTATTGGCCATAACGACCACATCCATGCAAGGTTTTATCGGTTCAGAAACAAGGGCTTGCAGGGCCACGGCCTCGATCGGGAGGCGAAAACCAGCCATCTCTGCCAGCTGGCCTGAATGGCCCGCAACAACCATGCCAAGGGTTTTGCAGCCGATAAAGCCTTTGCTCGTTTCAATCCCTGTCACCCGCCCGGCGCTTTGGCGCACCCCGGTGACTTCGCATTGTTGGATGATGTCCATCCCCATATCCGAGCAGGCGCGCGCATAGCCCCAAGCGACCGCATCATGGCGTGCTGTGCCGCCGCGCGCCTGATAAAGCCCGCCCAAAACCGGATAGCGCGGCCCCTCAAGCGCAATGATCGGGACCAGCTCTTTGACCCGCTCAGGCGAGATGAATTCGGTGCTCACGCCTTGTTGGGCATTGGCGAAGGCCGTGCGTTGATAGCCGCGCACCTCGTGGTGGGTCTGGGCAAGCATGATGACGCCGCGCGGGCTGAACATCACGTTCATATTGAGGTCTTGGCTCATCGTCTCATAGAGAGAGCGGGCTTTTTCATAGATCGCGGCGGAGGGATCTTGGAGATAATTCGAGCGGATGATCGTGGTGTTGCGCCCGGTATTGCCGCCGCCAAGCCAGCCTTTTTCGATCACCGCAACATTGGTGATCCCGTGATTTTTGCCCAAGTAAAAGGCCGTGGCCAGCCCATGCCCGCCTGCCCCAATAATGATCGCATCATAGGCTTTCTTTGGCGCGGGCGAACGCCAAGCCCTTTCCCAACCGCTATGGTGGCGCAGGGCTTCGCGCGCGATGGCAAAGGCGGAGTAGCGGCGCATGATGGCTCCTTTTGGCCGGTGTTTGAGCGGATAGAAATCACGCTAAGTGTTACATGAAGTTTGCGGATTACAAGCCCTTGAAGCCAAGCGGCACTTTGGGCAAGATTTGCGACACATGGGCGATTTGGGCCGGGTTTATGTGGGGTTCAGGCTGGATTTGCATGGGTTTTGACTGTGGTTTTGGCTGGATTATTTTTTGGGGTTTGACCGGGTTTGCACGGGGGTTGTACGGGGGCTGTACGAGGCTTGCGCCAAAGTTTCACGGGATTTGCCTTTGTGGCGCGTTTGTCGCGGTGTTTATCGGGCGCAAAATGGTCACGTCTGAGCGATGAGGCTTTGCATCGGGCGCGCGCTTCTTTAGACCGATGCCAAAGAGCGGCGCTGGCAAAAAGGCGCGTTGGGAAAAGGCGGTATGCATGGCGGAACAAAGTGCCACATTTTGGATGATTGCCGGATTGATTGGCGCGTTGAGCGCTTTTGCCCTGGCGATGGCGCTTTGGCGCGGGCGGGCCTCTGGTGCGGCGCTTTCTGCGCAGGCGGCGGATGTTGGCGTTTACCGTGATCAGCTGGCAGAGGTTGAGCGGGATTTGGCGCGCGGTGTTTTGGATGAGGATGAGGCTGCGCGGGTCCGGCTTGAGATTTCGCGCCGCTTGTTAGAGGCCGACCGCGCCGCAGAGGCCCGGCTGCGCCAAGAGCCCTTGCCGCGTTTGATCGGTTGGGGGGTTGGCGGGCTTGTTTTGCTAGGTGCTGTGCTGCTTTATCTGCAACTTGGCGCGCCGCGCTATGGCGATCTGCCGCTTGGCAAACGTTTGGCCCAGGCCGAAACGCTTCGTGAAAACCGGCCCAGCCAAGCACAGGCCGAAGCCCGCCTTCCCCTGCCAAAGGCGGCGCAAGAAAGCCCCGAAAACCTTGAATTGATGGAGAAATTGCGCGCAGCCCTCAAAGAGCGGCCCGGCGATCTTGTGGGGCATGAATTGCTGGCGCGCAACGAAGCCTCCTTGGGCAATTACAGCGCGGCAGCACAGGCGCAGAACCAGGTCTTGTTGATCAAAGGCACAGGCGCCGAGGGGCAAGATTTCGCAGATTTGGCCGAGTTGATGATCTTGGCGGCCGGGGGATTTGTTTCGCCCGAGGCCGAGCGCGCCCTTGGCGAGGCGCTGCGCCGCGATCCGCAGAATGGCGCGGCGCGTTACTATGTTGGTCTGATGTTTGCGCAGAATGATCGCGCCGATCGGGCCTTTGAATTCTGGCGCCCCTTGGCGGAAACCGGCCCTGAGGATGCGCCCTTTACCCAAGCAGCGCGCAACAATATCGCCGAGGCCGCGGCCCTTGCCGGGATCCCTTATGATCCGCCGCAAACCGCTGGATCAGCGCTTGGCGGCCCCTCTTCGCAGGATATAGAGGCGGCAGCGGCGCTGAGCGCGGATGAGCGCCAAGAGATGATCCGCGGCATGGTTGATGGGCTCCAAGAGCGGCTGGCAAGCACGGGTGGCAGCGCCGAGGAATGGGCGCGATTGATCACCTCGCTTGCCGCCTTGGGAGAGATGGAGCGCGCCGGTTTGATCGCAAAAGAGGCCCAAGAGCGCTTTGCCGGGCGTGCTCAGGACACCGCCATCATCCGCACGGCCATCAATCGCGCGGGGATCGGCCAATGATCCTTGAGAGCATCGAAGAACTGGCGGCGATCCTGCCGCGCGATGGTGCTTTGGCCGGGCTTGATCTGGGCGAAAAGACCCTTGGCGTTGCGGTTTCGGATCGGCGCCGGATGGTTTCGACCCCGCTGGAAACAATCCGGCGGCGCAAATTTACGCTGGATGCCGAAGCGCTTCTTTTGATTGCCAAAAAGCGCGATCTCTGCGGGTTGGTCCTTGGCTTGCCGCGCAATATGGATGGCTCTGAGGGGCCGCGCTGCCAAAAGACCCGCGCCTTTGCCCGCAATCTTGAAAGACTCACCGATATTCCGATCAGCTTTTGGGATGAGCGCCTCTCGACAGTGGCGGCGGAGCGCGCTTTGCTTGAGGCTGATACATCGCGCAAGCGGCGCGCCGAGGTGATTGATCACGTGGCAGCGGGCTATATTTTGCAAGGTGTTCTGGATCGGCTTTCGCATATGGGGGCGCGGTGATGACCCCGCCCAAATTGCAAAGCCCCTGCGTTGATATTTGCGTGATTGAGCCGGCCTCGCGGCTTTGTATTGGCTGTTTGCGCTCGATTGATGAGATCGCCGCATGGGGCGGGATGAGCGATGCGGCGCGCGCTTTGATCATGGCCGAGCTGCCCGCGCGCAAGCCGCAATTGACCAAGCGCAAAGGCGGACGGGCGGCGCGATTGAAGCGATAAGTCGTTGATCCTACGCGCTTAAACCCCAAGCGCCTTGCGCAGCATATTTAAAGCAACGATGATCAAAAACACCCCAAACACCCGTTTCAGCGGCTTTGGATCCATCGCATGGGCAAGCTTTACGCCAAGCGGCGCGGTTAGCAATGTCATCGCGATGACAAGCCCGAAAGCCGGAAGATTAACCGCCCCAATGGTAAAGGGCGGCGGCACTTGGCCATCAATCTTGAGCAGCAAGAACCGGATCACCGCCGGCACAGCAATGATCACCCCAAAGCCTGCCGCAGTGGCGACCGCGCGGTGAATAACCATCCCGTATAGGCTCATCACCGGAACGCCAAAACTGCCCCCGCCGATCCCCATAAGCACCGAGAGAAACCCAAGCATGGGCGACAGAGCGGCGCGTGTTGCGCCCTTTGGCATCTCCTCCCCGAGCCGCCATTCCGACCGCCCAAGCCCCATATACAGCCCGATCACAATGCCCAGAACAGCGAAGATCATTTGCAACATATCAGAGCGCAGCTTTGCCGCTATCGCCGCCCCGATCAGCGCACCAAGGATGATCCCCGGCGCCCATCTGCGCAAAACATCCCAATCCACCGCCCCTTTGCGATTGTGGCTCAGAACCGAGCGGATCGAGGTGATGATGATGGTCGCAAGCGAAGTTGCCAGACAGATCTGCATCAGCTGCGGCCCGGCATATCCAAGGGCTGAAAACGCATAATAGAAGGCAGGCACAAGGATGATCCCGCCGCCAACGCCCAGCATCCCCGCCATCACGCCCGCAAAGGCGCCGATCACCAGCAACAAAGCAACCATCGGCAACAGACTGGCGAGTTCGGGCATGGGCATCCTTTCAAACGGGGCTTGGCGCAGCTAAGCCTGTATCGCGCCTGTGCTCAATGGGAAAACGGTGCCGCGCTCGGCGGCTTGGGGCCCATCACGCAGCCGCTTGAACCGCGCCAAGCGCCTCGTGCAGCACCTCAAGCCCAACATCATAGCCCTGCCCTTTTTCCGACAGAACCCGGCGGAAATGGCGCGCGCCGGGCTGGCCGGCAAAAAGCCCGATCATATGGCGGGTGATCTGCGCAAGTTTGCCGCCCGCGGCCAGATGCGCTTCGATATAGGGCTCCATCGCGGCGATGATCTCAGCGCGGCTTTTTTGCGCTGTGTCGCGGCCAAAGATCAGCTGATCCGCTTGGCTGAGCAGCTCAAAGGGCTGATGATAGGCCGCCCGCCCGATCATCACCCCGTCCATCCCCGCTTCAAGATGGCGGCGCGCTTGATCCAAGCTTTCGACCCCGCCATTGATCGATATATGCAGATCCGGAAAGGCGCGTTTCATCGCATAGACAAGATCGTAATCCAGTGGCGGGATATCGCGGTTTTGTTTGGGGGAGAGCCCTTGAAGCCAGGCTTTGCGCGCATGGATCGTTAGGCGCGCAACGCCTGCCTCTTGCATGATCTGAAGGAAGGCTGGCAAGATTTCCTGAGGCTCTTGATCATCAACCCCGATACGACATTTCACAGTTACTTCAGCCTCTTGCGCCCCACGCATCGCAGCAACACATTCCCCAACCAGCTCTGGCGATTTCATCAAAACGGCGCCAAAAGCCCCGGACTGAACCCGATCAGAGGGGCAGCCAACATTCAGATTGATCTCGCCATACCCCGCCTGCGCGCCCAATCTGGCCGCAAGTGCAAGCTCTTTGGGATCAGAGCCGCCAAGCTGCAAGGCGACGGGCTGTTCCTGGGGCGAATAGGCCAGCAAATGGCGCGCATCGCCGCGGATCAAAGCCGCCGATGTGATCATCTCAGTATAAAGCAGAGCCTGCGCCGAGATCATCCGGTGAAACATCCGGCAATGGCGATCCGTCCAATCCATCATGGGTGCAACCGAAAGGCGGGCGCTTTGATGTAGAGGGGGGAGCGGCCTGTCCATTTTGTCTGTCATCGCCTATCCGTGAGAATTCAGACCCCTGAAATAGTGCAAAACCGCGCCAACAACAATGGGGCGGGACATTTGGCGCGGTGCGCCACGTCGCGATCAAAACACCCGGATGATCTTGGCGTTGAGATGATGAAGGGAACCGCTTGCTGCGCCTATATGGGCGAAATGCGAGCGGTTTGGCTATTGGGCGCGCGGGGCACAGTGTACCGCGCGCGGCGGCGCTGGATTGGCAAAATCCGGTGCTGATTTGGCTGTGAAACGGCAATTACAGAGAGGTTGGCGCAAAGAATACCGCGCCGAAAGCCTAAGAATTGGCCCGCTCATAGGCCGCAAACAGATCGCTCACCAGCACGCCATTGATTTTCATCCCGCGCAGATCTGCGTTTTGGATCTCTGCATCGGCCAGGGTGACATCCGAGATCGACAGGCGCGAAAGATTGGCGTTTTGAATTTTGCTATCGGAGAGATTGATATTGTTGAACCGCGCCGAAGAGAGATTCACATCATCAAATTCTGCGTTATTCATCTTACATTTGGTGAGTTTTGCCGCGCTTAACACCGCGAAAAACCGCGCACCAGTGAGATCAACGCAATCGAAATTTGCCCCGGCCATATTGGCGCGCAGATATATAACGCCCGGCATTTGCGGGCCGTCAAAGGGGGGTTTCTTGGCCTCATTGCTCATCGCTTTTGCCTTTTCTTGGCGCGGGGGTTGCCCGAGGGGCCGCGCGCGCAGGTTTGCTTTGGGCAGATTTTGCGCGATGATGGGCGGGCATGGCAAGGGGGCTTGCGCGGCTCAGAACAGCGCCAGCCAGATCCCTGCATACATAAAGACCGCGCCGAACGTGACGCATTGATGCCAGATCGCATAACGAAATGGCATGGATTTGCGCGCATAAAATAGCGTCCCAAACACATAGGCACCGGCGCCTGCGAGGATGCACCAAAGGGTGGCGGCGGGCACATCTCTGAGATCGGGGATCGCGCAGAGACCAATGGCGCCAAGCCCAAGATATGAGGCTGTTGACCAGCGCGATTTGACATTCTCATCGGTCACTTTTTTCCAGATCGCAAGCGCTGTAAGCGCCCAGCAAATCGCCAGCAGGCTGAGGCTCCAACGGGTATTGGCTTGGATGAAGAACGGGGTGAAAGTCCCTGAAATACTAAGATAAATTGCCGCGTGATCAATGCGGCGCAGTCTTTTGCGCGCGCTGTGCCAGGGCGCAAAATGATAGGCCCAGGAGGCCAGATTTGAGGCCAATGCGCAAGCGACATAGATAAGCGTTGCACTGATCAGCAGCGGGTTCAAATTGGCCGCCGCTTTGGTCAGGAGCAGGCCACCTGCGCCAAAGATCAGCAACAGCCCAGTAATATGAACAGCCATATCCGCTTTGCGATGCGCTTTGATGGGGCTTGGGTAGGTTGTTGCTGTCATGGGGGGCCTATTTTGCTTTCGCCTCGCTTTAGGGGGCGCGCGGCGGAAAGTCTATAAGCGAGAGCGCCAAAGCAAATATCGTTACGTCTTTTGGCCGATTGCCCATAGCGCCCGAGATTTCATCAAAACGCAGCCCCCGCCAAAGCGGTAAAACCGGCGCAAAAAGAAGGCCTTAGCAGCGATCGAATTGGCGGATGCCCGTTGTTCGCGGCAGATTGGCCTGAAACCCATAGGCGCGATTTGCATTGAACGAGACATGGGCATAGCGCAAGCGGATCGATTTTTTCATGCTCTCGGGCACAGCGTTGCGATTGGCTTTGAGCGCGTCGTAATAATCGGACAAAGGCGCGCTCAGGGCGACATTGATCCCCTCAATCGTATCGCTCCAAGGATCAAAGGGAACCCCGGCTGCGACCGCTTCATCATACATCAATTTGAGCGGCACGAATTGCAGGCCATGGGTCGCTCTCCAACGGAAGGTTGAAATCGGCTCCCCTGAATCATGAATTTGCCATCTGCTTTGGATTTCGGTCGTTAGCGTATCAGCACTGCCCCGATCGCCGGGGGCAACGCCATCGCGGGCGCCCCAGGCTCGGGAGAGATAGCCGGGCAAGCCGGGATAATCCTCATGCTCGAATTCAAAGCTGCCGGATTCAACCCCGCGCCCGTAGCCGCCCCCGATATCCGAATGCACGCCGACGATGGAATAATGGGTTTGCGTGCTGGCATGGGTCAGCGGGAAATTGGCGCGGATTTCGTCTGCGGCGGTGAAATGCACGATCTTATCCGCGACATTGCTGGTGCGCACATTGACATTGTCATCGCCGCCGCGCGTTGCAACCCCTGTTCCGATCATCACAACCGTATCATAAAGCCCAAGAAATTTGACCCGCGGCTTTGCCTTTTGCAGGCCGATTGCGCCATTCTTGGCAAGATTGGAAAAATGGCGCGCGGCGGCGGCACCGCGTGAAAAGCCAAAAACATCAAACCAAAGATCGCAGACTTCCATACCTTGGGCCATCCGGCGCACTTCGCTGCGCAGCTGATTTACCGTCTGCTCCACCCGTTGGCGGACCCCTTCCGGCCCCATGCCGCGCCCTGCGCCATTAAGATCATCCGAGCCATCTTCATTGACCCCGATCCCGCGCAGGTAAATGGACCCGCTGTTGATGAAACGCTCCACACCGCCGATGTTGCGCTTGGTTTTGCTCAGGGTGTTTTCGTAGAGCCGCTCAAGAATATCGACATTGGTATGCCAGCTGATATTGGCCCGGCCAACATGGCGGCGTGAATTGGATGTCCCATCAAAGAACACCCCAACGCGCACGATTTCGCAAGACACAGCCGTGCTTTCGGCGCTGCCTGCTCCGGCTTCGGCCCCTGCGCTGCTGGCGGCGCGGTTTGCTCTTACAGCACGGCTCATGGTTTGGCTCCTAGGCGCATGGATCGGGGGCGCGATAATCGGGGTTATTGGCAATGAATTCAGCGCGTTTTGCAGTTTCGCGCGCGCGCGTGTTTTCGTCAAGCCAAAGCGCCATTTCGCCTTGTTGGGGATCGCTTTTTGCAATCGGATCGGCGCAGGTTTTGGCCAGCACCAGCGGTATATCCATTTCGGGCGTGATGAGATCGTCTTTGCCTTGGCGCAGATATTGCAGGCGCATGGGATGCGAGGTTGTGATTTCCAGCGCGCCATTTGGGCCAAGGGCAAGGCCCAGATCGGCGTGGCTCCCCTTCGCATCAAAGCGCGACAATTGCGCGCCTTCAACCGAGATCTGCGCGCGATAGCTGTTTTGGGTCAGCAATTCAATCCAAGTCAGATCAATATCAAACGCGGTCTGCGCGCGGTTTTTATAAGGGGCCTCGCCGCCATCATTCAGCGCCTTGCTGCGCTGCGCTGCGATCTGTTGATCATTGATTTGCAAGGTAAAAATCACCGGATGCAGCGGATCGGCGCGCACCGAAGTGCCCAAGACAGTTGGGCGTTTGCCCATGAGCTGATCCTTTGCAACAAAGGCAACACCGGCCAATATCGCCAAGAGCACAAGCCCGGTTATCGCCATCGGTTTCATCTCAAACTCTTTTCCGGCTCTGCGCAGGGCGCGCCGCCATAGATCCTCGTTACGCGAGTTAACGCCATCGCGGCGGGTAATTCAATTGCCAAGCTATGGCGGGGGCAGTTTTGGGGCGGCACGTTCGGCAATAATCGCGGCCTGAACTTCGGCATCGGTCGGCTTATAGGGCGGATCGAGATGATCTTGGATCCGCTGGATGGCCTGCCAATCTGAGGGGGCGGTGAGCAGGATTTGTTTGATCGCGCCATTTTCATAGGTGTTGATGAAATCCGGGCCAAGCATCATTTCCCAAACGCAAAGCATCGTTAGATGATCGCGCCGCCAAAAGCCCATGGTGAAATAGCCCTCTCGTTGGGCGCGCAGATGGGCGGCGGTCTTGGCCGTGTCGATCTCCATTTCGGCGCGCACATGGCGCTGCGCGATCAGGATCAGCTCTTCGAACTGTTGCACTTGGCGGATGTGGCGCAACCAGGCTTGCACTTTTGCAGTCAGAATGGGGCGTTTGGTTGGGCATTTGGTTTTAGGCAGGCGCGCCATCATTGCCGAGCCATGGTTGGAAATCGCAATCACACGGATCGCGGCGCGCCCATGGGGGAAAATCGGCGCAATGAAAGGGGCGACATCCTCGTGATTGCCCATCTGCATCAAGGCGGTGCTGACCGGGGGCGACCAGAAGCGATTGAAAAACCAGCCGCCCTTTTCGTCTTCAACCCGGGTGAATTTGCGCAGATGTTTCCAAAGCGTCTCAAGCGGCTGGCGCGCGCGGATGAAAATCCCCAGTTGCAGCTCCCAAAATCCGCCGCCCTCTTCATTGGTCATCAAACGTTTGGTAAAGGCATTGCCCGGCTCAAGCCGGACCAACCAAGGCGCCGCATCGCCCCAATCGGCAAGCGCTTTTCCTTTGAAGAGGCATTTGTGCTCAAGCCCCGAGGCTTCGATCAGCTCGGGCAGCAAAGACAGCACGCCTGCATCCAAAATCGCATAGGTCGCGCAGGGCGGGATGCTCTCATCGCCCCATGCTTCCAGCTCGCTCTCATCGGGCGCAATGGGATCAAACAGCAGCGCGTCAAGCCCTTCGGGGGCGCTTTGCGGCGGCGCACCGGGGGTAAATTCAAGCGGCTCATAGGGGCCGATTGGGGCGACATGCATCCATTCGTTATTGGCCGGATCAGACATGGGATCAACACTGCGCTTGCGGGCCGCAATGCCATCGGCAGCCCATGGAAAGAAAAGGAAAAATTTGCCTGCCCAATCTACAAAGCCATGCATTCATTACAACATCTAAATGCTGCACCGGGATTATGCCTTTGGTCTTTGGCGGCGCATTTGCCCGCGGGGTGGCGCGTATCAAACCCCGCCACGCAAGATCCCGCCACGTAGGATCAAGCGCAGGATCAAACGCGCCCGGTCGCGCCCGCCCCCGGCTCTTCAAGCTGCGCCATATTTGGCCGGTTACAGCGGGCAAAGCTTTCAGCGCATCTGAGATACCGCGCCGTCAATCGCGCGCGCCATTGCTGTGATACTGTGATGCGCCTGCACAAAGCTGCGCCCTGCTGCGATCAAATCTGCATTCAGCGCAGGATCTTGGATAAGGCGGGCCGCATTTGCCGTGAACTGGGGCGCTGTCTCGGCCAATAGGAAATGGGTGCCCGGGATCAGCTCTAACCCTTCTACGGCTTTGGCCGTTGCGATGATCGGGCAGCCAAGGGCCAGCGCTTCCAAGACTTTGATGCGCGAACCGCCGCCCTCATGCAGTGGCAAGACCGTCATATCTGCGCGCTGATAAATCGGGGCAAGTGCGGCTGGATCGGCGATCAGTTCGACATAAGCAAAGCGGGCCAAGAAACGGCGCAGGCGGCTGTTTGGGTTGCGCCCGGCGACGATCAATTCGGCCTTGGGGAAACGGCGCAGAAGCGGCGGCATAATCGCTTTGGTCAAGCGGCGCAGGGCCAGCTTATTTGGCGCATAGCCCAAATGGCCCAGATACAGGATCACAGGGCGAAGCGGCGCAGATCGCGCGGTTTTTGCCCCTTGGCCATCGCACCAAAGCGGCGCAATATTGGGAACCACAGCCATTGGCGGCGGCTTGCGCACAAGCGATTGGGCAAGGATTTGATCCTGTTTTGAACAGAGCCAAACCCCATCCGCCAGATGCAGCGCATCACGATCCAATTGCACCGCTTTGCGCCAGCGCTTGGCATAGAAAATCGGCGCGGCCCCGCGCAGAGGTTTCGCAAAGCGGGCCCGGTCGAGCGCGCGGCGCAAGGCGCTTTCGACATTGTGAAAATCAAAGACGATCTTTGCATTCGGATAGGCCGCTTTCGCCCTTTTGGCCTGGGCAAACAGCCACACCCCTTCAACAACGATCAAATCCGGCGGCGCGGCGCCAAAAGCGGCCTCTATTGGATCAACGCCCATTTGCGCGCCCATACCATCAACCGCCCCAAGAGCAATTTGACGCGCCTGCCCCAACTGCCGTAAGGATTGAAATATTGCCTCATTCCGAAGATCGGCCCCAGAGATCGGCTTGTCATAGGGATCCAGAATGAATTGAACAATTTTCATATAGAGCCCATGATTCCGAAAATCAGCCACCAGACTTGGCATTCCCCAAGCTATACGCGCAATGACGGCACGCCAGCAAGCTGGAAGGCCCTCAATCCCGGCTGGGAGTATCGGCTTTGGCTTGATGATGCGCTTGAGGCATTTGTCGCGCAGAGCTATCCCGAATTCATCGCCCTTTATCGCGGCTATCCTCTGGCTGTGCAGCGCGCCGATCTTGGCCGCTATCTGTTGCTGCATCATTTTGGCGGGTTCTATGCGGATATGGATACCGATTGCCTTGCGCCGCTTGATCCCATCGCACAAGAGGCGCGCATTGTGCTTTGCGATGAGCCGCGCGCGCAATGGGGACCGGCGCGCGATTTTGGGCTGGATCGGCTGCTTTTCAATGGCACAATGGCAAGCCCGGCGGGCCATCCGTTTTGGCTTCACCTCGCGCGACTTGCTGAGCGGTGCAAAAGTGCGGCGGCGAAAAATGTGTTGATTTCAACAGGCCCGGTTTTGCTTACGGCGGCGGTCCAAAGCTGGCCCCAAAAGGGGGATTTTTCGCTTAATTCCTGCCATCTTTTTGCGCCTCAGGAAAGCGGCGGCGCGCCTGCGGCAGACCCGGTTGAGGGCGATTATGCTGCGCTGCGCCTATCGCGGCACAATTGGTCGGGCTCTTGGTATCGCGATATTGGCGACAGCCCTGCGCGCCGGATCAAAGGGCGCCTGCGCCAGCTAAAAGCGCGGCTTAAGCGGCCCGCCAAACCGATGGATGAAACCGATCTGGCCGCGCTTGACCCTGCGCTTTTACACGCCAAACCGGCGCCGTTTGATCCGAAAAATTTGCCCCAAGTTGCGCTCTTTGTTCCGGTGAAAGATGGGGCTGCCTTTCTTGATCGCCACATGGCGCTGATCAAGGCGCTTGATTGGCCGAAATCCCGCCTTCGTCTGGTCTATTGCGAAGGCGACAGTGCAGACGATAGCCGCGCCAAGCTTGAGGCGCTCAAACAGATCGAAGGGCCGCAATTTGCTGGTTTTGAAATTCTGTCCCATCGCTCCGGGCTGGTGTTGGATCGCGCCAAACGCTGGGAGCCACGCATGCAATTCAAACGGCGCTGCGCCCTTGCCAGAGCGCGCAATTGGATGATCAAACAAGGCCTAAAGGATCAAGATGAATGGGTTTTATGGCTTGATGTGGATGTCTGCGATTTTCCGACAAACATATTAAAGACCCTGCTCGCCGCGAAAGAAAAGATCGTTACGCCCGATTGTGTGCTCAGCCCCGGGGGGCCAAGTTTTGATCTCAACGCATATTTGGAAATTGGCCATGCGCGCCGCTCTGAATTTTATAAATATGTCAAAGCCGGGCTCTTTCAGCCGCCCGCGGGCTATTGGCGCCGGATGCATATGCACGATCTGCGTTTTTTGGAAAAGACCCCGCTGAATGCGGTCGGCGGGACCATGCTATTGGTGCATGGTTCTGTGCATCGCGCTGGTTTGATTTTTCCCGAGCGCCCTTATCGCCATCTGATTGAAACCGAAGCCTTTGGGCGGATGGCATATGATGCAGGTTTGATCCCTATCGGCCTTCCAAATGTTGAGATCAGACATGTCAAAAGTTAGCGCAACAAAGCCGCTGAAAGTGCTGATTGTCACCTGTCGCAAATCCCCGCCAGAGCGGATTGCCACGGCCCGGCGCGCTTTAAAGGCTCTGGGCATACCGCTGGATATTGAGATCATTAATGGGTTTGTCAGTGAGGATGCGCAGATTGATCAGCTTTATGATGCGCCGCGCAATCGTCGCTGGATGAAACGCCCGCTTTCGCGCAGTGAAATCGCCGTTTATGCCAGCCACCGCGCCGCATGGGCGCATTTGATCAACAGCGGCCATCCCGCGGCACTTATTTTTGAGGATGATTTTGCGATCTTAAACCAAGAGGTTGTGACCCAGGTGATCACCGATTGGCGCGCAATCTTGGGCACGCAACGCGACATTGTGAAACTCTTTGATTTTGAAAAACGCCGCCCCAATCGGCCCGTGTTTGAGACCAATATCGGCGGCATTGATTTGGTCAAATGGGCCGCGCCGACTGCGGGGATGGTGGGCTATTTGATCAGTACAGAAGGCGCTGAAAAATTTCTTTCGCGCAAGAGGATTTATCGCCAAGTCGATGAAGACACGAAATATTTCTGGGAATTTGGGCTGAATATCTGGTCCTTGCGCGACAATCCAATTGATGAGCAGAGCCCCACGCTTGGTGGCAGCCTCGTTGAGCAATCGCGCCAAGAGCTGCGTGGGCGCAGCTTGGGGCGCGCGATCTGGGGCAACTTATTGGTTATGGGGCGCAAGGGGCGCACGAAAGCGATCTTTTGGCTTGAGAAGCAAAAACGCCCCCGCGCATGATCTGCTCTCTTTGCAGCTATGCGCAGGCTTTTCCCTTGCCCAAGCGCATCCTCGTTTCAGCGCCCTTATGGGGCGGCTCAATCGCCCTTGCCGCGATCTCCCGGCCCATATCAACGGCCCATACAAACGCGCTCCATGTCACCCTGCCCCATGTTAACCCCCGGCCTCGCGGATGCCCTGCGCCAAGCTTTCGTGCATCCGTGCAATCGCCAGTGAGCATCTGCGCACCAAATAAGACGTTGGGGAACTCTTGCCTGAAAACCCCGGGCTGATAGCACTTGCCCAATCAAGGGAGAAAACCATGTCAGACACTGTAAACGCCAATACCCAAACGCTTTTCCGCCCCCTCAAAATCGGCTCGCTTGAGCTTGCCAACCGCATCGTCATGGCCCCGATGACCCGCGACATGGCCCCCGATGGCATCCCCGCCAAGGACAATGCGGCCTATTACAAACGGCGCGCCGAGGGTGGTGTTGGGCTGATCCTGACAGAGGGCACGGTCGTTGATCGCCCCGCTTCGCGCAACCTGCGCAACGTGCCGTTTTTCCATGGCGAGGCGGCGCTTGCTGGCTGGAAAGAGGTAGCCGAGGCGACCCATGCTGCGGGCGGCAAAATCGGCCCGCAAATCTGGCATACAGGGTCGACCCGCTCTGCCGGAAAATGGACGCCCGAGGCCCATGTTGAAAGCCCCTCGGCGCTTGTCGGCCCGGATGATCCGCGCGGCAATGCGATGAGCGATGCTGATATTGCCGATACGATTGATGCCTTTGCGCGCGCTGCCGCCGATAGCGAACGGCTTGGCTTTGATATGGTCGAAATTCACGGCGCGCATGGCTATTTGCTCGATCAATTCCTTTGGGACGGCACCAACAAACGGGATGATAAATGGGGCGGTCAAACGCTTCCTGAGCGCGCGCGGATGATGGTTGAGCTGGTCAAAGCGGTGCGCGCCGCTGTGAGCGCAGATTTCCCGATCTTCTTGCGGCTGAGCCAGTGGAAACAGCAGGAATACAGCGTCAAACTGGCCAAAACCCCGGCCGAACTTGAGGCATGGTTTGAGCCGCTGGCAGATGCGGGCGTTGATGTTTTTCATTGCTCGCAGCGTCGTTTTTGGGAGCCGGAATTCCCCGAGATTGATGGCGAAGACGGCCTCAATTTCGCCGGTTGGGCGAAGAAAATCACTGGCAAGATCACCTGTTCGGTCGGCTCGGTCGGGCTTGAGGGCGATTTCTTCAAAGCGTTTCGCGGCCAAGGCGCAGAGGCGGCTGGCATTGAGAAATTGGTTGATCGCATGGAGCGCGATGAGTTTGATCTGATCGCCGTTGGGCGCATTTTGCTGAGCGATCCAAACTGGGCCAACAAAGTCCGCACTGGCGCGCCGCTTGAAGGGTTTAAAGCGGAATCTCTGGCAAGCCTGGCCTAAAACATCGATCTGAAACGGCGCGGCGCGCGGGGATCACTGCGCGCCGAATTATGCGTTTACACCGGGCACAATTTCGAAAGCGACGCCTGCCTTTTTGGCCATTTCAGCCAGCATGAGGCCCTGTGCGCTTTGCTGATCCTGCATCAAAACGGCGATCAAATCGCCCTTCTGAGCCGCAGCGACAGCTTGGCCAAAGGGCGCTTGCACATCTGCATCCGTATAGGCGATCCGATCAGAATCCCGGCGCGCCAGCTCAAGCGCTGATTGCTGTAAAGCACCATTATAAAAGATAAAATCGGCCTCTTGCAGCCGTTGCACTGCGCGCAGGGTCAAGAGATCTTGCGGCCCCGGCCCGGCCTCAACCAAAGCGATCGCGCCGTTTGGCGCGTGGTTGGGCGCGCTGCCGGACTGGATCGCCGATTTGATCAGCTCAGCGGCCTCGCGCTCGGCCCCGCGCGCGTGAAGTCGGCGCGGATCGCCTGCAAAAACCCAGCGCCACAGCCCGCGCCGCGCAGGCCGCGCCACATGCTGCGCCACCGCGCCGCGAAGGCGCCCCGCCAAGCCAACCAATTCCCCCAAACGCGGCTCGAGGATTTCCTCCATCCGCGTTTTGATCTGGCGGGCCAAAACCGGCGCCGCCCCTTCTGTTCCGATGGCTATCACCAGTGGATCACGATCGACAATCGACGGGGTCGTTGCTTCGCAAAGGGCGGGTTGATCAACGACATTGACCAAAACCCCCGCTTCACGCGCAAGCGCATGGATCGCCGCATCATGGCCCGGGCAGCCCGACCCGATAAAGACAAGCGCTGCGCCGCGAAGGTGATCCGGTGTGATGGGGCCTGCATGGTGGTTCGCGCGCCCCTCCGCGACCAAAGCAGCCAATTCATCATCAATGTGCGGCGCAAGAAAGCTGATCCGCGCTTCGGTTTTGAGCATGAGGCGGGCTTTTTGCGCGGCTTGTTCGCCGCCGCCGATGATCAAAACATCCCGTTCGGCCACACGCAGAAACATAGGGAAAAATTTCATTCCGGCTCCTTAGTGGCTTGGGGCGGGCGCGATCGGCGCCTGTCGCTCTTGCCAGAGGGCGCGTGCGCGCGTTTCGCCATTTGGCTCGCCCAATGTCTCAAGCGCGAGTGCGGCCGTTGAGAGAACAATCTCGCGCGCGAAATCATCGCTCAATGCGCCGCTCCAAAGCCGCGCCAGATCCTGCGCCTCATGGCCCATATCGGCCAATTTGCGCGCGGGTTCATCCAAGGTTGCAGGGGCCGATTGTTCAAACAGCGCCCCGTTTCGCAGCCCATAAAGCGCGGCATCTTTGCCCGGGTGGCGCTCAAATTCGCCGCCGCCGCCTTTGATCACTGTCAGGCCATTGAGGCCCAAAATGGCGCAAGCATTGGATTGCAATTCTCGGTAGGGCGGATGAAAAACGCCCTGAACAGCCGCGCCCGCCCCGCCCGGATTTAGCACGCGCAAACAAGTGTTTACCGCAGAGCGCAGCCCCAAAACATCCCGCAGGCGCAGCAGCGCATAGGCTTTTGGCGCGAAGCTTTCCAACGGCAGATAGGCGATCCTATCACGCGCCAAAAGGTCTGAAGCTTCGCTCAAACTGGCCGCGCTTTCAATCCCGGCATGCGCAAGGGCGCCGCGCACCGAGGCCGCTTGCGCTTGGTGCGAATTCCAGCCGTGAAGCAAGACCGAATGCCCGGCGCGCGCCACAAGTTTTGCCGCCAGCAAGAACCAAGGCACACCGCGGGTGCGCCCGGCTGCATAGCTTGGCCAATCAAGCGCAGGGGCTTGGCCGGGCCACGTTTCGAGCGCGCCGCGCAGCGCCTGAACAAAGCCTGCAATTTCCTCGGGTATCTCGCCGCGATAGCGCATCAGCATCAGCAAAGCCCCGGTGGCTTCAGGTGCGGCCTGGCCCGAGAGGATGATCTCCATCGCCTCGAATGCCTCGGCTTGGGTCAATGAGCGCGCGCGGCCCGGACCACGGCCCATGATCCGAACATATGGCGAAAGACTATTCATATTTTGGCTGCTCGCGGCTGAAAATTGATCCTGCGAATGTGCCGGATGCGGCGGTGCAGCGCAAGGCCGCACCGCAAAACATCCGCTGATCGGAGCATGCGGCGGTACAAAATCAATGCGCGCCCGCTAAGTGCCTATACGCTAAGCCGTTTTCGATCAGAAAGCGAAAGGCGCGACCTCATGCCTGCGCCCCAAAGTGAAGGCATCCGCAACATGGACCATGGGCGAAAGATCAACATCCGAGGCCCCTTTGGCCAAAAGCGCAGACATATTTGCGTAAAGGCGCGGGTATTCGCCGCCCAAAGGCGCGGCCTCTGAGTTTGGTTGTGGCTGTTCGACCCCGTCGATCAAAAGCCGCGCGCCGCCGTCTTCAAGGCGAAGGAGGCCCGTCTTGGTTTGCACCTCAATCGTCCAGATCTGATCGCCCTCTTGGCGCCAATCGAACTGTGCGCGAAGATCAGCGCCGTTTTGCGCGGCAAAGCGCAGATCGGCCGCGATAGGCGTTTGGTGATTGGCCGGAAAATAGAGATCAGCGCCATTAAGATGCAGCGCTTGGGGCATGATTTCTGTCACAATGGAGAGCGCGTTGATGCCCGGATCAAAAACGCCGAGCCCGCCCGCCTGCCAAATCCAATCTTGGCCGGGATGCCAGCGGCGCACATCCTCTTTCCAGATCACCTCCATTGATGTGATCTCTTTATCCGCGAGCCATGCTTTTGCAGCGCTGACTTGGGCGGCCTCGCGGCTGTGCCATGTGGCGTAAAGGCTGCAGTTTTGGGCGCGCGCAAGGGCCTCAAGCGCGTGGACTTCGGCCAAGGTTGCGCCGGGCGGTTTTTCGAGCATCACATGGCGGCCCGCTTCCAGCGCAAGGCGGGCAAATTCAAAGCGCGGCACAGGCGGCATACAAAGCGAAACCACGCTGATATCTGGGCAGGCCTCTAGCATCTCATTGAAATCGCTAAAGTTTTGTAGGCCCTCAACTTCACCATTGCGCGAAACGGCGGCCCTGAGATCAAAATCAGCACTCGCAGCAAGTGCGGGAATATGCTGATCCCGGGCGATTTTACCGATGCCGACAAGGGCGATTTTATGCGGTTTTGCAGCGGCCATTAGTGAGAATCCTTGCCCACAGCATTGCCGCGCGCGCCTTTGAGAAAATCCAAATCCGCGCCCGTATCGGCGCCCTCAACATGGGCGTGATGCAGCCAAGCATAGCCCGATGCAGGCGCAGCCACGGGGGCCTTCCAGGCGGCCAAGCGGGCGGCAAGTTCGGCCTCGGGGATATCCAAATGCAGGCTGCGCGCGCCGACATCAAGTTCGATCATATCGCCGGTTTGCACCACAGCGAGCGGCCCGCCGGCGGCGGCTTCGGGCGAGGTATGCAGCACGACCGTGCCATAGGCCGTTCCCGACATGCGCGCATCGGAAATGCGCACCATATCGGTAATCCCTTTGCGCAGAACCTTAGGCGGAAGGCCCATATTGCCGACCTCTGCCATGCCCGGATAGCCCTTCGGCCCGCAATATTTGAGCACCAAAACGCTGTTTTCATCCACGTCCAGCGCCTCATCATTGATCCGCGCTTTATAGTCGTCAATATCCTCAAAAACGACAGCTGGACCGCGATGTTTGAGCAGATGTGGCGAGGCAGCGGAGGGCTTGAGCACTGCGCCTTTGGGGGCGAGGTTGCCGCGCAAAACGGCGATACCGCCTTGTTGTGTCAGGGCTTTTTCTACCGGAAGGATCACCTCTTCGTTGTGATTGACCACGTTCTTAATCTCGTCCCACATGCCTGCGCCGGAAACTGTGAGCGCATCTTTGTGGAGCAGGCCCGCATCGCCCAGATGGCGCAAAACGACCGGCAAACCGCCGGCATAATAGAACTCTTCCATCAGGTATTTGCCCGAGGGCATCAGGTTTACAACCGTTGCAACATCGCGCCCGCAGCGATCCCAATCATCCAGCGTAATATCAACGCCAACGCGCCCGGCAATCGCCAGCAAATGGATCACCGCATTGGTCGAGCCACCAATCGCGCCATTGGTGCGGATCGCGTTTTCAAAGGCTTTGCGGGTCAGAATATCCGATGGTTTCAGATCGTCCTTCACCATCTGAACGATCCGCCGCCCGCTGACCTGCGCCATCACGCGGCGGCGCGAATCCACGGCCGGAATTGCTGCATTGCCCGAAAGCGCCATGCCCAAGGCCTCGGCCATCGAGGCCATGGTTGAGGCGGTGCCCATCGTGTTGCAGGAGCCGGGCGAGCGGCTCATTGAGGCCTCTGCCTCGAGGAAATCGTCCGCGTCCATCTCGCCCGCTTTGACCGCTTCGGAAAACTTCCAAAGATGCGTCCCAGAGCCGACCCGTTCGCCGCGAAAATAGCCGTTGAGCATCGGTCCGCCGCTGACCACGATTGAGGGAATATCCGTGCTGGCCGCGCCCATAAGCAGGCTTGGCGTTGTCTTGTCGCAGCCGACCAAAAGCACCGCGCCATCCATCGGCTGGCCGCGCATCGCCTCTTCGACGGCCATGGCCGCAAGGTTGCGAAACATCATCGCCGTGGGGCGAAAGCCGCTTTCGGAGGCCGAAAACACCGGGACTTCAACCGGAAAGCCGCCGGCCTCTAAAATGCCGTGCTTTACCCGCTCGGCCAAATCGCGCAAATGGGCGTTGCAGGGGGTGAGTTCGGACCATGTGTTGAGGATGCCGATCACCGGGCGCCCATCAAACATATCATGCGGCAGGCCTTGGTTTTTCATCCAGCCGCGGTGATAAATCTGATCGCGGCCCGTGCCACCGAACCATTCTTGCGAGCGTAATTTGCGGGGCCATTTGGCAGGTTTGAAACTCATCATATCCTCACAATGTACGAACAGTGACGAGGCCCGTATCGGCCTCTTGAACAAGCGGATTGCGCAAGGGCAGCCCAAAGGCAGGCGCTTGGATTTCAAAGATATCGCCCGCTTTGGTTTTGATCCCATCGGCGACCGAAAGCGTCGCTGTGCCAAACATATGCACATGCAGATCGCCGGGCTGGCAGAAGAGCCCATATTTGAAATGGTGATGCTCTAGATTGGCCAAACTATGAGACATATTCGCTTCGCCCGACAGGAAGGGTTTGGACCAAAGCTCGCGGCCATCGCGGATGATCCGGCTGGTGCCTTCAACCGATTGCGGCAGTTCACCTAGCAGGATTTCCGGGCCAAAAGCGGCGGGGCGCAGCTTGGAATGAGCAAGCCAAAGGTAATTGCCGCGCTCGGTTACATGATCAGAGAATTCATTGGCAATGGCAAAGCCGATCCGCTGCGGCGCGCCGTCTGGGCCGATCAGGTAAATCCCTGCGATTTCAGGTTCTTCGCCTGCATCCAGCGCAAATCCGGGCGAATGGATCGGCGCGCCGGGGGCGACAGCGGCATGCCCGTTGCCTTTGTAAAACCACTCAGGCTGCGCGCCGATTTGGCCCGCTTCTGGCTTGCCGCCTTCAAGGCCGAGGCGGAACATTTTCATACTGTCGGTGAGGGCTTCATCGCCCTGATCCGAGGCATGCATCGCATCGCGCGTGGAGGCCGAACCAAGATGGGTGAGCCCGGTTCCTGTGAGGTGAAGATGGGCGGGATCGGGATGGGTGATCGGCAAAAGCATGCGCCCCTCGGCGGCAGCAGCTTCAAGATCAATCGCCGCGCCGAGCCCGTGGTTTTGGATCACCTCTGCGATGGATTTGCCGCTCGCGATCGCTTCTTGCGCAAGGCTCAGCGTCGAGCCTGCCCCCTTAACCGCATAGGCCTCGGACCCTTCGCGCGCGACGACAATGATGCCGCCTGCCCCGTTATCGACTTGTGAAATAAGCATCCCGCTACCCTTGCTTTCGCTTGTTATACACATCAAAAATCACCGCCGCGAGCAGCACAAGACCCTTGATAACTTGTTGATAATCAATGCCAATCCCCATGATCGACATCCCGTTATTCATCACGCCCATAATGAAGGCGCCAACCACAGCGCCAACAATCTTGCCAACCCCGCCCGACATGGACGCGCCGCCAATAAACACCGCAGCAATCACATCCAGCTCGACCGCAAAGCCCGCTTTTGGCGTGGCTGTATTGAGGCGAGCGGCGAAGATCAGGCCAGCAAGGGCGGCGAGCATCCCCATGTTGACGAAGGCAAGGAAGGTCAGCCGCTCGGTCTTGATGCCCGAGAGTTTGGCCGCTTTTTCATTGCCGCCAAGCGCATAGACGCGCCGCCCGATGGTCGTGCTTTCGGTCAGGAAGGCATAGATGATTGTCAGCACCGACATGGTGATCAAAACATTGGGAAGGCCGCGAAATGTGCTCAGTTTGAAGACGACAAACAAGAGCGCCCCCGCGACAATAATATTGCGCCCGATGAAGAAAGCGCGCGGCTCATCCTCGATCCCATAGGCGGCATTGCGCGCCCGTTTGCGCAGACCAAGCCAGACGATGGCCCCCGCCCCAATCAGCCCCAAAACCAGCGCCAGAAGATTGACTTTGCGCACGTCGAGGAAGGTCGCAAGACTTTCGCTGAAACCACCGGCGAAAATATCAGGAATGAAGCCGGTTGAGAGCAGTTGGAATTCCTTGGGGAACGGCCCAACCGATTGCCCTTCGAGCAGCCAAAGTGAGAGGCCGCGAAAGACGAGCATGCCTGCAAGCGTGACAATAAAGGCAGGAATATTCCAGTAAGCGACCCAATATCCTTGGGCCGCGCCGATCAGCCCGCCCATACCGATACAGATGATCATCGTCGCCCAAACCGGCCAATCGTGATTGACGATCAGAACGGCCGCAAAGGCCCCAACAAACCCCATCACAGAGCCAACAGAAAGATCAATCTGCCCTGCGACAATCACAATCAACATGCCTAAGGCCATGATAATAATGTAGGAATTCTGCAAAAACAGATTGGTGATATTGACCGGGCGCAGCAAGGTGCCACCTGTGACAATCTGGAAAAACCCCATGATCGCGATCAGCGCAAACAGCAGCCCGTATTCGCGCATATGGCTGGCCAGATAGGCGCCAATGCCCTTTGTGTCTTTGGTGGCCTCGGCCATTTGCTCTCTCCCCTAGTCCGTTACGATGAGCGACATGATGCGCTCTTGGTTGGCCTCGGCCGCGCTCAATTCGCCGACCAATGCCCCCTCGTTCATTACGTAAATCCGATCGCACATGCCCAAAAGCTCGGGCATCTCGGAGGAGATCATCACAACGCCTTTGCCCTGTGCGGAGAGGTCGTTGATGATCCCATAAATCTCAAATTTCGCGCCCACATCGATGCCGCGTGTTGGCTCATCGAGGATCAAAACCTCGGGGCCCGCAAAGAGCCATTTCGAGAGCACAACCTTTTGCTGATTGCCCCCCGAGAGGTTCATCACGCGCTGAAAAACCGATGGTGTGCGGATGTTCATCGCCTCGCGGTAGCGCTCTGACACTTTGGTTTCTTCGGCCTCGTTGATCACGCCTCTGTTTGAGACGGCGGGCAGGTTTGCCAGGGTGATATTGCGCTGAATGGTTTCCTCAAGCACAAGGCCAAGGGATTTGCGATCCTCGGTCACATAGGCCATGCCCGCCTTGATCGCGCGATCCACTTGAGAGACATCAACCGCGCGCCCGTGCATGCGCAGCGCGCCCGAAATATTGCGCCCGTAGGAGCGGCCAAACAGGCTCATCGCAAGCTCGGTGCGCCCCGAGCCCATCAGCCCGGCAATGCCGACAACTTCGCCGGCGCGGACATGGAAATTGGCGTCTTTGATCACTTGGCGCTCGGCATGTTCGGGATGCCAGACATTCCAGCCCTCGACCTCCATCAACATATCCCCCGCAACGCGCGGCCGCGCCGGATAACGATCGGACATATCGCGCCCAACCATGTCGCGCACGATGCGATCCTCGGTGATCTCATCGCGGGCCAGCGTTGAGACAGAAGCCCCATCGCGGATCACGGTGACAGTATCAGCGACACGCTTCACTTCGTTGAGTTTGTGGCTGATGATGATCGAGGTAACGCCTTGATTTTTCAGCTCAAGCAGCAGATCCAAGAGCGCTTGGCTATCGGCCTCAGAGAGCGCGGCTGTCGGCTCATCCAGGATCAAAAGGCGGACGTCTTTGGAAAGGGCTTTGGCGATCTCAACGAGCTGTTGTTTGCCCACGCCAAGCTTATCCACAAGCGTTGTTGGGGCTTCCGAGAGGCCGACTTTTTCAAGCAGGGCCTTGGCGCGCTGAAAGGTTTCGGGCCAATTGAGAACGCCTGCGGGGGCGATTTCATTGCCCAAAAAGATGTTTTCGGCGATGGAAAGGAGCGGCACAAGCGCGAGCTCTTGGTGAATGATAATGATGCCGCGCGCTTCGCTTTGCGAGATGTTTGAAAAGGCGGCGGCTGCGCCATCGTAGTGGATTTCGCCCTCATAGGTTCCGGCTGGATAGACCCCGGAAAGCACCTTCATCAACGTCGATTTTCCGGCGCCGTTTTCGCCGCAGATCGCATGGATTTCGCCCTGCTCAACGCTGAGTGTGACCTTATCAAGCGCCTTAACACCGGGGAATTCTTTGGTGATGGCGCGCATTTCTAAAAGCGAAGTCATAGGGATCCTTTGGCGCGGTTTGGGAGGATCTTTGCAGGGGTTGCCCCGCATTAAGAGCCCTTTAAGCGCGCCTGATCAATGGGATATGTGATAAGAAGCCCGCGCCGCTCCATGGGAAAAAGCTGCGCGGGCCTTGGGCTAATGGGTGCAGATTACTTAACCTGATCCATTGTGTAATAGCCCGAACCGATCACAATTTTTTCCCAGTTCGTGCCATCAACCGCGAGCGGCTCGAGCAGGTAAGACGGGATCACTTTGACGCCATTGTCATAGGTGCTTGTGTCGTTGATCTCTGGTTCGCCGCCTTCAAGCAACGCATCCACCATACCAACCGTAACCCGGGCCAGTTCGCGCGTGTCTTTAAAGACAGTGGCGTATTGCTCGCCTGCGATGATGGATTTCACCGATTGGATTTCAGCGTCTTGGCCGGAAACGATCGGCATAGCCAGATCGCCAGAGCCATAACCGACCCCTTTGAGCGAGCTCAGGATACCGATGGAAAGCCCATCATAGGGGCTCAAAACACCGTGGACTTGGGCATCGGTGTAATGCGCGGAAAGCAGGTTATCCATACGCGCCTGCGCAACGGCGCCATCCCAGCGCAGCGTGCCGACTTTATCCATACCCATCTGGCCAGACACGATCTGAATATCGCCTGCGTCGATCATCGGCTGAAAAACAGACATCGCGCCATTGTAGAAGAAGTAAGCGTTGTTATCATCAGGCGATCCGCCGAAAAGCTCGACATTCCAGGGCTTTACGTCTGGGAAGCGCTCTTTGAGGCCTTGGACAACTGTGCCCGCTTGCTGCACGCCAACTTTGAAATTGTCAAAGGTCGCGTAGTAATCGACATCGCCGCTGTCGCGGATCAGACGGTCATAGGCAATGACTTTGATGCCCGCTGCGGCGGCGTTTTCCAGCGCGTTTGACAGGGTTGTGCCATCAATCGCGGCGATCACAAGCACATCAACGCCTTTGGTGATCATGTTCTCGATTTGGGCGAGCTGGTTGGGGATGTCATCCTCTGCATATTGCAGATCGGTTTCATATCCGGCGGCTTTGAATTGCTCGACCATCGAGTTGCCATCGGAAATCCAGCGTGCGGATGATTTTGTTGGCATAGCGATGCCGACTTTGCCATCGGCGGCGAAAGCAGCGCCAAGGGCGAGGGCCGAAATCGCGGCAGCTGTGGCCAGTGTTTTTGCGAAAATTCTCATAGTTCCTCCCAAGGCCGCTGTGACGGCCAGATCGTTTTGAGCCTTAAACGGCATTTCATTTACACAGAATACAGCGCTGTTTTTGGCCCTATTGCACATACCCGTCAAATTATGTTTAGCTATCATTGCATAACGAAATTGTTATACATCAGGGGGATCACTCATGGCGGCCAATCTTCTTGCGCGCGGGTTGAAATTATCGCATTTGCGCTTGGCGGCGCAGCTTGGGCGGCATGGGGCCGTTTCAGATGCCGCGGCGGCGATGCGGATCGCCCAACCCGCGGCTTCGCGCCTTGCCGCAGAGGCCGAAGCGATCCTTGGCGCGCCGCTTTATTTGCGCGAGGGGCGCGGGATTGTTTTGACGGCTGAGGGGGCCGCTTTGGCGGCGCGGGCCGAGCGGATATTGGCAGAGCTTGAGGATGCGGGGCGCGAGCTTGAGGAGATGCGCGAAGGGTTGAGCGGGATTGTGCGCATCGGATCGGTCACTGGGCCTGCGGTTGAGCATGTGCTGCCGATGCTGCGCCAAGTGCGCCTTGCTTTGCCGCAGGTGAAGATCGAAATCGCCGTAAACACATCGGATATTCTGGGCGAGATGTTGTTGGATGGGCGGCTGGATTTCGCTTTGGCGCGCACCCCGGCGGGCCATGATCCGGCGCTGTTTGAGGCGCATCTGGTCTCGGGGGAGCCGGTGAGCCTGATCGTGCGGCGCGATCATCCTGCCCTGCGCGCCGCCCCTGCCCCTGTGGCCAGTCTGATGGAATATGATTGGGTTTTGCCCTTTGATGGAGCGATCCTGCGCCGCGCGGTTGAGGCGCAATTGGCCGCCCATGGTTTGGAAATGCCCGCGCGCATCCTCAACACCTCTTCGTTTTTGCTGACTTTGGCCACCATCGCCCAGACCAATGCCATCGCCCCGATTGCTTCGGCTGTGGTGCGGGCCTTTGCAGCCAAAGACGGCCCTGCGCCGGGGATTGTTGCCCTGCCTTCGCCGCTCAGGATCGAGGTCGAGCCCTATGCGATGATGGCGCGCGCCGGGCGGCGGCTGCCACCCGCAGCAGAGGCCGTTCGCACGATTTTGCGCGAGGTGATCCGCGCGCCGCACCAGGCCCATTGAGCCCAAATCGGCGCGCGGCTGATTTCTATCCGAGATCGTCTGGCAGCAGCGCTGCGGGCAGATTTTGATAGCAAACCGGGCGCAGGTAGCGGCGGATTGCCAGCGTGCCAACAGAGGTTGCGCCGAAATTCGTACTCGCCGGATAGGGCCCGCCGTGGACCATCGCATCGGCAACCTCAACACCCGTTGGAAAGCCATTGGCCAGCACCCGGCCCGCTTTGCGCGCAAGGATCGGCAGGAGCATTTGCGCGCTTGCTGTATCGCCCTCATCCATATGGATGGTGCAGGTCAACTGGCCCTCAAGGCTGCGCGCGACCCGAAGCATTTCCTCTAAGCTTTCGACAATCACAACCAGCCCGAGCGGGCCAAAGACCTCTTCCCCGAGCGCCTCATTGGCGAGCCAATCCGCGCCGGTGGTGACGAAAAGATTGGGCGTTGCATGGCGCATATCGCACATCGTTGTCAGCAATGCGCGCACGCCGGTTGTTGCTGCCAAACGGTCGCGGCCGGCGCGATAGGCATTGGCGATCCCGTCTGTCAGCATGGTTTGTGCAGCACCTGTTTCAAGGGCTTGTGTGGCCGCCGTGATGAAAGCATCGGCCTCTGGCCCCTCCATCACAACCGCAACGCCGGGGTTGGTGCAGAACTGGCCCGCGCCCATTGTCAGCGATCCGGCCCAACCCGCGCCAAGCTCTGCGCTGTGCGCCTCAAGGGCGGCGGGCAGCAAGAACATTGGGTTCACGCTGCCAAGCTCGCCGAAGAACGGGATCGGCACATCGCGCTGCGCACAAAGATCAAACAAGGCGCGCCCGCCAGCAAGCGAGCCGGTAAAGCCAACGGCCGTGATCAGGGGATGGGTGACCAATGCTTCGCCGCTTTCGCGCGTGCTCGATTGGATCAGGGAAAAGACGCCGGGATGGACTTCGCTTGCTTGGATCGCGGCATGGATCGCTTCGGCGACAAGCTCGGAGGTTCCCGGATGCGCCGGGTGGCCTTTAACAACAACAGGGCAGCCCGCCGCCAAAGCCGAGGCCGTATCGCCGCCCGCTGTAGAGAAGGCGAGCGGAAAGTTTGACGCGCCAAAAATGGCCACAGGGCCGATCGGTTCTTGGATCATGAACAGTTCGGGGCGCGGGAGCGGCGCGCGATCTGGCAGGGCCGCATCATGGCGCCGATCAAGGTAATCACCTGCCTCGATGTGATCGGCAAACAGGCGCAATTGGCCGCAGGTCCGGCCGCGCTCGCCCTCAAGGCGCGCCGCTGGAAGCCCGCTTTCCTGCATGGCAATTTCAGTGAGATCTGCGCCGCGCGCCTCGATCTGATCGGCAATGGCGCGCAAAAAGGCCGCGCGCGAATGGCGCGAGCTGGCGGAATAGCTCCAGAAGGCCTCTTCTGCGGCTTCGACGGCCAGATCGACATGATCCTCGCTCGCTTCGCTGAAACTATGCGCAGGGCCTGTGGCGGGGCTGGATTGAAAACGCACATCGGGATTGGCGAGCCATTCACCTGCGATCAGGTGTTTGCCATGGGGGGTAAAGCTCATTTGAAGTTCCTTTTTCGCAGGCCTGGGGCCGTGAATTTAATTATCATACTTTTGAAAGAGCCGCCCGGGAATTGCAACCCGGTTTCAGCGCCAGCCGGTCAGAAACCCGAAAGTGATCGCGAGCAACGGCAAAGTGCTCAATGTAAACAAGAGGTTCCAGCCCCAGGTTAGGCGCAGCGGAGGGATATTTGCCGCCCGCCCGATCATCAGCACGACCGTAGAGAATGGTGAAAAGGTCATTGAGAGCGCCCAACCACAGGAAATCGAAAGCGCAAGCAGCGTTGGATCGGCGGGCAGAACCGGCAATGCGCCAAACAGCGCACCAAAGAAAACCGCCATCATGATCGGAGAGAGCGCTAGCAAGGAAAGCAGCGCGATGACGATGGGAATGAGGCTGAGCAAGAGCGTATCGGGGATTTGCGCAAGGCCAAGGAATTGCGCCAAGGCCTGAGCCGGGATGAAGCCCGCGGCGGCTTGGCCGATGAAGCCGGAAGTTGCCAAAGTGACAGCGATGGGGCCCGACAGCGGCAAGGACGAGCTGGCAATCCCGCGCAGACGCGCCCCCAAAGCCGCGCCCTCTTTTGCGCGCGCCTGAACGGCGAGCCAGCCGATAAGCATGATCGGAATTGAGAGCAGCAGGCCAAAAACAAGCGTGTCCCCCGTCAGGCGCATCATGATCACGCTCAGCCCCAAGAGCCAGCCACAAGCTGCCGTGAAAAGCGCCGCCGCCCGCATGGGAAAGACAGAGGTGAGGCGCGGCGCACGGCCCAGATAGCGGCGATGGCGCAGGCGATCTTCCAGCCCGCCCATGATCAAAACCGCGCCGCAAAGGGCGATCCCTATCAAGGTCCAGCGCTGGCGATCAATGCCCGGGATCAGCTCCATCAATGCAAGCGGCGCCATGGCCGTTGGCGACCAGATCACCATCCAAGCAAAGCCGCGCAGCATTGCCGAAATCTGGCGCCGTTCGCGCAACGGGTTGAGCGGATCCTTTGGGGTCGAGGTTGCTATGCCGCGCTGGATCAGCGGCACAAGGAAGCTCACAACGCCCAGGTTGAACAGGATCGAAAGCGCCGCTGTGCCGGTGTTCAGCGCATAATATCGCCGGCCCGGCGGCTGCCGGGTGAGCGTTTTGCCCAAGGCCTCGACCGAGGGCGAAGTTGCTGCGGCTTCATGGAGCAGGCTGAGCAGCAGGATGAAACTCATCAGAAAACTGGCCTGATCCAGCGCGCGCCCGATCTGCCCCAATGAGAGGCGATCATGCCACCAGATCAGCAGGCAAAGCACAGCACAAACGCTGAGCAAATAGGCCTCGCGCGCGCCAAATCGCGGCACGGTCAAGACAACAACCGCCCCCATCGCGATCCATCCCAAATGTTGCAACAGATCGCTGCCAAAGCTGCGGGCCGAAAGCTCAAACAGCATCACGGCGATCATCGCGCCGCTTGTGGCATAGTTGAGCCGGGCTCGTTCTGGGCGCGGTGTTTTCATTCTTTTGGGGCTGTCTTTTTGGGTGTTGTTGCCGTGCTTACTTGGGGGCTTTTTATGGTGGTTTTTTGGGGGGGTTTCGCAGCCGCTTTTTTGGTGGTTTTTTTGGCCTCAAAAGCTGCGTTTTTTGGCGCGGGGCTTGTGCCGATTGATGCGGCTTGCGCAGGGGGTTGAGGCGTTTTCTCTTGGCGCTTTGCGGCGCGAACAGAGGCGATCAGCGCAAGCCCGATCAGCCCTGCGCCCAGCAAACCGGTGATCGCTTCTGGCACCTCAATCAATGACTGGGAAAACATGATGATCGAGAGCGCGAGGATCGAATAATAGGCCCCATGTTCGAGATATTTGAAATGCGCCAGCGTTTCGCGCTCGACCAAAAGGATCGTCATCGAGCGCACATACATCGCGCCAATCCCAAGCCCGATGGCGATCAGGAGCAGGTTTTGTGTTAGCGCAAAGGCGCCAATCACCCCGTCAAACGAGAACGACGCATCCAGCACCTCAAGATACAAAAACGCGCCAAGCCCGCCGGCTTTGGCCGCGCCCTTGATTGCGCTTGCTTTGCCATCAAGCAATTGGCCGATCACCTCGACACAGGCGAAAACCACCAGCCCAAGCAGCGCCGCAAAGAGGAAAGCCGCTTTGTTCTCAAGGCTTTGTTGGGCCATGGCAAAACCAAGCACGAAAATCAGCACCAGCGATATCTGCAACCCCCGCACCGGGGCCATGCGCCGCAAACGCCGCTCAAGCGCAGAAATCCAATCAACGTCTTTGCCCTCATCAATGAAATAGGTCAGCCCCACCATCATCAAGAACGCCCCGCCAAAGGCCGAGATCGCAAGATGGCTTTCCTCGATGATCTCGGCATAGAGATGAGGATCCGAAAGCGCGATGGAAAAGGCTTCCCACAGGCTGATCCAAGCCGCCGCTGCCACAACGATCAGCGGAAACAGAATGCGCATCCCAAAGACAGCAATCAATATCCCCCAGGTCAGAAATCGCCGCCGCCAGATCGGGCTCATATGGCGCAGCTTGTCGGCGTTGACGATGGCGTTATCAAAAGAGAGCGAGATTTCCAAAACGGCCAGCACCGAGGCAATCAAGACAAAGGAAAGCGCGCCCGCCGCGCCGCCGCTGGCATAGCCAAGCCAACCTGCCAAAAGGATGCCAAGCCCGGTGCTAATAATCGCCCATTTGAGATAGTGAAACACCGGCATTTGGGGCCTTTCAGGGGCAATCGCAGCGGCGCATAAGCGGCCAGCGGCGCAGGTTTAGCGGGGCAGTTCAACCGGGCTGATCAAAGCGCGCCCGGCAAAAAACGCATCAATATTATCGACAACCATCTGCGCCATCGCATCGCGTGTTTCCACGGTTCCAGAGGCATGGTGGGGATGAAGCACAACATTCTCAAGGGCGGCAAACCGCGGATCAATATGGGGCTCATTGTTAAAAACATCCAGTCCCGCCATGCCAAGCGCGCCGCTTTCCAGCGCTTTGAGCATCGCCTCTTCATCAATCACCGAGCCGCGCGCAATATTGATCAAACAGCCCTTGGGGCCAAGTGCGGCCAGCACCTTTGCATCGATCATCTGCGCCGTCTCTGGCCCGCCCGCAGCCGCGACGATCAGAATATCGCTTTGCGCGGCAAGGGCGTTTAAATCTGGCTGAAACGCGTAAGGAACGGGCTTTTTGCTGCGGCCAAAATAGGCGATTTGCGCGCGCATCGGGGCCAAACGATCCGCAATCGCAAGGCCGATCCGGCCAAGCCCGACAATGCCGATTTTCGCACCAGATACCCGATGATTAAGCGCCAATGGCCCTTTGCCCCAGGCCCCGCTGCGCACATGGGTATCGCCGCGCATCATATCGCGCCACGCGCATAGCATCAGCGCAATCGCCGTATCAGCAACGTCATCGGTCAAAACATCCGGTGTGTTTGTCAGCTTTGCGCCGCGCGCCGCCAAGGCGGGCAAATCCACCGCATCATAGCCAACGCTCATCGTGGCGGCGATTTCCAGATTGGGCAGCGCGGCGATTTGATCTGCGCTCAGGCCGGTCCCGCCTGTTGTGATCAGCGCGCGCACGCGTGGCGCAACCTGGGCCAAATATGCGGGCTTATCCGCCTCGCGGTAGTATTTGAGCAGCGTGTAGCGGCTGGCCAAATCCTCCATAAAAGGGCGCATGAGGGGCGAAATGATCAACAGGTCTGGCTTCATGGAAGGCACCGTTTATTGTGTCTCAAAAGGGATAGCCCTCTTTTTGCCGGGCAACAAGGCGGGCCAAAGCTGCGCGGCTTTTTCGGAGGGTGCAAAGCCGTCGGCGCGCTCGGACATTGGCCCAAATACCGCGCGGATTGGCAGCGCAGCGCGATCAAGGCCGGGCATAATCCACATAGGCGAAATGCCCGCCACCGGGCGCCCAACAAGGCACGTTGATCGTCCCCTGCCCGCCAAAAAGCGCGACCAGATCGCGCGCCGCACCGCCCCTTGCCGGCATCAGGCGCAAGCGAACTTCAAGGTCTGCCGGATGCCCGATCGTCCCCTCCGGATAGGCCAGATAAAGCACATGCGCCCCGTCTGGCGAGGGATGGGGAAACCAATTGACCGCCCGATCCGTGCTCATCTGTTCAAGGCCGCTGCCGTCGGGCGCAATCCGCCAAAGATCCATCGCGCCGCCGCGATCCGAATTGAACCAAATCCACTGGCCATCGGGGGTATAATCGGGGCCATCGTAATGATGATTGCTCTCAACAAGGCAGCGCTCGGCCCCGCCGCCCATTGGGCATGTCCAGATGCCAAAGCGCCCCTCTCGCATCGCCGTATAGGCATGGCGCGCACCATCGGGCGACCAGCCATGCCACCAGCTCGGCACGTTTTTGGTGATGCGTTTTGGCGCGCCGCCTGCAATGGGCAGCTCATAAATCGCGCTTTTGCCCTCAGTGCTGTGATCGGAAATCGCGAGGGTCTGGCCATCAGGGCTGATGCCATGATCATTGTTGAGCCGGGTGAGATCGCCCGTTTCAAAGGCGCGCAATTCCGGCTTCTCAAGCGCCACCCGGTAGAGCTTGCCGCCGCCGTTGACGATCAGGAATTGCCCATCGGGGGCCCAATTCGGCGCCTCTATATGCAGCGCTGTTTCAAGCAGGACATGGCTTTGCTCTGCGCCCATATCATAGATACAGAGCCGGCTTTTCCAGCTCATTCTGCCCCCTCGGGGAGATAGGCAAAACGGGTAAAACGCGCCTCTTTCCCCTGCCCTGTGATATCGAAAGCGACCATGCCGACGAAAGCGCCCGTAAAAGAGCCATGCTCGCCGCGCCCGCCCTCGTCTGAAATGACGCTGGCATCAAGCTTCGGGCCGATGGCGATCCAATCGCCGGTTTGGCGATAGAAAAACTGCTGCGTGGCGTGGTCCACTTCGACGCGCAATTCCACCGGGCCGGGGGCGATTTTCACTGGCGTATCGGCAGGCTCAAGCGCGCCATCGGGCCAATCGCCCGCGCAAGACATCAGGCTGAGCGCAGGGCCATCGGCATCGCTCAGCAGCAGCGCATGAAATTTGTGCCGGTTGTAATAAGTCGTTAGACCGGCGGCTTGTTGATAGGTTTCTGGCGCAAATTCAACAGTTGTTTCAACCACATAAGAGAGATGCTCTTGGCGGCGCGCGACAAGCGCCTGCTCAAACCAAGAGCCGATGCTTTCGCGCCCGGTGAGCACAAGCGCGCCCGGCTCGGCGCGAAAAATGCGGCTCGTCTCTGGCGTGCGCAGCCATTGGAACTCTTGCGGCAAGGTGCCGTCCGCAAACTCTGTAATGTGCGCTTTGGGCGGATTTGGCACCGCGTCATTCAGCCCCGGCACCTGCGCGCGCGCAATCTTCCCGCCGGCCTCAAGGTAAAGCCAATCATCGCGCCAGATGCATTTCTCAAGCCCGGTTTCGCGCCCCAGCGGGCAAAAGCGCCCCGTGCCATCGGGCCCCTTAATCGGGCGGCCCATCAGGAAGGAATGATAGGCTTCGCCGCGCGCAGTTTCGACATATTGGCCATGGCCGGTGCGCTGGATCGGGCTATTGGGCGCATCGGCGGCGCAGAGCAAATGCAGATCGGGGTGATCCTCATAAGGCCCCCAAATATCGCGGCTGCGTGCCATGGTAACGGCGTGATCATAGCCGGTGCCGCCCTCGGCCGTTGTGAGGTAATAATAGCCGTTGCGCTGAAACAGATGCGGCGCTTCGGTAAGGCCACGCTTTGTCCCTTTATAGATGTTGCGCACAGGGCCGGTGAGCCCGCCTGCCTCAGACCATTCCTGCAACAGGATGCCATCAAAAGAGGCATGGGCGGGATTGCCACCCGTGCCGGGGCCGCGATGATTCCACTGCACATTGGCGAAATATTTGCGCCCCGAGGCATCGTGAAACAGGGTCGGATCAAATCCCGAGGAATTCACATAGATCGGATCGGACCATGCACCATCAATCGTCTCACAAGTGGTGATGTAATTATGCGCGTCCTTGAAGGCCCCATCGAGGCGTTTGACATCCGTATAGACCAGCCAGAACTTGCCATCGGCATGGCTCAAACAGGGCGCCCAGATGCCGCAGGAATCCGGGTTGCCGCGCATATCCAGAAGGGCGGCGCGATTAAGCGGGCGCGCAACCAACGTCCAATTGACCAGATCGGTTGAGTGATGGATTTGAACGCCGGGGAACCACTCGAATGTTGAGGTCGCGATGTAGTAATCCGCACCGACGCGGCAAAAACTGGGGTCAGGATTAAAGCCGGGCAGGATCGGATTTTGGATCATTTCTTTGGCTTTCGTTGGGCCGCGCCCTGCGTTTGCTCCGAACTTTGCGCCCAGAGGTTGATCTTTTCCTCATCGGCATATTCATCGATCAAAGCGAGCTCTTCTGCGCTAAACTCAAGGTTGGAAACGGCCCCCACACAATCCAGCACTTGGCTCGGCTTGGAAGCCCCGATCAGCGCCGTTGTAATGCCGCCATTGCGCAGCACCCAAGCGATGGCCATTTGCGCCAAAGTCTGGCCGCGGCTTTGCGCGATCTCATTGAGTTTGTTGAGGTTTTCTACCGCGCGGGGCGAGATCATTTCAGGCTGGAGGCTCTTGCCTTGGGTCGCGCGCGAGCCCTCGGGAATGCCGCCAAGATATTTGCCCGTCAGCATGCCTTGCGCCAGCGGGGTAAAGGCAATCGAGCCAATGCCAAGATCGCTCAGCGTCTCTTTTAGGCCGTCGCGCTCGACCCAGCGATTAAGCATATTGTAGCTGGGCTGGTGGATCAAACAGGGCGTTCCCAGATCGCGCAGAATGGCCGCAGCCTCGCGGGTACGTTCGGAATTATAGCTTGAAATGCCAGCATAAAGCGCCTTGCCCGAGCGCACGATTTGGTCAAGCGCGCCCATGGTTTCCTCAAGCGGCGTGTCGGGATCAAAGCGGTGCGAATAGAAGATATCAACGTAATCAACCCCGAGCCGTTTGAGCGATTGATCGCAGGACGAGATCAGATATTTGCGGCTGCCCCATTCGCCATATGGCCCATCCCACATCTCGTAACCGGCCTTGGAACTGATGATCAGCTCATCGCGGTAGCCGGCAAAATCGCTGCGCAGGATCTCGCCAAAAGCCTCTTCGGCGCTGCCCGGTGGCGGGCCGTAATTATTGGCCAGATCGAAATGGGTGATGCCATTGTCAAAGGCCGTCTGACAGATCGCGCGTTTGGTCTCATGCGGCGTGTCATGGCCGAAATTATGCCAAAGCCCGAGCGAGATTGCCGGAAGTTTCAGCCCCGAAGCGCCGCAGCGCCGGTAGACCATTTTTTGATAGCGATCGCTGGCGGGCACATAGGACATAGGGCATCTCCGGGTTTGGTTTGGCGCGCCTGAAAGCAAAGTTTCAGGCGCGCGATTGATTTAGCCAAGCAGTTTGGCGGCCTCTTGTGGCGTGACGGCGGCGGGGCGCGCGCAAGAGGTTTGCATCTCGATAAACCGCCCCTCTTCGCCAGATTTCAACACCGAAGTCATCACCTCGACCACATGCAAGGCCAGCTCCAAAGAGCAGCGATGCGGGCGATCCTCAACGATGGCTTGGGCCATATCAGCAAGGCCTGCGGTGCGATAATTCGCCTTCATCCCCTGCTTATGCTCTTGATTTGGAACGCCAAAAGGATGCTCTGGCTGGGCCAGCTCAGAAATCACGCCGTCTTTGCCTGCGGTCTCAACCTTGCCGCCAAAGAAGTTGGGATCGGGGACGAAGATCGAGCCTTTGGTGCCGTAGAGCTCCATATTTGCATGGCGATGCGAGAAGACATCCCAAGAGGTTGAAAGCGTGATTGTCGCGCCGGAAACGAACTCCAAAAGCGCATGGATATTGGTCGGGGTTTTGACTGGAATTTTTTCGCCGTTGCGCGGCTCTGAGGTGATGGTGCGGGTTGGCGAGGCCGAGGATGTAAGCGCTGCGAGGCGTTTGACCGGCCCCAAAAGCTGCACAAGGTTGGTGACATAATAGGGCCCCAAATCAAGCATCGGGCCGCCGCCGGGCAGAAAGAAGAAATCGGGATTTGGGTGCCACATCTCCATGCCTGCGCTCATCACATGGGCCGTGCCCGAGGTGATTTCGCCGATCTCGCCGCTGTCGATAAAGGCACGCGCGGCCTGATGCGCGCCGCCCATCCATGTATCGGGGGCCGAACCAACACGCAGCCCCTTGGCCGCCGCGATCTCGCGCAGGGTCTCGCCCTGCTCAAGGCTCAAAACCATCGGCTTTTCGCTATAAGCGTGTTTGCCGGCCTCCAAAATCTGCTTGGTCACGGCAAAATGCGCGTCCGGTATCGTCAGGTTCAGAACGAGCGCGATATCATCCGCGGCGAGCAAGCCCTCGACCGTTTCCGCGCGCACGCCAAACTCCTTCGCGCGCGCCTCAGCGGCCTCCATATTCATATCGGCCACTGCGCGCATCTCTAACGCTTTGAACAGCGGGGACAGCTTCAAATAAGCGGCCGAGATATTGCCGCAACCGATGATGCCAATGCCTAATTTTTCCATTATTTCAATTCCTTAGAAAGATCGTACAGAGGCGATTGCACGCCGCGAGAAACGGGTATCGTCGGAAGGGTTATCATGCTCCATGACGAAATATTTCGCGCCCGTCTGCTCCAATGCGCCCATCAATGCCGCCCAATCCATCACCCCATGGCCCACATCGGCCCAGCCATCTTCATCGGTATTTTCGCCCGGTGCGGCGATATCTTTGACATGCGCAGCCGAGATGCGATCGGCGTATTTGGCGATATAGGCCAGCGGATCAGCCCCGCCGCGCTGCACCCATGCGATATCGAGCTCAAGCTCAAGATCGGGGCCGCCCTCTAGGATCAGATCGAGCGGAATATCGCCCTCGGGGGTCGCGGCAAACTCAAAGTCGTGATTGTGCCAGCCAAAGCGCAGGCCCGCCGCGCGCAGCGGAGCGCCCGCCGCTTGAAGCCGCGCGCCAAAGGCCTTCCAGCCCGCGCTATCGGAGGGGCGATCATCGGGCATCAAATAGGGCACATAGACCGCTTCAATGTCGAGTTCCTTGGCGATATCCAAAACCCGCTGCGGATCGTTTTCGACCATATCAAGGCCGAAATGCCCGGTCGCCATATGCAAATTATTGGCCTTGAGCGCGGCCTTCAGCGCCTCAAGCGCCTCCAGTTTTGCATAGAGCGCGCCGTAGCCCTCAACTTGGGCATAGCCATCCTTGCCCAGCATCTCAAGCGTTGCTTCAAGCGGGCCGAAATTGCGCGAAGAATAGAGCTGATAAGAGAATTTTGTCATGGTTTCATATCCTTATGGGGCTTACTTAAGCCAAGTATCATAGTCGGAAACAAGAAGATGGCGCGGGGCCGTATCCTCGGTAATCTGTGAAAAGCGGCCGATGGGCTCGCGGAAAATATTGTCGGTGCGATCATCGTTAACGTTGGAGACCTCGCCGATCAAAACACGCGCCCCCTCGCCCCAAAACGCATGCCAGCAATCGGGCTCAAGGGTGACGCTTTCACCGGGGGCAAGGCGCAAACGATCCCCGGCGTGCAAGCGGCGCAGGCTGCCATCGGTGCGCACCACAACATCCGCTTCCTCGTCGATTGAGCCATCACCGCCCGCCTTGAACAGCTCCAAAACAAGCGTGCCACCGCCCTTATTGATGATGTCCTCGGTTTTGAGGTTATGGCGGTGCATCGGGCTGATCTGATCTTGCCCCGAGATCATGATTTTCTCGGCGTAAAGCATGCCCATCCCGGCCTTAACATTCGCGTCTGATCCGTTGCGCACGGTGAACAAAAACAGCCCCAGATCGGCGAAATTGCCCTGCCCGTAATCGGTGATATCCCAGCCAAGCATATGATCGCGGATCATCGCGCTATCCGCCTGCACACGGGCGCGCATTTCCTCGGGCGTCCAATAGGCAAAGGGCGGCAGGATATAGCCATGGCAGCGGATGAATTGATCGCTCTCGGCGATGATTTCGTTGATCTCTGAGCGGTTCATGGCGCGGCTCCGTATGTTGCGGAATGCAGATCGCGGATGGTAAAATTTGCGCCTGTGCCCTTCTGCGGGGTAAAGCGAATTTTGGCATCGCTCCCGGGAAAAAGCGCAAAGGCATTCTGGCTAAAGCGCCCGGGCTGATCGGCCTCAAGCGAGACGTAGAATGCCGGCGCCTCGCAGCTTAACGTGATGGTTGCGCCGCTTTCATCCCAATCAACAGACTGGCGGATTTTGGGCGGTTGCAGATCATAGGATTTCCACGGTTTGGGCGCAAAGACATCGCCCGAAACTGTCCCGTCGCTGGCCTTCCAGGTAAAGGCGACCAGCTCGCCCGCGCGCACCACGCCCTCAGGTATCCGCAAGATTTCGCGCGCCTCATCGCCAATGGTCAGCTCTGCCTCGGCCAGGTGGCGCATCGTGCCGTCTGGTGTGAAGCAGTTGACGTTAAGTATAAGATCAACATCATCCGGCAAGTCATTGATTCCGCTAAAAATAAGCGATCCATGCTCCGGGCGAACGCTTGCCAGAACCGGTTGATAAAAGCCCTTTGCCATATGGTGCAGCAGCTTCCAGTTGCCGCCGTAATCAAGGCTCGACCAGCTCGCGCAGGGCCATGTATCGTTAAGCTGCCAGATCAGCGCGCCCATGCAATGGGGCCGCAAACTGCGCCAAAAACTCACAGCTGTTTTGATCGCAAGGCCCTGCTGTACTTGGCTCAGATAAACGAAGTTCTCGAAATCCACAGGGAAGCGGAAATAGCGAAACATCGTCTCGGCAATCCGTGCATTTCCGCCTGCATTTTTCTGATGGCTCTCCAAAACGGGCGCTGCGATGTTGAAATCTTTCGGCTCGGCAAATTGGCGGATCACGCTCATGGAGGGATAGCTTTGAAAGCCAAATTCCGAACAGAACCGCGGGCTGACATCCCGGTAATGCTCAAAATCGCGCCCCTCATGCCAAACGCTCCAAAAATGCATGTCGCCCGCGCTATCGTCATGCCAAGCATCGCCAAAGCTCAGCGGTCCGGGGCTTGGGCTTGAGGGCCACCAATTCGCCCCCGGATCAGCCGCGCGCAGGGCCGTTTCAATGCAGCGATTGAGCCGATCATAAGCAACCAAATAGCGATCCCGATCCGCGCGGCTTTCCTCATACCAATTCAGTGCGCCGACCAATTCATTATCGCCACACCAAAGCGCGATAGAGGCGTGATGCTGTAAACGTTCAACATTTTCAGTAACTTCTGCGGCAACGTTGGCCAAATATGCATCATCACTTGGGTAAAGATTGCAGGCAAACATGAAATCCTGCCAGACCATCAAACCAAGCTCATCGCACAGGTCATAGAACCAATCCGGCTCATAGCGCCCGCCGCCCCAGACCCGGATCATATTCATATGGGCGTCCCGCGCTGAGACAAGCAATTCACGCACCTCTCCGGGTGAAATCCGCCCGTGCAGCGCATCCGCCGGGATCCAATTCGCGCCCTTGGCAAAGATATCGCGCCCGTTGACGCAGAATTTAAAGCCAACGCCTGCCTCATCCGGCTCATTCATCAGCTCAATCGCCCGCAAGCCAATGCGCCTGCGCGCCTCAAACCCATCGCCCGACATCACCAATTCATGCAGCGCCTGATCGCCCTGCCCCGCAGGCCACCATAGCGGCGCCCCCTCCAGCACAATCACAGCCTTCGCCACGCCGCCAATCACCTGCGCCTCAGCCGCAACACCGCATATCTCAAAGCGCAGCGCGTCCAGCTCACCCTTAACCCGCGCAGTGATTTCAAGGCGCACCTGCCCCACCGCAGAGTGATCCTGCTCTATATGAAGCGCCTCAAGCTCTGGCTTTTTCTTGGCACAAATACTCACTCCCCCGCTCACCCCAAACGGCGCCAGCGCGATGTTCCAATCCCAGCCAAAATCACACTGCTGTTTGCGCAGCATATTGCCATTGGCAATGGGTGAATTGCCCTTATGATACGGAACCGGGAAAGCCTGCTCCGCCTGAAGCTTTGCGCCCTCATTCACCACCGATAGAAACCGCAGCTCAAGCCTATTGCGGCCCAAAACGGCCCCGCTCAAATCCGCGCGCCAAATGCGAAAGGCATTGTCCGCCCGCAGCAAAAACGCGCCGTTGAGCCAGATCTCTATAACCCCATCAAGCCCGCTTAGGATCAGCTCGCTCTCAAGATCGTCCAGCTCAAATGCGCATGTCGCGCTCCAATCGCGCTCAGCAATCCAGCGCAGATCATACTCGTTGCGGCCCCAATAAGGCTCGGCTATTTCGCCCGCCTTATGCAGCGTCGAGATCGCATCAAAGGGCAGCGAAATGGGCAAAGCATATTCGCCCTGCGCATCGCTAAACTGCCAGTTTTCGCTCAAATGGATCACGCCAAGCGCCTCGCTTACAGCCGCAGCTCGGTGGCTTTATCAAACAGGGAGGCCCGCGAAGGATCAAAGCCGATCTTCATATCCTCGCCGACCGAAACGCTGGCTTGCCCGTCCATACGCACCCGGAAAGGCACCCCGCCAACCCGCGTCCAAACCAGCGTATCCGAGCCCATAGGTTCAACGATTTCGACCTTGCATGAGGTGGTAAAGGGCGCTTTGCCATCGACCACGATATGTTCGGGGCGGATGCCAAACCAGGCCGCGCCATCCACGGCCCCGCCGGGACCAAAGCCATAACCTTTGAGCGGAATACGCAGATCACCGGCGATGAAATCATTGCCCGATACAGCGCCTTCAAGGAAATTCATTGCAGGAGAGCCAATGAAATCAGCCACATACTTGTTCACCGGCGTGTTGTAGATCGCGGCCGGCGTATCGAGCTGTTGGATCAAGCCGCCCTTCATAATCGCGATCCGATCGGCCAATGTCATCGCCTCAACCTGATCATGGGTCACATAAATCATCGTGTTTTTCAGCCGCTGGTGCAGCTGCTTGAGCTCAACCCTAAGATCGGCGCGCAGTTTGGCATCGAGGTTGGACAGCGGCTCATCAAAGAGGAAAACATCCACATCGCGCACCAGCGCGCGGCCAATGGCGACCCGTTGGCGCTGCCCGCCGGAAAGCGCGCCGGGTTTGCGTTTGAGCAGCGGCTCAATTTGCAGGATTTCAGCCGCCCGGGCGACCCGTTTGGCGATCTCCTCTTTGGGCACGCGGGCGTTTTTGAGGCCAAAGGACAGGTTCCCCTCAACGCTCATCTGCGGGTAAAGCGCATAGGATTGAAACACCATGCCAATGCCGCGTTTGCTTGGCTCGGCCCAGGTGACATTTTCGCCGTTGATATGGATCTGCCCGCCGGTGACTTCGAGCAACCCTGCGATACAGTTGAGCAGCGTGGATTTCCCACAGCCAGAGGCCCCAAGCAGCACCAAGAATTCGCCTTGGCCGATGTCGAGATTGAGATCTTTGAGCACCTTCACAGAGCCAAAAGCCAGATCGAGATGTTTGATGGAAACGGATGGGTTTTGCATAGTCTTAGCCTTTCACCGCGCCCGCAGCGATGCCGCGCACGAAGAGTTTGCCGGAGGCAAAATAGATGATCAGGGGAACAAGTCCGGTGAGAAGGGTCGCCGCCATATTGACGTTGTATTCCTTCACCCCTTGGACCGAATTCACGATGTTATTGAGCTGCACAGTCATCGGGTAGAGATCGGGTTTGGTGTAGATCACCCCAAAGAGGAAATCGTTCCAAATGCCTGTCACTTGTAAGATGATCGCCACAACGAAGATCGGCAGAGCCATGGGCAGCATGATCTGAAAATAGATGCCCCAGAAGCCGGCGCCATCGACGCGGGCGGCCTTAAACAGCTCTTCTGGAACGGAGGCAAAATAGTTGCGAAACAGCAAGGTTAAGATCGGCATGCCAAAGACAGTGTGCACGCCAACAAGCCCCCAAAGCCCGCCGTAAAGGCCAAGCTCGCGCAGGATGATCACGATGGGATAAATCATGACTTGGTAGGGGATAAAGGCGCCGATGATCAGGATGGTGAAAAAGACCTCCGAGCCTTTAAAGCGCCAGTTAGAAAGCGCATAGCCGTTCACAGACGCCACCGCGATTGAGATCAACACAGAAGGAACCAAGATCTGCACCGAGTTCCAAAAACCGCGGCTCAACCCATCGCAATTGATGCCTGTACAGGCCTGCGACCACGCCTTGACCCATGGCTGAAACGTCACCTCAACGGGCGGGGAAAACACATTGCCTAGGCGGATTTCCGGCATGCCTTTTAGCGAGGTCACAACCATCACATAGAGCGGCACGAGATAGTAAATGGCGACGAAAATCAACGTGCCATAGAGCATGATATTGGTGCCGGAAAAGGCGCGTTTTGGGCGCGGGCCTGTGGGGCCGGAAAGCCCGTGATCGGCGGCGGATGTGTTGGGTAAATCAACCATTTTTCTTGCCTCCGTATTGTAGGTAAGCCCATGGAATTAATATGATAAACACAGAAACAAGCATCATGGTGGAGGCGGCAAAGCCTTGGCCGAGGTTCTGGGCTTGGAACATTTTGTCATAGACATATTTTGCCGGCACTTCAGAGGCGAGCCCCGGCCCGCCGGATGTTTGCGCCACGACAAGATCATAGACTTTCACAATGCCCGCCGCGATCAAGACAAGGGCGGTGATAAAGACCGGTTTCATCATCGGAATGATCACCACGACATAGGTTTTCCATGTTGAAATCCCGTCCACCTTGGTGGCTTTCCAGATGTCTTCGTCGATGCCGCGCAGACCTGCGAGCATGATACACATGATCAACCCGGTGCCCTGCCACAGCCCGGCAATCAGGATGCCGAAAATCACGATTTCAGCGTTATAAAGCGGGTCAAAGGTGAAGCTTTCCCAGCCCCAGCCGCGCACAATTCCCTGCACGCCGAAATCGGGATTGAGGATCCATTGCCAAACAAGCCCGGTGACGATGAAGGAAAGCGCGAACGGGTAGAGAAAGATTGTTCGGAAGACCCCTTCAAAGCGAATTTTTCGATCCAAAAGGGCGGCCAGTGTAAAGCCAATCACCAGTGTGAAAAGCATTGACAGAATGCCGTAAATTGCGAGGTTCTCGATGGAGATCAGCCAGCGGCGCGTTCCCCAGAGGCGCTCATATTGATCAAGCCCGACGAAATCGAGCTTGGGCAACATGCGTGATTTTGTGAAGGAGTGGACGACTGTCCAAACCGAGCACCCAAAGAAAATCACCAGCGCTGTGGCAACCATCGGGATGGACGCGATTTTCGCGCTCATGTTTTTGAAGAGCTTAATTGGCGGGCGCGAACTCTGCGCAGGCCTTGCCAATACTGGCGGTTCTGTTGCGGTCATTTTGGTCCCCTTTGGCGCCTTCCGAGCATAAAGATATCGAGGACGCGCCACGTTGGGCGCGCCTGATGTTCATGCAGTTACCGGCGCGCCGATTGGCACGCCGGTTTGTTGGGAGGTCGTTCTTAGTCGGCGTCAGCGATGAGAGCAGCGTAACGCTTCTGCGCATCTTCAGCTGTGATCGAGGGATCGTTAAAGAACTCAACCATCAGATCTTCGATCTGAGTTTGCGTATCCGCCGAAAGCACTTGATCGCCCGATGGCATTACGCCGCCATCTGCAAGGATTTTGAGCCCCTTTTGCATACAATCATTTGCTGTAGAGAGATCGACATCGCCGCGCACGGGCAGCGAGCCTTTCTTGAGGTTGAACGCGACCTGAACTTCAGGCGAAACCAGCAAAGCGGCCAGCTCTTTTTGCGCAGCCGTTACATCAGCGTCGTCATTCACTGGGAAGTAGAAGGCATCGCCACCAGTGGAGATCACTTCGTTTTCGCCAAGGCCTGGAAGGCAGGTATAATCCGTACCGGCCACTTGGCCTGCAACTTGGAATTCGCCTTGCGCCCAATCGCCCATGATCTGGCCGCCAGCAGCGCCGGTGATCACCATATTCGTGGCTTGGTTCCAGTCTTGAACTTTGGAATTTGCAGCCATCGCGCGCGCATCGGCGGCGGCTTTAAAGACGCGGGCCATTTCTGGGCCTGCGGCAACATCCGCGTTTTTCTCGATGTTGATTTGCTTCCAAACATCAACGCCGCCAAGCGCAACCGCGATCACACCAAAGGCGCCGGATGTTTGCCAGCCCTGCTGACCCATCGCGAGCGGCACTTTGCCAGCCGCTTCAAGCGCCGGCGCGGAAGCTGCGAATTCATCCCAGTTTGTCGGCACAGGAATGCCTGCGTCGGCGTAGGCTTTGTGGCTCAGCCAAATCCACTGCCAAGAGTGGATATTGACGGGCGCACAGTAAATTTTGCCGTCCAAGGTGCAGCTTTCGAGCAGGCCGGGAGGGTTGATCAGATCTTTCCAACCGTTTGCTTCGGCAACATCGGTGATGTCGAGCAGAAGGCCTGCTTCGATCAATTCCTCGGCTTGGCGGCCGTGGTTAAGCTGCGTTGCGCCCATGGGATCGCCGCCCAGAATACGCGAAATAATGATGGGGCGTGCCACGCCGCCCGAGCCTGCAATCGCGCCATCAACCCATTTGTGATTGCCGCCTGCATCAAGCGCTTTGGCAAGCTCAGCAACCGCTGCCGCTTCGCCGCCTGAAGTCCACCAATGTGTGACTTCGAGATCCGTTGCATAGGCCGAGGCCCCCGCAACACAAAGCGCTGTGGCGCCCAGAAGTGTTTTCATCATTTTCATTAAGTCGTCCTCCCTTGGTTATCTATTCGTTAATAGCGAGCCTATAACGTTATAGATTTCGCAATCAAGCTGGATTCTGCGCAAAAGCCCCCATATACCAAAATGATGAGAGCAAAATTCCACATCACGGAAATTTCTAAGCGGACCAAAGGGTTTAGCGCTAACACACGCCTGCGTTGCATATCCGAATCACCGGATAATTTGCTGCGTTTTGAAGGATCTCTGCGCTGCAGCGAAGGGCATTTGGGGCCAATCGGCGCGGAGAATCACCATGGATGATCCTAAGCCGACCGCAGAGTCCGGCGTGCTTCTCAAACCCGGCGAGCGGCCAACCTTGAAGACCATTTCGCGCATCACGGGCCTTGCTGTGGCCACCGTTAGCCGCGCGCTTTTGGATGCGCCCGATATTTCAGCCGAGACAAAACGGCGCGTGCATGCCTGCGCAGATCAGGTTGGCTATCGGCCCAATCGCGCCGGGGTTCGCCTGCGCACGGGCAAGACCAATGTGATCTCGCTCACCCTTTCAACCGTGCATGATCTGATGAGCAATACCGCCAAACTGCTCTCCAGCGTTGCCTCTGGCCTGCGCGGCACCCCCTATCATCTGGTCGTGACCCCATTTTTCGCCGACCAAGACCCCTTAACCCCGATCAAATATATCGTCGAAACCCGTTCGGCCGATGCGGTTATCCTCAATCAAATTGAGCCGCGCGATCCGCGCATTGAATATCTGCGCCGGATGAACTTTCCCTTCGCCACCCATGGGCGCTCTGAATGGGCCGATGAACACGCCTATTTCGATTATGACAACGCGGCTTTCGTTGAAATTGGCATGCGCAAACTGGCGGCGCGCGGGCGCAAATCCATGCTGCTCGTCGGGCCGCCCCTAAGCCAGAATTACGCCCAGGATATGCTTGTTGGGATGCGCCGCGGCAGCGCGAAAACCGGCATGTCGGCGCGCCTGCTTGAAGGGGTCAATTCCGACAATTCAGCCGAAGATATTGAGGCGGCTGTCATCGCTTATCTGGTGGAAAACCCCAGTATTGATGTGATCATCTGCGGCTCAACAACGGCCTCGCTGGCCTCGGCGACAGGGGCAGAGGCTTTGGGGCGCGTCATCGGGCAAGATATTGATATCTATTCCAAAGAAGCCATTCCCCTGCTGCGCCGTTTCCGCAAAGAATTCATCACTGTCTCTGAGGATGTCGAGACCGCGGGCCGCTTTCTTGCCAAGGCGGCCTTAAGCCAGATCGAGGCCCCAGAGGCGCCGCCCATGCAAGGGCTGGAAACGCCCAGCTTTGCCAATTGGCCCCTGCCCGATCCAAAACATCCGCAAACCAAAATCATCGCGCCAAAATCGCGCGACCTGCCTCTTTAACCCGCGCCAAAACCGCGCTTAGCCCAACGGAGATCTAGATATGGCCAAAACGATGAAGGGCCCCGCCCTGTTTCTAGCGCAATTTGCCGGCGACACCGCGCCTTTTGACAGCCTTGAGAATATCACCAAATGGGCCGCCTCGCTTGGCTATAAGGGGGTGCAAATCCCGACCTTTGTGGAAAGCCTGTTTGATCTGGAAAAGGCGGCTGGTTCCGCGGCTTACTGCGATGAAATCAAAGGGATTTGCGCCGATGCGGGCGTTGAGATCACCGAGCTTGCGACCCATCTTCAGGGGCAGTTGGTCGCGGTTAATCCGGCCTATGATACTGCCTTTGATGCCTTTGCGCCCAAATCCGTGCATGGCAAGCCCAAAGCGCGCCAGGAATGGGCCGTTGAACAGATGAAATTGGCCGCCCGCGCCTCAAAGAACCTTGGGCTGAACACATCGGTCAGTTTCACCGGCTCGCTCGCCTTTCCCTATCTCTACCCATGGCCGCAGCGCCCCGCGGGCCTGATTGAGGAGGCCTTTGCCGAGCTTGGCCGCCGTTGGACCCCGATTTTGGATGTCTATGATGAGTGCGGCGTTGATATTGGCTATGAAATTCATCCCGGCGAGGATGTGTTTGATGGGGCCACGTTCGAGATGTTCGTTGATGCGGTCAAGGGGCATGCGCGCGCGCAGATCAATTACGATCCTTCGCATTTCCTCCTCCAACAGCTTGATTATCTTGAGTTTATCGACATCTATCACGAGCGTATCTGCGCCTTTCATGTCAAAGATGCCGAGTTCAATCCAACCGGGCGACAAGGGGTTTATTCGGGCTATCAAGGCTGGACAAATCGCGCCGGGCGGTTCCGCTCGCTTGGCGATGGTCAGGTTGATTTTGCCGGAATTTTCTCGCGCCTTGCGCAGTATGATTACGACAGCTGGGCGGTTTTGGAGTGGGAATGCTGCCTCAAATCGCCCGAGCAAGGCGCGGCGGAGGGTGCGCCCTTTATCGAGGCCCATATCATCGAGGCCACAGAAAAAGCCTTTGATGATTTCGCTGGGGCCGAGGTCGATCAAGCACAAATTCGCAAGATGTTGGGGCTGTAAAGATGGCGCGTTTGAAGCTTGGGATGGTTGGCGGCGGGCAAGGCGCTTTCATCGGCGGGGTGCACCGGATGGCCGCGCGGCTTGATGGGGAATGGGAGCTTGTTGCAGGGGCGCTGAGTTCTGATCCGGCGCGGGCGAAGGCCTCGGCAGAGGAAATCGGCATTGCGCGATCCTATAGTGATTTCAATGAGATGGCCCGCGCAGAAGCCGCTCTTGAAGATGGTATTGATGCGGTGGCCATTGTCACCCCAAACCATATGCATGCCGCCCCCGCGATTGCGTTTTTGAATGCAGGTATCAATGTGATCTGCGACAAGCCCTTGGCCGCAACGATGGAGGATGCCGAAGCGATCGCGGCCGCGGCGCGCGCGTCAAAGGCGCGCTTTATCCTAACCCATAATTACACCGGCTACCCGATGGTGCGCCAAGCCCGCGAGATGATTGCGCGCGGCGATCTGGGCAAGATCCGTGTTGTTCAGGCCGAATATGCGCAGGATTGGTTGACCGAACCGGCGAGCGGCAAACAGGCCGAGTGGCGGGTTGATCCGGCGCGCTCTGGTGCGGGGGGCTGTGTGGGCGATATTGGCACCCATGCGTTTAATCTTACCTCTTATGTGCTGGGCGAGGCCCCTGCCCGTTTGGCCGCCGATTTGCAGGCATTTGTGCCGGGGCGGCTGGTGGATGATAATATCCATGTGATGCTGCGCTATGCTTCTGGCGCGCGCGGGATGCTTTGGGCAAGCCAGGTTGCGCCGGGCAATGAAAATGAAATCAAAATAAGGGTTTACGGCGAAAAAGGCGGGTTGGAATGGGCGCAGAGTGCGGCCAATGCGCTGCGTTTTTCGCCCTTTGGCGCGCCGGTTGAGATGCTCACGCGCGGCGGTGCGGCGGCAAGCGAGGCTGGCGCGCGGGTCAGCCGTATTCCGGGCGGCCATCCCGAGGGCTATCTGGAGGCCTTTGCGACGATCTATTCCGAAGCCGCCGCCCTTATCCGCGCGGATCAAGCGGGGCGCGCGCCCGACGGCGCCATTCACACGCCCGATCTGGCCGATGGTCTTGCCGGGATGCGCTTTATTGCGGCCTGTATTCGATCCTCGCAAAACGATGCGGCCTGGGAGGCGCTTTGAAGGCTTAACGGAATTGTCACAGCTTTCGGATTAGGATGGGCGGGCAGAATGGCCCCGGTTGGGCCAATGTGCATTCTGTGGGTAAATATTGCGCCCCGCGCGGCTTTCGGGCTTCGCGGGGTTTTGCTTTTGCGCGCTGATTTTACCTTTGCAATCAATTCTATAGATGAAAAAAGGCGCGCCCCTTGTGAGACGCGCCCTCTTTCGCAAAGCCTGATCTGGGGGATCAGAACTTCATCGAAACACGCGCGGCGATGGCTGTTGTATCAACATTCGAACCAGAGCCTGCAAAGCCGTTAAACTGGTTTTGGGTGATCTCGCCGCCAACGACGATCCGGTCTGTGACCATGAAATCAACACCAACACCATAGAAATAGCCGGTGTCATTATAAGAGGTGCCGCCGATTGTGGCGTTCCCGAAGGCCGCGCCCCCGGTTGCATAAACAAGCGCAGGGCCAGCATCAAAACCAGCGCGCAATTTGGCGCGGGTCAGGTTATCAAGGCTGTTGCCGCCGCCCAGATCAATACGCGAGGCGTTAAAATCAATCTCGCCCCCGATCACATAGCTGCCAAAATCATAGAGATAGCCGGCCTGTGCGCCATAAAGCAGCCCGTTGCCATTGCCTGCACCGATGTTGGCCTTGCCATAGCCCAGCTGAACACCCGCATAGCCGCCGGTCCAATCCGTGCCTTGGGAAACGGGGGCGACCGGGGTGATGATCGGGGCGGGCGCCACGGGATCAAGGTTGCCCGCGAAAGCGGCGGTGGATGCGAGGGCAGCAATGGCCGAGGCGGTCAGAATTTTTGCTTTAGTGATCATGTTTTCACTCCTGTTTTTGCAAGCAAGCCCAAACATTGTCGGGCTATGGGGAATGATCTGTGCTTGTTTCGGGGCGGTTTAAAGGGCCGTTTGCGCGATATTGCGGCGCAAGCATCATTTGGGCGAAACGGCGCCGAAATGGCCTTTTGGCGGCGAAATCTTTGCGCGGAAAATGGCTGATTTTTGCGCCCATGATCACTTCTGTGTAATCTTTTGAGATAGGCTGTGATCGCTTGGCGGTTTCCGGTATTTCCCTTAAGCTGGGCGGAATTATGGAGTGTTATGTAATGGCTCGCCGATTTATCCGCCTGCTCTGCCTCGCTTTTGCGCTTTTGGCGCTGATGCCTTCAGCCAAGGCCCAGACCCTGCCCGCCTATGACGACAGGATGATCAACGACTGGGATGATATCCTAGACGATGCCCAAGAAGCCGAAATGCGCGCTAAGATCAGCGCCTTATACGATGAGACAGGGATTGAGCTGGTGGTTGTGACCCTGGCCAGCCGCCTGCCCTATGGCTGGGATCGGCTTGAGCCCTTTGCCACGGCGCTGTTTAACGACTGGGGCGTTGGGGACGCAGCGCGCAACGATGGCATCATGGTGCTTTTGCTGCGCGAGGATCGGGAGATGCGGATTGAGGTTGGTTCGGGCTATTCCGCAGGCTACAACCGGATCGCGCAAAGCCTTGTAGACACTGATTTTTTACCGCATTTTCGCAATGAAAACTACACCAAAGGCCTGATTGTTGGCACGGATGCGGTGATCTCGGAAATAGCGCGCCCAATGGCCGCTGGGCAGGAGGCCGCAAGCGCTGGGATCAGCGGGGCAACCGTCGAGCGGTTCTTGAGTTTTGCCTTTGTGGGTATTTTTGCGACCATGCTGCTTTTGGGCATTTTTGGGCGCAAGCTTGCGACCCGCGTGCGCCGCTGCCCAAGTTGCGGGCGCCGTGCGCTTCATTATACCCGCAAAACCACGATCCCCGCCACGCGCAAATCACCGGGAACGGGCGAGCGGCGGATCAAATGCGCGCGCTGCGATTATTACAACGCCACGACCTATTCGATTTCGGCAAGCAGCAGTTCGAGCTCCTCTGGTGGCTCATTTGGCGGCGGATCAAGCTCTGGGGGCGGCGCTTCGGGGCGTTGGTAGCGCGCGCCTAGCCTGCGGCCCTGTCTTCGAGCGCGATCCACTCTTCTTCGGCCGCATCCAAGGCCGCTTGACGCGCGATCAGAGCATCCGTGGCCTTTTGGAATTTCGCTGGATGGGCGGTGAAAAGCTCGGGGTCTGAGAGGAATTCAACCAGTTTGGCGATCTCGGCCTCAAGGCGCTCCATCTCGCCGGGCAATGTCTCAAGGCGGTGTTGTTCGGTGTAAGTCAGGCCGGTCTCGTTGGCCTCTTTCGCGCCCGTTTCTTGCTTTAGCTTTGCACCGTTGCCTTTTGATTTTGCTTCCTTTTTCTCAACCGCGCCTGCGCTGCGCTGATCGCGATAATCAGACCAGCCGCCGGGATAGAGCGTCGCTTTGCCATCGCCCTCCATCGCCACGGTCATCGTCGCCACCCGATCAATAAAATCGCGATCATGCGAGACAAGCAGCACCGTTCCGGCAAAATCTGTCAGCAGCTCTTGCAACAGATCAAGCGTTTCGACGTCCAGATCATTGGTCGGCTCATCGAGCACCAAAAGGTTGCTTTCGCGCGCCATGATCCGGGCCAACAAAAGCCGGGCTTTTTCGCCGCCAGAAAGCGAGCGCACAGGCGCGCGGGCTTGGGCATCGGTGAAGAGAAATTCTTTGAGGTAGCTCACCACATGGCGGGGCGTGCCGCGCACCATGACCTGATCGGCAACCCCTGAGACGCGCATTTCAGCATCCCCCGTGAGGCTTTCCCAAAGGCTCATATCAGGATCAAGTGCTGCGCGATTTTGATCGAAAACCGCCATTTCCAGCTTGGTGCCAAGCTTGATTATGCCGCTATCAGGGGCCAGCTCGCCGGTAAGCATCTTCAAAAGCGTGGTTTTGCCCGCGCCATTGGGCCCAACAAAGGCAACCCGATCCCCGCGCGCGATCTTGATCGAGAACTTATCAAGGATCACTTTATTCTCAAAAGATTTCAATATTTCAATGGCTTCGACAACTTGTTTGCCGGATTTCTGCCCCGCATCAAGCGCCATGCCGGCTGTGCCCGTTCGGCGGATCATCGCGGCGCGATCGGCGCGCAGATCTTGCAGCGCGCGCACCCGGCCCATGTTGCGTTTGCGCCGCGCAGAGATGCCTTCAACGGCCCAACGCGCTTCGGCTTTGATCTTGCGATCAAGCTTGTGGCGCTGATCGTCTTCTTCTTCCCAAAGTTTATCGCGCCAGCCCTCAAAGGCATCAAACCCTTCCTCAATGCGGCGCACTTGGCCGCGATCAATCCACAGGGTGGCGCGGGTCAGCGCGCGCAGAAAGGCCCTATCGTGGCTGATCAAAACAAAGCCTGCGCGGGTTTGTTTCAGCTCGTTTTCGAGCCAGCCGATGGCCTCAATATCAAGGTGATTGGTGGGCTCATCGAGCAGCATCAGCTCGGGCGCTTCGGCCAGCAATTTGGCCAGAGCGGCGCGGCGTTTTTCCCCGCCAGAGGCCGTGGCGACAAGCCCTTCGGGATCAAATTTCAGCCCTTCAGCGACGATATTCACCCGGTAGGATTCAGATGGATCAAGGCCGCTGGCGGCAAATTCGCCAAGGGTTTCAAAGCCGCTTAGATCGGGCTCTTGTTCCATATAGCCAACCTGCACACCGGGCGCGAGGATCACTTCGCCGCGGTCAGATTCAACTTGCCCCGCCATGACCTTCATCAGCGTCGATTTTCCCGAGCCATTGCGCCCCACAAGGGCCACCCGATCGCCGGGTTGGACCACCAAAGAGAGGTCGGAAAAGATCGGATCCCCGCCAAATGTAAGCGAGATATCGGTGAGTTGAAGGAGGGGTGTGCGTGCCATTGGGCTTCGCTATCTGCGCGCGCGGGCGCCGTCAATGCGGGAAATGTGGTGGGCGCGGATTTGGGGCGTTTTGGGCGAAAATATAAGGGTTTTAGCCCGCAACGGCGCGCAAAAGGCGCTTTCTGGCGGGCGGGATGGCGGCGATCTCAAGCCCGGTGAAAACATGCAAAGTGTTGAGGTCGCGATCCACCACCGCGTGATCGGAAACCCAGCCCCCCATGACAAGATAGGTGCGCAGCAAGGGCGGCATTTTCAGCATGGCTTTTTTGGCATCTGGTTTGCGGCGCAGGCGGGCGGCAAAGCGAAAGACATTGGGCGCTTTGACACGGGGCAAGAAGCGGGTTGGTGCGAGGTGGCGCGCTTTGAGCATGGCAAAAGCATCGGAATATTCGCGCGCATCTGTGCCGTGAAAGGACGAGCAGCCAAACAGCATTTTGATCCCGGCTTTATCGACATAAGCGGTCATCGCGCCCCAAGCGACGCGCAGGATATCGGCATCGCGCCATTCGGGATGGATGCAAAAGCGCCCCATCTCAAGCATGGGCCCTTCGAAATCGGCAAGCCCTTCGAGCCCATAATATTGCGCCGAATAGCTGCGCCCAATGTCTGCGCCGCCGTCTATTTCGAGGATGCGAAAGGTACAGACCAGCGCGCCGGATTTGACCTCTTCAACAAGGACATGGCGGCAGGTTGTATCATAGGCGTCTGCATCGGCCTCGATCTGGGGGCTGTTGGGGAGGATTGGATTTTCTGTTGGATCGGTTGCTGGCGCGGCGCTTCCCGCTTTGTTGATTGCTGGCGCGGCGCTGCCCGCTTTGTTGATTGCTGGCGCGGCGCTTCCCGCTTTATTGATTGCTGGCGCGGCGCTGCCCGCGACAAAGGCAAGGTAGCGCAGCCGTTGCGCCGCAGAAACATCCGCCGCATCGCGGGCAAATCTCACCGCATAGCGGCCTTTTCCCAATCCTAACTTCTGGCCCAGCATCTGGCTCCCCTCGCTTCGCAAAACACTTGTCCTGTGCAATACGCGCCTTACATATGGTTCGTCGCGTCTTATCACACAAGATGTGACAAAGAATTGACGCTGCGGCGGGAAAAGGATGGCAAGCATGGCAAAAGTTGAAAAAACGCAAGAAGAATGGCTGGCGCAGCTTGGGCAAGAGGCGTTTCGCGTGACCCGCCAAGCCGGAACCGAGCGGGCCTTTTCGCATCCCGGCTTTCCCAAACAACCGGGCAAATTCACCTGCACCTGTTGCGGGGAGGTTCTGTTTACCCAAGGGACCAAGTTTGAAAGCGGCTGTGGCTGGCCTTCGTTTTTCGCGCCGGCAAAGGGCGCGCCGATTGCAGAGCATCTTGATCGCAGCCATGGGATGGAGCGTATCGAGGTCACTTGCGAGAATTGCGGCGCGCATTTGGGCCATGTGTTTGAGGATGGGCCTTTGCCAACAGGGCAGCGCTATTGCATCAATGGGGTTGCGCTTGGCTTTGAGCCAGAAGAATAGGCGCGCGCCCTCGCCCCGGTGATTGGGCAAAGGGGGCGATCCTCAGGCGATAAGCTAAATAAAAACGCGCAGGCTTTTGGCTCTGCGCGTTTTTGGTATTTTGGGATCAGCCGTTTGGTGATCAGAATTCTGTATTGCCGAACAGCTCGTCATTGGTGACACGGCCCAAGTTGCCGATCAGCTGTTTGATGAAGGACACGCCCTGAATATTGGATTCCGTGACCCGGCGCGACAGAACGATCGCTTTGCCGTCTTCAAGCCCGAAGCGCTCAACATTGCTCACGATGCCTTTGTCGGTAAAGCTGATGGCAACGACTTGCCGCTCAACCTCTTTAGGGGCGTTATAGGTAAAATGCTTGAAGCGCGATTGAACGTAATACCAGCCGCTTTGCTCCAAAATCCCTTGCGATGTTGGCCGCCCGACCGCATCCGCGACATCTTCTTTGGTGGAAACCCCGACCTCAACAAGCGATAGCTGATCTTCATCGGGCGCGTAGCCGTGATTTTGATATTGGGCTGCACAGGCGGCAAGCCCGCCAAAAAGAAGCAGTGCCATGAATGATTTGCGCAGGATTTTCACCTGTTCCATCAGTCGCGCGAAGATCGTTTCGATCAGATTTGACATGCCGCCCCTCTTGCCATGTTCCCCTAGGCCTCGTATCGGCTTACAGGGTGTTTGAGAACCTTTCAAGACGGAGCCTGTTTCGGTGACAAGCGAAAACGAATTTCCATGGTCCCTTTTGGTGCGTGTTGCCGAAATGGGCGGACGCAAAACCAACCGCTATACAATAGAGCCCGATGCCACGCAGCGCGCGGCTTTGGCATCCGATCTGGGCCTTGAAGAGCTGCATAAGCTGCGCTTTACCGCTGAGCTGACCCCGCTTGGCAAGCGCGATTGGGCGCTTGCGGGCCAATTGGGCGCAACCGTAAAGCAGATCTGCGTTGTGACGGGCGGCCCTGTGAGCACGCGCATTGATGAGAAAGTGACGCGGCGCTATCTTTCGGAGATGCCCGAGATCGTTATTTCTGAAAGCGGCGGCTCTGAAATGGAGATGCCCGAGGATGAAACGGCCGAAGAATTGCCCGCGGTGATTGATCTTGGGGCTTTGATGGCCGAAGAGCTTGCGCTGGCCCTGCCGCTTTATCCGCGTGCGCCCGGTGCTGAGCTTGCGCAAACCGCATTTGCCCAGCCCGGTGTTGCCCCAATGACAGAGGAAGAGACCAAACCATTTGCCGGGTTGAAAGCGCTGCGTGACAAGTTGGAAAAAGACAACTAAACGGTGCTTCAAGAAAAGCCTTGCGCGGAGCGGGATTCGCAGTATGTTCCCGGCCTCGCTCGCAATATGGGTTGATCATTGATACAGGTTGCGCATATGACGCGCAGACAGCTTGTTTTTAAGTGATTTGCTTTGAGCCAAGCGCCTTTCCATTTGGCATCTGCCGGGATGGGAAAACGAGATACCGGGGCCTGCCCCAGACCAATTCGCGAAGCTCAGGCTTCAAGATGCGTTCGCGGGGCCTGGCGCCAAGAGAAGATCGCGGGGTTTTGCCCCTGATACATTCGCGGGGCTAGCCCCATGATACATTCGCGGGGCTAGCCCCATGATACATTCGCGGGGCTAGCCCCAACGGAAACGCCGGGAATGCCCGTCGCCCGTAACAAGACAACGGGGCAAAGATGCCCCCCGAATTCGAGGTTGTGACATGGCTGTCCCACAGAATAGAATTACGCGCTCCAAGCGCAATATGCGCCGTGCGCACGATGCTCTGGTTGCTGGCAATCCAGCTGAGTGCAGCAACTGTGGCGAATTGAAACGCCCGCATCACGTATGTTCCGCTTGCGGCCAATACGATGATCGCGAAGTTGTGGCGCAAGCCAACGAGATCGATCTCGACGACGAAGACGCGGCGTAAGCCCCGCAGATTGGGCCCTCGCGCATGTCAAAGCAATTGACAGACACGCAAACGAGTGCCTCTCGCATTACTCTTTCGGTTGACGCCATGGGCGGCGATCGTGGGCCGGCGGCAGTTGTCGCCGGCGTTGCGCGTTCTGCGAGTAAGAATCCTGATCTTTCCTTTATTCTGCACGGGCCCGAAGACGAGCTGCGCAAGCTTGTGCGCAAAAAGCGCGTCTTGGCGGGCCGCTGCGAGCTGCGCCATGCCGAGGGCGTTGTTTCGATGGAGGATAAGCCGAGCCAGGTGATGCGCCATGGCAAGGGAACTTCGATGTGGTCGGCGGTTGAATCCGTGCGCTCGGGCGAGGCGGATGCCTGTATCAGCTGTGGCAACACGGGCGCTTTGATGGCGATTTCGATGCTGCGCTTGCGCCGCCTTGCGGGTGTGAACCGCCCCGCCATTGCCTGCCTTTGGCCTTCGCGCAATCCCGGCGGCTTTAATGTTATGCTGGATGTGGGCGCGGATATTCGCGCGGATCAGCAAGACTTGCTGCAATTTGCGCTGATGGGCGCCTCTTATGCGCGCAATGGTATGGGGCTGCCCCACCCGCGCATTGGCTTGCTCAATGTTGGCACAGAAGAGCATAAGGGCCGCGCTGAGCTTAAGGCCGCTCATGATATGATCGAACGCGCGGCCGGGGTTGGCGAATTTGAATTTGTTGGCTTTGTTGAGGGCGGTGATATTCCCTCAGCCAAATGCGATGTGATCGTCACGGATGGGTTTACTGGCAATGTTGCGCTGAAAACCGGCGAAGGCACGGCCAAATTGATCGGTGATCTGCTCAAGGATGCGTTCAAAGCCACACCGCTTTCGCGCATTGCCGCCCTGCTCGCTGTGACCTCCATGCGCCGCCTCTCAAAGCGGATTGATCCAAGGCGGGTGAATGGCGGGGTGTTTTTGGGGCTGAACGGCACGGTGGTGAAATCCCATGGCTCGGCGGATGCCACGGGCGTTTCTGCGGCCCTGAAGCTTGCCTATACCCTTGCCCAATCAGGCTTTTCCGAACGTCTTGCTGCCCGGGTTGCATCGGCCGACTTGGCAGGCCAAGATGAGCCCTTGAGTGGGAACGAAAGCGAAAAAGACATATGAAAATTCGGGCGCAGATCCGTGGCGTTGGGCATTATTTGCCCGAACGTATTGTTGAGAATGCAGAATTTGAAACAAGCTTGGATACATCGGATGAGTGGATTCGCACCCGCTCGGGCATTGAGCGGCGCCATTTTGCCGCCGAGGGCGAAACAACCTCGATGCTGGCGATCAAAGCGGCCCAAGCGGCGCTTAAGGATGCCGGGCTTACGGCCGATGATCTGGACGCGATCATCGTGGCCACCTCAACCCCCGATCTGACCTTCCCTTCCGTGGGCACAATGGTGCAATCCGGGCTGGGCATGAAACATGGCTATGCCTTTGATGTTCAAGCGGTTTGTGCAGGGTTCGTCTATGCGCTGACCAATGCCAATGCGCTGATTGCTTCCGAGCAATCCAAACGCGTGATGGTGATTGGTGCAGAGACCTTCAGCCGGATCATGGATTGGACGGATCGCGCCACTTGCGTTTTGTTTGGCGATGGGGCGGGGGCTGTGATTTTGGAAGGCGTCGCGGCGAGCGGCACATCGGCGGATCGCGGCATTCTGGCCTCTGATCTCAATTCCGACGGCAGTTTTCGCGACATGCTTTATGTCGATGGTGGCGTCTCCAGCACGGGTACGGCCGGAAAATTGCGCATGCAGGGCAATCCGCTGTTTCGCCAAGCAGTTGGCAAATTGGCCGCGACGGCGGAAACCGCGCTCGAAAAAGCCGGGCTTGGCGCGGATGATGTGACATGGGTTGTGCCCCATCAGGCCAATATCCGCATCATTGAAGGCACGGCCAAAAAGATGGGCCTGTCGATGGATCGTGTGATCGTGACGGTCCAAGATCACGGCAATACTTCGGCCGCATCGATTCCCCTCGCCCTGTCTGTTGGCAAGCAACAAGGGCGCATCAATCAGGGCGATTTGATCGTTACAGAGGCAATCGGGGGCGGTTTGGCCTGGGGATCGGTTGTTTTACGCTGGTAATTGCCACTTAAGAGCGTGATGCAAGCTGTTGATATTGACTCGGAAATTTGAACCGCCCTATGGTTGCAGATAGCAATCCTTGGGGGAACAGTATGAGCGACAAAACACTGACACGGATGGATCTTAGCGAAGCGGTTTTTCGCGAAGTTGGTCTGAGCCGTAACGAATCCGCGCAATTGGTTGAATCCGTGCTTGGGCATATGTCCGATGCGCTCGCTTCTGGCGACACGGTGAAAATCTCGTCTTTCGGCACATTCTCGGTCCGTTCCAAAGCGGCGCGCGTTGGCCGCAATCCAAAGACCGGCGATGAAGTGCCTATCCTGCCACGCAAAGTGCTGACATTCCGGCCTTCGCACCTGATGAAAGATCGTGTCGCGGCTGGCAACAAAAAGTAAGGCGCGTATCTGATGGATAAGTCTCGCGACGCGTTTCGCACCATTAGCGAGGTCGCCGATTGGCTGGGCACGCCCACGCATGTTTTGCGTTTCTGGGAAAGCCGATTTACGCAGGTAAAGCCGATCAAACGGGCTGGCGGGCGGCGCTATTACCGCCCGGCCGATATGGAGCTTTTGGGCGGTATCAAGCAATTGCTGCATGACGATGGGATGACCATTCGCGGCGTGCAAAAGCTGCTGCGCGAAGAAGGCGTGCGCCATGTCTGCGCCCTATCGCAACCCATCGATGATGATCTTGCCATGGGGGAAAGCCCGTCAGACAGCGTTGCAGAAGCGCCGATGGCTATTGATGTGCCGCAGATGGCAGAGCCCGTTGTTGATAACGTGGTGCCGTTGACCCAGCCAAGCGCTGAGCCTGTTGATACGACTGCTCTGGGGATTGAACCGATCGCCCCGCCAGAGCCAATCGCGCCCATTACACCGCCCAGGCCACCCGAGCCACCTACGCCTGCCGAGCCGATCGCGCCGGCCGTGCCGGTTCAAGGCGATCTCCTTGAAGAAACTGGCCTAACCCCTTCTCAGGACAGGGAAATTGACGATACATTCCCCAATTTTGCATCCGAGGCGCCGCTAGCGCCTACTGATCCCGAAGCGGCCGAAAGCGATCACCCCGCGCAAAATGCAGAGCCCTCCTTTGGCGATCACACCCCTGATTTCATTCAGCCCGATGCGCCGCTTGATGGCGCAGATTCCGCCGATTTGAGCGGAGCTGACGGCGCAGCGCCGCAAGAGCCCCCCGCAGAATGGATGGCCCCCGAACCGCTTTTGACCGGCGCGCCGCTTGACGCTGGCGAAGAAGAGCCTCTGAGCGCGCGCACTGATGAAGCAGCGGCCGCGGATGTTTGGGATGGGGAGGAGGAAGACGATCTGGCGCAAACCTCTGATTTTGAAGATGGTCTTGCGCTTGATGATGTAGAACCGGCCCTGGATGCGCCCGAAACAGAGAGCGCCGCGGCCGATGCAGCGTTTGATGCGCCCATGGCCAAGCCTGCGCCCATAGGCGAAGACGAAGCTCAAGACGCAGCACCCATGGCGCCCCCTGCCCCCGCTGAACCTGCGCAAACCGCGCAAGCCTCTGAGATCACAGCAGATATTCCTAACGACCCGGATGATGATGATGATCTGCCGGATGAAGAATTTGCCGCGCTTAACGCCCTGCGCGGCCCCAAGGCGCCAAGCACCGATCAAGAGGCGCTTAGCGCGATTTACGCCCGCTTGGCCACGCTGCGCGCGCGGATGTAGGATCTCGTTTTGCCCGCAGTTTCGCGATGCGTATCGCCTCCATGTCTGGCGCGGAAAGAAAATGCAAAAATGTGCCTTGTTCCTGCGTGGAAAAACGGTATGAAAGCCCCAGTCGGGCTATGGCGCAGTCTGGTAGCGCGTCCGTCTGGGGGACGGAAGGTCGCAGGTTCGAGTCCTGCTAGCCCGACCAATTCAAACACGCTCGTCGCCCCAAAGGCGCGGGCGTTTTTGCTATCAAAGAGCGAGGCCGGCGGCAGACAAACCGTTGCGCCCTTGCGCGAGGGAAGAGCATGAACCAGCACCAAATCACCAGCGGAACCGGGGTTTTGCCAAGCCAAACGCTTGCTGAAATGATCGCTATGGGCGCGCTGACCGGCAGCCCGGCGATCCTGCCCGAACAGATCCAACCCGCTTCGCTTGATCTGCGTCTTGGCACCAAGGCCTACCGCGTGCGCGCCTCCTTCCTTACGGGGGCGGGCAATACGGTGGCGGATCGTTTGGGCGAATTTCAGATGCACGAGATTGATCTGTCGGCTGGGGCTGTGCTCGAAAAGGGCTGTGTTTATGTGGTTCCTTTGATGGAAAGCCTTGCGCTTCCAAAGGGTATCCAAGCCGTGGCCAATGCCAAAAGCTCAACCGGGCGGCTTGATCTGCTCACCCGGCTGATCACGGATGGCGGCGTTGAATTTGATCGTATCGCGCCGGGCTACCATGGCCCGCTTTATGCCGAGATTTGCCCGCGCAGCTTTTCGGTTTTGGTGCGCCCCGGGATGCGGCTTAATCAAATCCGCTTTCGCCATGGTCAGGCCGTTCTGAGCGATCCTCAGCTCACCGCGCTCCACGCTGCACAAACGCTGGTTGATGGCGAGCCAGTTATTTCCGAAGGCCTTGGCTTTTCGGTTGATCTGCGCCCCGAGGGCAGCGATCTGGTTGGCTACCGCGCCAAACCGCATACAGGCGTGATCGATCTGGATCGTATTGGCGCCTATGATCCGGCTGATTTCTGGGAAGAAATTCGCACCAAAGAGGGCCGTATCATCCTTGATCCGGGCGCGTTTTATATCCTCGTCAGCCGTGAGGCGGTGCATATTCCGCCGGATCATGCGGCCGAAATGGCGCCCTATTTTGCTATGGTCGGGGAATTTCGCGTTCATTATGCGGGGTTCTTTGATCCTGGCTTTGGCCACTCTGCGGCGGGCGGTGCGGGATCGCGCGGCGTGCTGGAAGTGCGCTGCCACGAGGCGCCCTTTGTGCTTGAGCATGGGCAGGTTGTTGGCCGTTTGGTTTATGAGAAAATGGCCGCAATTCCTAAGACGCTTTATGGCGCTGGCATTGCCTCAAATTATCAGGGCCAAGGGTTGAAACTGTCCAAACATTTCGCGGCGCCAAAAACATAAAGATCGCGCCGCAATCCTTTGAAATCGCTTAGAAACGCCCCATGCGGCGGCCAAGCTTTGCGGCTTGCCGCGCGCGTTTGCTTGTCTCATTGCTTTGTTGGTCGTGCAGGGCTTTTTGCTCGGGTGTTTGATCCGCTGGGGCGCGGCCCCGGCTGGCGCGATCAATGCCGGCTTTGATACCCTTATTGATCAGAGGCCGCAGCACCATACGCACGACCATATTGATCAGCTGATTGGTATTCATCTCGATTTCTCCCTCTGATTTGCCCATGGCCTAACATGCAATTGCGCCGTTTTCAGGGCTGTTTTCGCATCATCGCTCAATCGTCCTCGAACATCTCAACCTGATCCTCATCATCCTCTTCCAAAGGCTCGCCATCGCCAAGGCCGGGCACAGGGCGGCTTTCGAGCAGGCCAGCCGAGCGCAGCTCTTTAAGGCCGGGCAGATCGCGCGCGCTTTCAAGGCCGAAGTGATCGAGAAAATCCTGCGTGACCACATAAGTCACCGGGCGCCCGGGCGTCATCCGGCGGCGGCCAAAGCGGATCCATTCCATCTCGATCAGCTGATCCACCGTGCCGCGCGACACAGAAACGCCGCGGATTTCTTCGATCTCGGCGCGGGTGGCGGGCTGATGATAGGCGATAATGGCCAGTGTTTCGATCGCTGCACGGCTGAGTTTGCGGGTCTCGACGGTCTCTTTTTGCATCAAAAAGCCAAGGTCAGGCGCGGTGCGCATCGCCCAAGCCTCACCGACTTTCACAACCCGCACCCCGCGCCCTTCATAGCGCTTTTGCAGATGTACAAGCGCGCGGCCAGCATCTGCGCCGTGGGGCATGCGGCCATTCAATTCTGCAACGCTCACAGGCTCGGCCGAGGCAAAAAGGATCGCTTCGACCATGCGCTCTTGTTCGGCCTCGGGGGGGGCTTCAAAGAGGCTGTCGCGCGAAAGAGCATCAGCCTTTTCATCAGTATCTTCAACGGCTTGCGCGGCAAGGCCAGCCTCATCCTGCCCCTCTTCAAGGGCTGTGTTCTCGGCGGATGTCTGCGCCTGCCCGGGCTCTGTGCCTGTCTCGTCATCCACAGTCATTGCGGTGTCTTTCGTATTTGGATCGGGGCAAAAGTCTCGCCCTGTCTGATCTCGATTTTGCCCGCTTTGGCGAGTTCCAGAGAGGCGGCGAATGTGGCGGCTGTTGCGGAGCGGCGGCGCTTTGGCTCGATTTGCCAGCCGTCGGGCAGATAGCTTTCCAGCCCGGTCCAATCGCCCGCAAAACCGATCAGCGCGCGCATGCGTTCAAGCGCTTGTTCCATGGTCAGGATCGCATCGCGATCCATCACGAAGGGGCGAAAATCATCCTTGGTGCGGATGCGCGCATAGCCTTGCATCAGATCAAGCAGGGTCGCGGTATAGGTCACTTTGCGCACGCGCATAACGTTTTCAGGGATGCCACGGGCAAAGAAATCGCGCCCCATTTGATCGCGCGCCATCAGCCGGGCGGCCGATTTGCGCATCGCTTCCAGGCGCTCAAGTTGGAAGGCCAGATGGGCCGCCAGCTCTTCGCCCGAGGGGCCATCATCGCTTGGGTCCGGGGGCAGAAGCAGGCGAGATTTGAGAAAGGCGAGCCATGCCGCCATGACCAGATAATCCGCCGCCAGTTCGATGCGCAATTCGCGCGCGGCTTCGATAAAGGCAAGGTATTGCTCGGCCAGATGCAGCACAGAAACCCGGCGCAGATCGACCTTTTGGGTGCGAGAGAGGCTCAGCAGCAGATCGAGCGGCCCTTCAAAGCCCTCGACATCAACAATCAGCGCTTCTGCGGCGAGGCGATCCTCGACACTTTGACGCTCCTCAAATTCAAACTCGTCCTCGGCCATCGCCCTACCCGTTCAGCAGCGCGTAAAGTTCGGCTTCCACAGCGGGAATGTCAATGGCTTGGGGGGCTGGGCGGCTTGCGATAACGCGGTCCGCGCGGGCCTGGGCTTGGGCTGTTAGGCGGCCTGCGCCGGCGACTGCGGCGTCCATTTCAGCCAGTTTGCCGTTGCAATGCAGCACAATATCGCAGCCCGCTTTGATCGAGCTTTCGGCGCGGTGTTTCAGGCTTCCTGAAAGCGCCTGCATCGAAATATCATCTGTCATCAGCAGCCCGTGAAAGCCGATCTCATCGCGGATCGTTTCGATCATGATCTTGCTTTGGGTGGCGCAATGCTCTGGGTCGAGCGCCTCGTAAACAATATGGGCCGTCATCGCCATGGGCAGATCATTGAGGCCTTTGAACGGGGCAAAATCTGTCTCGCGCAGGGTTTGCGCGTCCACGGTGACATGGGGCAGATCAAGGTGGCTGTCGGCGGTGGCGCGGCCATGGCCGGGGATATGTTTGAGCACAGACATCACGCCGCGCGCGGCCATCCCATCAACAACCGCGCGGCCCATTTTGATCACGTTTTGCGCATCCGTGCCATAGCAGCGATTGTGCAAAAACGGATGTGTTTGGGGCCCTGCAATATCGGCGGTGGGGGCGCAGTTTACATCAATACCAAGGGCCTGCATTTCATCGGCAATCAGCACCGAGCGCAGATACATCGAACGGGCCGCATGGGCGCCGCAAGCCTGCACTTGCTCAAGCGGGGGAAGGTATTGGCGCCATGTTGGCGGGGTGAGGCGCTGCACGCGCCCGCCTTCTTGGTCGATCAAAATGGGCGCATCACGGCCGATCGCCGCGCGCAGATCGGCGCAAAGGGCGCGCAGCTGATCCGGGCTTTCAACATTGCGCGCAAACAGGATAAAGCCCCAAGGATCGGCCTGTTGAAAGAAGCGCGCCTCTTGCGGGCTGAGCGTAAGGCCTGCGCAGCCAAGGATGGTTGCGCCCTGCCCGACTGCTTGGCGATTCAGCGCCATTTAGCGGGCCGTTGCCGGGATGCAGGCGGCGTTTTCGGCCACGAGGGCGGCGCAGAAGCGGCGCGTATCAGAGAGATCGGTAAAGCCCATGGCGCGCAGGCGATAGAAGGTCTTGCCGCCCGATTGCGCCTTTTGCACAACCCTTTGTTTTCCTTGCAATATATCTTCAAACCGCAGGGCCAGCTTATCCCATTCGGAGCGGGCCAATTCGGGGCTGTCATAGGCGCCAAACTGCACAAGCCGCGTGCCTGCGGGGATGCTTCCAGGGCTAACCTCAAGCGCGCCGCTTTGGGGCACTGCATCGGTGGCCACAGTGGCAGAGCTGCTGGCAAGGCGCACCGGGCGCGCGGTTGGGCGGGGCGAGCGAGAGATGCCACCACGGCCAACCTGGATGGTTTGCGGCGCGGTTGCTGCGATGAGCGCATCGGCGGCAGCGGTTGTTGCTATATCCGCGCCCGGCTTGATCGCGGCGCCGGAAAGCGGGGTAACATCAGCGGAAATCTGATCGGCGAAATCAAGCGCGGCTTGCACCGGATCATTTGAGGGCGCGGCCAGAACTTCGCCCGCTTCGGCGTTGGCTTCAATCGGGGCGGTATCGGCGGCGGCGAGCTGCGCTTGAAGCGCCTCGACAGTGGCCGCTGCGCGCATTTCGGCAACGGGGCGATCTTCATCGGCCAGCTCAACCGGGCGCGGCGCCAGAACAAGGCGATCTGCGGGCGCTTCGGCCTCGCCCTCGGCGGCAATCGCATTAACCGCGAGCCCTTGGTGCGAAGCTTGCCGCCCGCCGGGATCTTCGGGGGCCATGCGCATTGGCCCGCTCAATGCGCGCACAACAGGCACGCCGGAGACATCGCGCACCATCAATTTATAGCCCCAAACGCCCAGACCTGCGATCAAAGCGATCGACATGGCCGCCCCGGCGAAATGGGTCATGCGGCCAAGTTTTCGGCCAAGCTCAGCAAGGAGCGTTGCCCCAACAGAGGCGCCGGGATTGCCAGCCGCCGGGATCGCGGCATAAGCCCCATCAAACGCTGCATCATCGCGGTAATCTGAAACGGTCGCGCGGCGGCTCTCTGAATTGTAATTTGGGCTGTGGCCTGAGGGGGCGCCTGAGTTGTAATCAGCGCTGTAATCAGCGCTGAAATCTGGGCCGAAGCCAGCGGTTGGCGCGTGGCTTGCATATGGATTGCTCTGGGGGGCGCCTTGCGCGGAGCTATCCCTTTGACCCTGCCCATTTGCCCCGCCCTGAGCAGAATATTGCTCATAGCCCGGATCAAAGGCCGGATATTCGCCCTCTGTATAAGGAACTTGCTCTTCGAAAACAGGGTTTTGCCCCTGCTCAGGATCATTCCAGCCGCGATTGCTTGCAGCCGGGCCTTGCCCACCGAACTCAAAACTTGCCATCTATGCCTCATCGCCTCCCCCTTACGGGAAAGGGCTTGCCTGCTCATTTGCCCCCATAATGTGGCCTGCCGTGCGCTTGTTTTCAGCGCATCTCGCTTGCCGGGGTTACGCCCAAGATACCAAGTCCTGCTGAAATAACAACGGCTACGGCCCGTGGAAGGGCAATTTTCGCCGCTGATGCAGCATTGTCACCCTCTTGGAGGAAGCGCAGATGGGTCTTTTCGTTGCCCTTGTTCCACAGCGCGTGGAAATCCGAGGCCAGATCATAGAGGTAGAAGGCGATGCGATGCGGCTCGTGGCTGCGGGCTGCGATCTCAACAAGGCGCGGCCATTCGGCAAGCTTGCGGGCGAGCTCAAACTCGGCCTCATCCTCTAGTTTTGGCGCGTCGCTCAGGGCAATGCCCGCCTCTTCGGCCTTGCGCAGAACAGAGCAAATCCGCGCATGGGCATATTGCACATAAAAGACCGGATTGTCCTTGGATTGCTCAAGCACTTTGGCGAAATCGAAATCAAGCGGCGCGTCATTCTTGCGCGTCAGCATATGAAAACGGGTGACATCTGCACCAGCTTGCTCAACCACATCCCGCAAGGAAACGAACGTCCCTGCCCGTTTGGACATCTTAAATGGCTCGCCGTTTTTGAACAGTTTCACCAATTGCACGAGCTTAACATCAAGCGGCACTTTGCCATCCGAGAGCGCCGAAACCGCCGCTTTCATCCGCTTCACATAGCCGCCGTGATCCGCGCCAAACACATCGATCAGCTGATCAAAGCCGCGCTGCACTTTGTCGTAGTGATAGGCGATATCGGGGGCGAAATATGTCCAGGAGCCGTCGGATTTTTTCACCGGGCGATCCACATCATCGCCGTGCGCGGTTGAGCGAAACAGGGTTTGTTCGCGCGCTTCCCAATCCTCGGGCAGCTTGCCTTTTGGCGGATCCAGCGTGCCGCGATAGATCAGGCCCGCCTCATCCAATTCCTTGATCGCGCTTTCAATCAGCCCGGTATCATAAAGCGATTTCTCCGAGAAGAAGTGATCCATCACAACCCCGAGCGAGGCGAGATCTTCGCGGATCATCGCCATCATCGCTTCTGTTGCAAATTCGCGCAGATCAGCGAGCCAGATGCTTTCGTCCTGATCAAGCAGGCTCTCGCCGTATTTCGCTTTGAGCGCCTCGCCGACAGGGACAAGATAATCGCCCGGATAAAGCCCTTCGGCAATCTCCGGGGAAAGGCCGCATGCTTCGCGGTAGCGCTCATAAACCGAGCGGGCCAAAACATCGACCTGCGCGCCGCCATCGTTGATGTAATATTCTTTGGTCACGTCATAGCCTGCATAGGACAGCAGCGTTGCCAAAGCATCGCCAAAGACCGCGCCGCGCGCATGGCCCACATGCATCGGGCCTGTCGGATTGGCCGAGACGAATTCAACGTTGATTTTGGTGCCCTGCCCCAAGCTTGACTGCCCGTAATTTGCATCGCTCAAAATGCTGGTGACAAGCCCGCCCCAAAGCCCTTGATCCAAGCGCAGATTGAGAAAGCCCGGGCCTGCCACTTCGGCAATATCAATGCGCGGATCAGCCCCCAGTTTGGCGGCCAGAGCTTCTGCAATATCGCGCGGCTTTAGGCCTGCGGGCTTGGCCAGAACCATGGCCGCATTGGTTGCCATATCCCCGTGCGAAGCATCGCGCGGCGGCTCGACCGCCACATTGTCAAAGCTCAGGCCTGCGGGCAGCGCGCCCTCAGCAACCATGGCCTCAAGACTGGCAATCACAAGCGTGCGGATATCTGCAAAAAGGTTCATCTTTTGGTCCTGAACGAGGGGTGTAGGCTGGGTTTACCACCCTGCGCGCTCAGGTCAATGCACCAAGCGCAAAGGGCGCGCCTTGGGGTGTTTGGTTTGGCCTGCCTGCCCAGCGATCAGCCGGGCAGATCGGGCTCAATCAGCGGGGCGGATGTGCCGGGCGCATCGGGCAGCGGCGGGGCCACGATCTTATCCTTAAGCGGCGGCCCAAAGGAGAGCAGGCGCACGCCGGGTGCGAATTTTTCCGCCTCAAGTTTGGGGATGCGTTTGAGCTCGCCCGCTTTGGTGATTTTGCCCAAAAGGATTGCATCCGCGCGCTCTTCGCGCCACTGGGGATAGGTGTATTCTTCGCTGAGTTTGGTCACCGTAAAGCGCCAGCCTTCGCGCGCCAGATCATCCAGTTCGCGAAAGGTTTTGCCCCCGCCAAAGCTGCGCCCGCCAAGCTGGGCTGGCAAAGCATGGCGCTTGTTATCGGATTTCAGCCGGGCGATTTGCCAGACGTTATCGCGGCCAAATTCGGGCGCGAGATCGGTGGCAACGAGGGTATTATAGGGATCATTATCGGTGGCGGCGATGATGGTGGAATAGCTGAGCAGTTCAAGGTTGTGCTCGGCCGCTTCGCCCAGAATATCGCCGTAAAAGGTTTCGACCCCGGCCGCGCGCGGGCGGATCAGATGGGCGTGGTTTGGATCGCTCACCAAAACCGGGATTTCCGCGCCCTTTAGCGCTTCTGCCAGCCCGGTTGTAAAGCGCGATCCACCGATCAGCAGCACGCCCGGTTTTTCCCCAGAGGCCAGCCCAAGCAGGCGCGCAAGCGGGGCAAGCGTAAAGCCATGCAAGACAACCGTACAAAGCACCAGCACAAAAGCGAGCGGGCCGATCACCGCGCCATCCTGCACGCCCGCTTGCGCCAAACGTTCGCCAAACAGCCCCGCCACAGCAACCAAAACAACCCCGCGCGGCCCAGTCAAAGCGATCAGCAGGCGTTCGTTCCAGGGCAGTTTGGTAAAGGCCAGCGAAACAAGCACTGTGAGCGGGCGCGCAACCAAGACCACCAGCGCAACAAAGAGCCCCGCGCGCCAATTGAGCTGGCCCAATGTGGCAAAATCAAGCGAGGCGGCCAGCAGGATAAACACGCCAGAAACCAGCAGGATCGTTGCATGTTCTTTAAAGCGGCGCAGCTCTTCAAAGCTTGGCAGGTTCGCGTTGGCAATCACCAGCCCCATCACCGTTACCGCGAGCAATCCGCTTTCGTGCAGCAGCCAATCAGAGACGGAGAAACAGACCAAAAGCACCGCAAAAAGCACCGGCACTTTCATATATTCCGGCACCCAGCCGCGCCTAAAAGAGCGCGCAATCCCGCGCCCGGCGACATAGCCAATCACAAGCGCCGCACCGATGCCGATCACCAAATCAATAACTGCGCTTCCCGCCGTTTCAGCCGTGCGCAAAACCAGCACAACCTCAAAGGCCAAAACGGCCGCCAAAGCCCCAATCGGATCGTTCACGATCGCTTCCCATTGCAGCAGGGATGCCGGGCGGCGCGACAGGCGCGCGGTGCGCAGCAAGGGCGCAATCACGGTGGGGCCTGTGACAACCATGATACCGCCAAAAACGGCCGAGGCCTCCCAGCCAAGCCCTGCGCCATAATGCAGCGTTAGGGTAGAAAGCAGCCAGCCAAGCGGCGCGCCCACGATCACGAGGCGTTTGACCCCATGCGCCGCATCGCCGAGCTTGTGAAAATCAAGCGTCAGCCCGCCTTCAAACAGGATCACCGCCACCGCGAGCGATATCAGCGGCCCGGTTATCGGGCCAATATCGCGCGCTGGATCAAACAGCCCAAACACCGGCCCAACCAGCAGGCCCGCCGCCAGCATCAGCACAATCGCAGGCAAGCGCAGCCGCCAAGCGACCCATTGCGCCCCAACCCCAAGCGCGCCCACAAGAGCAAACGCCATCACCGGGCTAAGCGCCCCTGCTGCTGTTTCTACGGCCATGATTGATCCTTAAAAAACTTCTGCCGAAAATGCGCTATCGTGCAGCGCAAGTCTAGCGCCATTGACTAAGCGTTATCCACAAAGCCGCTCAAATTCCTGAATGGCAAAGCGATCCGTCATTCCGGCCACATAATCCAAAACGATCCGCGCCAATGCTTCATCAGAATTGGCCGCCGCCACATCATCGCGCCACTCTTCGGGCAGGTTTTCCGGCGCTTTCATAAACAGCGGAAACAGCGCGTTGATCATTGCCGTTACCCGCTCGCGCTCGGCCACAACGGAGGGCGCGCGGTACATGCGGGTAAAGAGGAAGCCTTTGATAGATTTGATGTTTTGATAGACAGGCTTGGAAAAGCGGATCACCGGCGCGCCGAGATCGCGAATATCTTGGGCGGATTTTGGCTGGGCGCTTTCGAGGCGGTTTTGCGCAATCGCGATCACATCCTCAACCATCACCCCAAAGACCCGGCGCAGCGCTTCATGGCGCCGCCGCATCGGATCAAGCCCGGGGTAAAGCTTATCGACCTCCTCATAACACGGCCCCGTTAGCGGCAGTTCCATCAGATCGGCATCGGTGAAAAGCCCGGCGCGCAACCCGTCATGCAGATCGTGATGGTTATAGGCGCAATCGTCGGCCACAGCGGCAACTTGCGCCTCGGCGCTGGCAAATGTGTGCATCTCAAGATCAAAGGCATCGTTGAATTCGCGCAACGCATAGGGCAGATCTTCAAACTGCGGCCCCTCGCCCGCGCCGATCTGATCCGTGCCAACACCCACTTCGGCATTGGGGCCGATCAGCGGGCCGTTGTGCTTGGCGATGCCCTCTAGGCTTTCCCATGTGAGGTTCAGCCCGTCAAAATCGGCGTAGTGTTTTTCAAGCTTGGTGACGATGCGGATGGCTTGGGCATTGTGATCAAAGCCCCCGTAAGGCGCCATGAGTTCGGCCAAAGCATCCTCGCCCGTGTGGCCAAAGGGCGGATGGCCAAGATCATGCGCAAGAGCAACGGATTCGGCCAAAGCATCATTCAGCCCCAAAGCCCCGGCAATCGTGCGCGCGACTTGGGCAACCTCGATGGAATGGGTCAGGCGGGTGCGGTAATAATCGCCCTCATGTTCGACGAAAACTTGGGTTTTATGCTTGAGGCGGCGAAAGGCCGAGGCATGGATGATCCGGTCGCGATCGCGCTGAAACGGCGAGCGAAAGGTGCTTATGGCCTCGGGGAAGAGCCTGCCGCGGGTTTCGCCGGGCTGGGATGCATAGGGTTTGAGCATCTTTTGCTCCTTCACTTGTCGCCTGTCCTGTGCCGACATATATGTCTTTCAGCGCAACAGAACAAACGGATAGCCCCATGGAGCTGACCCTTCCCCCCAAAGTGACCGACCGCGCCTTTGCGCGGCTCGCTGAGATCAACGCCGATGATGCCGCCCCAAAGGCGCTTCGGGTCGCGGTTGAGGGCGGCGGTTGCTCTGGGTTTCAGTATGAAATCACGCTGGAAGAAGCGGTTGCGGGCGATGATCTGGTGCTTGAAGGCGCGGGGCAAAAGGTCTTGGTTGATGCGGTGTCCTTGCCGTTTTTGTCCAACGCGGTGATTGATTTTTCTGAGGAATTGATCGGCGCGCGTTTTGTGATTGAGAACCCGAATGCCTCGGCCTCTTGCGGCTGCGGAACATCCTTTTCGATGTAAACGGCGCCGCCCCTGTGATCTGCGCCTGATTTGCGCGGCCAAATCGGCAAAACGCGCGCCTCTGCGCTTGCTCTTTGCGGGCCCAGAGGCCAATCATGCGGCGGCAAAACCCAAGTGATGAGGCAGGGCAATCGGGCGCGACATGGCATATGATACGATCATCCTAGGCGCAGGCGCTGCGGGCCTCATGGCGGCCATTCATGCAAGCGCTCGGGGCGGCAAAGTGCTCGTGCTGGATCACGCGCGCGCACCGGGCGAAAAGATCCGCATCTCGGGCGGCGGGCGCTGCAATTTCACCAATTTGCACGCTGGCCCCGGCAATTTCATCTCTCAAAACAAGCACTTCGCCAAATCTTGCCTGGCCCGCTATACCCAATGGGATTTCATTGATCTCATGGTGAAGCACAAAATCGCCTATCACGAGAAAACCCTCGGCCAGCTGTTTTGCGATGGGTCCGCCAAACAGGTCGTGGCGATGCTTTTGGCCGAGGCAGCGCGCGCCGAGATCCGCCTTGAAACCTCCATTGACAGCATCAGCCATGACGGCACGCATTTCAATCTGCGCAGCTCCGCTGGCCGCTTCACCGCGCGCAATCTGGTGGTCGCCACAGGAGGAAAATCCATCCCCAAAATGGGCGCAACCGGCTTTGCCTATCAAATCGCAGAGCAGTTCAATCACGCGCTGATAGCGCCCCGCCCCGGCCTCGTCCCCCTCACCTTTGCCGAACAAGAGCTCGCCTGGATCAAGCCGCTGGCGGGCACCGCCCTGCCCGTTTCCGCCCGCGTTGGCGCGACCAGCTTTGACGAGGCGATGCTCTTCACCCATCGCGGGCTATCTGGCCCAGCGATCTTGCAAATCTCATCCTACTGGGTTGAGGGCGATGAGATCTCCCTTGATCTGATGCCAAAGCGCGATCTTGCGGCCATGCTGCGCGATAAACGGGCGGAAAATGGCCGCCGCTCGATTGGCAAAGCCTTGGGCGAATTGCTCCCCAGCCGCCTTGCCGCGCATTTCACCGAAAGCCTCGCCCTTAGTGGCAATATCGCCGATTGGTCTGATAAGCGCCTTACCGAGCTGGCCGAGCGCTTGCAAAACTGGCGCCTGACCCCCACCAGCTCCGAGGGCTATCGCACCGCCGAAGTCACCATCGGGGGCATTGATACAGATGGGCTGAACTCCTCGGATATGCAAAGCAAGACTGTCCCGGGGCTTTATTTCATTGGCGAAGCGGTTGATGTTACCGGCTGGCTCGGCGGATTCAATTTCCAATGGGCCTGGTCCTCTGGCTGGGCCGCCGGCACGGCCATTGCAGCGCAATCTTGATCCCCGCCTTGCGCCTCAACCCGCCTGCGCGTTACACCTAACCACCGAGCAAAAACCAAGGGTCATCCGATGAAAATCGCCAGTTTCAACATCAACGGCATCAAAGCCCGCATTGGCGCGCTCAGCGATTGGCTGGAAGAGGCCAAGCCCGATGTGGCCCTGCTCCAAGAGATCAAATCCGTCGATGAGAACTTCCCGCGCGCGCATTTCGAGGACATGGGATACCAAGTCGAAACCCATGGTCAGAAAAGCTTTAACGGGGTCGCGATCCTCTCGCGCCTGCCGCTTGAGGATATCACACGCGGCCTTCCCGGCGATGAAACGGATGAGCAAGCCCGCTGGATCGAAGCCACTGTGATTGGCGATAAAGGGGCGCTGCGCGTCTGCGGGCTCTACCTGCCCAATGGCAACCCGGTCGAGCTTGAAAGCGATGGCTCGCCGGTCGCGGGGGGCAAATACGCCTATAAACTCAATTGGATGGCCCGGCTCAAAGCGCGCGCCGCCGCGCTGATGGAAAGCGAAGAACCCGCGCTGATGGCCGGCGATTACAACATTATCCCCCAAGCGGAAGACGCCAAACGCCCCGATGCTTGGCGCGAGGACGCGCTGTTTCGCGATGAGAGCCGCCGCGCCTTTCGCGAGATAGAAAACCTCGGCTTCACCGAAGCCTTTCGCGCCCGCAACCAAAGCCCAGAACAATTCACCTTTTGGGATTACCAGCGCGGCGCATTTGAGCGCAACGATGGCATCCGCATTGATCACTTCCTGCTCACCCCACAAGCCGCAGACCTGCTCACCGATTGCCAAATCGATGCATTCGCGCGTGCCAAAGAAAAGCCCTCAGATCACGTGCCCATCTGGATCACGCTTGATCTCTAAAGCGCAAAATCGCTGCCCCTCTCAAAAGCGCGCCTTTCCAACTTTTTCTTGGCAAAAATACTCAATCCCAAGCCGCGCCCCAAGCACATCCAGCTAAGGCCACCCACCACCCAAAAAAACGCGCCCTCGTTGCCGAAAGCGCGCCCTTCAATTCACATCTCGCAAAATGCCCTACCGGCTGCGCCCATCGGTGCGCGGCTTTTTCTCGTCGGCGCGCGCTTTGCCAAGGTGTTTGCGCAGGCGCGACGGCGTGGATTTCGTCCGGTTCTTATAGGGGTTCTGATCAGACTGGCCGCGGAAGGTCAGCCGGATCGGCGTCCCCGGCATATCAAAATCTTCGCGTAACCCGTTGACAAGATAGCGCTTATAGCTCTCTGGCATTTTGTCCGGATAGGAACACATCACGATAAAGCCCGGCGGGCGGGTCTTGGCTTGGGTCATGTAGCGCAGCTTGATGCGCCGCCCGGCGGGTGCGGGGGGCGGATGCGCCTCGACCATGGAAATCAGCCATTGATTGAGGCGCGCGGTTGGAATGCGGCGGTTCCAAACCTCATGCGCTTTAAGGATCGCCTCGGCGAGCTTGTCCAAGCCTTTGCCAGTTTTCGCAGAGACCGCGATCAGCGGCGCGCCGCGCAGCTGGGGCAAAAGGCGCGCAAACTCTTCGCGCAGCTCTTTGGCCTTGGCGTTTTTCTCGGGCTCGGCGTCCCATTTGTTGGCGGCGATCACAACGGCGCGGCCCTCGCGCTCGGCCAGATCGGCGATGCGCAGATCTTGTTGCTCAAAGGGGATTTCCACATCGAGCAAAACCACCACAACTTCAGCAAATTTCACCGCCCGCAGCCCGTCGGAGACCGAGAGTTTCTCAAGCTTTTCCTGAACCTTGGCCTTCTTGCGCATGCCGGCTGTGTCAAACATGCGCACAGGCACGCCGTTCCAATCGAGCATCACAGAGATCGCATCGCGCGTGATCCCTGCCTCGGGGCCGGTCAGCAAGCGCTCTTCGCCCAAAAGCTGATTGATCAGGGTGGATTTTCCCGCATTCGGGCGGCCGACAACGGCGACTTGCAGCGGGTTGGCCTTGGTCGGGATGCGCGGCGCATCCTCGTCGTCTTCGCCAACGGCCACATCTGTTTCAGGCTCGTCCTGCAGCGCGCGTTCGGCAAAACCATCAACGATGGGCGCGAGCTGGGAGTAAAGATCGTTGAGGCCTTCGCCGTGTTCGGCAGAAAGGCGGATCGGCTCGCCAAGTCCAAGCTCCCAAGCCTCCAGAACGCCTGCATCAGCGGCAGCGCCTTCGGCCTTGTTGGCCGCGAGGATCACATTGGCGTTTTTCTTGCGCAGGATTTCGGCAAATACACGGTCGGCAGGCAAAACCCCGGCGCGCGCATCAATCAAGAACAGGCAGATATCCGCGAGCTCAACCGCGCGCTCTGTAAGGCGGCGCATGCGGCCCTGAAGGCTATCATCCGTGGCCTCTTCAAGCCCGGCAGAATCAATCACCGTAAAGCGAAGATCGCCAAGGCGCGCTTCGCCCTCGCGCAGATCGCGCGTGACACCGGGCTGATCATCAACAAGCGCAAGGCGCTTGCCGACAAGGCGGTTGAACAGCGTGGATTTGCCCACATTGGGGCGCCCCACAATGGCAAGGGTGATGCTCATCAGGCTTGGCCTCTCTTTCAAGCGGCTGCGATACACTATCCATCGGATACAAGAAAGGGGCTTTGCGCGGGGCTTGGCGCTACGGCCCCTTTTTGGCGGGCCGTGGATTGGCGGCAAGGGGCGCGGTATGCAGGGCGCGATCTATGTAAAGCAAAAGGCGCGCGGGAACCCGGCGCGCCTTTGGAATTGGAATGTCAGCGCGCTTATTTATAGGCGTTGAGCTGGCCGTTTTGCCCGACAACAAAGAGGGTGCGATCGGCCACAACCGGATTGGTGGCTGCCCCCGATGGCAGGGCAACGGCGGCCAATTCAGCGCCGCTTTCGGGGCTAAAGGCGCGCAAGAGCCCTTCATCCGTTGCAACCCAGAGCTTGCCGCCCGCCAGAACCGGGCCGTAATAGGCAAAGACATCCTTGAAACGGCGCGGTTTGTCATTCTCGAATGTGGGCATCTGAACGCCCCAGATGCGGCTGCCATCGCTGGCGTTCAGGCGCAACAATTCGCCCGCATCCGAGATCAAGAAGATCGAGCCGCCCTCAATCCAAAGCGGCGAATAAGCGCCCTCTTTGGCTGTCCAAAGCACTTCGCCATTGCCAAGCGACATGGCCGCAAGCCGCCCGGATTGGTTGCCCGAATAGATCGTATCGCCAACAATCACAGGATCGGCGGTGATATCGGTAACACGGGTATAGGCCTTGCCCACGCGCCCACCAACAACGCGGCTTTTCCAGCGCTCGACCCCGCCTTTGCGGAAGGTCGCGACCAATTCACCCGAGGTAAACGGAAAGACCACCAGATCTTTGGAAAGCGCAGGCCCTGCCCCGCCGACCATCGAGCTTGGCGAAGGGGTTCCGGCGAACTGCCAGCGGATGCGGCCGGTTTTGGCCTCAATCGCCCAGGCGCGGTTGTCTTTTGAGGCGACATACACAAGATCACCGCTGACGGTTGGCGCGCCCGTGGCCGTGGCTTCAAGGCGTTGGCGCCATTGTTCGGCCCCGCTGGCGGCATCCAGTGCGACCAGCTCGCCAAAGCCGGTGGTGATATAGAGTGTGCCGCCAAGGGTCGCCAAACCGCCGCCCGAGGCGTCATCGCTGCGATCGCCTGCGGGGGTCAGATCGGCCTGCCAGATCGGCGCGCCGCTGGCGGTTGCCGTTGCAGAAACAAGCGCGCGGCTATCAAGGGTAAAGATGCGGCCCGCGTCCACAACCGGATCAGCCGTGATGCGGTGTTTGCGATCATTGCCTTGGCCGATTTTCGCGATCCAAACCGGCGTTGTGCCTGCGCCAAGGGCAGGATGCTGGATGCGGTGATCGCTATCGCCAGCGCGGTGCGACCAAGTGCTGTTGGCGTTTTGCGCGGCGAGTTTGATTGGTGCGGATTTGTTTTCAATCTGGGGCGTTTCTTCACCGCCAAGGAAACCATCGCGCAGGGAAAGCCGCTCGCCCTCAAGGATTTCTTCGCGCTGTGCACAAGCGCTGAGCAAAAGGGTGGCCCCAAGCAGCGGGACAATCAGCGCGCGCGAAGTTTGGCCCAGAAGGCCCATAGGCGCGGATGCCAGCCCGGTTTGCCCAGACATCTGTGTGCGGTGGCCTCGGCCCATCTTGATCCCCATCACCTTATGATCCCCATCACTTTAATCTTATTGCCGCAAGACATTGCAGCGCATAACGCGTTTGTTGCCAGCTTATTCGCTGTCCAGCGTGCCGCCAAGAGCTACAATCAACTGCTCGGCGCGGCTGCGCAAGCCCTGCGAGGCTTCTGCATTCTTGGCCAAGCGGGTGAGGCGCGCGATGGCTTCGTCGCTTTTGCCAAGGTTTGCTTCTGCGATGGCGATTTGTTCCTCAGCGAGCAGCCAATAAGGCGCGCCGGCCTGTGCCAGCGGTGTAAGCGCCTCGATGCGGGCTTCATCGCTGAGATCTGGATCAAGCATCGCCGCTTTGAGCAGGCCAAGATCGCGGTAAACCGGGCGCAGCGTGCCCTCATTTGCCAAAGCCCGAAGACGCGCGGCCGCTTGAGAACGTTGATCGGCCTGGGCCTCTTCGCCGGCGGCAATCAGCGCAAGCAATGCATGTGCATCGCCCTTTGTGCCCAAAGTTTCATCCAATGCACCAAGGGCTTTTGCCCGGGCATCGGCCTCTTCATTGGCCTCAAGCGCCTTTAGGATACCATCGCCAAGCGCTTGGGCTTGGGCTGCATTTTGCGCCTTGTAATATTCGTTATAGGCCGCGCCACCCACCAGCACCAAAACCGCCAAAATAGCGACCCAGCCCCAGCGTTTCATCAGCCCAAACAGCTGATCCCGGCGGACTTCTTCGGTGACCTCTTCGATAAAACTGTCTGAATCGCTCACTGGGCCTCGCCTTATGTTTTGTCGTTTGTGTCTGAGGAGTAATTTTTTGCAAGCCTCCCCGCTTGGGCATGTCTTACCCCGAACAGCGAATGATTGCCAAGCCTTGCCGTGCGGCGGGCGCATCCGCGAAGGCGCGGGCCGCAGTGTTGTTTTGTTTTGTGTCGCGTTGTGTTGCGAAGCGTTGTGTTGCGTTGCGTGGCGTCGCCGCGCTCAGCACCTCAGCACGCGCCCTGCCCTGCCCGGCATTACCCCGCGCCTGCGATATCAACCACAACGCGCCCGCGCACCTGCCCTTGCAGGATATCGGCGCCCAACTGGGGCAAATCCTCAAGCTTGGCTGGGCGGATCATCGCTTCGAGCTTGTCCATCGGCAGATCGCGCGCGATCCGTTCCCAGGCGCGCAGGCGGTTCTCATAGGGTTGCATCACGCTATCAATGCCAAGCAAGTTGACCCCGCGCAGCAAGAAAGGGATCACCGAGGTTGGCAATTTCGCGCCGCCCGCAAGGCCAACGGCCGCAACCGATCCGCCATATTTCATCTGGCCCAATATCCGCGCCAGCATATCGCCACCAACCGCATCAATGCAGCCCGCCCATGTTTCGCCCTCCAGCGGGCGTTTGACGGTTTCTGCGAGATCTGCGCGCGGGATGATCCGGGCCGCGCCCAGATCGCGCAGGTAGCTTTCCTGATCCGCGCGCCCTGTCACCCCGGCCACCTGATAGCCAAGATGCGCAAGGATCGCTGTGGCCACAGAGCCAACACCGCCCGCAGCACCAGTGACCAAAACTTCGCCTTTTTCAGGGGTTAGCCCGTGATCTTCAAGCGCCATAACCGAAAGCATCGCCGTTAACCCTGCGGTTCCAACGGCCATGGCCGCGCGGGTGCTTAGCCCATCGGGCAGCGGCACAAGCCAATCGGCGCGCAGATTGGCCTTTTCAGCGTAGCCGCCCCAATGGGCCTCACCGACGCGCCAGCCAGTGAGAACAACCTTATCGCCGGGGGCGTAGCGCGCATCCTTTGAAGCCTCGACCGTTCCGGCGAAATCAATGCCCGGAATATGGGGATAATTGCGCACCAAACCGCCGCCGTTTTGCGACATGCACAGCCCGTCTTTGTAATTCACTGTTGAGTATTCAACCGCGACCGTGACCTCGCCCTCGGGCAGCAGGGTTTGGGGGATATCCTCAAGCGCTGCTGTGGCCGGGCCCTCGCCCTCTTTTCGCATGACAATCGCGCGCATGGTCTTTCCTCTCGATGGGGGCGGGCCGCTTTGCCCGGCTTGAATTTCTGGCGCAGTTTGGGCGCGCCACTGGGGCTTGTCAAACCGGCAAGCTGCCGGATGCGCGCCGCGCATGCATCAAATCGCAGCGGCAAAATGCGCGCTGGCAAAATCGCGCGCCGGGCTTGGCTTGCCTCTTGTGAAATGCGCGCGTCCGACTTAGTTTTGAGGCAGATTTTCCCTCTTGCAGGAGCATATGATGCGCATCCTAACTCACCTTGCCCAAACGACTGTTTTGTCTGGTCTTATTGTGGCCGCTGGCTCTGCTGCCTTTGGTGCAGACAAAGAGCTGACGGTTTTTGATTATGCAGGGTTTGAAGACCCGGCCTTTCACGGCAAATATATCGCCCAGCACGGCGATGCGCCGAGCTTTACCTTCTTTGGCGAAGAGGATGAGGCGCTGCAAAAGCTGATTTCGGGATTTAAGGCCGATGTCAGCCATGTCTGCGCAGGCTCAGTTACCAAATGGGAGACAGCGGGCATTCTTGAGCCATGGGACATCTCGAAGATCGGCGAATACGGCAATCTTGATGGCAATCTGACGGGGACAAAAATCGGCACGGCGGGTGATGTGTTCTTTATCCCAACCGATTTTGGCTCGACCGCGATTGCCTATAATATGGAAGAGGTTCCAGCCGAGGATGTGGCTTCGCTGGATGTGTTTTTGAACCCGAAATATCAGGGCCGCGTGACCATTCCAGACAATGTTGATGATGCTTATGCGCTTGCCTATCTTGCCACGGGCCTTGCCGATTGGAGCGCGGCGACACCTGAGCAATTCAAGGCCGCTTCTGATTGGCTGCGGGCGGCCCATGGCAATCTGCGCACCTATTGGACCGACCCTGCCGAGCTGAGCCAGCTTTTGGCCACGGGCGAGGTTTTGATCTCTTGGGCGTGGAATGAGACGCTGCCAACGATGGTTGATGAGGGTTTCCCGATTGGTTTTCAGCGTGAAGCGGCGGAGGGATCTTCGCTTTGGCTTTGCGGCTATGTGAATCTCAAAGCGGGCGAAGGATCAGAGGATAAAGCCTATGATTTCATCAATTCGCTGTTGGATCCGGGCGCCACGGCCCCGCTTTTGGCGGCGGGCTATGGCCACTCAAACGCAGCCTCGATGGCGGGGGTTGGCGAGGAGGCATTGATCGCCTCTGGTCTGGGCGCGATCACAGCGCCGGTTTTGGCGCAATTGCCCATGTCGATTGAAATGCGCGAGATGCAATCGGAAGAGTTTGAAAAGATCAAAGCAGGCTTCTAAGGCGCGCCTTTTTCTTTGCAAAAGAGACCAAGGCGCGGGAGCAATTTCGCGCCTTTTTTGGGCCTGTGATTTGAAAGCTGCGGCGGATGCGCACCATCATCGTTGAACATGATTATCCGGTCGCCCCTGCGGCGCTTTGGGCCATTGTGACCGATTATCAAGCACTTGCCTATGTGATGAAGGGCCTCATCGCCTTTGAGGGCCTGCCGCAGGGGCGGGCATATAGCGGCCAGGCCTTTTGGGTTCAGGTTTCGCTTTTTGGCCGGTTTGCGCCGCAGCCCTATTTCATGGAAGTGCTGGAATGTGATGAAGCGCGGATGCTGATACGCTCGCGGGAAAAGGGCGCGGGTGTGAAAAGCTGGCATCATCGCTTGCAGGTAAGCGCAACGGCGCATGGATCCCGGTTGAGCGATCGCATTGAGATCGAGGCCGGGCTTTTGACGCCGCTTTTTGCGCTTTGGGCGCGCTATCTTTATCGGGCGCGCCACAAGCCGCGCTGTGCGTTATTGGGGCTATAGGGCCGCGCGCAGGGTATTTGGTTGTGGCTGGGTTTGTTGCTTGGGGGCGGTTTTGGGCTTTGGTCTTTGGCCGCGGCGGGTGATTTGTTTGGGGCGGTTGGAATGAGTATTTTTGCCAAGAAAAAGTTGACGGTTGAGGATAAAAAAGACGCGCGGGTTGATGCGCGCGCCTTTGCTTATTGGTGGCTGCGCCTTTTAGGGCGCTTTGGGCAGGATTTTGAGCTCCTGAAACACATAGCCGTTTTCATAGGTTTCGATCTTTGTAGAGCGCAGTTTTGGTGCGGTTGTGCTGCGGCCAAACAAGGGGGTACCGCCGCCAAGAAGGATTGGCGCGCGTTTGAGACGCAGCAGATCAATCACCCCCAGATCAAGCAGGGCCCCAGCGAAATCTCCGCCGCCGCACAGATAGATCGGGCCTTTTGCGCGGGCTTTGAGATCGGCAAAGAGGCCTGCGCTGATGGATTTTTGCACGCTGATCTCATGGTCGCCTTGCAGGTCCATTGATTTAGAGAAAACCAGCGTTTCCATTGATTTATATGGGTTTTCGCCCGGTTTCAGCCCAAAGGCATAGGAAAACTCATAGGTTTCGCGCCCCATGATGGCGGTTGCATATGTGGCAAGGCGGGCGAAATAGGCCTCGACCACGGGGCCCTCTTGGGCAAATTGCGAAATATCCCCATTGGGGCCAGAAATATAGCCATCCGTAGAGACGGCCACGTCATAGATAATAGGATGCATTTTGTGCTCCAGAAATAAAGTCCGATCCGGCTTAACAGCCACTTATATGTCGGTCCTTATTTGATCACTGGCAGAGCACTCCTTGTTTTTCTTAAACTCGGATATATTGCGCGATCCGTCAAGGCTTTGATCTTTACCGGGGCTTGCTGGGGCACAGGTTGGGGGGTAAGCTGGGGAATGATTGCACATCTCATTCAAATTTCCTCAACGATTGCAATGCTCTGTGCATTGGTTCTGTTGGTGCTGGCCTGTGCAACGCTTTATTCGCCTAAGATCCAGTTTTGGCCGCCACCCCATCGCAAAAGTTGGCAGAGCACGACCTTTCGCAGCCTTTTTCGAGGGATGTTTTATGGGCAGCTTTTGAGCGCGCTTGGATATTTTTGGCTAAATGGGTTTGATATGTCGCCCTTTGAGCTTGGTGCGGCGTTGGCGCTGTTTTTCGCCGGATTTTTGATCGCCTTTATCGCCACCGGGCAGCTTGGGTGGCGCAATGCTTTTGGCGCGCAAGAAGGGCTTTGCACGAAAGGGATATTCGCTTACTCACGCAATCCGATTTACCTCGCCACTTTGCTGGGATTGCTGGGCTGGGGCCTGCTTTATCCGACGGGAATGAGCATCATAACGCTGGCCTTTTGGGGCGCGCTTTATGTCGTTGCAGTGTTTCTTGAGGAGCGCTGGTTGCGGGGCGTTTATGGCGCGGATTTCGTTGACTACTGCGATCAAACGCGCCGGTTCTTTTAGGGGCGGTTGAAGGGGTTGTGTTGATCGGCGCGGCTTGCGCATTTGCTAATGTCTTGCCCGCGCCCTAGGCTTGGCCGCATTGGGGGACAAGATTTTGCATCATCAAACCGACTATCTGCTCGTTGGCGGGGGCGCCTCGGCGATGGCCTTTGCGGATACATTGCTGAGCGAAACGGACGCGCATATCACCATTGTGGATCGCGGCCATAGCCCCGGCGGCCATTGGAACAGCGCTTATCCATTCGTGCGCCTGCATCAGCCTTCGGCGTTTTACGGGGTTGCCTCGCGCGCGCTTGGGGCGCAGCAGACCGATACATTGGGCGGCAATGCGGGCCTGAATGAATTGGCCACGGGGGCCGAGATTTGCGCCTATTTCCAAGCGCTTATGCATCAGCGGTTTTTGCCCTCGGGGCGGGTCACTTATCTTCCTAATTGCGAGATGGATGCGGATGGGACGGCGCGCTGCCTTATCTCGGGCGCGCGCCACAGCTTTGATATCGCGCGCAAAACGGTGATGACCTGCCTTCACAGCGGCGAGACCCCGGGCAATCACAGGCGCGCCTTTGAGGTTGAGGGGGTTGACTGCGTGACGCCAAGCGCGCTTGCTGAGCGGCGTGAACCTGCAGCGCAATATGTGATTTTGGGCGGCGGCAAGACGGGCATGGATGTGGCGCTTTGGCTGTTGGGGCGTGGGGTTGAGGCGGCGAAGATCACATGGATCATGCCGCGCGACGCATGGCTTTTGGATCGCCGTTTCTTTCAGCCCGGCGAAGAGTTCAACGATTTTCGCATGCAAAACACGCTCAATGAGTTTGAGGCGATCATTGGCGCGCCCGATCTGGACGCGATGTTTGATCGGCTTGAGGCGCGTGGCAATCTGCTGCGGCTTGATCCGGATATTCGCCCGAGTGCTTATAAATGCGCAACTGTGACGCAGGCCGAATTGGCCAGATTGCGCGGGATCAGAGATGTGGTGCGCATGGGCCATGTTAAGCGCATCTCGCCGGGCAAGCTTGTGCTTGCAGGGGGCGAGATCGCGCCGCCTAAGGGGGCTGTCTATATTGATTGTACTGCCAATGGCCTGACAACCCTGCGCGACACGCCGATCTTTGAACCTGGCAAGATCACGCTTCAGCCCGTGCGCGTGTGCCAGCCAACGTTTAGCGCCGCGGTGATTGCCTATGTTGAGGCAAGCGCGCGCGATGATGCGGCCAAGAATGCGCTTTGCATCCCGATCCCCTACCCCAGCTCGGCTGAGGATTGGGCGCCGATGTATTTCACCGGCTATCAAAACCATATCGCTTGGCAACAGGACCCTGATTTGAAGGCTTGGCTCAAGACTTGCCGGCTTGATATGGCCTCTGCGGCCAGACGCCCTGCTGAGGTCAGCGATGCTGCGCGCGCCAATGCTGCCAGTATCCGCCAGAGCTTCTTTCCGGCGATGGTGCAGCTTAAAAAGCTGGCAGGAAGTGTTGCGGCGCGGGGCGGGTGATTTGGGCGCAGGGTGCGTGTGGGCTGAAAATGGTTTGCGGGTGTTGCGCGTTTTGCTTTGAGTATTTGGGCCAAGAAAAAGTTGGGTGTTTGGGTTGGTATGAAGGCCTGATTACTGGTACTTTTAATTCGCTACAGAACTTCCGAGGGATGGTAATCCCCCCAACCCTTCTCTTGAACGCGCCGACTGGGGCGCCTATATAGAGAGCGCTGGGGCAACTCAGCTATGGACATAAACGCGCTCGTAATAAGCGGATCGGACCCGGGGGCGGTACCCGGCGTCTCCACCAAACATCCTTCATTTGGGGATCATGGGGACGAAATAGGATCGACGAACGTCTAAAGGGGTTTGCTTTGTTTCGGTGAGTTACCACCGTTATCGGTACACAATGAGTAGTTGCAAATGACAACAAAGCTCCAATGGCTCTCGCAGCTTAAGCTGTGCGAAACATTGAAAATCTAAGTCCTGTCGCTTAGCGGCTTCAGGCGGGGTTCGCAGGCACCTGGCAACAGAAGCCTGCACTTTCCCCAACACATTTGAATGCTCGCATAGATTTTGACCAGACGTTCAGGGTTTCTTCAGGATTTTTGGTTAGCCCTGCATTAGGATTTAATGCAGGAAAGGGCCGGTTATGGGCATGGAGCAAGCATTGGCGGATTGGTTTCAGCGGGTCTGGGTTGAGGGCGATTTGGACGCCGTGGATGAATATTTCTCGCCTGAAACGCGCGCCGCGGGCATGATGAGCGGTTTTGAAGTCGGTGCGGAAGATATGAAAGCGATGGTGCCGGCGATCCTCTCAATGATCCGCAACCCTACGGTTTCTATGGAGAAAACCGTTGAATCCGGGGAGTGGCTTTGGGCCTTGTTGAACATCAATGCGCAATGTGCAGAAACGATGAAGCCGGTCTCTGTTAATGGGCAGGTGATGATGCGTATGGGCGCCGATGGCAAGATCGCCGAGGCCTATAACCACTTTGATTTCATCTCATTTTTCGAGCAGCTCGGCAAAATGCCCCAAGATACGATGGCGCTTTGCCTTGGCGGGATCGAGCTTAACTGATGGATTGACAATCCAAAGCTGATTAAGCACTTTCGCCGCATGGGGTTTCGCGCGACCACCCCGTGAGGCTACGGCCAAAGTTCGCCTCTTTTGACACCGTTCAAGGAGGGGCACATGCCTTCTTTCTCAGAAATATCCGTCTCCCAGCTCGCCCGCCTAATGGGCACGCCTGATGCGCCCACATTGATTGATCTGCGCATTGATGAGGATTTCGCGCTGGATCCGCGTATGATCCCGGCCGCTATCCGACTTTCTCACAAAAACATTGCCGATATTGCGCGCGCAGCTGGCCCTTCTGCTGTGATCATCTGCCAAGGCGGGCTAAAGCTATCGCATGGCGTGGCGGCACAGCTGCGTGCGCAAGGTATTGCTGCCGAGGCTTTGGAGGGCGGCTTTGAAGCATGGGGCGCGGCCGAATTGCCGCTTGTTTCTGCCAATGCGATCCCTGCGCTTCAATCGGGCAGCACGCTTTGGGTGACCCGCCATCGCCCGAAAATTGATCGCATCGCTTGCCCTTGGTTGATCCGCCGCTTTGTTGATCCTGGCGCGCGGTTTCTGTTTGTGCCGCCGCGCGATGTTTTGGGCGTCGCAGATCGCTTTGGCGCGACGCCCTTTGATGTCGAAGGGGTTGCCTTTTCGCACAAAGGCGATCTGTGCACCTTTGAGAGGATGCTTCAAACCTTTGCCCTCAACACCGCGCCCCTGTTTGAGATGGCCAAAGTCATCCGCGGCGCAGATACCAACCGCCATGATCTTGCCCCGCAAGCCGCCGGATTGTTGGCGCTTTCGGTCGGGCTATCGCGGATGTACCGTGATGATATGGAACAATTGGATGCGGGTATGCTCATTTATGACGCGCTTTATCGTTGGGCGCGCGACGGGCTAAATGAGGGCCATGATTGGCCAAATGGTGCGCCCGCATGAGCACCCAGATAAAAGCGCCGAGCTGGCCTGCGCTTTGGCAGGCGTTTTCGCGCATTGGCCTGATGTCTTTTGGCGGGCCAGCGGCGCAGATTGCGGTGATGCACCGCGAGCTGGTGGAGGCGCGAGACTGGCTCACTGAGCAGCAATTCTTAAGCGCGCTTTCGTTTTGCATGCTGCTGCCCGGCCCTGAAGCGATGCAACTGGCGACCTATTCAGGCTGGCGTTTGCGCGGCGTTTTGGGCGGGCTTTTGGCGGGGCTTTTGTTTGTTGTTCCCGGCGCGATTGTGATGCTCTTGCTGGCGGGGGCCTATGCGCTTTGGGGGGCGGTTCCTTTTGCACAGGCGGCGTTTTTGGGAATCAAAGCAACGGTCGTGATCGTTGTTTTGCAAGCCTTGCTGAAGGTTTCAAAAAAGGCGCTCAAATCGCGCGATCACTGGGCGATTGCGGGGCTTGCCTTCATCGCCATCTTTGCGCTTGGTGCGCCCTTTCCGCTGATCATTGCCTTGGCCGCGCTTTATGGTGGCTGGCGCAATTTGGCCGGTGCGGGCGATCCAAACCGCGCGCCCCCTGCCCCGATTTCACCAAAGCAAACCCTGCGCACCATCGCGATCTGGGGCGCGCTTTGGATCGCGCCTTTGATCCTTCTGGCAGCACTTGGCGCGCGCGATCTGATGGAGATCGGGATGTTCTTCTCCAAGCTTGCGGTGGTGACATTCGGCGGGGCTTATGCCGTCTTGGCCTATATGACCCAAGAGGTCGTCTCGCAGCATGGCTGGATCAGCACAGCCACGATGATGGACGGGCTTGGCTTGGCCGAGACAACCCCGGGCCCGCTGATCCTGGTGACAGAATTCGTAGGGTTTCTCGCAGGTTACGGGATTGGCGGGATGGGCACGGCGATACTTGCGGCCCTGCTCGTTCTTTGGGTCACTTTCTGCCCCTGCTTCCTTTGGATCTTTGCCGGCGCGCCCTATATTGAGACGCTGTCCAACAAACCGCGCCTCGCGGGCGCCCTTTCGGCCATAACGGCGGCCGTTGTTGGGGTGATCCTGAACCTATCAATCTGGTTTGCGATCCATGTGTTTTTTGGCCGCGTTGATCCGCTGGAGATTGGCCCGCTTAGCATGATCGCGCCTCTGTGGCGCAGCCTTGATCTTGGCGCGCTCGCTCTTGCCATTCTTGCCGCGGCGCTGCTGCTGAAAGCGCGGATTTCGCTGCCGCTTACGCTGCTGATCACCGGCGCCGCGGGGCTGATTGCACAGCTTGCAATCTAAGCGGCCCGATGATCGGCATCGCGCCAAACGGCCCTTCCCTTCGGCCCCGAATCCCCTATGCTATCGGTGAGTTTCCCAAAGGAATGCTGCCCAGATGGCCCAGACGATTGACTACGGAAATCTGATGCACCGCGCGATGCGTGGCTTGATCCAGCAGGTCTTGCAGGACGTTGCCAAAGATGGGCTGCCGGGCGATCATCACTTCTTTATCACCTTTGATACGATGCACCCGGATGTCGAGCTCGCCGATTGGCTTTCGGATCGCTACCCCGAAGAAATGACCGTTGTGATGCAGCATTGGTTTGACAAGCTTGAGGTCACCGATGACGGGTTTTCGATCACGCTGAGCTTTGGTGATAGCCCCGAGCCGCTCTATATTCCATACGATGCGATCCGCACTTTCGTTGATCCATCTGTCGAATTTGGCCTCAGGTTTGAGACCCAGGAGGGCGAGGAAGATGCGCCCGCAAGCACCCCGCCAAGCGATCTTGATCCGCCCGCGCCCAAACCAAATGGGACCGCCGCCAAAGAGGCCGAGATTGTCAGCCTCGATAAATTCCGCAAATAGGGCCGCAAGCGCCTGCTTCCAGCGCGCGGATTTGCCCGGGTCAACCACTGTATTCCATAGTATACCGCATTGATCTTTGCTGCGGATCGGCTATGAGTCCCCTCAGCATTCGCAGGAGAGCCACATGACACAGACCCGCACCGAAACCGATAGCTTTGGCCCGCTTGAGGTCCCGTCCGAAAAATATTGGGGCGCGCAAACGCAGCGCTCGATCATCAATTTCCCGATCGGCTGGGAAAAGCAACCCATCGCCATCGTGCGCGCTTTGGGCGTGATCAAACAAGCCTGTGCACAGGCCAATACGGCCAGCGGCGCGCTTGATAAACGCCTTGGGGATGCGATTGTTGAGGCCGCTTCCGAAGTCGTTTCGGGCAAGTTTGATGATAATTTCCCGCTGGTCGTGTGGCAGACAGGTTCCGGCACACAAAGCAACATGAACGCCAATGAAGTGATCGCCAACCGCGCGATTGAGCTGCTTGGCGGCGTGATTGGTTCCAAAGATCCGGTGCATCCGAATGATCACTGCAACATGGGCCAATCCTCCAACGATACGTTCCCAACGGCCATGCATATCGCGACCGCAACAACCGCGCGCGATGTGCTCTTGCCCGGGCTGGAAAAGCTGCAAGCCGGGTTGCAAGCCAAGGTCGAAGCCTTTGATGGCATTATCAAAATTGGCCGCACCCATACCCAAGATGCAACCCCGCTCACCCTGTCTCAAGAGTTCTCGGGCTACACACATCAGGTCGCCATGGGCATTCGCCGGGTGAAATATGCGCTCGGTGCGATCTATGAGCTGGCCCAAGGCGGAACGGCTGTTGGCACCGGCCTGAACACAACCGAGGGCTGGGGCGAAACCGTTGCCGCCAATATGGCCGCGATTACCGGCCTGCCCTTCGTCACCGCGCCCAATAAATTCGAGGCGCTCGCGGCCCATGACGCCATGGTCGAGATGTCCGGCGCGTTGAAAACGGTCGCGGCTTCGCTGTTTAAAATCGCCAATGATATCCGCTTGCTTGGGTCCGGTCCGCGCTGCGGTCTTGGTGAATTGATCCTGCCCGAGAACGAGCCCGGCTCCTCGATCATGCCCGGCAAGGTAAACCCGACCCAATGCGAAGCGCTGACCCAGGTTTGCGCGCAAGTCATGGGCAACGATGCCGCCGTTGGCTTTGCGGGCAGCCAAGGGCATTTTGAGCTCAATGTTTACAAACCGATGATGGCCTATAACGTGTTGCAATCTATGCAACTTTTGGGCGATGCCGCTTCAGCATTCACCGACAATCTGATTGACGGGCTTCAGGCCGATCCCGTTCGGATTGAAAAGCTGATGCGCGAAAGCTTGATGTTGGTCACGGCGCTGGCGCCCGAAATCGGCTATGACAACGCGACCAAAGTTGCCAAAACCGCCCATAAAAATGGCACGACCCTCAAAGAAGAAGCAATCGCGCTTGGCTTTGTGGATGCCGAAACATTCGAACGTGTCGTGCGGCCAGAAAAAATGATCGGCCCGAAAAAGGCCTGATCAACGCGAAAAGGAATGCGGCCGGCCCCTTCACTGGGCTGGCCGTTTTTGCATCTGCAATTCGCCCTAGAAACAAAGGGCGTTTACTGGCAAATTTGCGCAAAGGGCCGATGCGGCCAGTCAGAGGTCTGCTGTGAAAATTTCTGCGCAACTCCATCAAATAGCCGCCAGAATGGCAGGCATGGCCCTGGCTGGATTTACCCGGCTTATGACCGCGCCGCGGGTTGAATGGATCGGCACGCGGCCCTCGCGCAACCAAAGAATTTACTTTGCAAATCATACCAGTAACGGTGATTTTGTTTTGCTTTGGGCGTGTTTGCCCGGCGATCTGCGCGCCCGGACCCGCCCTGTTGCTGCGCGTGATTATTGGGAAAAATCGCCGCTGCGCGCCTTTGTCGGCAGGGATGTTTTTCGCGCCGTTTTGATTGATCGAGTCGCCGAGACGCGCGCGCAAGATCCCTTTGAGGCCATGGGCGCGGCGCTCAGTGATGGGGCCTCGCTCATTATATTTCCCGAAGGGCGGCGCAATGAAAGCGATGCGCCCTTGCTCGAGCTCAAATCCGGGATTTTTCATCTCGCTGGCGCGCACCCAAAGGTTGAGCTGATCCCTGTCTGGATCAACAATCTCAACAAGGTGATGCCGCGCGGTGAGATTGTGCCTGTTCCGCTGATCTGCACGGTCTCAATCGGGGCGCCGATGGAGCGCCAAGAGGATGAAACCAAAGAGAAATTCTTGGATCGCGCGCGCAATGCCCTGCTTGATCTCGCGCCGGAAAGGCCCGCCTCATGAGCCCGTCAATCTCAACCATTTTTGAGCTGTTCACCGGGCTGATCCTCGCCCTTGTCGGGCTTTCGGTGATCGCAATGTTGCTGCAATCGCGCCTGCCAGAGGGGCGCGAATATGCCTCGCTTGAAACGCTGAATGCACGGATCAAAATCTGGTGGGGGATGCTGGCCTTTTTGGCGCTGGCCTTGCTTGCCGGGCGCACCGGCGTTGTGCTGCTCTTTGCCTTTTGCTCCTTTGCTGTGTTGCGCGAATTCTTAACGCTGACGGTGAAAAATCGCGGCGATCATTGGGTTTTGGTCGGGGCGTTCTTCTTTGTTTTACCGCTTCAATACCTCGCTATTTGGATGGATTGGTATGGGTTTTATACGGTGTTCATCCCTGTCTATGTCTTCCTTGGGGCCTCAATCATCGCCGCTTTGCGGGGGTATACAGCGCAGTTTCTGGGCCGCGTTTCCGAGACCCAATGGGCGCTGATGATTGCGGTTTTCTGCGTAAGCCATGTGCCTGCGCTTCTGTCACTGGAGATCGCGGGATATAGCGGCCAAACGATTGTTTTAATTGCTTTTCTTGTGGTCATCGTGCAGATCACGGATGTGTTGCAATACCTGTTTAGCCGGATGATTGGCGGCCATCTCGTTGCCTCGGAAATCTCAACAACCCGCACATGGGAGGGCTATGGGACCGCGGCGCTTTGTGGTGGATTGCTTGGCGCTGCGCTCTTTTGGATGACGCCGTTTTCGCCGCTTGCCGCCTTTGGCATTTCGCTGGCCACTTGCCTGGTTGGTTTCTTTGGCAGCCTTGTGATGTCTGCGATCAAACGGGATCGCGGCGTTAAGGATTGGGGCCATTTGATCGAAGGGCATGGCGGCTTTTTGGACAAATTCGATGGCGTGATTTTTGCCGCGCCGATTTTCTTTCACCTCGTGCGCTTCTTCTACGTCCCTTAGGCGAATGCGGCTTGCCGCTGGCGCGCGGATCGCCGATAGTTAGATATGAGCAAAATCACCAATCTTCGCCAGTTTCGCAAAACCTCTGATCGCATGAAGAAACGCGAGCAAGCCTCTGAAAACGCAAGCCTTCATGGCCGCTCCAAAGCGCAAAAAGTGCTTGAGGCAAGCCAATCTGCCCGCGCGCGAAAAATGCTTGATGCGCATCGTTTGGAGGATGACGAAGAGGCGCAAGGCAGCCCATGAGCGCGCGCCCGGCCAAGCGTTCATTGACCCTGCGCGGGCATCGCACATCGGTGTCTTTGGAGGATGAATTTTGGCAGGCCTTTCGCGAGATTGCGCAGGCTAAGGGCAAAGCAATCAATGTATTGGCCGCTGAAATTGATGCGGATCGCGGCGAGGAAATTGGCCTTGCTTCGGCCATTCGCCTATTTGTTCTGGCGCATTATCGCGCGAAATAGCGCCCTTTCACCGCCAGCTTTTCGCGCCAGCCAAACGCATCAAGCGCCAGCGTTTGCGCGCCTCCGAAAGACCAACTGCCCCATGGGCAACCCGCATCGGCGCGCGGATCACCGCAGGCAATGCCGCGGCATTCATCGCAGCCTCAAGCAGCGGCGCGCTGATCACGGGGCCAACGGTCCGGCGCAGGTTTTTTGCCCCTCGAAAATCGGACCAAGCCTTTGATGCTAAATCTTTAATTCCCTCTGCGCGCCCATCCACAAGCGGGATGCACCCAGCCTCTTCCAGCGCCGGGAGGGCAGCAAAATAGCGGATCAAACCGCCAGCCCGCGCGATGGCCATGGCCGGTTTGAACGCCTCTTGCGGCGCCCCTAATGCAAGCATCGCCGCCCAGATCGGCGCGCCGGATGTGGCCTCGATATAAGCAAGCAGCGCCGCCTCATCCGCATGCGCTTCTTTGTAAATGTCCCATTGGCGCGCTTTGATTGCGATTTGAAAATGCTGGGCCGCTTCGGGGGGCAAAACGGCGGCCAAGGGCGTTACGATCTCATGGCGGCGCGGGATTCCTTGGGCGGCGATCTCTTCAAGCGCATCATGCCACCATTGCAGGCGCATTTCCGCGATCATCGGCTCTTTTGTAACCCAGGGCGCGCGCGCGATCTCAAGCGCCGCAGCATAGACCGCAAAGAGCAGCGGGCGGGCGGGCGCAGGCGCGGCCATCACCGCCAAAAATCGATCCGGATCGCCGCGCCGAAGCGCTTCTGCGCAGGGCGTGATATCAAAATCGGCGCTTGATTGAGCGCTCATTTCGGCGCGCCAATATCGCGGATCAACTTCCAATTTATCGCGTCCAGCAGCGCCTCAAAAGAGGCATCCACGATATTGGGCGATACCCCAACGGTCGACCATCTGCGGCCTTCGCCATCTTCGCTGTCGATGATAACCCGGGTCACGGCTTCCGTCCCGCCTTGGGTAATTCTGACTTTGAAATCAACGAGATGCAGATCGTCGATGACCTCTTGGTAGGGCCCGAGATCTTTGGCCAACGCTTTGGCAAGCGCGTTCACGGGCCCGGCATCATTGCCCGCCTCCGTGACGGAATCCGAGACAGAAAGCATCTTTTCCCCGCCAATTTTCACCACAACAACCGCTTCTGAAAGGCTGACCATTTTGTCGCGCTTATTCTTGCGCCGCTCGACCGTGACCTTATAGCGCTTCACCTCGAAAAACGCCGGGCGCAGGCCCAATTCTTCGCGCGCGAGCAACTCAAAACTGGCCTGAGCGGTATCGAAAGAATAGCCCTCTGCCTCGCGTGTTTTGACCCGATCAAGAATGCGGCCAAGCGCGGGATTATCCGGTTCAACCTCAAGCCCCATGCGCAGAAGCCGCGCCCGCAGATTGCTTTGCCCGGCCTGATTTGACATCGGCACAATGCGTGCATTTCCAACCCGCGCGGGATCAATATGCTCATATGTGCTCGGGTCTTTGGCGATGGCGCTTGCGTGTAGCCCGGCTTTATGGGCAAAAGCCGAAGCGCCGACATAGGGCGAAGAGCGCGCGGGCACGCGGTTGAGAATATCATCGAGCATGCGGCTGGTGCGCACGAGGCCCGCCAAGGCCGCCTCGCTCACACCGGTTTCAAAGGCGCTTTTATAGGGTTCTTTGAGCAGCAAGGTCGGGATGATCGAGACCAGATTTGCATTGCCGCAGCGCTCGCCCAGGCCGTTCAAGGTTCCTTGGATTTGGCGCGCGCCGGCATTTACAGCGGCCAGTGAATTGGCGACCGCATTGCCCGTATCATCATGGGTGTGGATGCCCAGATGATCGCCCGGAATGCCGCTTTCGATCACCGCGCGGGTGATGGAATGAACCTCATCGGGGAGCGAGCCGCCATTGGTATCGCAGAGCACAATCCAGCGCGCGCCAGCCCCGTAAGCGGCGTGTAAACAGCGCAGCGCATAATCGGGATTGGCCTTATAGCCATCAAAGAAATGCTCGGCATCAAACAGCGCCTCGCGCCCTTGGGCGACCACATGTTTGAAGCTGGCTTGGATGTTTTCAACGTTCTCATCCAGCGTGATACCAAGCGCGGTATCTACATGAAAATCATGGGTTTTTCCGACCAAACAGACGGCTTTCGTGCCCGCATTCAAGACACTGGCAAGCACATCATCATTCTCGGCCGAGCGGCCCGCGCGCTTGGTCATGCCAAAGGCAAGGAAAGTGGCGCGGGTCTTGGGAGGCGCCTCAAAAAAGGCAGAGTCCGTTGGGTTGGCGCCGGGCCAGCCGCCCTCGATATAATCCACGCCAAGCGCGTCCAATGCGGCGGCGATCTGGTGTTTTTCCTCGGTGGAAAACTGAACGCCTTGGGTCTGTTGTCCATCGCGCAGGGTCGTGTCGAAAAGGGTGAGGCGTTCCTTGGTCATTTCAGCAACCCTTCGAGTTTGGAGGCGTCAAAGCCTGCCGCTTCTGCCAATTCTACGCCCGCTTTTGACATGCGCACTTCTACCCCGGCTGCGATCAACGCGGCTTTCATCGCGTCGACTTCAGAGAAATCTTTGCTTTGCATCGCCGTTTCGCGCAGGGCCGAAAGCGCCGCTTCAAACGGGGCCAAATCCGCGCCGCCCACTTCCCAGCCGCCCAATTCTTTGCTCAATAGCCCGAGCAACCGGGCAGAGGATAAAAACGCGCCCTTTTCATAGAAGCAGTCTTTTTGCGGATTGGCGGTGATTGCTTTGGCCATCGCGTGAAGCTTGGTGATTGCGCCTGCGGTGTTGAGATCATCGGCGATCAGATCGACAATGTCTTGATCGGGGCCGGTTTCTTCCGCGTCCAAAACGAGCGCGCGCCAATTGCGCAGGGTGGATTTGGCCTGTTCCGCCTTCTCTGCTGTCCAGTCCATCGGCTTGCGATAATGCGTGCTCAGCATCACAAAGCGGATCACTTCGCCGGGGATGCCTTGATCGAGCAGATCGCGCACGGTGAAGAAATTGCCCAAGGATTTGGACATTTTCTTGCCTTCAACCTGTAGCATTTCATTGTGCAACCAGACCTGCGCAAAGCCCCCCTCGGGATGCGCGCAGCAGCTTTGGGCGATCTCGTTTTCGTGGTGCGGGAACATCAGATCATTGCCGCCGCCGTGAATATCAAAGCTCTCGCCGAGCAATTCATAGGCCATCGCCGAGCATTCAATATGCCAGCCAGGGCGGCCCCGGCCCCATGGGCTTTCCCATCCCGGCGTGCTCTCATCCGACGGTTTCCAGAGCACAAAATCCATCGGATTGCGTTTGTAGGGCGCCACTTCGACCCGCGCACCAGCGATCATATCATCAATCGAGCGGCCAGACAGCGCGCCATATTCTTTGTAGCTTTCCACAGCGAAAAGCACATGGCCCTCGGCGGCATATGCATGGTCTGACGCGATCAATTCCTCAATCATTGCAATCATTTGGTCGATAAATTCGGTTGCGCGCGGCATCTCATTTGGCTCAAGCGCACCGACCGCGCCCATATCATCCAGATACCAGCCGATCGTTTCATCCGTGATCTCGCCAATGCTGCGCCCGCTGCTCGCTGCGCGTGCGTTGATCTTATCGTCTACATCGGTGAAATTGCGCACATATTTAATCTGCTCGGCGCCGTAAACATGGCGCAGTAGCCGATAGAGCACATCAAACACAATCACCGGGCGCGCATTGCCCAGATGGGCGCGATCATAAACGGTTGGCCCGCAGACATACATGCGCACGTTGTTTGGATCGAGCGGCGTGAAGCCCTCTTTGCGGCGCGTCTTGGTGTTGTGCAGCGTGATCTTGGTCATGCTTAATCCTCGGGTGGCGTCCCCGCAGGCTTTAGCAACTTAAACAAAGGAGTGAAAGAGAGCGGGCCCGCGCGACATATGTCAGCGGGTAATGCAGCAGATAATGATGATGCTTTGCGTTCTCATGAGCCGTTCATAGCAGCCGCATGCGCCCCTGCCAAGCCTTGCGCTTCGCTTGGCAAAAATGCAGGCTAACGGGATGGATATTGCAGCGATTGATAAGATTTGTGCGGGCTTTCCCGGGGCGGTTCGGGCCGCGCCTGCGGATGGTGAGCTTGAGAGCTGGAAGGTCGGCGGCAAGATGTTTGCCTGTTTTGCGGCCTCGCGTGATGGGGTTACGGTCAAGACGGCCAGTGTTGAAGCGGCGGCGTTTTTGATCGAGATCGGGATCGGGCAAAAGGCGCGGTATTTTCATCGCTCTTGGGTGCTTTTGCCCTTTACGATGGAGGATGAGGAAGAGCTGGCCCACCGGCTCAAGACCTCATACGATTTGATTGTTGGCAAGCTGACAAAGGCTGCGCGCGCCGCGCTTTAGGCAAAGATATCTGTTTAATTTCAATAATATAGGTTCGGTATGGATGATATAGGCTCACAGCTTCGCGCGCTTCATCGCCCCGGCCAACCCTTTATCTTGGCCAATGCTTGGGATGCGGGGTCGGCCAAAATGCTGCAATCCATGGGGGCCAAGGCGATCGCCAGCTCCTCTGCGGCGCATGCCTTTACCCTTGGCTTTGCCGATGATGGCACGCTTACGCGCGATCAGGCGCTTGCCCATGCGCAGGATTTGGTGGCCGCGGTTTCCGTGCCGGTTTCGGGCGATTTTGAGAATGGCTTTGGCGAAGATCCAGAGACCTGCGCGCAGACGGTTCGCTTGGCGGGCGAGATTGGCCTTGCCGGGATTTGCATTGAGGACACGGCCCTGCCGGGCAGCTCAGCTTACGCGCGCGAATTGGCGGTTGAGCGCATCCGGGCGGCAGCGGCGGCGGCGCGCGCCCTGCCCCAAGATTTCTTTTTGGTGGCCCGCGCCGATGGCTGCCTTGCGGGCGGTTACGGCATTGAAGAGGCGATTGCGCGCATTCAGGCCTTCGATCAGGCGGGCGCAGATGGGCTCTATGTTCCGCTCCCGCCAAGCATGGAGGATCTGGCCCGAATTTGCCAAGTGACCAAGAAACCGGTGAATGCGCTGGCCGCTGGGCCTTTCGCCAAAACCAGCCTGGATGAATTTGCCGCCATCGGGATTGCGCGCGTTTCGATGGGCGGGGCCTTGGCGCGGGCCAGCCATAAGCTGATTTATCAGCTTTGCACTGAAATGTTCGAAAAAGGCAACTTTTCGGGGCTGGGAGACATATTACCTTCGAAAATTATGGATAAACTGCTCGCCGAGGCCACATGACCAATCTGCAAAACATGCCAAAATCGGGCATTTCCAAGCTGCTCTATATCATGGAGCGCCTGCGCGATCCGCAGACGGGCTGCCCTTGGGATATCGCCCAAACCTACGCGAGCATCGCGCCCTATACGATTGAAGAGGCTTATGAAGTTGCCGATGCGATTGAGCGCGGCGATATGGGCGATTTGGAGGGCGAGCTTGGCGATCTTTTGCTTCAGGTGGTGTTTCATGCGCGTATTGGCGAGGAGGCCGGGGATTTCTCTTTTGAAAGCGTGGCCGAAGCGATTTCCGCCAAGATGATCGCGCGCCATCCGCATGTGTTTGGGGCGGAGCCGGGCAAAACGGCAGAGCAGCAAAATCGCGATTGGGAGGCGCAAAAGGCCCGTGAGCGCGCCGCGCGCGGCGAGACGCGCACTTTGGATGGGGTGGCAATGGGGCTGCCCGGATTGCTGCGGGCGATGAAGCTGCAAAAGCGGCTTGCCCGGGTTGGATTTGACTGGGACAATAGCGCGCAAGTTATTGATAAAATTGCAGAAGAAGCGCGTGAACTGGCCGATGCTTCGGCGCAGATGGATGGGGATGCGATTGAGGATGAGATGGGCGATTTGCTCTTTGCGATGGCCAATTTGGCGCGCCATTTGGGCGTTGATCCTGAGGCAGCGATCCGGCGCACCAATGCCAAAGTGACCCGCCGCTTTGGCGCGGTTGAGGATGCATTGGCCGAAGCGGGGCGCGATGTGAAATCGGCGAGCCTCGCGGAAATGGAAGCCCATTGGATCGCTGCAAAGCAAAGCGAGGCTTAGGAAGACCATACCCCACAGCAGCCAAGCCCGCGCGCATATAGAGGGCAAAACGCGCCCAATAAATGTATCCGACTAATTCATTCAGGTATTGACCTTACTAATTTACTCAGGTTAAAGCAGGGCAACTTTAACCGGAGGCTTACATGTTTCGCACCACTCTCGCTCTTTCCACCGTTTCGCTTTGCGCGGCCCTGCCCGCATTCGCAGAGGTCAACGTTTATTCCTACCGTCAGCCCGAGCTGATCGCACCGCTCACAGAGGCGTTTACGGCCCAAACCGGCATTGATGTAAACGTGGCATATCTCGAAAAAGGCATGGTCGAGCGGCTCTTGGCCGAAGGTGAGCGCAGCCCGGCGGATGTGATCCTTACAGTCGATATTTCGCGCCTGAATGAGGCGGTTGAAGCCGGGGTCACCCAAGCGGTTCACTCTGAAACCATGGCCGCGAATGTGCCGGCCGCCTATCACGATCCCGAGGGGCAATGGTGGGGCCTGACAACCCGCGCGCGCATTGTTTACGCTTCAAAAGAGCGCGTCGCGCCGGGCGAAATCACCACATATGAAGACCTCGCCGATCCCAAGTGGAAGGGCCGTATCTGCACCCGTTCGGGCACGCATGCCTATATGATCGGGCTGACATCGGCCTATCTGAAGCATCACGGTGCCGAGGAAACCAAGGCGTGGCTCGAAGGGCTTAAGGCCAATCTCGCGCGCAAACCGCAAGGCAATGATCGCGCGCAGGTAAAGGCGATTTGGGCGGGTGAATGCGATATTTCCTTGGGCAATACCTATTACATGGGCAAGATGCTTGCCGATCCGGAGCAGATTGAATGGGCCAATTCGGTCCGGCTTGATTTCCCGGTCTTTGAAGGCGCGGGCACGCATGTGAACATCTCGGGTGTGGCCATGACAAAAGCAACCGATAACGCCGCCGAAGCGCTGCAATTCATGGAGTTTTTGACCTCGCCCGCAGCCCAGGAGATCTATGCCGAAGCCAATTTTGAATATCCGATTGCGCCGGGCTCAAAGCCTGCGGAGCTGGTGTCTGGCTGGGGCGAATTTACCGCGGATGATGTAAATCTGATGGATCTTGCCAAGCTGCGCCCGGACGCGCTTAAAATCACCCAAGAGGTTGATTTCGATAGCTAATAAACGCGGGCCAGTTGGCCTAAACCGGCGCGCGCTCTGCGAGGGGCGCGCGTTTTTTGTGTTCCGAGCCTGCGCCCTCTGGACAAGCCGGATCGCGCGCGCCACTCTGCCCCAAACGCCGCAATCCCCGCCCAAATAAGGAGCGCCCATGAGCCGCAAAATCATCATTGATACAGACCCGGGCCAAGATGATGCTGTGGCCATCCTTTTGGCACTTGGCGCGCCTGAATTAGAGGTTTTGGGCATCACGGCGGTGGCGGGAAATGTGCCGCTGGCGCTAACCTCGATCAATGCGCGCAAGGTTTGCGAGCTGGCCGGGCGGCGCGATATCGCGGTATTTGAGGGCTGTGCGGCCCCCCTTTCGCGCCCTTTGGTGACGGCCGAACATGTGCACGGGAAGACCGGGCTTGATGGGATCGAACTGCCCGCGCCCAGCATGAAGGTGCAGGATATGCACGCGGTTGATTTCATCATTCACGAGCTGCGCCGCCATCCTCCCGGGACGGTGACGCTTTGCCCGCTCGGCCCGCTGACCAATATCGCAACCGCCCTTCAGCGCGCGCCCGATATTGCGCCGCGCATCCAAGAGATCGTTTTGATGGGTGGGGCTTACTTTGAAGTCGGCAATATCACGCCAACGGCGGAATTTAACATCTATGTCGATCCCGAAGCGGCGGCGATCGTTTTTGCATGCGGCGCGCCGATCACAGTTATGCCGCTCGATGTGACCCACAAAGCGCTTGTGACCCAAGAGCGGGTCGCGCGGTTTGAAGCTTTGGGAACGCGCATTGGCGAGGTTGTTGCCTCTTGGACCCATTTCTTTGAGCGCTTTGACATTGCCAAATACGGCTCTAAGGGCGCGCCGCTGCATGATCCAACCGTGATTGCCTATCTCATTGATCCCGCTCTCTTTTCGGGGCGCCATATCAATGTTGAGATCGAGCTTGAGGGCGCGTTGACCTTGGGGATGACGGTTGCGGATTGGTGGGGTGTTTCGGGGCGCCCGGCCAATGCAACCTTTATGGGAAGCATTGATGCGGATGGCTTTTTTGCCCTTTTGAGCGCGCGTCTTGGCCATCTTGGCGCCACTTAGGGCCTGATTGGCCGGGGCGGCGCGGGCGGAAATTTACCCGAGGGAAACTGAGCCCTTGCAGTTTTGCAATGTTGCTCTACCATGCCTCCACGCGCCTTTTTTTGCTCAAGGCAGTGGATATTTTAAATGAATGCTATTTTTAGCCAGACCACCCGCGAGGGAAAATTATCGACAGCGCTCGGGCCTGACGCGCTTGTTTTGCTGCGCTTTGAAATCCGTGAATATGTTGATGAGCTGTTCGAATATACGGTCGAGGCGCTTTCGGTTGCTGACCATATTGATTTCGACAAGCTGATCGGAACGCAGGCCGAGCTCAGCGTTTTGGCCGAGGGCAATACCCGCTATTTCACCGGCTATGTTACCGAGGCCATTTGGACCGGATCGGGCGAGAATGGCTATACCTATCGGCTGACCTTGCGCCCTTGGTTTTGGCTGCTGAGCCAGCGGCGCACGCAGCGCATTTTTCACAACATGACCCCCAATGCCATTCTGGGCGAAGTCTTTGCGCCCTATAGCAATTTGGGCAGCCCGGCCTTCAAGGATGATACGCAAAATGATGCGGGCGCGCTGGAATATACGGTTCAATATGGCGAGAGCGATCTTGAATTTGCCCGCCGTTTGATGGAGCGGTTTGGGATCAGTTTTTACTTTCGCCATACAGACAGCGGGCATACGCTTGTTTTGGTCGATCAGATCCTCAAATTCGATCACATCCCGGCCAACAAACGCCCCTTTGTCGGGGTCTCCGGGCAGCATCATGCCGAGGGCGAGCATTTCTCGGAATGGGGCCCGGGCCGGCATCTTACAACCGGGGCTGTGCGCCTTACGGATTACAATTTCAAAACCCCAACCAAGAAGATGGAAGCCGAGCAAGTTGGCACGGCCAACTATCAGCAGGGCAAGCTGGAAAGCTATGAATATCCGGGCGATTACGAGCTTCCTGAGCAGGGCAAAGGCGTTGCCAAACGGCGCTTGGATCAGTCGCGCGCCCGCGATCACTGGCATTTTGCCCGCGGCGATGTGATCAGCTTAAACGCGGGTATGATCGTTGAGCTGACAGGTTTTCAAGTGCCCGGCGTAAAGGGGGCGGAATATCTTTGCCTTGAGGCGCATCACACGTTTGTGTCGGATTCCTATGGCTCTGGCGAAGGCCCAAAAGAGGGCTATTCCTATTCTGGCGACTATGTTTTGACCGCCACGACCGAAGCCTATGGCCCTGCGCGCAACACCCCATCGCCCAAAATGTCTGGCGTGCAAACGGCGGTTGTTGTTGGGGAGGGCGAGGTCGATTGCGATGAATTTGGGCGCATCTTGGTCAAGTTTCATTGGGATCTGGAAAGCGCCCATTCGATGCGCTGCCGGGTTTCGCAGAACTGGGCCGGAAATGGCTGGGGCGGCATGGTGATCCCGCGCATCGGGATGGAAGTTGTTGTTGATTTCATCAATGGCGATCCGGACAAGCCGCTTGTGACGGGCTGTGTTTTCAATGGGCGCAATGATCCGCCCTATGCCCTGCCCGAACATAAAACCCGCTCAACCTTTCGCACCGATACCCATGAGGGCGAGGGCTATAACGAGCTGCGTTTTGAGGACAAAGCGGGCGCCGAAGAGATATATCTGCACGCCCAGCATGATCTCAATCAAAAGGTCAATAATCACGCCACGACCCGGATAGATCAGAGCTATGTGCGCTCGGTCGGGAATAACAAAGTTTCGGAAACGGCCAAGTTTGATCACCATACGGTTGGCGGTTCGATGACGCTGAAAATTACCGGTGAAGGCGAAAATGTTCATGCGGTGGGCGGCGCTGAGGGCGATGATCAGGGCATTGCCAAGCTTGTGGGCGAAACGCAATCTGCGGCTGAAAACGGTGGCGAGATGGGCAATTACAGCATCACCGTTGCCCAAGATGTTTTTCAATCCACTGGGCGCGATGTTGAATTGTCCACGGGGCGCGATGCGCTTGAAACAGTTGGCCGCGATTTCACCCGCGCGGTGGAGGGCGAATTTGTGTCTTCGGTGGAATTGTCGCGTCAGGATATGATCGGCAAGAAGCTCACGATTGATGTTGGCGATGAGATCAATCTGATCTGCGGCTCTTCCAGTATTGTGATGAAAAAGAGCGGCGCGATTGAGATTAAAGGCTCGACCATCAAGCTTAAAGGCAACAAAATTGATATGAACTAGCGGGCGCTTAGGGGCGTTTGGCAGGTTTGAACAGAAGGGATTTGCGATGAAACACGATCCTGATCTAACGGGTATTGAAACGGGGGCAGCTGCGGATATTGGCGCGCGCAACCCTGAAGAAACCCCTGCGCCGCTTGCCGCCGAGGCGGGCCTGCACCTTGCGGCTTTGTCTGTCCAAAAAGATGGCGCGATTGCCCTTGCTGATTATCCGCGCGCGGCGGTGCTTATGCTTGAGGAGCCCCCTGCGCAGGCGGGCGGTCATATGGCCGTGATCAAGCCGGTGCCAGATGGCAGCGGGCGGGTTGTTGTGCTTGGGTTTCTCGCGCTGGACGCGCTGCTGCGCGCGCCTTTTGAAGCGGGGAAAGCCGTTGAAAATCAAGATATTGTGCTGAAATCCGGCCGCTCTGAGCTGCGCTTGATGGCGGATGGGCGTGTGCGGATCAAGGGCGATGATCTGCGCTTTGAGGCGAATGGCCGCCTTGGCTTGCGCGGCGCTTTCATTGATCTCAATTAGGGCAGTGCGGGCGGATGTGGATCGTTGACAATCACACGCCATTTGCATCGGCCGCAGGCTTTATGCGCGACCAAAACGCGCGCACGTTTTGGTGTGTGTGGCTCAAGGCGCGCTTTGAACTGCGCGATGGCAAGCCCGCCTTTTATGCCCCCTCTCAGAGCGATCCCCTGCCTGGTGCGCGTTATGTCAAAGAAAATGGCGTTGATGTGATGGCTGCGGATGCGGATCTATGCCTGCCCAAGCCGCAGATTGATCTGATCGCCCATGCCCGCGCCTATGCGCCCGGTGGCCGGTATGATCAGCCCTTTGAAGCCGCGCTTGGCCTTGGCCCTGTACAAAAGCGCATCAAGATTTCGCCGCCGGGTGTTTTCGCGCGCAATGGCAGGCCGCAATATGCCCCCTCGGATGCGGCGAAAAGCGGGCCTGTTTCGCTCAGCTATGCGGCGGCTTATGGCGGGCAGGGTTTGGATCCAAATGGCGCGCCTACGCTGTTTGAAGACAATCCAATTGGGGCGGGTTTCGTGCCGCCAAAGGGCGATCCGGCAGGGGTTGCCCTGCCCCGGCTTTCCTTGCCCAGCCAAGATATTCAACGCGCGGATCGCGCCATCGCGCCGATCTCTTTTGGCCCGATCCCGCGCGAATGGGCCAAGCGGCGCAGGCTTGGCGGCACCTATGATCAAGCATGGGAGCGCAGCCGTTCGCCGCTTTTCCCCGCCGATCTTGATCCCAATTTCTGGCAGGCCGCGCCCTTGGATCAGCGCCTTGAGCCGCGCGAAATTGACGGCGCAACCCTGAGCCTTAGCAATATGCTGCCGCCCGAACATCACAGCAGCGCGCGCGGCGATCAAGGCGCCCCCGCCCCGTTTCAATGCCCCCTGCCCCAGCTAGATTTTGAGCTGAGCACAAGGTTTCGCGGTGGTTGGCATGACAGCGAGATGCGTCTTCAGACCATCCATATTGATGGCGAAGCGGCGCAGCTTTGCCTGACTTATCTTGGCGCATTACCGATCGAGGCGGTGCAAAATGATGTGCTGGTTGAGCGCTCGTTTTTGGCGCTGCGGGGCCATTCCGGCTTTGCTGTGCGCGCCGCGGATGCGCCTGCTTTTGAGGCGGCGCGCAGCAGTGATGCCCCCAATACCCCCGCCCTGTTTGAAATCGAGGGGGCAAGCTGATGGCTGTCACTGTTACGGCAAATGGGCTGACGATTTCGCACAAAGGCTCGGGCGGGTTTGAGCAATGTTCCGCGCCCGATGTCTGCAAAACGCCCGTCGGCCCAAACATGGTTCCGATCCCCTATATGATTATCTCGATGTCGTCGGATCTCAGCATGGGGACTGTCACGGTCAAGGCGGATGGCGGCAATTCGGTTGCGATTATGGGCTCGATCCATAGCCGTTGCATGGGCGATGAGGCGGGCGTTGGCGGCGGGGTTATTTCCGGCGTGAACATGAAAGAAAGCTCATGGATCACTTATTCCCCGAATGTTTATGCGGAAAATAAACCGATCTGTCGGCTGACCGATAAGATGTTTATGAACCATAAAAACACCATCGCGGGCGCAGGCGGGCATTTTGAGGTTCCGCTTGGCATGACCGATCCGATCATGATTGAGCTGTGCAAAATCTTCTGCGAAGCGCGCGATGAATGGCACAAATGCAAAGCCAAGGGCGGCAAATGCACCAACCCCTCCAAGCTTGCGCAAGATAAGGTCGACAAGAAGCTCGCCAGCAAATCCAGCAAGCTTTCCAAAGCAATTTCCTCGAAATTTCCCAAAGGTTTTGGCGCGGCGGAAAAGACGATCTATGCCGCTGCGGATGATGTCTTTAAAGGCGCGCGCAAGATCTATGATGAGGCCGGATTGAAACGCGCGCTTGATCGCAAGGTCAAACAAATGGTCAAGCGCAAGATGATCAAAAAGGGCGCCTCGATGGCCGCGCGCTCTTGGACCAAGCTCGTGCCCGGGCTCAATGTGATCACAATGCTTTATGATGTGGCGGATGCGGTTTATACGGCGAGCGAGATTTACAGCATGGTTAAGAACAGCACGGAAGTTCTTGATAAAGCGATCAAAATCAAGCCCGACTTTTCCGTTCATGATGCCGATGGCGCGGTGAAGGATATTTATGATTTCAAGTTTGATGATCCCAAAACCGGCTATCAAGACGATTGGCAGAAAGCCAAAAAGCAAGAAGAAGCCTATAAGAAAGCTGCTGGAAAGCCGCCCAAAAAGGTCGATAATGCGACCTGTAAATGTGATCGCAAAAAGGGGCCGAAACCTGCTGTGATGTAGGGGCCTTTTGCAAGAGATGAGACATAGAGCCTGATGCCCGATCCGCTGAATTACGACGATGAAATCACGGCTTTGCCCGCGTTTCGCACGCTTGCCTATTTGGATGGCGCGCCGGATGATCCGCGGATTGCGGGCGCTGTTGGGGCGATGTTTGATGCATTCGCGGCGCGGTTTGGCAATGATTTGGGGCTGATTTCGGCGCGGCTTGTGGGGCGTTCGGGCAAGCCTTCAAAGGTTACACCCAAGGCGCTTACGGATCTGCGCACATGGATCGGCGCGCCGGATCGGCTTGATTCTGGCGCTGGTGTGCGGCTTGGATCGCTTAATACAGATGAGCTGCCCCCTGCGATGCCCTGGTTTCGCCTTGAGCAGCGATATGATGATCAAACGATGGTGGAAATCTCTGTCTCCCCTGAGGCGCCCGGCCTGCTCGCCTTTGCAGATGAGATTGCAGCCGCCTTGACAAAAGCCCCGATGATTTGCGCCGCGCAGGGCTTTGGCTTCTTTCTGCCAACGGCCTATGACAGCCTCAATTGGCTCCTGCCCCGGCTTGCTGCACGCTACAAAACCGCGCTGTTGCACACGCTGGATATGCCCTCTTGCGGCTTGCGGCGCGCCCATTCCACGATGCCCTATAGCGATGATATGCAGCCCGGCATTGCCGATATTGGCTGGCGGACGTTTATCGGGCCAGAGTATCTTGATCGCTTGCCAAAAGCGCTTGATCTGCCCGCTGGGATCAAAGTTGAGGCCAGTGAGGCGATGCTGATCCTCACGGCTGGAAAAGCGCCTATCTGGGGGGATGTGAACTTGGCCGAAGACATCACGCTTTACCGCGCGATTGCCGCCGCCCTTGCCCCGGTGCGCTATCCCTATCCCATTGCTCTTAATCAGAATTTCGGCGGCGATACCGCTTCGCCCGATCAGGCCGATCTGATTGAAGCGCATTATCACAGGCTGGATTGAGCGATGAGCAGAAGCCGCGATATTGCCGCTCTTGTGCGCGTTGAACAGCCCGTGACGGGCCCGGTCACTCAGCTGACCGCCGATATCAATTATACCCCGGCTGCGCTTGCATCTGATCCCGATTGGGCCGCGGATCGCCTTGAGGCCATCAGCGAAACCTTGTCTGATTTGGAGACGCTTTTTTGCAGCGGTTTTTGCGCCATCGCCCCGCTTGGCCAGCCCGCCCCCGGGGTTTCTTTTCGCGCCAGTCTGATCGCTGATCATACGATCCGCATCGAGATGCAGCACCCGATTGGCCTTGGCAATGAGGGGCTGATCGTGCTGATCCGGCTGATCCATGCGCTGCATGATACGCCGGCCGAGAGTTTTGCGATGCTGGTTGAGGCGCTTGGCTCTGAGGAGGAGGCGCGCGCGGTTTGGGGCGGGATGGTTTTTGCGGAAATGGTCAGCGGGATCGAGGTTCATCTGCGCTGTGGCACTGGCGCGACCCGTTGCGATTTGCCGATTGCGCCGTTTGAAAGCTTTGTTGAAGCGGCGCGGATACGCGCCCTTGCGCCCAAGGTGCTGCCGGAGCTGGACCCGGATCTTGAAGATGCGTTTTTGGGCCTCTCGGGGCTGGGCGCTTTTGTTACTTCGCGCGAAAATCCGACCTATGCTATTGGCGAAGAAGAGTTTTTTCTGCGCGATGCGGGCGATACAAGCGAAATCGTGATTGATGCGATTTCAATAGAAGCGCCCTATTTGATCGCCTATCTCGGCGTGATCAGCGGCGGCGTTCCTTTGCAAATCCGCGTGGAGGAATAGGCGATGTTGGCCTCTGTGCATGCGCTTGGTCTGGCAACGGCATTTGCCCCGGACTATTGCGCAACGATGGAGGCATTGGCCGAGCTGCGCAGCGCTTATTTTCGCAACGCGCGCTTTATAGGCAGCGATTTCAACCCGCAGATCTGTGCTTTTCGCGCCCGTGAGGAGATCGAAGATGTGCAGGCGCGGATCACCGATCTTATCCGCGAAGCGCTTGAGGATTTCGCCGCTCAGCTCTCTGCGCCCGACCCTGCCGCCTTTCGCGCAGGTGAGCCGCTCGATATGATACTCGCCCTGCCCGAGATTGATGCGCCCGGGCTTGGCGGGATCAGCAAGGCCTGCGCTGAGGCGCTAAAGACAGAGATTCCAGCGCTGATTTTTGCTCGGCTTAAGGCGGATTTTGCCATTGAACCGGCGCGCGCAAAGGTTGTTTTTGGCGGGCAAGCGGCGCTTATGCATGGGTTGGAAAGCTGGAAACACGCGCCCAATCCCGGCGCATTGCTGCTGATTGGGGTTGATAGTTATTCGGATCGCGCGCGGCTTAATGCGCTTGTCAGCGCCGGGCGGCTCTTTTCTGATACGGCGCAATTTGGGCTGGTGCCCGGCGAGGCGGCGGGGATAGCGCTTTGCCGCCCCAACGGGGCCGCTGGCGCGCATCCGCCGCTGGCCTATCTGCTTTCGAGCGGGGCCAGCATGGAGCCGGTCGGAGAAATGGCCGGGGCCGATAGTGTTTTTAGCGGGCTTTCCGAGGCCTGCCATAGCGCGGTTGATGCGCTGCCCAAAGAGACACAAATCAGCCATTGGATTTCTGATTGGAACAATGGCCGCTACCGGGCCAGCGAAATTTCCTATGCAATGCAACGGCTTGGCGCGCGCCTTAACGATGGCATCGCGCCAAGCCCCCCGGCCCTTGGCTTTGGCGATTGCGGGGCGGCCTATCCGTTTGTGGCCATTGCGCAAGCGCTGGAAGAGATGCGCAACACAGAAGAACGGGCGCTGATCTCGGCCTCTTCAAGCGGCGCAAATAGCCGCGGCGCGCTGATCCTTGCCCGCGCTGCGAATGCCGCCCAAAAGCCTGTCACCGACAATGTTGAGGATCGCACGCTTATCGCTGATCTCTCGGGGCTGGCAATTTAGCGGCGCGCGCAGTAGCTCTAACAGATGAACATGCGCATCCCCTTTGACAATTCCTATGCCCGCCTGCCCGCGCGTTTCTTTGCCCGGCAAGCGCCAACTGCGGTTCCCCGCCCCGAATTGATCGCCTTTAACGCAGAGCTGGCCGCCGAGCTGGGCCTTGATGCACAGGCCATGAACAGCAAAACAGGCGCAGAGATTTTTGCCGGAAACCGCATTCCCGAGGGGGCCGAGCCGATTGCACAGGCCTATGCGGCGCATCAATTTGGCAATTGGGTGCCCCAGCTTGGGGATGGGCGCGCGATCCTGCTTGGGGAGGTGATCGGCGCGCAGGGGCGGCGCGATATTCAGCTCAAAGGCGCGGGCCGCACGCCGTTTTCGCGCAGTGGCGATGGGCGCGCTTGGCTTGGGCCGGTGCTGCGCGAATATCTGGTGAGCGAGGCAATGCACAGGCTGCATATCCCAACAACCCGCGCCCTTGCCGCCACGCGCAGCGGCGCACCGGTTCAGCGTGAAACAGTCCTTCCCGGCGCTGTGTTAACCCGCGTTGCCGCAAGCCATATTCGCGTTGGGACGTTTCAGTTCTTTGCCGCGCGCGGCGATGTTGAGGCGCTTGAGGCGCTCACAAATCATGTGATCGCGCGCCATTATCCGGATGTTAAATCCCCGATGGAATTGCTCCATGCGGTGATCAATGCACAGGCCGCTTTGATCGCCAAATGGATGTCTGTGGGTTTCATTCACGGGGTGATGAATACCGATAATATGGCCGTGAGCGGCGAGACGATTGATTACGGCCCCTGCGCCTTTATAGACAGCTATCACCCCGATACGCTGTATTCCTCGATCGATCGCCAAGGGCGCTATGCCTATTCAAATCAGCCCGCTATTGGCGCTTGGAACCTGGCGCAATTTGCCTCTTGTTTGATCCCGTTGATGGGGGATGAGGCGGCGGCTGTGGCGGATGCAACGGCGGCTGTGCACGGGTTTATGGATGTTTATGAGCGCCACTGGATGGCGGCTTTTCGGGCCAAGCTTGGGTTGGATGGGGAGGCTGCGGGTGATCGCGATTTGATTGAGAGTTTGCTTGCGATCATGGCCACAGGCGCTGCGGATTTCACCAATACTTTTCGGACCTTAGGGCAAGACAGCGGGCGCGATCAGTTTGTTGATCCGGCCGTGATTGATGCGTGGTTGCCCGCTTGGCAAGAGCGGCGCGCGCCCAATTATGCAGCGTTGATGGCGGCGGCCAACCCGGCGATCATCCCGCGCAATCATCGCATTCAACAAGTGATTGAGGCGAGCGTTGCGGGCGATGACGCGCCGTTTCATCGGCTCAACGCGGCCCTCAAGACGCCCTTTGATCTGGCCCAAGCGGATGAGGATCTGGCCCGCCCGCCGCTTGAAGGCGAGCAGGTTTTGCAAACTTTTTGCGGGACTTAGCCGGGATGCCTTGGGCGGCGGTTGATCAGGATCAGCCCGACAGCAACAAGCGCGCCCGCGCCGGCGGTTTGAAGGCCCACATGTTCGTCGAGTATCAGCCAGCCAAGCGCGATGCCAAAGATCGGCGAGAGAAAAGAAAACGACGCCACGCTTGAGGCCGGGTAGATCGACAAAAGCCAAATCCAAAAGAGAAACCCTGCGCCGGCGATCACAACGATTTGGAAGGCAAGCCCTGCGATATGGATCGGCTCGACTTCGCGGACAAAGGGGCCAAAGAAGATCGCCGCGATCAGCAAAATCGGTGCGGATACAACGAGTTGGCTTAGGTGTTGCAGATCGGGGCGCAATTCGCGCAGCCGCGTTCCGCGCACCAAAAGCGCCACACCAGCCCAGCCCATAGCCCCGCCCAAAGCGCAGATATCCGCAATCAAGCTCGGGGCTTTGCTGCCATCGCCGCCGCCGCCGCTGCGATCCAGAATGGCCCAGGCCGCCCCGCAAAACGCAAGCGCAAGACCAAGCGCTTTGAGCGGGGAAAGGCGCTCTTCTGGAAGGGTGAGATGGGCGATGAGCGCAAGCCAAACGGGCATGGTGTAAAAGATCACCGACGTGCGCGCGACAGAGCCCAGATCAAGGGCGGTGAAGAGAAAGATAAATTCCGCTGCAAAACAAAGGCCAATCGCGATGGCCAGCCCCCAGAAGCGCCGCTCAATGCGCAGGCTGCGCCCGCGCACCAATATCCACAGCGCGACCAAAATGCCCGAACCAACCGAGCGGATGCCCGCAAAGAAGACCGGCTGAAAACCTTCATTGGTGATCTTAATGCCGACCTGATTGAAGGCCAGCAACAGCGCAAACCCCACCAAAGAGACCGCGCCAAATGTATCCATCCGGGTTTTTCTTTCCATCAAGAAGCAGTCGAGCGAAAAGCAGGCCCTGTCAAGCCGTTCACGGTTTTCGCGCGCTTGCCTGCGTGCTATCACAAAAGGACTGCCGCCATTTTGGAGCCGCGCCCCGATGACATTCCTGCAAATCGCCTCGCTTTTGATCGTCTTGGCCGGGGCCTTTGGCGCGGTGAATTATCTGTTTTTGCGCCTGCCCTCTTCGATTGGCATTCTGGTTGTCGCGCTCGCCGCTTCTTTGGCGCTTCTTGGGCTTGATCTGATCTGGCCTGCGCTTGGCATGGCTGATACGGCGCGCGGCGTGGTGCAAAGCATTGATTTCTCTGACACTTTGCTTGAGGGCATGTTGGGTTTGTTGCTTTTTGCCGGGGCGCTGCATGTTAAAATTGCGGATTTGCGGGCGCAGTGGCGGGTTGTTTTCTTGATGGCAACGATGGGGGTTGCGCTTTCAACGCTTGTGGTTGGGGTTGGGTTTTCATGGCTCACGGGGATGCCGTTTATCATCGCGCTGGTGTTTGGCGCGCTGATCTCTCCGACCGATCCTGTGGCCGTTTTGGGCGTTTTGCGCCAAGCCAATCTGCCCAAGGCGCTTGAGACCAAGATCGCGGGCGAGAGCCTGTTTAATGATGGGGTTGGCTATGTGGTTTTCCTCGTGCTTGTGGGCATCGCTTTTCCGAGCGGGCCGCACCATGGCGATGGGCTTGAAGGCGCGGTGATGCTGTTTGCCCAAGAGGCCCTTGGCGGCGCGCTTTTGGGGGTTGTTCTGGGCTGGTTGACCTTTCGGGTGATGCGGCGGATTGATGATTACGCATTGGAGGTTTTGATCACATTGGGCCTTGCTTTTGGCGGCTATGAGCTGGCGGTTGCGCTGCATGTTTCTGCTCCGATCATGGCGGTTTGTGCGGGGCTTTTGATTGGCGATGTGGGCAGCAAACATGGCATGTCGGAGGAAACGCGCCGCTATGTGGATGCGTTTTGGAAGATGATCGACGAGATCTTGAACGCGGTTTTGTTCTTGCTGATCGGGTTTGAGGTCTTTGCCGTGGCCTTTACGATGGACACAGCGCTTGCCGGGATTGCCGCGATTGCGCTTGCGCTTTTTGCCCGGCTTAGCGCTGTTGCTGTGCCGATCCTTTTGCTGCGCCCCTTTCGCGAATTTTCCCAAGGGACCATCCCGATCATGACATGGGGCGGGCTGAAGGGCGGGATTTCTGTGGCTCTTGCGCTGAGCCTGCCAGAGAGCGAATGGAAAGCGGCGATCCTAACGGCGACCTATATTGTTGTTATCTTTTCGATTATTATTCAGGGGCTTACGGTTGCTCAACTGGCGCGCAAAGTTGGCCGCCAGCCCACGCTTGATGTTTAAGCGGCTTGAAACCGGGCCATTTTCGCTGACTTAATGGTCAAAAATGCTGGGCCTGAGCGGCCAGATCGCATAGAGACGAATGAAGCGAAGCGAGGGAGAACATGGCAGAGACAATCATCGCAAGATGCGAAGACGCTGGCTTGCGCCTGACCGAGCAGCGCCGGGTTATTGCCAGTGTTTTGGACGGAGCCACGGATCACCCGGATGTCGAAGAGCTTTATGCCCGCGTCTCGGCGCGCGATCCGCGTATTTCTTTGGCAACGGTGTATCGCACGGTAAAGCTGTTTGAGGAATCCGGCATCCTTGAGAAGCATGAATTTGGCGACGGGCGCGCGCGTTATGAAACGGCCGATCGCGATCATCACGATCATCTGATTGATATGAACACCGGCAAGGTGATCGAGTTTTGTGATCCCGAGATTGAGGCCCTGCAAGAGGCCGTTGCGCGCAAGCTTGGCTATCAGTTGAAGGGCCACCGTTTGGAGCTCTACGGCGTTCCGATTAAGCAAAAGTAAGCGCCCTGCCCTGCTGGTTTTGCTCTTCCAGATTTGCCCTTCCCGGCTGCACCTCCTCGCATTCATAGATCATTACATACCTGTGCAGCAGCGCACCAAAATCGCGCCGCTTTGCCCTTTTCAAGCCTGGCGTAGTTTCCTAGCGTTGCGCCATATCTCGCCCCTTTCCTCACCCGCATCTTGCGCGCATTCAAAAGGCTCTCGCCATGGAAAATCTACGCGCAGCGGCGCTGATGGTCGCCTCTATGTTGTTTTTCGCCATTGAGGATATGTTCGTCAAATGGCTCTCGGGGGATCTGAGTGTTGGGTTGATATTGGCCGTGCTTGGGCTTGGCGGCGGGACGATTTTTGCCCTTACGGCCAAGGCGCGCGGTGATCGTCTTATCAGCCGCGCCCTGCTGACCGGCCCGGTTATCCTGCGCAATCTGGGCGAAATGATGGGCACGATGGGCTTTGTTCTGGCCATCGCGCTGACCCCGCTTGCCTCGGCCACGGCCATTCTTCAGGCGATCCCGCTCGCGGTGACTTTGGGGGCGGCGCTGTTTATGGGGGCAAGCGTTGGCTGGCGGCGGTGGCTTGCGATTGTCGTTGGGTTTTTGGGCGTTTTGCTGGTTATCCGGCCCGGGTTTGATGCCTTTGAGCCGGCCTCGCTTTTTGCCGTTCAGGGCGTGATTGGCCTTGCGATCCGCGATTTGGCAACGCGGGCAAGCCCCAAAAGCGTCTCATCCATGCAGCTTTCGGCCTATGGGTTTCTCTCAATCGTGCCTGTTGGGATCGCGATGATGGCGGTGACGGGCGTTGGCACGATCCCGAACGCGGCCCATATCGGCAGCTTCATTGGCGCCTTGGTCGCAGGGGTTGCGGGCTATTATATGATCGTGGCCACCATGCGCATTGGCGATGTCGCTGTGGTCACCCCGTTTCGCTATTCGCGGCTTATTTTCGCGCTGGTCGTGGGGGCTGTGGTCTTTGGCGAAAAGCCCGATACCTTAACGTTGGTTGGGGCGGCGATCATCGTGGCCTCCGGGCTATATACCCTGATGCGCGAGGCGCGATTGGGCCGCCAAGCCCGCAAAACCCGCATCGCTTCCCTTTCCCGGCCCTAAATGCGCCCGCGAGCGGCGTTTTTCAGCCCCAAGATGCGGTGCGCCTCTTTCCCTCGCGTCCAAGGGCGCTTATGAGTTGCGCAAATCTTTTGCCAATCAAAGGGACCACCCCATGAGCACGATTATTGATATCCTCGCCCGCGAAATCCTTGATAGCCGCGGCAATCCGACTGTTGAAGTTGATGTGATCCTCGAAGATGGCACAATGGGTCGCGCGGCCGTTCCTTCGGGCGCATCGACCGGCGCGCATGAGGCGGTTGAGCGGCGCGATGGCGACAAAGCGCGCTACCTTGGCAAAGGCGTTCTTGAGGCGGTGATGGCGGTCAATGGCGAGATCGCCGAAGCGCTTGTTGGGATTGATGCAACCGAGCAAGAAGCGATTGACGCGGTGATGATCGAGCTCGACGGCACGCCAAACAAGGCCCGCCTTGGCGCGAATGCGATCCTTGGGGTTTCGCTCGCGGCGGCCAAAGCGGCGGCAGATTATACCGCCCAGCCCCTGTTTCGCTATATCGGTGGCACTTCGGCGCGCACCCTGCCTGTTCCGATGATGAACATCATCAACGGCGGCGAACATGCAGACAATCCGATCGACATCCAGGAATTCATGATCATGCCCGTTGCTGCGGCCAATATCCGCGAAGCAATCCGCATGGGCGCCGAAGTGTTCCACACGCTGAAAAAAGAGCTGACAGCGGCCGGCTTTAACACCGGAATTGGCGATGAGGGCGGCTTTGCGCCGGGCATCAACTCTTCTCGTGAAGCGCTTGATTTCATTATCAAATCCATCGAGAAAGCGGGCTACAAACCGGGCGAGGATATCTATCTTGCGCTCGATTGCGCCGCGACCGAATACTACAAGAGCGGCAAGTATGAGATGACCGGCGAAGGCAAATCGCTGACCTCCGCCGAGAACGCCGATTACCTTGCAGCGCTTTGCGCCGATTATCCGATCATCTCGATCGAGGACGGTATGTCTGAGGATGATTGGGAGGGCTGGAAGCTGCTGACGGATAAGCTTGGCGATAAGATCCAGCTTGTGGGCGATGATCTTTTCGTCACCAATCCAGAGCGCCTGGCCGAAGGTATCAAACGCGGCTGCGCCAATTCGATGCTGGTCAAGGTCAATCAGATCGGCTCCCTTTCCGAGACCCTGCGCGCCGTTGAAATGGCGCATCGTGCGCGTTTCACCAATGTGATGTCGCACCGCTCGGGCGAGACCGAAGATACAACAATCGCCGATCTCGCGGTCGCCACCAATTGCGGCCAGATCAAAACCGGCTCGCTGTCGCGCTCGGATCGTTTGGCCAAGTATAACCAATTGATCCGTATCGAAGAAATGCTCGGTGAGACAGCTGTCTATGCGGGCCGCTCGATCCTGAAGTAATGTTTGGCGCAAGGATCACACCGAACCTGCGGGCGGCGTTTCTCAAGGCGGCAGTGGTCCTTCTGCCCTCTTATTTCGTCGCCTTCACAACGGATAAAATGGTCTATGTCGTGCCGACTTTGGCCGCGGCTGGAATCTTTGCCTCGACGATCCAAACAAAAGATGTGAACCGTCTTTTGGATGAGGCAAGCGATGGCCAAGAGGCCGGTGAAGGATCATCTGATGACTGAGCGCGCGCCCATGACGGCCGATCAAATCATCGCCCATCTCGGGCTTGCGCGCCATCCCGAAGGCGGCTGGTATCGCCAGACCTGGCAGGCAGAAAATGAGGCGGGCCGCGCGGCGGGCACATGCATTTACTTCCTGCTCAAAGCGGGCGAGGCCAGCCATTGGCACCGCGTCGATGCGGCGGAGATTTGGCATTATTACGCAGGCGCGCCGGTGCACCTGCGCCTCTCTCCAAGCGATGAAGGCCCGGCCAAGGCGCATCTCTTGGGGCCGGATTTGCTAGGCGGGCAAGCGCCGCAAATCATCGTCCCGCCGCATCATTGGCAGGCGGCTGAAAGCACCGGGGATTGGAGCCTTGTGGGCTGTACCGTGAGCCCCGGCTTCGCGTTTGAGCACTTTATCTTAGCGCCAGAAGGCTTTGATATTGCAGTGAAAGACTAGCCCGCATCGCCGCTTGGTGTGCTCAACTGCCCACCAGAAACCGCCGCCCGAACACCTGTTGTTCCCGGGCAAGATGTCGGCAATCCGCGCGCCACACGCACGGCCAAATGCGCGAAAGCCTGCGCCTCCAACATATCGCCATCAAGCCCCTCGGCCTCAACCGGCTCGACCGGGCAATCAAGGCCCGCGGCCAGCATCTTCATCAATGTGGTGTTGTGCCGCCCGCCGCCACAGACCAAAACCTTGCTGGGCATCACAGGGCAAAACTGCATCCCCTGCGCCACAGAGGCCGCAACGCAGGCGGTGAGCGTGGCAATCGCATCGGCATCGCCCAGATCGGCCACGCTTTCCAAAAGGGGCGCGAAATCATTGCGATCCAAGCTTTTGGGCGGAATTTTCAGGAAATAGGCCTGTTGCAAGAAGCCCTCAAGAATGGCCTCATCGACCCGCCCTTTCGCGGCCAAAGCGCCGCCCTCATCAAAATCCAGATCACGGCGCGCGCGCATTGCGTCATTGATCGGCGCATTCGCAGGGCCTGTATCAAAAGCGAGCAAAGCGCCCTCTGCGGCCGGGCTTTTGGCGCTTGGATCGACCCAAGTGATATTGCCAACACCGCCCAGATTGAGAAAGGCAATCGGCGCCTTCGCCCCAATATATTGAGCCAAAGCAAAGTGATAGAAGGGGGCCAGCGGTGCGCCCTGCCCACCCAGCTTCACATCCGCCGAGCGAAAATCCCAAACAACCGGCCGCCCAAGCACCTCGGCCATGACCGCGCCATCGCCCGCCTGATATGTGCCGCGATCCTCAGGATCATGCGCCAAAGTCTGGCCGTGAAAGCCGATAATCTCGCCATCCGGAAACTGCGCCAAAAGCTCCGCATGGGCTGTCTCAATCATCTCGCACAGATCGTTTGAGCCCTCCCAGACGCCCAATTCCGCCCGCAAGGCCGCGCGCTCAGCCGCCGAATAGGCCCGATAGCCGCTTTCGCCAAAGCCCTCGATCACTTCGCCATCCGTGCGAACAAGGGCAGCATCGACGCCATCCAGAGATGTGCCCGACATCGCCCCCAATGCCCAAACTGCGCCCTTGCCCAACATGGTCTTCCCCTCTTGATTTCAGCCCTTTATAGAGGGCGTAGCCCCGCGAGAGAATGGATAAAATGACAATGACCTACCACCCAAAATCAGACTTCATGGCCGTGATGATGCAACGTGGCTTTTTGGCCGATTGCACCGATTATCAGGCGCTTGATGAGGCTTTGGTGGCGGGGATCGTGCCGGCCTATATCGGCTTTGATGCGACAGCAAAATCGCTGCATGTGGGCTCATTGATCCAGATTATGATGCTGCGTTGGTTGCAAAAAACCGGGCACAAACCGATCACTTTGATGGGCGGCGGCACGACAAAGGTTGGCGATCCGAGCTTTCGCGCCGATGAGCGGCCCCTGCTGACACCCGAACAGATTGATGAGAATATCGCCGGGATCAAATCGGTTTTCGCCAATTATGTGAGCTATGATGATGGCCCCACCGGCGCGCTGATGCTCAACAATGCCGAATGGCTCGATGATCTGAACTACCTTGATTTTCTGCGCGATATTGGGCGGCATTTTTCGGTAAATCGGATGCTCGCGTTTGAAAGCGTTAAATCGCGGCTTGATCGCGAGCAAAGCCTGAGCTTCCTTGAATTCAACTATATGATCCTGCAAGCCTATGATTTTCTTGAACTAAACCGGCGCTACGGCTGTTTGCTTCAGTTGGGAGGATCGGATCAATGGGGCAATATCGTTAACGGGATCGATCTGACCCGGCGGGTTTTGGATCATCAAATTTTCGGGCTGACCTCGCCGCTGCTGACAACATCGGACGGCAAAAAAATGGGCAAATCGCAATCTGGCGCGGTGTGGCTCGATGCGAATATGGTTTCGCCCTATGAATTCTGGCAGTTCTGGCGCAACACGACGGATGCCGATACGGGCCGCTTTTTGAAGCTTTATACCGAGCTGCCGATTGAGGAATGCGAGCGGCTTGGCGCGCTTGAAGGCTCCGAGATCAACGGTGCAAAAATCATTCTTGCCAATGAAGTGACGGCTCTTTTGCATGGGCGCGCCGCGGCCGAAGCAGCAGAGGCCACATCGCGCCAAGTGTTTGAAAAGGGCGGCGTTGGCGAAGATCTTCCGACCTTTGCAATCACCGCAGCGGAGCTTGGCGAGGGCATCTCTGCGGCGCAATTGTTCGTGCGCGCCGGTTTGGTTGGCTCGGGCAAAGAGGCAAAGCGCCTCATTGCGGAGGCCGGCGCGAAGATCAATGATGAGCCGGTAACAGGCGCCGGGCAGATGATTGTTGCCAGCGATTTTAGCGCGCCTTTGAAGCTTTCGGCTGGTAAAAAGCGCCATGCGCTGATCCAATTGGACGGGTGATTTAGGAGTAAACGTGCCAAACACCGCCAATAATACGGCCCCGATCGCGGGCGATGGCCTTGCGAGAATGATGGATTCTGCTTGCGATGCGGCGGCGCTTCTTAAGGCGCTGAGCCATGAGGGGCGTTTGATGATCATGTGTCAGCTGGTCTCGGGCGAAAAATCTGTCTCTGAGCTTGAAGAGATCCTCGATATGCGCCAGGCCGCTGTGAGCCAACAGCTCGCACGGCTGCGCCTTGAGGGGCTGGTTGAGCCGCGCCGCGATGGTAAAACGATCTATTACTCGATCAAAGATGAGCGGCCGCGCCGGGTGTTGGAGCTGATGTATGAGATGTATTGCAGCGGCGATGAACCGGGCTAAGTGGCAGATAACGCTACATAAAGATCGCACTCTAATTTGCTGAAATCATTCAAGAATCAAGACTTGTAGATCAGCAACATTCGTTCCCGTTGCCCCAATCATCAAAAGATCATCGCTGGCTTTAAGGGCATGATAGCTGTCGTTATTTTGCAGCGATGCGATTGGATCAATGCCGCGCGCGCGCATCCGCTCAAGACTGCCCGCATCAACAATCCCGCCTGCGGCATCTGTCGGCCCATCGCGCCCATCGGTGCCGCCTGAGAGAAAGGTAAACGTGCCCCAGCCAGCCTTTTGAGCGCCCAAAGCGATGCGCAGCGCGAGCTCTTGATTGCGCCCGCCAAGGCCGCTGCCGCGCAGCTCAACGGTCGTCTCTCCGCCAAAAAGATAGATACCCGGGGCGCGCAGATTGAGGATGTCTTGCGCCGCGTGGCCCACATCCCCGATCAAGGGTTTGGGCGCGATATGGGCGCCGGGGGCGGCTTTGGCCATCGCTGCGACAGAAAGCTCATTTGAGCCGATCAGGATGTTTTGCGCCTTGGGGAGCGGTTTGTGCGCGGGTTGCTCTGCGCTTAGATGGGCGGCGATTGATGCGGGGAGTTGGGCCCATAACCCTGCGTTTTCAAGCAGTTGGCACGCGTCTTTGCGGCTCCCGATTGGGGCGGTGGTTGGCCCAGAGGCAATGGCGCGCAGATCGTTGCCGATCACATCCGAGAGGATCAGCGCTTGGATTTGGGCCGGGGCCGCGAGGCGCAACAGCCCGCCGCCTTTGATCAAAGAGACCTGTTGGCGCACGAGGTTCATTGCTTCAATCGGCGCGCCAGAGCCCAGCAAGAGCCGGTTCAATTCTGCTTTGTCAGCAAGGGTTATGCCCGGCGGCGGCGCAGGCAAAAGCGCCGAGCCCCCGCCCGAAATCAGCGCAAGAACAACCGCATCTTCGGGCAGAGCGTGCAGCGCTTGGATCAAGCGTTTGGCCGCGCGGGCGCCGTTTTCATCCGGGATCGGATGGCCCGCGGCAAGCAGTTCTGCGCCTTTCAGGGGGCGGGCGTTTTCATAATTTGTGACGATCAGCGTGGGCGCGGGCGCATGGCCTGCGGCTTTGATTTGCTCTTGGGCGGCCTTGGCCATCAGGCGCGCGCCTTTGCCGATGGCAAGGATCAGCGCAGGCGCAATTGGCGCGGATGCGAGCGCCTGTTTGACTGCGCGCGCCGGATCGGCAGCGGCAAGGCCGGCGGCGAAAATCTCTTGGGCTTGGCGGCGGGGGTCTGGGCGCATGGCTTTAGAGTAGCGCGCCCAAAACTGGCGTCTAGGGGCCACTTGAATGCGCGGCGCATTGCGGGCAGTTTCATTGGACGGGGTCGGCGATTTGGAGGGGATTGCATGAAAAATGAGCAGGAAAGCAGCGCGGTTTGGAGCGATGATTTGGTGCAGATATTGGCGCGGATCTGGGCCTGTTTGCGCGCGGGCCCTGCGCCGCAAACGCTGATAGAGGGAATGGCTTTGGGGCGATTGGCCACGCTTGGAACGATCGGCGCGGATGGGGGGCCTGAGCTGCGCCAAGTGATGCTGCGCGCGGTGAATGAAAGCCGCGGATTGATCGATATTCACACCGATAGCGCGACGGCCAAATGCGCCGAGCTTGCGGCCAATCCCAAAGCCAGCGTTCTGCTCTGGCGGGCGGATTTGAATTTGCAGATGCGCTTTAAGGGGCGCGCGGAAATCGTGACCGGGCAAGAGGCCGCGCCGCTTTGGCAGGCGGTCCCTGCACAGGCGCGGCCCAATTACGGGGTGATGCCGGCGCCGGGCAGCGCAATTAGCGCACCGGGCAATTTTTCGCGCGTGGCCGATCCTGCGCGATTTGCGGTTTTGCGCATCAGTATAGAGGCGATTGACGCGGTGATCTTGGCCGAGCCGCAGCATCGGCGCGCCTCATTTGAGCGGCGCGACAGATGGCGCGGGCAATGGCTTGCCCCGTAAGAAAACTCAATCTAATCAGTTAGTTGGCGGATCAGCGCCATGAAAATATTGGCGCCGATCGGGATCAACTCATCGGGGAAATCATAATCGGGATTATGCAGCGCTGGGTGATCAATCCCGGCCCCAAGCAGAAGCATCGCCGAGGGGGCCAGCCTGTTGAAACGGCCGAAATCCTCGGAGGCGCGCATGGGTTGAGCATGGGGATCTTCGGGATTGCAGGCAGGGATATTGCAGGCCGTGAGGGCCGTTTGCAGCGCCTTTGTCGCGGCGGGATGGTTCTCGCTGGCGGCGAATACCTCTTCATAGGTGATCTGGACGGTCAGCCCATCGGATTTGGCCGCGTCCTGGCAAATGGCTTGGGCGCGGGCGATCAGATCGGCCATATCCGCATCGCTTAAGCTGCGCAGGGTTGCCAGAATTTCAGCCGAGCCGGGCGCGATCCCAAAGGCCGGGGCGCCCATGGCGGCATGGGTGATTGTGGCCATGCAAAAGCCGGGTTTGGGGCGGGCGGCGCCAAGGGGCGCGCCTTGCCCGAGCGCTGCGATCCCTTGCATGATGCTGGCCATGGCGCGCATCGGGGAGCGGCCTGTTTCGGGCATAGAGGCATGCGCCGTTTTGCCGCTTAGCACGATGCGCATCCCGCGCGAGGCGCAGGCCGCACCGCCCTCAATCAGGCTCGCCTCACCAAGCGGCAGGCCGGGCATATTATGCAAGGCAAAGGCAAAATCTGGCGTTATTTCAGCGATTTGAGGATCGTTGATCACAGCTTTCGCCCCTGCCCCGGTTTCTTCGGCGGGTTGAAACAGCAGGATCACCTGGCCGCGATTTGGGCGTTTGCGGCTGAGCCCGCGGGCCAGGGCGGCAAGGATCGTGCTATGGCCATCATGGCCGCAGAGATGCGCCGTTCCTTGGATTTCAGAGCGGTGCGGGGCATTGGAAATTTCGGTGATCGGCAAAGCATCGAGCTCGGCGCGGATCATCACTTTTGGGCCCGGAAGCGCGCCTTCAAACACCATCGCAACACCGTGACCGCCAAGCCCGCAAAGCACGCGATCCGCCCCAAGCGCGCGGCCCATTTCTGCGACTTTTTGCGCAGTCTTTTCCTCTTGGCCCGAGAGCTCTGGAAAGCGGTGCAGATCGCGCCGCCATGCGGTGAGTTCTTGGACATCGGTTGTGTTTAAAAACATCTCTTTGCTCCGAATTTGGGCAAGCTTAGCCTTGGTTGCGCGCGCCGGGCAACTGCAAGCGCGCAAAATGCGCCTAGGGGCGAAAAATTCCCCTTTGATTGGATGCCATTGGCCGCGCTTAATGCATTAAGAGCGCAGCGTATCTGGCCTTGCCTCCGGCGTGATTGGGCGGTTTGGAGCACAGGTGCAAATATCTGGCCAAATGCGCTTGAGTGCGGGCGGCTCTTCTGAGACAGTTTGCCTGAGAGTAGAGAGAGTTTTGATGATACGCGCGCGATTGCCCCGGTGAATATGACCTCCCAGTTTCTTCTTCATTCAACGGCGCAATTTGTCCCGAGCGCTGAGGCGGATCCGCGGCCCGATGGCACTGGATTATTTGCGCCAAGCGGGGCTGAGACGCAGCATTTTGCGGTGATTGATGCGGCGCGGGTCTTTGGATTTGCTGAGCGGATGAAGGGCTATGATCTTGCGGCGGTCTGTCTTTATGATCTGTCAAATGATCCCGCATTGGGCGAGGTTGCGCCTTGGCTTGTTCCGTTGGTGCCGGGGCATCCATTGGCGATTGATCTTGTGGCCGATACGGCAGAGGCCCCAAATCACTGGGAATTGTTGCGCGCCGAGGCGGCGATTTTTATCGAGACGGATCAAAGCCTTGAGCAGATGCGCGCCCATTTGCGCCGCTATACCCAGCTGCCTGATGAAGCGGGGGTTCGCTATTTCTTTCGCTTTTATGATCCCTTCACCCTGCCCGCTTTGATGCAAAGCCTGAGCCCGCCGGAACTGGCCGGATTTATGCAGAATTGCGCCGCGATTTCCTGTGTCACGCCGCGCTATGATGGCGCTTGGCTGGCGCATAGATTTGCGGTTGATCCATCGCTGCGGGCCATGGCCCCTGCCCCGGTGGTGATCGACAAATACAAGCGTGATCGCCTTCAGCATGTCGCCTTTATGCGCAAAGCTTGGGAGATTTCGCACAGTGTTGATCACACCAACGAGATCGCCGCGCAGTTTGAGCAGGTTGCCATCCCTTTGATGTTTTGCGCCTATAGCGATCCTGAGCGGCTGCTTGAGCTTTTTGCGCTGCACCGCCAATTGCCCCCCGAGGGCAAAGCGAGCTTGATCCATTGGGCGCAAAGCGGCAAATATTCGCCCCGGCATCTTGGCCTTGCCATCGCGCGGCAATATGGTCTGACCTATCCAGATGGAGCGACCCAATGACCTGTATTCAATGCGGCGATGTTGAGCTGATCTATGTTTTGGCCTGTGGCGATCCCGATATTGGGGAAAGCGCTTTGCTGATGTATTCGGGCAATGAGCTGACTGCGCTGCGGGGCGAAATGCGCGCGCTTGAGGAAGGGTTTGGCGCGCTCAAAGACGCCAATGATGATGAAGATCCCGAAGCGGCCGCCAATGCCCAAGATCACCTTGCCAAGATGCTTGATGGATACATAACGCCAACCCGCGACCTGCCCGAAAAGCATCTCGTGCAGGGCTATTCCATCACGCAGCGCCGCTGGACCCGCATCCGCAGCGATAAGATGAAAAACCATTGGCGGCGCATTCCACTGCCCAAATCCATCCGCGATACGGATCCTAATTTCGGCGCGCTTGACCGGGAAAAATCCGCTGGCGCCTTTCGCGATGCGTACCGCAAAATATCGGATGATCTGGCCAAGGGGATCACCTTTCGCGGGCAGTTGGCCAAGGTTCAGGTGTCGGGCTCGATCACGGATGTTTGGGATGCGAGCTGGCTCAAATGGGTTGATGATGTCAATGACAGTCTGAGCTATTCCGACAGTGGCGCCAATCACGACTATTCGCATGGGGCGCAATTGCTGCGCGGCTATCGCGGCTATGGGGCGACAGCGGGCTATAACGCCAAACAGCGCAGCTATTCGATGAACGCCAATGTTGAGGGGCGCCTGATCTTGGGCGAGGCCGAGCTGAAGCTTGATCTATATGCGCCCGATCGCGAGGGCTGGCGCGCGTTGATCGAATACGGGGTCGAGGGCACGGGCGATGGCAAGCAAGAGCAGATGGATTTCGGCTATTTCCGCTTTAAAGCAACGCTGACCGCCCAGGCCATGCTTGGCGCGAGCATCATGGGCACTGCCGGGGTCGAGTATAAGCGCGCGCCGGATGGTTCGATGATGTCTCTGCCTGCGCCGGCGGGGGCAAAAGGGGTTATCGCGGCCGAAGCCTTTGCGGGGGTTGAAGCGGGCGGCGGGGTAAAGGGCGCGATGGAATGGGACAACCCGGACAAACGCGCGCGTTCCGGCAATCCCGGCTGGGCGGCCTTGATCGAGATTGGCGCGACGGTTGCGGGCAATGCTGGCATCGGTGGCGAGGTCTCTTTGCGGATCGAATTTGATGAGCGCACGCAGAAATTCATGTTTCGCTGCAAGGCGCAATTGGTGATCGGGATCGGCGCCAAGGGCAGTTTATCGGGCGCCATCGGCTTTGGCACGATCTATGAGCTGGTGATGTATATCTATCATAAGCTCAAAGACAATAATTTCGGCTTCCTCTTCTTTATCTCCGAGGCGGCTTATAAGGGCGTTGTGGCGCTTGCGCTTTATGCGATCAAAAACGGCCAAGCCGCGCTGGAAGGCCTTGTAAATTTGGGCGGCAGCATTTTGGAGGCGATCTTTGCCTCGCTTTCCGATTGGATCGATGGCCCCGGTAAGGCGCGCGATTTTGCCAAACATATCAAAACCGCCCCCGACGAGCTTTTCTATGCCCCGCCAGAGGCCAAAGGGGCCATTCTTTATGCTTTGAGCGAGACTTTCCTTATGTCGCGCGAAGAACATCAGGAGGCGGCGATTTTGGTTGTTGTGCGCACAGTGCAAACGCGCGAAGAATGGCAAAAGATCGCCGCACGGGTCAATCCGATGGGCGCAAAAACAAGTTATGCTGCGGGCATGTCGCGGCTTAATTATGTGATGGATTTTGCCAACCAAACCGAATTCACCCGCCTCGTGAATGCGCTGCCAAGTGGCAGTTTTATTGATGCAGGCACCCCAATCAATAAGGCTCGTTTTGCTTAAAGTCGGTATTCCCCTCGCTCTCGCCCTTGCCGCTCTTAGCTTTGCCGGAGTGATCTATATGAAAAAATCCGCCGAAATTCCCGATCTGATCGCGCGCAGCCGCGCCGAATTTATCCGCGTGCCGGGCGCAAGTTTTACGGCCGGAAATTATGATATCAAAGTGGCGCTGATGGATGGCTCGATTGAGACCCGTCCGGTCGCATACCCCTCAGAGGCCCGCCCGCCGCATGAGGTAACGCTGGCGCCCTATCTCATGGCCCAATTCATGGTGCGCAACGCCGATTACGCGCTTTTTCGCCGCAAAACGGGCCGCGCGCGCCTGCCTGCGCAGTCGGAAGATCTCAATTGGGACGATGATAACATTGTTGCCGAAGTCCCCTATCACGAAGCGCTTGCCTATTGCGAATGGCTTGGCACGCTTCTCAATATGCCGGTCACATTGCCAAGCGAAGATCAGTGGGAATTTGCCGCCCGCAGCGGCGGGTTGATCCTCCCCTGGGCAACAAATGATGGTACCTGGCAACCCGGGGTAAACATTTGGGAAAAGCCCGAAAATGCTGGCTTTGTTTATGATCGTCCGGCGCGGGATGCGATGCCGCCCAACCCCTATGGTTTTTATGGGATGGTCGGCTCTCTTGGCCAGTGGATCCTTGCCAATGAGGCGGATGAGACGCGGATTATCAAGGGCGCGGGCCGTTTTGATGCGACCATCCCAAGCCGCGGCGTTATCACCCCGGTAACGCGCGCGCCTCTGATGGCTTCCTTTGGTGAGGCGTTTCGCAACCTGGCGTTTTTCGATTCAGAAAACGAGGAGGTCTTTTTTGGCGGCGGGGGGATTATGTGCGTTGTCAACTTGGCGCCGGGGCAGGACTTTGGCGATATGGGCAAAGCGGCTGGCCCTGTTGAAATCGACCTGCCTGAAGTGCACGGGCCTTATGACGCGCGCAACCGATTGGTGGTAAAATAGGGCCATTGGCGCATGCGTGCACGCAGGCCTGTTTGGGCCCGTTTGAGCCGGCTTGCGCGTTTTATCCCAGGATCAGGCGCCTATCACAGCCTAGGTATGCCGCCAAAGACGGGCCCCTTTGATGGCTGAAAACCCGCCCTAAAAGACAAGCGCTTTTGCTTCATAGGCTTTCAAAGGTTTGCGCGCGGCAAGATAGGCCTCGACCCCAACTTGCGTTTCCAGCTCAGGGAAAATGCTAAAGATTTCAGCGCGTTGCTCTTGGTTGATCCCGCTAAGCGCATGATCGCCGGGGTGGAAGCTTTCGGTCCAGGCCCCATTGCCCATGATCACTTCGTGGCGATCAAACAGGACGTGAATATATTCGGTTCCGGCCATGCTGCCATGTTCGATCCCGGGTTTGCCAACCAGATGTTTGGCCGCCACCAAAACCTCAGGATCGCCAAACAAAAGCTGCATATGGCCATTGGCCACCAACATGCGATGGTTTGGCGAAACTTCCATATCGCGCTCTGGCAAACCGTGGCCAAGCGCGCCTTTGCGGATCAAAACCGGGCGCAGCATCTCATCGTCATAGAGCTTTTGGGCGGTGATCTTTTTGCGGCCGATCCAGCGGACCTTTTGGATGCCATTGTCGCGCGTGATCACCCGATCCCCAACCGCGAGATTTTCAACCAGCACCTGCCCGGAAATCGTTGAGACGCTCACCCCCGGCGTAAAGCAAATCACCAAACGTTCGATCTGCGAAAAGGTCAGCGAGCCATCAATATTGCCCGCGGCATCTAAGAAATTGACCGTGCCTTTGGTGGCGCCGTCATCAGAACTATCGGCCTCTTGATCAATGATTTTGAACGGGCCGAAGCCCTTGAGGTTTAGCGTGTCATTATCGGCGGTATCATCGGGGCCATTGCCGCCGACCACCACATCGCCAAACGCCTCTTCGCGGTTTTCATAAGCAAAGAGATCATCGCCCGCATCACCCGAGAGCTGATCGAGACCCGCGCCGCCGAAAAGCGTATCATCGCCTTCGCCGCCCGAAAGCGTATCATCGCCCGCATCGCCATA